>NZ_JAKOOW010000005.1:565-650 GCF_022288825.1 Kingella pumchi | reverse complement strand
TCAGGCCAAAGGCTACGACCAAATCGACAACGCCCCGGAAGAAAAAGCCCGCGGCATTACCATTAACACCTCCCACGTAGAATAC
>NZ_JAKOOW010000005.1:0-451 GCF_022288825.1 Kingella pumchi | reverse complement strand
CCACGTAGACTGCCCCGGACACGCCGACTACGTGAAAAACATGATTACCGGTGCCGCCCAGATGGACGGCGCGATTTTGGTATGTTCCGCTGCCGACGGCCCCATGCCGCAAACCCGCGAACACATCCTGCTGGCTCGTCAGGTAGGCGTACCCTACATCATCGTCTTCATGAACAAATGCGACATGGTTGACGACGCTGAGCTGCTCGAGCTGGTTGAAATGGAAATCCGCGACCTGCTCTCCAGCTACGAATTCCCCGGCGACGACATCCCGATCATCCAAGGTTCCGCACTGAAAGCCCTGGAAGGCGATGCCGCCTACAAAGAGAAAATCTTTGAATTGGCTGCAGCTCTGGACAGCTACATCCCCACTCCTGAGCGTGCCGTAGACAAACCCTTCCTGCTGCCGATCGAAGACGTATTCTCCATCTCCGGCCGCGGTACCGTAGTA
>NZ_JAKOOW010000049.1 GCF_022288825.1 Kingella pumchi | reverse complement strand
TATCGAGAAACTGCACATCACCCCAGCCAATACCCATGAGTGCAACCACCTGTCGCCTTTGCTGGAAGGTATAGCCGAAGGCACGACCGTCTATGCCGACAAAGGCTACGACAGTAAGGAAAACCGGCACCATCTGAAAGAGTATCGGTTGTTGGACGGCATTATGCGCAAAGCCCACCGCAACCGTCCGCTGACGGAAGACCAAACCAAACGTAACCGCTATTTGTCGAAGACCCGTTATGTGGTCGAACAGAGCTTCGGGACGCTGCACCGTAAATTCCGCTACGCCCGGGCAGCCTATTT
>NZ_JAKOOW010000048.1 GCF_022288825.1 Kingella pumchi | reverse complement strand
CCCTCATAACAATCTTCATAGTCTTCTTCTCTATATTCTCCACTTAAATCAAAAAAAGATTCTGAAACCCAAGTATAAGGATCAAGAGGAATAAGGGGCTTTTCACCTATTTCACCTGTCTCTTCATCCACAAAAAATCTATCATTATCATCATTAATATAATATATATTTGAATCACCATACTCCAATGCCCAAATAGCTTCCTTCCATTGCTCACGAAATTCTGAAGCACTTTCAAAATCATCAAATTCTTCTGTATGTACAAGATACATAATAATTAC
>NZ_JAKOOW010000047.1 GCF_022288825.1 Kingella pumchi | reverse complement strand
CAATTGCTCGTAACCCTGATAGGCCAAATAATCGTAGCCCTTGGCGTGTCCGCCATTACCTATGTCGGCTTCGATCATCTGCAGCAGATGTTTCTAAATCACATCAAATCCAGCATGGGCGGGGCAGATGCCGCAGCCATACAGATTTTCTACATCGCCGGCGGCGGCGAAGCCCTGAACTGGATATTCGGCGCAACGTCGTTTGCCCTAGCACTTTCGTCCGTGTCCAAGCTCGGCACGTCTTTCAAGAAAAAGTAGTAACAAAATTCGCCGGCAAAC
>NZ_JAKOOW010000046.1 GCF_022288825.1 Kingella pumchi | reverse complement strand
CCCCGGCTGCTTACAGGCTGGCTGCTCTTTGCTGCGGTTAGCTAGGCCGCAGCGGTGGGGATTGTAACAGCACCACCGGCGGCGGGTAATCTGAAACGGAACTGAAGCGGAAACGCCTACTGCAAAAGGTGTGATGTTTTGGGCGGCGGCGCCGCCTGAAGCTGCACCTTTTGCAGTTTTTGTTTTCCGATACCGAAGCGGAAACCTTTGCGGGGGACTAACCCCCCGCGCCCCCCAGTCTCACTTGCGACGCCGCGGGGGCA
>NZ_JAKOOW010000045.1 GCF_022288825.1 Kingella pumchi | reverse complement strand
CCCCGGCTGCTTACAGGCTGGCTGCTCTTTGCTGCGGTTAGCTAGGCCGCAGCGGTGGGGATTGTAACATCACCACCGGCGGCGGGTAATCTGAAACGGGGCTGAAGCGGAAACGCCTACTGCAAAAGGTGTGATGTTTTGGGCGGCTGCGCCACCTGAAGCTGCACCTTTTGCAGTTTTTGTTTTCCGATACTGAAGCGGAAACCTTTGCGGGGGACTAACCCCCCGCGCCCCCCAGTCTCACTTGCGACGCCGCGGGGGCA
>NZ_JAKOOW010000044.1 GCF_022288825.1 Kingella pumchi | reverse complement strand
GGCTACATCGAAATCGCCGGCCGCCGCGCCGAAGTGGTGATGGCCAACCCCGCCGGCATCCGCGTCGACGGCGGCGGCTTTATCAACAGCAGCGGCGCCACCCTCACCACCGGCCGTCCCATCCTGGCAGACGGCCGTTTCGACGGTTTGGACATCGGCAGCGGCCGCATCGAAATCGGCGCTCAGGGTCTTGACGGGCGCGGTGCCGACTACACCCGCATTCTCAGCCGTGCCGCCAAGATTGACGGCGGCATTTGGGG
>NZ_JAKOOW010000043.1 GCF_022288825.1 Kingella pumchi | reverse complement strand
CGCAGGCTGGCGCAGCGGCCAAGCCGGGCGTAAAGCATGCAAACCAACAGGTTTTGGCAGCCGAAGCCTTTACTGTGTTTGTCGGCCTGGTGTGTGCGGACATGGCGGGCGAAGCGTCCGTTCATAACGGGCTTGATGATTTGCTGAAAGCGGCTTATGCTGTACATGGTTGCAGTTCCGATGTTTTTGAGTTGACGCTCTGGGGTTTACCCGTAAAAACGTTGGACTGCAACCTTTTTGTTTGGGT
>NZ_JAKOOW010000042.1 GCF_022288825.1 Kingella pumchi | reverse complement strand
TGTTACAATCCCCACCGCTGCGGCCTAGCTAACCGCAGCAAAGAGCAGCCAGCCTGTAAGCAGCCGGGGCACTATAGCCCGTCTATCAGATTAGGCGGCCGCTCTCTTTCTGTTTGTGAAATTGAGTAGCATCAAAGGACGCGGCAAACCGCGAACCTGCATAGTAAGGGTAATCACATGAGAACATCCGTCGGATTAGACATCTCCAAAAAAACCATCGACGCCGCCTACATGCCGGCAGAAAG
>NZ_JAKOOW010000041.1 GCF_022288825.1 Kingella pumchi | reverse complement strand
TAGAGAAAGCATCCGCCGCCGTCATTGACGCCACCATTATTCAGACCGCCGGCAGCAAACAGCGTCAAGCCATAGAAGTCGATGAAGAAGGACAAGTCAGCGGCCAAACCACACCGAGCAAAGATAAAGATGCCCGCTGGACAAAGAAAAACGGCCTCTACAAACTCGGTTACAAACAACATACCCGTACCGATGAGGAAGGCTATATCGAGAAACTGCACATCACCCCAGC
>NZ_JAKOOW010000040.1 GCF_022288825.1 Kingella pumchi | reverse complement strand
CTGACGCTGACGTTTTTGCCGCCTTGGCAGCTGTAGGAAACTGTGCCGCCGGCAGCCGAAGCGTTGGCGCTGAAACCGAAGGCCATCAGGGCGAAGGCTGCTGCGGTGTAAATCTGTTTGGTTTTCATAGTGTTCACTCCAAAGTGGTATGCGGGGAAAAACCGCCTTGCGGCGGACGGCGGCATCATGGCAAAAGTGGGGCTGTGGGTCAAGGGGGATTACGCTTT
>NZ_JAKOOW010000004.1:594-5545 GCF_022288825.1 Kingella pumchi | reverse complement strand
GGCAGCCTGAAAAGGGCAGCCTGAAAAGGGCAGCCTGAAAAGGGCAGCCTGAAAAGGGCAGCCTGAAAAAAAACCGCATTCGCGGTTTTTTTTCAGGCTGCTTTTGCGCGTTAAAGGCCGGATGCCTTTTCGTCTCGCTCTTCCTGCGTCAGCACTTCGATGCCGCGCTTTTCCAGCTCGGTTAGCAATCCGGTGGGCGGGTTGAGGCTTTCGAGGCCGATGATGCGTTTGAGTTTGGGCAGGTGCTCAAGGTCTGCGATGGCGGCGTGGGTGACGGCAATCATTTGGTCGCAGCCGGGGTCGTAATACGGCCACAGTTCGGCGTAGAGCGGGGAAAAGCCGTCTTCGATGTCGAGTTCTTCAACCGTGGCGAGCATCTCGGGCGGGATGTCGAGCTGCATAAAATAATCGAGAATTTCGGGCACGGGGGCGTAGCCGTCGGTGCCGCGGCTGATAACGCGCGTTTCGCAGTCTGCGGCGAAACGGTCGAAGTCGAGGCGGGGCGCGAGGGCGTCGCGGCGGTACATCAGTTCGTCAATCACGGCGAGTTTGAGGGCGGTGTCGTGGAAGACGGTTTGCGGCGACGCGGTTTTGGCGGGCTTGGACGGTTTGGCGGCGGGCAGCAGGCCGCGCAGCACGGCGGCGGCGGGGGTATCGGGCGCGGCTGCGGCTTGGGGTTCGGTTTTCAGGCTGCTTTAATCAGCCTAAAAAGCAGCCTGAAAGCAGGTTTTCCGTTTTTCAGGCTGCCTGTTTGTGTTTTGCCGGACGGCAAACGGAATGGCGGCGCTACTTGTCCGAACCCGCCATTGGAGCAGGAATCCAAAAGGCAGCCTGAAAGCTGCCCGATACGGTTTTCAGGCTGCCTGTGCTTTGGTGGCGGCATCCGTTTTCGGCGGTACGGCCAAAGGCGGCAGGCCGCTGGCGCTGCAGAGGGCTTCGAGGGCGTTTTCGGCGGCGGCCGTGTTGTCGGAAAACCAGCGCTGCGGGCTGCCTGCGGATACGTCGCGCCCGCCTTCGCGTCCGGCCAGCCACAGGGTGATACTGTTGCCGTTTGCCGGCGCGTTCTGTTCAGGCTGGCAGTAAATGCCGATGAAATCCGAAGCGGGGTATTCGGCCAGCACCTGCCAACCGCCGCGCAGGGTATAGCCGTAGAAGATGAAACGGTCGGTGTCGGCGCGGTAGACGGTTTTTTGCGGCACGCCGAACAGCGTTCGCAGCAGGGAACGGCTGCGTTCGGACGGATTTTGCACTTGGATCAGGAAAAGCAGAAACAGCAGTCCATAGAGCCATTCGCCCTTGTCCGGATCGTTAAGCAACAACAGAAAGGCTGCGGCGCAGCATGCCGCCTGTGCCGCCATCCGCGCCAAAGCATGCAGCGGTGAAAACAGGCAGATTTCGGCGCTGCCCTGCGGCGCGGCGCGCCTGCCTGCAAAAACCGCTCCGTTCAGCCGCTGCCTGCGGTTGCGCCAGCGCCGCCATACATTGTGCAGGCTGACGATGCCGTAGGCGGCAAACAGCACCAGCAAGGGCAGGCCCGAAACCAGTACGGCTGCCGAATCCGAATGCTTTTCAGGTGCGCCGGACCATAAATTCGAGCCGAACAAAAACGCGATCAGTAGCGCCAAAGCCAGCAGCAGCAGGCTAACAACGGCCTGCAACAGCAGATGCACCGTTCCGGCTTCTGCCAGATGCGCAGGCAGCAGGCGGCCGGGGTCGGACGGTTTTTCTTGGAGCGGCGCAAGGGGAGAAGCGGGGCGGTTCAGGGAGGCCATGGTCTGTCCTTTCGTTGTCTGCCGGTATGTGACGGGCTGATTATAAAATGGTTTTTCGGAAAGCGGTATGATTGAGTGCCTGGGCAGCCTGAAAAACGGAAACGGCGGTTTCAGGCTGCCTGAAACAGCAAAAACCGTTTTTGCTGATCGACGCCGAAGAGCTGGCCGCCGAACGCGCGGGCGGGCGTATCGCCCGTTTCGTGAGCCGCCACGCCGTGTGCGTGCTCAACGTCGGCGGCCCGCGCGGCTCAGTGCAACCGACAGCGCACGCCTATACGCAGCAGGCGGTAGCCTGTGCGCTGGATGCGCTGCTGCCGGGCTGATGCGGCAGACGGCAAAGCAGCCTGAAAGCCCGGTTTCCCACTTTCAGGCTGCTTTGTCGCTTGACACGTCCACCGCCGTCGGCCACAATCCGTCCCGCATTTCGAGTTGGGTTTGTGAAATCCATGCCAACCTGCCGCAAGGTAAGGTGGATGCGCCAAAGCAGTACGGCGCGATGCGGCCGGTAACGGCAATTCACGACACCCGCACACGAAGTGCGGGCTTTTTTATGCCTTGTTACCCGACCCGGGGCGATTTATTCCGACTTGCAGCCCCATTGTTTAATCGCTAAATCAGGAGTTTCCCCATGCAGTTTTCCATTTCCGACTACAGCTTCCGTTTGCAAACCGTCCCCGCCAGTGCCCGCGTAGCGGTATTCTGCGGCGCAAAGCGCATACTGGCCTACGACATCGGCAGCGCCACCTGGTACGACGGTGCCGGACAAGCGGCACAGGCCGATGCCGGTGATGCAGCCGTCCCCGCCTTCCTGCCCCGTAACCTGTGCGGATTGGGCATTGCCGAAAACGATGCCGCCGTAGCCGCCCAAACACTGTGCCGCCGCACCCGTGATTTCACCCAAGCGCGGCAGAGCGCTTTTGGCGCCCGGGCATAATTCGGGCGGCCGCCCAAATAAAAGCAGCCTGAAAACCGTGCTTGCGGTTTTCAGGCTGCTTTTTGTTTGAATCGCGAGGCAGCCTGAAACCTTTGCAAAACCCAAAACTTTATCTGAACGACGTCATTTCTGCTCAGGCGGGAATGACGTCGGCTGGGTTGGTTTCGGTTTTTTGTGGCGCTTTCAGGCTGCCTGTTGCTGCGTGCCGGTTCGGCGGGGTTTATTCCACCGTTACCGATTTGGCCAGGTTGCGCGGTTTGTCGACGTCGGTGCCGCGGGCGAGGGCGGCGTGGTAGGCCAGAAGCTGCACGGGGATGGTGTGGACGATGGGCGAGAGCACGCCGGCGTGGCGCGGGGTGCGGATCACGTGCACGCCGTCGGTGGCGTGGAAGTTGCTGTCCAGATCGGCAAACACAAACAGCTCGCCGCCGCGCGCGCCCACTTCCTGCATATTGGCTTTGACTTTGTCCAGCAGGCTGTCGTTGGGGGCGATCACGACCACCGGCATGTTTTCGTCCACCAGCGCCAGTGGGCCGTGTTTCAGTTCGCCCGCCGGATAGGCTTCGGCGTGGATGTAGGTGATTTCTTTGAGTTTGAGCGCGCCTTCGAGGGCGATGGGGTAGTGGATGCCGCGTCCCAAAAACAGGGCGCTGGTTTTTTTGGCGAACTTCTGCGCCCAGGCGGCAATCTGCGGCTCAAGATTAAGCGCGTGCTGCACGCTGCCGGGCAGTTGGCGCAATTCGTCGGCGTAGGCGGCGGCTTGTGCGGCGGAAACGGTGCCGCGCAGGCGGCCGAGCGTTACCGCCAGGCCGAACAGCACCACCAGCTGGGTGGTGAAGGCTTTGGTGGAAGCCACGCCGATTTCAGCGCCGGCGCGGGTGTAGAGCGCCAGTTCGCTGGCGCGGGGCAGGGCGGATTCCATCACGTTGCACACCGACAGGCTGTGCTTGTGGCCGAGCGTTTGGGCGTATTTGAGCGCTTCCATGGTGTCCAGCGTTTCGCCGGACTGGGAAATGGTGATGACGAGTTCGTCGGGATCGGCAATGGCGTCGCGGTAGCGGTATTCGCTGGCGATTTCCACATCGGCACGGATGCGGGCGACCGATTCGAGCCAGTATTTGCCGGTGAGTGCGGCGTAGTAGGAAGTGCCGCAGGCCAGAATCTTGATGCCGGAAATCTTTTGGAAAACATCGCGGGCGGCGGCGCCGAAGTTTTCCGGCTCGAAGCCGCCGTCCAAAAAGATTTCGGCGGTGTCGGCAATCGCGCGCGGCTGCTCGTGGATTTCCTTCTGCATAAAGTGGCTGTAGGGCCCCAGTTCCAGCGAGGCCAGCGACAGCTCGGAGGTTTTGACGCTGCGGGTGGCCGGCGCGCCGTTTTTGTCGCACAGCTTTTCGATGCCGCGCGTGCTCAAGAGCGCGATGTCGCCGTCTTCCAGATAAGTGATGCGGCGGGTGAAGGCGATAACCGCCGACACGTCCGAAGCGATAAAAGTTTCTTCGTCGCCGAAGGCCACCAAAAGCGGGCAGCCCATGCGGGCGACCACCATTTCGCGCTCGTTGTCCTGCGCCATCACCGCAATCGCATACGCCCCGTGCAGGCGGCGGCAGGCGGCCTGAACGGCGTCGAACAGACTGCCGCCGTTTTGCGCGTATTCGTGATTGACGCTGTGGGCGATGACTTCGGTATCGGTTTGCGATTCAAAAGCATAGCCCAAACCCTGCAGACGCTCGCGCTCGGTTTCGAAGTTTTCGATAATGCCGTTGTGCACCACAGCGATGCGGCCGCCGGAAATATGCGGATGGGCGTTCGGCTCGGTTACGCCGCCGTGGGTCGCCCAGCGGGTGTGGCCGATGCCGATATGGCCGCAGACGCCCTTTTCGCGCGCCGCGTTTTCCATCTGCTGCACGCGGCCGACGCGGCGCACGCGCCGGATTTTGCCGCCGTCGTTGACAGCGATGCCGGATGAATCGTAACCCCGGTATTCGAGGCGTTTGAGGCCGTCGGTAAGAAAATCGACGACATTGTGATGGGCGCGCAGGGCGCCGACGATACCGCACATAATCGTTCCTTAGTATCGGTGGACGGCCGGAAGCCGTCCGGTGGAAAACAGTCCGGCCGGGCTTTCAGACTGCCTTGGCAGAAAAAAGCAGCCTGAAAACGGCGGCGGACGGGAAAACGGCGGTTTGCAAAACGTTCAAACCGCCGCAAAAACCGCGCGATTATAGCGCAAGGCAGCCTGAAAATA
>NZ_JAKOOW010000004.1:359-443 GCF_022288825.1 Kingella pumchi | reverse complement strand
AGATGCTACCTTAGATGTAAACCCAATTTTACACAATAAATTTTATCTTAATGTTTTTATTGAGTATGTTTTGTTGCATTTTGT
>NZ_JAKOOW010000004.1:0-277 GCF_022288825.1 Kingella pumchi | reverse complement strand
CGGCAGTTTTCTGCCGTTTTCTTTTTGCTGCGGCCGCTAGCTTTGCGGCCGATAGCGGTGCGGCTCGTAGGGCTTGCCGGTTGTGTGGACGTAGTAGGCGATGATAGCCAGCTTGCGCATGATGGCGCCAATGATCACTTTCTTGGGCTTTTTCTTCTTGGTTAACCGTTTTATCAGCTCTGGGAAATAGCCGTTACGGTAGGCGACCATTGCGGGCATAAAAAGGGCGCCGCGCAGTTGTCTGTTGCCGTAGTTTGTCATCTGCTCTTTGCCTTTG
>NZ_JAKOOW010000039.1 GCF_022288825.1 Kingella pumchi | reverse complement strand
GAAGCGGAAACCTTTGCGGGGGACTAACCCCCCGCGCCCCCCAGTCTCACTTGCGACGCCGCGGGGGCAGGGGGACGGCGCGAAAAGCGCGCGCCTTACCACCTGCCCTTGCGGCAGAGTGTGGGGTCGCCTGCAGGGCATCAAGGGGGTGTTCATAAAGATTTGGGAAAAAGCGCCCCAAATCTTTACAAAGCTTCCCCCTTGACGCCCTTCCGGCTCCGTG
>NZ_JAKOOW010000038.1 GCF_022288825.1 Kingella pumchi | reverse complement strand
GACACGTTTTGAACCGCTTATTCGGGATTTCTATCAGCGCCTGCTGTCCAAGGGTAAGCCGTATAAGGTTGCCGTTACGGCATGTATGCGCAAACTGCTGACGATATTGAATGCCCGGATGCGTGATTACTTTGTCAAAAACGATACCACCGAAAATGGTATCCAAACGGCTTGATTTGAGTTTTGGTATTTTTGCCCGACGGGGTGAAAAAT
>NZ_JAKOOW010000037.1:31712-99822 GCF_022288825.1 Kingella pumchi | reverse complement strand
TGGTGCGGACGGAGAGACTCGAACTCTCACACCTCTCGGCGCCAGAACCTAAATCTGGTGCGTCTACCAATTTCGCCACGTCCGCTGTGAAAAGCGGCGGATTATACGGAAGGGCGGCGGCTTTGCCAACCGTCGGGCGCTTTTTGTGGCGGCAGCGCTTTGGGGCGCTGGGCCGGCACGCTACAATGCGCGTTTTCCGTATTGGGCAAATCGACACCAAAGCAGCCTGAAAACGGTTTTCAGGCTGCCTGAAAGTCAGATTGAAAGAGAGAGACCATGTTTTCCAAAATCGTTTTGTCCAGTAACAACGCGGGCAAGCTGCGTGAGTTTTCCGCTTTGTTTGCCGGACAGGGCATCGAAGTGCTGCCGCAGTCGCAGTTTGCGGTGCCGGATTGCCCCGAGCCTTACGGCACTTTTGTCGAAAACGCGCTGGCAAAGGCGAGGCATGCGGCGCGCATCAGCGGCCTGCCGGCGCTGGCGGACGACAGCGGCATCTGTCTGCCGGCTTTGGGCGGGGCGCCCGGGGTGCGCTCGGCGCGTTATGCGGGCGAGGCGAAATCCGATGCGGCCAATAATGCCAAATTGTCGGCCGAAATGGCGGGGCAGGACGATAGGCGCTGTTATTACGTCTGCCTGCTGGTGCTGGTGCGCCATGCCGATGACGCTCAGCCGCTGATTGCCGAGGGTTTGTGGCACGGCGTGTGGCAGCAGCAGCCGGCGGGTGCGGGCGGATTTGGTTACGACCCGCATTTTTACCTGCCGCAATACGGCTGCACGGCAGCGGAATTGGCGGCAGAGCGCAAAAACGAAATCAGCCACCGCGCGCTGGCCTTGCGTGAGCTGCAGCGCAAGATGGCGGAATTTGCCGCAAGCGCTTCGTGATAGTTAAAAGCGTGTTGGCAGATAAGCCCCGTTTTCAGGCAGCCTGAAAACGGGGCTTAACGTAAATTTACCTTATGCGCCGTCAGAAATAGCCGGTTTGGCACTTTATAACCCAAACGCAGATGAAAAATTCTTTTTGGTAATAAGTTTGCGCTTGCTGTATGAATTTTTTTGACCTGGGTCATGAAAAAAATATCATGCGCTCGTTATACTGTAATGCGTTATCCGTCGTTTATTGAAAGGAGTTTTCGATGAAAACCAGTCACACGCTCGGCATGATTGCTGTTGCTTTGGTTCTGAGTGCCTGCGGCAGCGCGGGCAGAGGTTTGGGCGGTGCTTTGCTTAGCCCGTTTGATCCGAAACCGGGCGGTTATGCCACGTTGAATTTGGGCGGCGATAATGGCAATGCCATTATTAAGAAGGATGAAACCATCAGGATCCATGATGCGGAAAAAGGCGGAACCAAGTCTTATAACGCAAACGACAAATTCGATATCAGCCACAAAAAGCAAAACAAAATTACTTCTTTAGGTTTTGAATTGCTCAATGCCAATAAGCAGAAAGTGGAAAGCGGCGAGTTGGATATTTACAAACTGAGCTATTCCGCAGTGGTTGGCAAACGTATCCAAAAACGTTTTGATGGCACTACTGGGGAGGAAATCAAAAACTTTAACCCTTATTCCACGGTTGAGTCCGTGCAAGGCCGCTTTACCAAAGAAGCCGAGAAGCCGAAAAGCGGCATTGTCAATTACCAGGGCATTGCTTTTGCCGGTCAGGATAACCAAGGTCGTTTGAACTACAACATCAATTTTGGCAACAATACCGGCTCGGGCACGATTACCGGCTTGAAAGGTGAGTTTCACAAGCAAACCATCGAGTTGGCTCAGGCTGATCTGACCAAACGTTCCAGCAATTATTACGGCCTTTCGGGCGATGCCAAGATAAACGGCAACAACCGCGGCGAATATCATCTGAATCTTTTCGGCCCCAAAGCCGATGAAGTTGCCGGCCGTGTGAACATACGGGATCTTAACCAGAACACTTCCCACAGTATCGGCATCGGCGGCAAACGCACCAACTAAACCGCTGCGTATCAAACCAGAGGCAGCCTGAAAAGCGGTTTTTCGGTTTTCAGGCTGCCTTTTTGTGCTGCTTTCAAACTTTCAGGCTGCCTTGGTTTGATCGGGAATCTGCCATCGCGTTTTGGGAAGGAAAAAGTAAAGCGCCAGCCATGTGCCGATGGGAAAGCCCAGCAGCATAATGGCAAACACAATCTCAGAAACCTTGCGCGACCATTCGTATTTTTGCGCCGCACCGTAAGCCAGCAGCGCGTGCAGGCAAATGGGAAACGCGAAAAAAACCATGATCACAAATTGCGCGGGAGCATTGCCGGCGTTTTTTTGCATCAGCAACAGCGTAAGCAGCAGAAACAGCGTGTAAAAAATTGCCCAACCGATATGCACGCGTTTTAAGAGCAGGTGGTTGTCGCGGTAGGTGGTGTGCCATGTTGTCATCGTATGGTGCTCCTTAATGTTGAGGCAGCCTGAAACGCGGTTTATACGTTTCAGACTGCCTTTTTGCGCGAGATTAAAGCTCAATCCCTTTCAGTTTGGCCACGGTGTTGATGTCCTTGTCGCCGCGTCCCGAGAGATTGACCAGAATCACTTGGTCTTTGCCCATTTTCGGCGCGTTTTCCACCGCCCAGGCCAGCGCGTGCGAGCTTTCCAGTGCGGGGATGATGCCTTCGTATCGGCAGAGCAGATCAAAGGCTTCAAGGGCGGCATCGTCGTTGGCGGCGGTGTATTCCACGCGTTTGATGTCGTGCAGATGGCTGTGTTCGGGGCCGATGCCGGGGTAGTCTAAGCCTGCGGAAACAGAGTGGGTGCCGAGGATTTGCCCGTTGTCGTCCTGCATCAAATAGCTGCGAAAGCCGTGCAGCACGCCGATGGGGGCGCGGCTGGTAATCGGCGCGGCATGGTTTTTGGTATCGACGCCCAAGCCGCCCGCTTCCACGCCGACCAGGCGGGTTTGCGTTTCGGCGATATAGGGGTGGAACAGCCCGATGGCGTTGGAGCCGCCGCCGACGCAGGCGACGGCAACATCGGGTTGGCGTCCGATGGCTTCCTGCATCTGCGCTTTGGCTTCGTTGCCGATCACGCATTGGAAATCGCGCACCATTTCGGGATACGGCGCGGGGCCGGCGGCGGTGCCGATGATGTAAAAGGTGTCGTCCACGCGGGCGACCCATTCGCGCATGGCTTCGTTCATCGCGTCTTTGAGCGTGCGGCTGCCGCTTTCTACGCTGACGACGTTGGCGCCCAAGAGTTTCATGCGAAAGACGTTGGGGGCTTGGCGGATGATGTCGTCGGCGCCCATGTAAACATGGCATTCCATGCCGAAGCGGGCGGCGACGGTGGCGCTGGCGACGCCGTGTTGTCCGGCGCCGGTCTCGGCAATCACGCGCTTTTTGCCCATGCGGCGGGCGAGCAGGGCTTGTCCGATGGTGTTGTTGATTTTGTGGGCGCCGGTGTGGTTCAGGTCTTCGCGTTTGAGCCAGATTTGCGCGCCGCCAAGGTGCTCGGACAGGCGTTCGGCGTGGTAAACGGGGCTGGGGCGGCCGACGTAGTGCCGCAAATCCTGATGGAATTCCGCCCAAAACGCGGGATCGTTTTTGGCTTCGCGGTAGGCGCCGGCCAGTTCTTTCAGGGCGGGAATCAGGGTTTCGGAAACATAAAGCCCGCCGTGTTCGCCGAAAAAGCCTTGTTCGTTTGGTGCTTGGTAGTTTTGCATATTGGATTCCTTGGGTATGGGGGATGAAGGCAGCCTGAAAACTTTAATCCGCCAATCCGGCAGCCTGAAAAAATGCGCGGTAGGCGGCGGCTTTCTTTTCCAAAGCCAGCGGGTAGGCGCGGGAGGTGGAGGGCAGGCGGGTGAGCGTCAGTTCGCGGCCGGCGTAGGGAAAGGCGATGGTTTCGCCGGTTTTGGGCGCGGTGGTTTTCTGCGGCAGCATTGATACCAGTATTTCCGCCGCTTTGCCGCCGGTGGCGCCGATGGCGCGGCAGTCGGGCATTTGCGTCAGCACGGCGTCCAGATCGACCAGCTCCACCGGTGTGAGAAACTGGTCGGCGGCGTTGTCGCGCTCGCGCACGGCTTTGATCACGGTGGGGCAGGATGCGATGCCGCGCGCGTGCAAAAAGGCTTTGATTTTGTCGGCATCAAAGGCTTTTTCAGGCTGCTTTTGGAAATGGGCGGCGTCGTTGAAAAACACCAGGCCGAAAATCCGCCACATATCGTTTTGGAAATTGGGATAGTGAAAAGCCATCGCGTGTTTGTCGGCCTTGGGCGGGAAGGTGCCCATCAGCATCACGCGTGCCGAAGGCGGCAGAAGCGGCGGGAAAGGGTGGGTTTCGGCTTGCGGCATGGCGGTTTCAGGCTGCTTTTTCGGGTTTCGGGTTTGCACAGTTTAACGATTATAGCAGCAAGCGGCGGCGGGCAGCATGCTTTGCGGTGCGGGCTTTTCAGGCTGCTTGAAACGGAGGCGGGTAAAATTTTGTTATACTCGCCAGCCCGACCCCCGCAATGATTTGGAGAGACGATGAAAAAGACCTTATCCGCCGTAAGCCTGGCCGTATTGGCCGCCGCCGCACAGGCCGCGCCGCAAGAGCCTGCCGCGCAGGACGATCCGCACCTGTGGCTGGAAGACGTTGGCGGCGAAAAAGCGCTGCAATGGGTGCGCAGCCACAACGAAGCAGCGGAAAAACAGCTGGCGTCGCCGCAGTTTCAGGCGATTGAAAACGATATTCTGGCGGTGCTCGATTCGCAGGAAAAAATCCCTCACGTTGCCAAGCGCGGCAATTATTACTACAACTTTTGGACGGATCAGCAGCACCAGCGCGGCGTGTGGCGGCGCACCACTTTAGACGAATACCGCAAGCCGCAACCCAAATGGGAAGTGCTGCTGGATGTGGACGAACTAAACCGCCGCGAAAAGGAAAACTGGGTATGGCACGGCGCAAACTGCCTGAAACCCGATTACCGGCGCTGCCTGGTCAGCCTGTCGCGCGGCGGCTCGGATGCCGACGTTACCCGCGAATTTGATTTGGACAGCAAAGAGTTTGTCGAAAACGGCTTCTACCGCCCCGAAGCCAAAGGCTCGCTGGGCTGGATCGACCAAGAAAGCGTGTACGTTTCCACCGATTTCGGCGCCGGCAGCATGACCGATTCGGGCTACCCGCGCGAAGTGCGCGTGTGGAAGCGCGGCACGCCTTTGGCAGCGGCGGAAAAAGTGTTTGCCGGCGAGAAAACCGATATGGTGGTTGGCGGCGTGCGCAGCCACACCAAAGGCTATGAGCGCGATTTCATTGCCCGCACCATCGACTTTTACCGCGACGAACTCTATCTGCGCGACAGCGACGGCAGCCTGAAAAAAATCGAAGGCGTGCCCGATTCGGTGAAAAAGAGCGTGGTGCGCCAATGGCTGGTGTTAAGCCCGCGTGAAGATTGGAATTTCCAGGGCAAAACCTACAAATCTGGCTCCTATCTGATTGCCGATTTTAAAAACTGGATGCAGGGTAAGCGCGAAATCAGCGTGCTGTTCGAGCCGACTGCCGATACTTCGCTCGACGATGCGGTGTGGACGAAAAACCGCCTGGTACTCAATCTGCTGCAGGACGTGAAAAACCGGCTGGTAGTGCTGACGCCTGCAGGCAAAAGCTGGAAACGCAGCACCATCCAAGGGCTGCCTGAAAACGGCAAAATCAGCGTTGCCGCCGTCGATGCCGAAGAGTCCGACGCCTTGTGGATAGACGTCGGCAGCTTTACCGAACCTGATACCCTGTATCTGGCCGAAGCCGGCAGGCAGCCTGAAAAACTCAAAAGCGCCCCTGCCTTCTTCCCCGCCGCCGACTACACCGCCAAGCAATATTTTGTCCGCAGCAAAGACGGCACTCGCATTCCGTATTTCGTCGTCGCCCACAAAAACCTTAAAGCCGACGGCAAAAACCCGACCCTGCTTTACGGCTACGGCGGCTTTGAAGTGTCGCTCACGCCGCATTATTCCGGCAGCATCGGCCGCGCCTGGCTGCAGCGCACCGACGAAACCGGCCGCCACGGCGTTTATGTGCTGGCCAATATCCGCGGCGGTGGCGAATACGGCCCCGCCTGGCACCGCGCTGCGCTTAAGGAAAACCGCCACAAAGCCTATGAAGACTTTGCCGCCGTCGCCCGCGATCTGGTGGCGCGCAAAATCACTTCGCCCGAGCATCTGGGCGCGCAGGGCGGCAGCAACGGCGGTTTGCTGACCGGCAATATGCTCACCCAGTATCCCGAGCTGTTCGGCGCGGTGGTGGTTCAGGTGCCGCTTCTGGATATGCAGCGCTACAACAAACTCTTGGCCGGCGCTTCGTGGATGGCGGAATACGGCAATCCCGACAAACCGGAAGAATGGGCGTACATCCGCACCTTCTCGCCTTATCATCTGTTTGACGCGGCGAAAAAATACCCGCCGGTGCTGTTTACCACCTCCACCCGCGACGACCGCGTCCACCCCGGCCACGCGCGCAAGATGATGGCGAAAATGGAAGCGGCGGGCAAAGACGCGCTCTATTACGAAAACGTCGAAGGCGGCCACGGCGGCGCGGCCAACAACCGCCAGCGCGCCCATATGAACGCCCTGTCTTTCTCCTTCCTGTGGCAGAAGCTGGGCAACCGCAAATAAAAAGTAGCCTGAAAAAACCGCAGCCGGCACCATGCCGCTGCGGTTTTTGTTTGTCCGTACCCGTTTCAGGCTGCCTGAAACTTTACACAAACGGCTGCCAGAAGCGGGGGCCCAAGCGCGGGGGCTGCCGGCTAAGGCACTTAAGCAAAAAACGTTTTCAGGCTGTCTTGGCGCCGGTTGCTTATAGTGTAAATTAATCTTTACAATTTAGCGAAATTTAACTATTATTGCCATAACGTAAATTTATGTTTGGCATTAGGCACGCGCTTTGCTTAATACATCACATCCAACCCTATGATTAAAGTCAATAACAATGATTTTTACTGAAGATATGACCAAACATCCTTTCTCCGACGAAGAAGACGACGAAATGCCGCCGTTGCTTCTCGATCCCCAATCCGATTCCGAACCGCGCGGCAGCATCGTGCCGGCCCTGCTGTTTGCGCTGGTGTTCGCCCTGGCCATGGGCGGCTATCTCTATTTTGTTGTCGGCGTATAATCGGCACTTTCCGCTTCCCCGCCGCAGGGTAGGGCGGCGCCGATGGTTTTGCATGCGGCAGGCAGCCTGAAAGCCGCCGCCGGGAAATAGAGATATGTGGACTTTGGATATTTTGCTGCCGCTGTTCGCCGTGGGCGCAGCGGCAGGTTTTATGGCCGGCCTGCTCGGCGTGGGCGGCGGCACTTTGATTGTGCCGATCGTGCTGTGGCTGCTGGCCAAACAGCAGCCGGATACCGCCCACAGCCAGCATCTGGCGGTCGGCACTTCCTTTGCGGTGATGGTGTTTACCACCTTTTCCGGCGCGCTGGCGCAGCACCGCCGCGGTGCGATTGACTGGCGCATTTTGCGGCGGATGTCACCGGCGATGGTGGCCGGCGGCATACTCGGTTCTCTCGCCGCCCGCTATATTCCCGCCTGGCATCTGAAGCTGGTGTTTATTGTGTTTCTTTATGTGATGTCGCTGCAGATGATGCTGCGCCTCAAACCCAAGCCCAACCGCGAAATGCCCGGCCGCGCCGCCACCGGCGCCGTCGGCACCGCCATCGGCGTGCTTTCGAGCTGGGTCGGCATCGGTGGCGGCTCGCTGTCGGTGCCGTTTATGCTTTACTGCAATGTTCCCGTTTTGCGCGCCACCGCCACTTCCACCGGCCTGGCCTGGCCAATGGCGCTCTCCGGCGCAATCGGCTACCTGCTCTCCGGCTGGGGGCTGGCCGATCTGCCTGCCGGCAGCGTCGGCTTTCTCTACCTGCCCGCCGTGGCCGCGCTGGCGGCGTGTACCGTTTTGTTTGCCCCGCTGGGCGTGCGTGCCGCCCACCGTCTGCCGGCCGATGTTCTGAAAGCCGCGCTCGGAATGCTGATGTTTGTGATTGCCAGCCAGATGCTGTTCAAACTGGTGGCAGCCTGAAAAAATCATGTAAAGGAAGCGTAAAAATGCAAAATCGGGTATCATGGCGCCGTTTTGCGTTTCAGGCTGCCTGAAACATTAACTAACCGATATTAAAAAGGATTTTCAATGACAACTGAGCAACCTTTCGCCCTCTATCTGAAAGAAAACTGCCGCACCACCCACGACAGCGTGGACAACCTGGTGATGTCGGTCAAACCCTTCGATACCCGCGAAAACTACATCCGCTTTTTGCAGCTGCAGGCGGTGTTCCACAAGATCGTTGACGACATCTACAAAGACCCCGCGCTCAACGAAAAAATCCCCGGCCTGGCCGAGCTGGCGCGTTACGACGACGTGCTGCTGGACATGAAAGACATCGGCGGCAGCGAAAAAGCCATCAGCACCGCGATTCCCGAACCCAAAGGCATGGAACGCTTGGGCTGGCTTTACTGCGCCGAAGGCTCTAATCTCGGCGCCGCCTTCTTGTTTAAAGACGCGCAGAAAAACCTGGGCTACAACGCCGAGCATGGCGCCCGCCACCTGGGTCCGCATGCCGACGGCCGCGGCAAACACTGGCGCGAATTTGCCGCCAAGCTCAACGATCTGGGCATCGAAGGCGCCGACCGCGAAACCGCGCTCAAAGGCGCATTGGAAGCTTTCGCCTTTTATAAAGTCCTGCTGCGCGAAATCTTCGAGCTGCCTGCCGCCGCTTAATCCGGCTATACACCCTAGCAAAAGCAGCCTGAAAACCGTGAAAGCGGTTTTCAGGCTGCCTTTTTTTGTCAAATAACACAAAGCGTTTTCAGGCTGCCATTCTCTAAAAGCAGCCTGAAAACCTATCCGCTTGCGCCGTGCTGCGACAAACCGTAAAGCACCAGATGCAGCACGTCGCGGCGCAGCTGCTGCGACTGGCCGGCGTAGTGCGCGGCCAGGGCGGGGTGGCGGATTAGTGCGTCCATTTCGCGGATATAGAGTTCGATCAGTTCGGCCGGCAGTTGGGCGGCAATCAGGCCGCGCTGTTGCAGGGTGTGGAAAAAGCCGCGCATAAAGCGGTATTTTTCTTCTTCCATCTCGCGGAAAAAAGCGATCAGCTCCAAATCGACGGCTGCGGGAATGTCGCGCAGCACCGCTTCGGAATACAGCTCGGCCAGCGACTGCTGTTGCAGGGCGTGAAAGCCTTCGAGTATCGCCGCCAACGTGCCGCCGCTTTCGGCCAGAGCCTGCAGCGTCTGGCGCACCTGCTCTTTCTGGCGGGTGAACACGCTGCGGATCAGCTCGTTTTTGTCGGCGTAGTATTTGTAGAAAGTGGGGCGGCTGACGGCGGCGGCGCGGCAGATTTTGTCCACGGTTACGGCGGCAAAGCCGTGCGCGTGAAACAGGGTGCGGGCGGTGTCGGCCAGCAGTTCGGGTTTGCTCGGTTTGGTCATGGTGGGGCAGGGCGGGCAAATAGCGGGCTTGTAGCAGTTTTGCGCGGACGTGGCAAGGCAGCCTGAAACGGGTTTTAACTTCGTTGAAGCTGCGCTTTCAGGCTGCCTTTGCTGTTTAAAAAATGCGAATCGCTTGCATCGTGGCGCCGGCTCCGTCTATAATTTACAAAATTTGTTTGTATTGTGTTAATTTGTAAATTTTCAGAAGGGGAGCGCTATGTCGAAAACTGCTTTGAAACGTTTGTCACTGATGGCCGGGGCGCTGTCTGCGGCGCTGCCGGCGCTGGCGGACGATGCCGCGAGTGCGCCGGCGGCGCAGGAATACACGCAGGAATTGCCGGAAATCGTAGTCTCGGGCGAGCGCACCCGCCGCAGCAGTTTTGAAACCGCCACCGGCCACCGCGTGTTTACCACGCCCGATATCGACCGCAGCGGCCACAATCTTTCCGCCACCGACGTGCTCAAGCAGACGGTCAATACCGTCGATTTGGGCAGCGGCAACGATTTGCCCACTGTGCGCGGTGTGGACGGCTCGGGGCCGGCTGTCGGCGCGGTAGCGTTTTTTGCCGGCACGCGGCCGCGTTTGAACCTTTCCATCGACGGACGTTCGGCAACCTATAACGAATACGCTTTCGGCACGCAGTCGCTGTGGGATATGCAGCAGGTGGAAGTGCTGCGCGGGACGCAGAGTAATGTGCGCGGCCAGCACGCGGTGGCTGGGGCAGTAAGCATGCGCTCGAAAGACCCGACGCCGTATTGGGAAGGCGCGCTGCGGCTGGGATTGGGCAACCAGAAAACCCGCAACGCCGCCGCCGTCATTTCCGGCCCGGTTGTGCAAGACAATCTGTCTTTCCGCCTGAGCGCCGAGCGCCAGCAGCGCGAAAGCTACGAGCCGTTTGTGCGCTACGAGCCCACCGGCAACCCGCGCCGCGTGGAAAACACCAATGTGCGGCTGAAACTGCTTTACGCCCCGGCCGCGCATCCCGAATTCCACAGCCGCCTGACCTACAATCACATCCGTTCGCGCGCGCCGCAGAACGAAATTCTCGGCAACACCGCCAGCCGCCGTTTCCTTAAGGAAAAACCGGTATTCGTAACCGGCTCCAACGCCGTGATTTGGGACACTTCGTGGCAGGCCGCCGACAATCTGCGTCTGGAAAACAAACTCATCTACACCCGCTATACCAACGAGCGCCTGCACCTGCCGATGGCCGTCCATCCGCAGGGCGTGCCCGCCGGACTCAAAGGCCGCGAAATCCAATGGGAGCCCAGCCTGCATTGGAAAACATCTTCAGGCAGCCTGAAAGGCCTGGCCGGACTGTATTTCTTCCGCAGCACGCAGGACGAATGGGTGGATATCCGCGCCGTCGGCGGCCACAACAGCTTTAACGACAAAAACCGCGTCGCCGCCCTGTTTGCCGAAACCGACATCCGCCTTGCCCCGCAATGGCGGCTGACGCTGGCCGGCCGCGTCGAACACGAAAGCCATCAGCGCCGCGGCGGCAGCGGCGCCCTGCATCTGGATTTGGACAAAGGCCAGACCGTGTTTCTGCCCAAAGCCGAAATCGCCTACCGGCCAAACGATCAGTTCAACACCGGCATCAAAGCCGCGCGCGGCTACAACCCCGGCGGCGCCGGCATCACCTTCGGCCGACCGGTCCAAACCTATATCTACAAACCCGAATACGTTACCAATCTCGAATGGTTTGCCCGCTGGCGCAGCGCCGACAAACGGCTGACACTCGGCAGCAACGTCTTTTTCAACCAATATAAAGACATGCAGCTGCCGTTTTATCTCGGGCCCAACTCAGTCGTGATCCGCAACGCCGACAAAGTCCACACCCACGGCGCCGAGTTTTCCGCCGACTGGCAGCCGCTGGACGGCCTGAAACTGCACGCCGCGCTCGGCCTGCTGCACAGCAAAATCAAACGCTACCCCGGCAGCGGCATCGAAGGGCGCAATCTCGGCCGCGCCCCCAAATACACCGCCAACCTCGGCGCCAGCTACCAGCATCCCAGCGGCTGGGAAGTCGGCGGCGACGTGCGCTTCACCGGCCGCTACTACTCCGCTGCCGACAACGCCGAAAGCGGCAAAATCGGCGCCTACAGCCAAACCAACCTCTACGCCGCCTACAACTTTAAACACGGTCGCGTCTCGCTGTATGCCGACAACGTCTTCAACAGCCGCCGCCCGGTCTTTATCTCCACCGCCGACCGCCTCGATGCGCTCTACCAGCGCCCGCGCAGCATCGGCGTCAGCACGGAAGTGAAGTTTTAGCCGCCGTTTTCAGGCTGCCTGAAACCCAGTCGGGCAGGGCAGCCTGAAAAAAGCCAAAGCAGCCTGAAACCGCCTATGTCGCACTCCCTCTCCTGCGCCTAAGCGCGGGGGAGGGTTGGGGAGGGGGTGGCAGTTCGCAGAACTGCGCTTGCCGCCGAAGCCCGCAAACGTTTCCGCAGCAGCCACCGCCCCACCCTAGCCCTCCCCCGCAGGCGGGAGAGGGGACGCAGCAGCCCGATGCGTTGCAGACAGCTTCCAAGCCAAACCAGCCTGAAACCTGCCCGACCGCCAACCCGCACAAGGAAACCCATATGCCCTTTTTCACCCCCGTCAAAACCCTGCCCGAAGGCACGGTTTACTTTACCGATCTCACTCCCGTGCGCGATTTTGCCGACTGGCTGGCCGAGTTCGACGTCCTGTTGGACAAGCACCAAGACAGTCTGTTTGCCACCGTCTGCGCACCGATGCGCCTGCAAAAGAGTGACGAGCAGCGCATTGCCGACCGCAAAACCTATCTGGCCTGGATTAAAGCCCGCCAGCCGCAGTTGGGGGCGCGCTGCATCGCCATGCTGCTGATCGAGCCCGACCCGCCGCAGCTTGATCTGATGCGCGAGCAGTCGTCCAAACTCGCGCCTTCGCTGGGGGTGAACTATATCGTCGAAGCCGACGAAACCGCCGCACTCGAACGCGCCGAAGCCGCCCTGAAACAAGCCTTTCAGGCAGCCTGAAAGGCAGAAAAACAGGCAGCCTGAAAGTTTCAGGCTGCCTTTACCGCAAGGAAAGCCCATGTCCGAATCCGCTCCCGCCCGCGCCCCTGCCCGCAGCGACTGGCTGCTGCTGGCCGTGGGCAGCATCTACAAATTCACGCTGGTCGCCTTTTATCTGATCACGCTGATGACGGTGCTCAAACACGGCGACTACACCCTGAAGCAGCTCAGTTGGGTGCAGCTGATCGGCGGCATCGAAGCGGCCAAAGTGCTGTTTGCCGCGCTGATGGACGGCCGCCGCAGCGCGGGCGGGCGTTTTCGCCCGTGGCTGCTGGGCGCGGCACTGGCGCTCTCGGCCGCCTTTGCGCTGATGGCGGCGTATGACGTGCGCCAAAACTTCCCGCTGCTGCTGGTGCTGTGTGTGGTGCTGAGCTCATCGGGCACGGTGTACGGCTGCGCCATGCTCGGTTTGAGCTGCGTGGTGCTGCCGCCGCGCGAGCGCGGTTTCGGCGGCGTGGTGCAGACCATGGCCGCGCGCACGGGCAAAGTAATCGGCGGCGCGGCGGTGACGTGGGTGTCCCAGCTGGCCGGTTTTCAGGCTGCCTGCGGCCTGATGCTGGTGCTGACGCTGGCGGTGCTGGCGCTGGTGTGGCACTACCGCGAACCGGCAGGCGGACACAGCGGCGGCGGGCTGACGGCGCTGGCGGCACGTTTTTGGAAGTTCTGGCGCCAGCCGCACACCGGCTGGCAATGGTGCGCGCTGCTGTTTCTGCTCACATTGCCTTACGCTTTTTGCGCGGCGACTTTTGTCACGATGCTTGCCGATTTCGGTTTTACACCGGTGCAAAGCGCCAATATTCTCAGCATCGGCATTCCCGCCGCCTGCCTGATCGTTACCCCGCTGGCGGGGGCGCTTGCGCGCCGCATCCCGCGTCGGCGGCTGTTTTTCGTGCTGTATGCGCTGCAGCTGCCGCTGCTGGTGTCGATGACCCTGCCGGCGCAGGCGCTACAGTTTGCCCGCTGGCTGCCGCCCGCCCAAATCATCGCCCTGAGCCTGGCCTACACCCTGATGATGCCGGTGCTGCTGGCGCTTTTGATGGACAAGTCCGAGCGCCAAACCGCCGCGCTCGACAGCAGCCTGCAGTTTTCGGTGATACTCGTGGGCAGCTACGCCGCCGGTTTCGCCGCCCTGCGTATGGCGCAAAACTGGGGCTATGCCAGTGTTTACCAAACCGCCGTGCTGCTGGCGCTGGCCACCGGCGCGATGCTGTGGCGCTACCGGCAGTGGACGCCGCAGAACGATCCGGCAGCCTGAACGGCAGCCAAACGCCGGCGCAAAAAAGCAGCCTGAAAAGCAGAAAATGCTTTTCAGGCTGCTTTGGGCTAAGGGCGCTTAGAACTTCACGCGCACGCCGCCGTGCAATTCGTTGCTGTGGACTTTGACGCCGTCGAATTTGCCCCAGTAGTTGCGGCGGTAGCCGGCATCCACGGCGATATTGTCGCTGACGTTGTAGCTGGCGCCGACCATCGCGCCCACGCCCAGCTTGGTTTTGCTGTTGTGATCGCTATAGGAATAGCCGGGAGCGGATTCGCTGTAGTCCGAAGAGATGCGGTTCAGAGCCAAACGGGCGCCGACATAGGGTTTGACCGGCGCGTCGATGTCGAAATCGTAGATGCCGGATACGCCGAGACTGCGGTTTTTCAGACGCAGGTGGTAGCGCTCGTTGCCGTCGCTGCCGCTGGCATTCAGGTTTTTATAGTGGGTGTAGTCGGCGGCAACGCGCACGCTGCCGAAGTCATAACCACCGGAAATGCGCGGGCTGAAGCCTTTTTCGGAGAGTTTTTCGCCGTCTTCTTTGGCGTGCACGCCGGCATAGCCGACATCGCCTTGCACGTAAAAGCCGGGGCTGCCGGCAAAAGCGGCGGCAGAAAGGCCGGCGCTCAAAACCAATACGAGTACTTTTTTCATGTCTGATTCCTTGGTCGAAAATAAAAACTGCCGGCCGCTCGGCTGACACGCTTGCAGCCCTGAAACAAAGGCAGCGCGGCGCATTCTACGCAGTGTGGCGCCCGCGGGCAACGGCAGGGCGGCACTTTGGCCGCGCCTGTGGCAAAAAACGCAGCAAAGCAGCCTGAAATCCTTTCAGGCTGCTTGGGGCAGGCAAGAGCAGACCGTGTGCAAATCAAAAGCAGCCTGAAAACGCCCCAAACGGCTTTCAGGCTGCTTTTTGCTGCGGCAAACGGCTTTACTGTGCCGTATGGTTTTCAGGCTGCCTGAAAGGCGGGCGCAGGTGTTGCCAGATCGGGTCGCAGTCCGGCGGCAGCTCGGGCAGTACACCGAGGGTGCCGCCGTAGCCCTGCGGGCGGTGAAAATCGCTGCCGCTGCTGGCGAGCAGGCCGTAGCGGCGGGCGAGCAGGGCGTAGTTCATGCGCTCGTTCATCGGCGAGCGGCCGCTGTGAATTTCGATGGCGCGGCCGCCTTCGGCCTTGAATTCTTCGATCAGCCGGCGTTTGGCGGTGGCGGAAAAGCCGTAGCGCATCGGGTGGGCGATTACCGCGATGCCGCCAGCACCGGTGATTGCCTGCACGGTTTCGGCCAGTTCCGCCCACTGGTGGCGGACATAGGCGGCTTTGCCTTCGCCGAGATATTTGTCGAAGGCCTGCTGGGTGCGGCTGACGACGCCCTGCTGGCGCAGAAACTCGGCGATATGGGTGCGCGACACGGTTTCCGGGCTGGAACTGAGCGCCAGCGCGCCTTCGTAGGCGCCGAAAATGCCTTTTTTCTCGAGCTTGGCGGCGATTTGGCGCAGGCGCTCTTCGCGGCCGCCGCGCAGTCTGGCCAGCAGGCTTTGCAGATTGGCGTCGTGTTCGTCGAAATCGAGACCGACGATGTGGACGGTGCTGCCGCGCCAGCTGGTGGAGATTTCGACGCCGCTGATTAGGCGGATGCCGTGTTGCGCGGCTTCGGCGCGGGCGGCGGCGATGCCGCCGGTGTGGTCGTGGTCGGTGAGCGCCAGCAGGCGGCAGCCGTTGGCGGCGGCCAGGCGCACGACTTCCTGCGGCTCGAGGGTGCCGTCGGATACGGTGGAATGGCAGTGCAGATCGATCATGGTTGCGGGGTGCCGGCAGCTTGAAAGCCTTTCAGGCTGCCTGAAAAGATGGGAAAAGCGGCAGCCTGAAACGGCTTTCAGGCTGCTTTGGCTAAGACTCGGCAGCGTTTCGATGTTTCCGGCGCCGCCGCCGCGCGCCAAGATGGCGAAGCGCTTTTCAGGCTGCTGCGGCGTTTTTCAAAACGGCGGCCAGATCGGCTTGGGCGCCGGCGCGGGAGGACGGGCGGCCGTCGCCTTCGGGATTGCAGGATGACCATTCGGGATGGCGTCGGGCACGCTGTAGCGGCGCGGGCAGTTTTTCAGGCTGCCACGGTGCGCGGCCGCCTTCCAGCAGGATGTCGCCGCTGCCGGCATGGCCGCGCGACTGCAGTTGCGTCAGCAGCTCAAGGCTGCGGGCGGCGAGCAGGGTGAGCGCAGCGGCGTCGATATACAGGGTTTCGGTGCCGCTGATTTTGTCGGACAGGGTTTGCCAGTTGGGCAGTACGCCGCCGATCAGCCCGCCGATGGCGGCGCCCATGCCCAGCGAGGTGCCGAGAGTGAGGGCATCGACGCCCAAGCCGATCAGGGCGCCGGCGGCGGCTCCGGTGCCGGTGCGGATGCCGTATTCTTTGAGCAGCTCGCTGTCGAAAGGGTCGCGGCGAAAGGCGTTTAGCGGCGCGTGGCTGCTGTCGGTGCGGCTGCGGTAGAAGCGGTAGAGGTCGAGCAGCTCGCGCTGCAGCGCCGCTTCGCCGTCGCGCACCTGCTGCTGCATCTGCGCCTGCGCGCTTTCTGCCTGCAGCGGGTCGTCGAGTACGCGGCGGCAGGCGGCGGCGTCCAATAAAAACGAGGCGATGCTTTGGCGCGCTTGGCGGTCGAGCGCCTGCCAGTCGTCGCGGCGGCTGGCGGCCAGGCGGCTCAGACTGTCGCGGCCGGGCAGCATGGTCGCCAGGTTCTGCCACAGCCGCATCTCGCCTTCGAAATCGAAGGCAACGGTGTCGAAACTGCTGCTGACGTGCAGGTTGCGGCGGGCGAGCATCTGCCGCCAGGCGTCGGTGTCGCTGCCGCGGGTGAAGTTGAACACCGGCATCAGCGGTTTGGCGCACCATGAGAGCACGGTGAGCTCGTCGCGGTATTTGGGCAGCACCGGCTCGCGGGCGTCAATTACGTATAAACCGCAGTCGCTGGCCAGCAGCTGGCGCAGCACTTTGGCTTCCTGCGAAAAGGCTTCGGCGGCGGCGTCCGAATCGAGAAAGCGGCGGATGCGGTCGATGCCTTCTTCGCGAGAGGAGGTGTGCTCTTCCAGCCAGTCGAGCAGGCCGCCGGCGTCTTCCAGGCCGGGGGTGTCGTAGAGCAGCAGCAGGGTTTCGCCGCCGGCGCCGATGGCCGCTTCTTCAACGTGGCGGGTGGTGGCGGCGGCGTTTTGCACTTCGCCGAAGGCATCGTCGCGCAGCAGGGTGCGCAGCAGGGAGGTTTTGCCGGTATTGGTGTGGCCGACGACGGCGGTTTTGAGCGGGTTCATGGTTTTTCAGGCTGCCTTTTGCGGTTCATCCGCCAGGCCCAGCAGCATGGCGTCGCCGTAGCTGAAAAAGCGGTAGCGTTGCTCGACGGCGTGGCGGTAGATTTCGCGGATGCGATTGCTGCCGGCAAAGGCGGAAACCAGCATCAGCAGCGTGGATTTGGGCAGGTGGAAGTTGGTGATCAGGCGGTCGGCCACGCGGAAGCGGTAGCCGGGGGTGATGAAGATGTCGGTGTCACCTTCGCCGGCTTTCAGGCTGCCTGAACGGGCGGCGGATTCGAGCGCGCGTACCGAAGTGGTGCCGACCGCCCATACGCGGCCGCCGCGTTCGCGGGTTTGGGCGACGGCATCGACCACGCTTTGCGGCACTTCGTAAAGCTCGCTGTGCATTTTGTGGCCGGCGATGTCGTCGCCGCGCACCGGTTGGAAGGTACCGGCGCCCACATGCAGGGTGATTTCGGCAAACCGCACGCCTTTGTCGCGCAGCTTGCGCAGGATTTCGTCGGTAAAGTGCAGGCCGGCGGTGGGGGCGGCGACGGCGCCCTGGTGTTTGGCATAGACGGTTTGGTAGCGCGCTTCGTCGTCGGCGCCGGCTTCGCGGCGGATATAGGGCGGCAGCGGCAGGCGGCCGTGTTCTTCGAGCAGCTGGTAAACGTTCAGGCTGCCGGTAAAGCGGATTTGGAACAGCTCTTGGGCGCGCTCCTGCATCACGGCTTCGATGCCGCCGTCAAACAGTAGGCGGGTGCCGGGTTTGGGCGGTTTGGACGCGCGGATGTGCGCCAGCGCGGTGTGCTCGTCGAGCACTCTTTCGATCAGCGCTTCGATGCGGCCGCCGCTTTCTTTGCTGCCGAACAGCCGGGCTTTGATGACTTTGGTGTTATTGAATATCAGAAGGTCGCCGGCGGCGATGTAATCGGTGATGTCGGCGAACACGCCATCCTGCAGCGGGGTATCGGGCAGGGCGGCGAGCAGACGGCTGCCGCCGCGCTGCGGCGGCGGGTATTGGGCGATCAGCTCTTCGGGCAGGTGGAAGTCGAAATCGGAAAGTTTCATGGCGGGCGGGAGAGAAAAAGGGCGGATTATAGCCTGTCGATACGGCAGACGGTTTTTCAGGCTGCCTGTTGCTTGAAGGCAGCCTGAAAAACCGTCCGGCGGATATGGGCGGGCGAAACTGCGGCGCTTTGCTTGCGTGCCGGCAAACGGGGCGCGGCGTTTGAATCAAGGCAGCCTGAAAAAGTTTTCAGGCTGCCTGTGTGCGGACGAAAGATGTTTAGAACAAATCGTCGATGCTGTCGCCGCCGCCGTCGCCGCCGCGTTTGGGGTTTTGCGGAGTCAGCGGGCGCTCGCCGGTGGTGTCGGGCAGGGCGGGCAGGCTTTCTTCGCTGTCGTTTTCGATTACTGCCGGTTTCGGCTTGGGCGGCTGCACCATTTCCGGATTGGGCGTGCTGTTGTCCAGGGCTACGCTGCTGCTGGTGCTCTGCTGCTCGCGCAGGAAGAGTTCGCCGTCGCGTTGGACGACGCCGGAAGGTGTTTTGAAGCGCTCTACCGGCTTGCCTTTGAGGGCGAAACGCATGTAGTCCACCCATACCGGCAGCGCCAGGGTGCCGCCGAAGGCGCCGCGACCCATATTGACGGGTTTGTCGTAGCCGATATAAACGGCGGTAACGATTTTGGGGGTGTAGCCGACGAACCAGGCGTCTTTAAAGTCGTTGGTGGTACCGGTTTTGCCGGCGATGTCGCTGCGGCCGAGCGCGGTGGCGCGGCGGGCGGTACCGTGCAGGACGACGTCGCGCAGGATGGAGGTCATCACATAGGCGTTACGCGGGTCGATAACCTGCGGGGCGTTTTGTCCGGCCACCAGCGGGTGCATTTCGGCGCGCAGATTGCCTTGGCTGTCGTAGATTTTGTCGATAACGTAGCCGGAAACCTTATAGCCGCCGTTGGCGAATACCGCGTAGCCTTCGGCCATCTGCAGGGGGGTGGCGGAGCCGGAGCCGAGGGCGATGGAAAGGGTGGTCGGCAGCTGGTTGGATTTGAAGCCAAAGCGCATGGCGTAGTTGCGGGTGTAGTCCACACCCATCGCTTGGGCAATGCGCACCGATACGGTGTTTTTGGAACGGGTCAGCGCCTGGCGCAGGGTAATCATGCCGGCGTAGCTGCCGTCGGAGTTTTTCGGCTGCCAGCCGCGGATGTTGATCGGCGCGTCGTTGACCAGCGTTGCCGCGGTCATGCCTTTGGAAAGGGCGGCGGAATAAACGAAGGGTTTGAAGGTGGAACCGGGCTGGCGGATGCTTTGGGTGGCACGGTTGAAGCTGCGGCTGTGGTAGTCGTAGCCTCCGACCATGGCGCGGATGGCGCCGGTTTCGGCGTCGAGCGATACCAGAGCGCCTTGGACATTAGGCTGCTGCACAACGGTAAAGCGGCCGTTTTTGGTTTTGGCCACACGGATCAGCGAGCCGACTTTTAAGGCGCGATCGCCGAGTTTTTTGCTGTTGACGGCACCGCGGGCAATGCCCATTTCCGCGGTGCTGAGTTTGGCTTTTCTGCCGCCCTGCATCTGCACGGTAATGCCGTTGCCGCCGGCCTGCGAAATAATCGCCGGGATCATGCCTTCAACGGTATAGGTGTTTTCCAGATACTGTTCGATTTCGTCGTCCAGCTCTTCCGCGGGAACGCCGGCCAGGTCAAACTGCTGCTCGGCACCGCGGTAAGCGCGGCCGCGGTCGAAATTCGACAGGGCCTTGCGCAGCGCGGCGGTGGCGGCTTTCTGGTGGGCGATGCTAACGGTGGTGTATACCTTGAAACCTTGGGTATAGGCGTCTTCGCCGTAACGGTCGTAAAGGTTTTGCCGCGCCATTTCGGCTACATACAGCGAGTTTTGGTCGATTGCCATGCGGTAGCGCTCATAGTGCAGCTCTTCGCGCAAAGCCGCTTCCCGCTGGGCCGGCGTAATCATGTTGAGTTCGACCATATTGTCGAGAATGTATTTCTGGCGCAGTTTGGCACGCTCGGGATTCACAATCGGATTAAAGGATGAGGGCGCTTTGGGCAGGCCGGCCAAAATGGTGGCTTCGCCCAGCGTCAGATCCTGTACCGGTTTGTTGAAATAGATTCTGGCCGCGGCGGCAAAACCATAGGCGCGCTGGCCGAGATAAATCTGGTTGAAGTAAAGCTCGAGAATCTGGTCTTTGGTCAGGTTCTTCTCGATTTTGTAAGCCAGAAGCGCTTCGTTGAATTTTCGTGTCAGCGTACGTTCGTTGGTGAGATAGAAGTTTCGGGCAACCTGCTGGGTAATCGTACTGGCACCCTGGCGGTTGCCGCCTCTGATGTTATTCAACGCAGCGCGCGCAATACCGGTTAAGTCCACACCCCAGTGTTCGTAGAAGCGTTTGTCTTCCGCTGCAATCACGGCATTCGTCAAAATTTTTGGGAACTGGTCAATTGTTGTAAAGGCGCGACGCTCGTCGCCATAGGTGCCGATGACCACTCCATCTGCTGAATAAATAGTCAGTGGCTCCTTGGGCTGATAGTGTTTAACTGCATCTAATGCAGGCAGTTTTGGGTAAGTTACCAGTACGGCTACGGTTAACAAACCAACGGCAAATAAAAATAGACCGAAGGTCAGACCGAGTAGGGTAGTAATCAGTTTTTTAATCATGATTGTCGGTAAAAGTTAAGAAAGGGATATCTCTATTTTTAAAATAAAGTAAAATAACTCATGTGTTTTGTTATTCCGGATTAGACGGGAATTTCAGCCAGCTATTATAAATGTTTTAGCAAGCGGTAAGGATTTAAAATCATGCGTATGAAAAAATCAAAAAATACAAGCAGTAACAATACATCCAGCTTGTCTGGTCGTACTGTTATCGGCTTGGACATCGATCAGGGAGCCGTTAGGATGGTGCAGCTCTCGGGTAAGGGAGCAGGACAAGCCCAAGTGGATAAGTATGCGATTGTGCGGTTGCCGGCAAATGTTGTCAGCGGTAACGAGATAGTTGATTTTGATCAGCTTGTCGCTCACTTGCAACAATGTTACAACAAGTTGAAAACGAGCTGTAAGCGGGTTAACTTAGCTTTACCCGCAGGCGCGGTTACTATTGATGAAGGTATCCGTTTTAATCCGAATGACGGCGATATCTCTTTACAGAATCTGATTGAAGCTGAGGTTTCCCGTATTGGCGCTTTGGATGAGATGAATTACGACTGGCAGGTTCTTTCGCAAGACGGCCGAAGTGGTGAGCAGAGCGTATTGATGGTGGCTGCCAAAACGGATGATGTGAACCGTTATTCCGATTTGCTGGATGAAATTGGTCTGACAGCTATTAACGTCGATGTGGATCTGTTTGCAATCGCTAATGCTTTTTCTTATGCAGACTCTATTGATTCCGGAGAGTTTGCTCATGAAAGAATTGCATTGTTTGACGTAGGTGACGTTAACACCAAAGCCTTGATTATGGAGAATGGCCAAATTCTTTATAAACATGAAATGAACTTTGGTTTGGAACAGCTTTTGCAACTGATTCAACGGACTTATCAGGTAAGTGAGTCTGAAGCGTTAAATATGGCTCTGTCCGGTAGAAATCGTCCTGCAGATTATCAAGTTTCCGTAATGGATAACTTTAATATGCAAATTGCTCAAGAAGTGCAACGTACCATGCAGTTCTTCTTTGCAACGCGAAATGTTGGCCAGTCTGAGGTCATAAAACAGATTTTCATTAGTGGTAGCGGATGTATTCCGCAGTCAGGTCTAACTGAATCGGTATATGCCCAAACAGGCGTAATGACTCAGCAGATTGCTCCGATTTCATTTGCAATAAGCAAAATTAAAGATGGTGCCCAATTTGCTAGCGATGAAAATTCACTAACAAAAGCATTTGGTTTGGCGTTGAGGGGGTTGGTATAAATGAAACTGATTGAAATTAATCTGCTTCCGTATAGAGAGCTGAAGGAGCAGAAACAGAAGAAACAATTTCAAAGCCTTATGGTTTTGGCCGGCATCATAGGTGTGGCTCTTTGTGTCTTAGTTTACTTGGGGCTTACTGCCATGATCTCCGATCAAAACAATCGGAACGAGACCTTAACAACCGGTATCCAAGCCTTAGATAAAGAAATCGAGGAAATTAATAGGCTAACCGAAATCAAGAATAATTTCCTTCAGCGTAAGCAAAAGGTTGAGGAATTAGACAATAAGCGGTTTGAGGGTGCGCGTATTATTGACAGCGTAAACCAATTGGTTCCCGATGGTGCTTATCTAACGGAATTGAAAGGTGGCGACAGCAATAACGGTCAGTTAAGCAAAGAATATATTCTGATCGGAAAGGCAATAAGCGATAATAAAGTTGCCATGTTTATGAATGCACTGCCTAGTACTGGTGTTTTTGAACAGCCGGAATTGGTTGGAATTGAGAAAAGCGATGATGGACAGAAATTCACTTTGAAGTCTGTTTTAGTTGAGAATCAGATTATTAGAAGTAATAATGATCAGGCGACTTTGCCCGCTTCGAGTCCTGCGTCTGCAGCTGAAGCATCAACAGTAGGGGGTCAATGATGAGTAAAGGTTTTGATATCAATAGATTGCATTTGCAAAATAAACCAACCCAAATTTTATTTGCTCTTGTTTTAATAGTCGTTTTGCTTGTGCTGGGTTATTTGGTTGTATTTAAAGATCAGTGGGAAGAATATCAGACTGCTAGTGCCAAAGAAGTTGAATTGCGGCAAGAGTATGAAACTAAAGCCCTAAAAGCTGCTAATCTGGATAACCTGAAAATAGAGCTGGAAGAGTTGGAAAAAGCAATTGCGGTATTGTTGAAACAATTGCCGACAAATGCAGAAGTGCCCAATCTGATTCAGGAGTTACATCAGGCTGCGTCTAAGAATGGTTTGGTAATGGATAAGGTTACGCCGCAGGCTCCTGATACTGATGGACCAATCCAAAGACTGCCATTTTCTATTTCGGTAACTGGTAGCTACGACCAGATCGCTCAATTTGCACGAGACGTAGGACATGTTTCTAGGATTGTTACTTTGTCTAATATTACTTTGAGTAGTAATGATGAAAAGAACAAAGGAAAGTTGTCTTTCTATGCTTTAGCAAACACTTATAAGGCATTGGATGTTTCTGAGACCGCCTCTGATGTTGCTAGTGGTGTGGCTGCATCATCCGTTCAATAAATTTGATCAAGTAAGATAGGAAACATAATGAAAGTCAGATTGTTATTGGCATCTTTGTTTATATTGTCTGCTTGTTCGGGTGAGCACGATGATTTAAATTCATGGATGCAGCAGACCAGACAAGAGGCAAAATCTAAAATTCGTCCTCCAGAGCCAGTTGCGCCAGTAGAGCGTGTTACATATTTCCCTCCGCAATTCTCTGGCCCGAATGCGTACTCTGTGCAGAGGATGAAGGCAGCTTACCAAAATAGTAATGCGCCAGATTTAAATCGACCTAAAGAGCTGCTTGAAAACTACAGCTTGGAAAACCTTAAGTATGTGGGGTCTATCGGCACTGCCAGATCATTGTCTGCTTTGATAGAAGTTGATGGGCATGTTTATACGGTAACCCCAGGTAAGCATCTCGGACAAAATTTTGGCAGAGTTTCTAGAATCACGCCTGATAAAATCGATATTGTCGAGGTCGTCGAGGATACATTTGGTAATTGGGTAAACCGTCCAGCTGAGTTACTGCTGAGTACGGGTGATGCACAAAGTAGTAACCAAGCTACCAAGTAAGAAGTTTAAATTTGATAAAGTTAGGGTTGAATAATTATGAAAACGAATGCAATTAAATTGTTGTCTGCTGCTGCTTTAGGAGTGATGTTCCAAGTATCAAATGCAGGTAATATTGTTGGTATCAATGCCTCTGTGCTGCCGAACCAGCAACGAGTCATTAAGGTTAAATTTGATAGCGGTGCTGTTGAGCCTACAGGATTTGTTACCAGTAACCCTTCTCGTATTGCGTTGGATTTCCCTGCTACAGGCATCCAATTGGCTCAGCCTTCACAATCGTTTAACGATACTTTCCTGCGCCAATTGGCTGCGGCTCAAGGAAACGGCAATGCTCGGGTTCTGCTTACTCTTTCACAAGACGGACAATATAATGCCCAAGTGAAAGGGAATGAAGTTTGGATTTATGTTAATGAGGCTCCCGTAACCAATACTGCAGTCAACAGAGCAGCTGCTCCTGCCCAGCAGTCTGAGCCGGTTTATACTGGTAACAGCTCTGCTGTAAATATTGACTTCAAAAAAGGAAGCAATAATTCTGGTATCGTGGAATATTCATCTGGATATCCCGGTCAGCCTAAAGTAAAGGTACAGAATGACCGCTTGGTTATTACTTTGAAAAATTATCCTTTGGCTGCTAAGGATCAAAGGACTTTTGATGTAACGGACTTTTCTACCCCGGTTCGTGATGTAAATGTTAAACGTCTGGGTAACGATACCCAGATTACTATCCGTAACCAGGGGAATTGGGAGCATAAGATTACCCAATCAAATGGTCGTAACGTGGTGCAGATTACTCCTGTGCGTAATGTTACTACCGCTCAGATTGGTCGAAAAGCTGCTAAATCCTATAAAGGTAAGCGTATTTCCCTTGACTTCCAAAATGTAGATGTACGTACTGTATTGCAAATTTTGGCAAAAGAGTCCGGTATGAATATCGTAGCCAGTGATACAGTTCAGGGTAAAATTACGCTGTCTTTGCGTGATGTACCTTGGGATCAGGCTTTGGATTTGGTTCTCGATGCGCGTAATTTGGGTAAAAGCCAGCATGGTAATATCATCAATGTGTTACCAAATGAAGAGATTGATAAGAAAACAGAAGATGCCTTGGCTGCACAGCAAAAATTGGAGAAATTGCGACCTTTAATCACTCAGAGTTTTCAGTTGAAATATAAAAATGTTGATGAGTTTAAGAAAATTCTGAAAATTGAAGATAATAACTCATCTACTAATACGCAAAATACAATTTTGAGCGAGAGAGGTAGTGCTCTACTTGATCCTTCAACCAATACTTTGATTATTACTGACAACCAGTTGGTAATTGAAAAGTTTCAACGTTTAATTGCGGAGTTGGATGTTCCTGCTAAGCAGGTTATGGTTGAGGCTCGTATCGTTGAAGCTGCCGATGGTGTATCTCGTGATTTGGGTGTTAAATTTGGTGTTAATGGCTCGCGTGGTCGTACCTCTTTCGGCTCTTCTTTGAGTGATACGATTGGTCAAGGTAGCGTTTTGGCTGGACCTAACGTGAACTTGCCGGCAACTGCCGCAGTGAATTCCATTGCTCTAGTTCGTGCATTCTCTTCAGGTGCGCTGGGCTTGGAAATTTCTGCTTTGGAAACTGAGAACCGCACTAAAGTGATTTCTAATCCGCGTGTTCTGACTCAAGACCGTAAAGAAGCTGAAATCAAACAAGGTTTCCAAATTCCTTATCAGACCAGAGATGGTAGCGGTGCTTATAAAACAGACTTTAAAGATGCCGTATTAAGTCTGAAAGTTACTCCGCGCATTACTCCGGACAGCAAAGTAATCTTGGATATTACAATTAACAAAGATGACATTGCTGCCAACTACACCAATATTGATGGTGAACCGGCTCTTTCTACCAAGCAGGTGAAAACCCAAGCCATGATTGAAGATGGCGGTACCTTGGTAGTAGGTGGTGTTTATCAGGAAACTTTTGCTAATACCGTAAGAAAAGTTCCGGTATTGGGTGACCTGCCGGTATTGGGTAATCTGTTCAAATCACGCGGTCGCAAGCATGAGCGTAACGAGCTGCTGTTCTTCATTACCCCGCGTATTATGGGTGGCGAAACCAGCGTATTGCGCTACTAAAAAAACTGACTGTAACCTTATTTGATAGGTTAAAATGCCTGCTATGGAAAACATAGCAGGCAATTTTTTTCTCATCGGATTGATGGGAGCAGGAAAGACCACTTTGGGTCGGCAATTGGCAGAGCAACTGGACTATACTTTTTATGACAGCGATGCCGTAATTTGCGAGCGCACCGGCGTTTCGATACCAACCATCTTCGAGCTTGAGGGAGAAGATGGTTTTCGTATGCGTGAAGCTGCAGTTATCCGAGATTTGTGTGCCTTATCCAAAATCGTTTTGGCTACTGGCGGTGGCAGTGTGCTAAGAGAAGAAAACCGGCAATGTTTAAAAAGGAATGGCACGGTAATCTATCTGCATACGCAGCCTGAAGTATTATTCGAGCGTGTCCGCTATGATAAAAACCGCCCTTTGCTGCAGGTGGAAAACCCCCTGGAAAAATTAAATGCCCTTTATGCGCAGCGTGATAGTTTGTACCGCGAAACGGCAGATTTTGTTATCGAAGCCGGACAGCGCAACCATGCGCAGGCACTGCAGCAAATAATGGAAGCCATCCGCTAAGTATTTTCCAGTTAGTTCTCTTTTTATATCACCATGAAAACCGTTGTTGTCGCTACATCATCACATTCTTATCCCATCCGCATTGCCAGGCGGATGATTCAAGATTCCGACATTATCCGTCCGCATCTTGGCAAGAAAGCAGCAATTGTTACCAATACCACGGTGGCTAAGCTGTATCTCAGAACCGTCGAAAATATGCTGGAGCAGGCGGGAGTTGAATTTTTTTCAATTATTTTGCCCGATGGCGAACAATACAAAAACCACCAGTCGCTCAACCAGATTTATGACGAACTGCTGGAGCATCATGCCGAACGCTCGACCACGCTGATTGCGCTGGGCGGCGGCGTGGTGGGTGATATTTCCGGTTTCGCCGCCGCCACCTACCAGCGCGGCATGCCCTTTATCCAGATTCCGACCACTTTGCTGAGCCAGGTCGATTCTTCGGTGGGCGGTAAAACGGCCATCAACCACCCCTTAGGCAAAAACATGATCGGCGCTTTTTACCAGCCGCAGCTGGTCATCGCCGATTTGGATGTGCTTGATACTTTACCGCCGCGCGAGTTTTCCGCCGGCATGGCAGAAGTGATCAAATACGCCTTATTGGGCGACGAGCAGTTTTTGGTGTGGCTGGAAGCCCATATGCCCGCTCTGATGCAGCGCGATAAAGAACTGCTGGCGCAGGCCGTTGCCCATTGCTGCCAGATGAAGGCCGACATTGTTGCCGAAGATGAAACCGAGCAGGGCAGGCGGGCGCTTTTGAATTTGGGGCACACTTTCGGCCATGCCATCGAAGCCGAGATGGGCTACGGCGTGTGGCTGCATGGCGAAGCCGTGGCTGCCGGTACCGTTGCCGCCTGCTGTTTGTCCGAGCGTTTAGGCAGCCTGAAAGCAGAAGATACCGAACGGGTGGCGGCCCTGTTCAGACTGGCCGGCCTACCCGACCGTCCGCCGGTATTCGCTTTCGAGCGCTGGCTCTCCCATATCCGCCACGACAAAAAAGTGCAAAACGGCCGCATGCGCTTTATCACGCTTGAGCGCCTGGGGCAGGCCGTTATTACCAATATCGACGACGAAGCCCTGCTGGAAAGCAGCCTGAAAGAATTTCTGCCGGCCTGATGCCGGCCAAACCCGCAAACCCGAACCAAGGAAGTACCATGAGCAACGAAACCGCATTGGGCAACGCTTTGAAAAGCGCCATGCAGTCCATGAGCAAAACCAAGCAGACCAAAATGATTGCCGACCATATCTACGGCAAATACGATGTTTTCAAGCGTTTCAAACCGCTGGCACTGGGCATCGAGCAAGAATTGCAGCAGGCCTTGCCGCAGTTTGATCCCGCCCTGATTGTCCGCGCCCTGTCCAACCACTGCCGCCGTCCCAAATACCTGCTGGCGGTGGCCAAAGGCGGCAAGCGCTTCAATTTGGCCAACCGCCCGCAGGGCGAAATCACGCCCGAAGAGCAGCAGCATGCGCTGACGCATCCCGGTATCCGCGAAAGTTTGGAAAAACAGCAGGAAAAACGCGAACAGCGCCGCCAGCAGCAGGCCGCAGGGCAGCCTGAAACTCAAGGGCAGCCTGAAAACGCCGCAGCCGTCGAAACCGCTCCCGCCGCGGAGAGCGCCCAAGCAGAGCAGGGCGCCGAATAAACGCAGGCAAGACGAAATGCAAAACAAACGGCCGCCGGAAGCAACCGGCGGCCGTTTTGTTTTTCAGGCAGCTTACAGGCTGTTGAACACGTCAAAATAGCCGGGAAAGGTTTTGTCGGTACATTTCGGATCGAGGATCCGCACCGGCACGCCGAGTAGGCTGACCAGCGAGAAGCACATGGCCATACGGTGGTCGTCGTAGGTGGCGATCAGCGCGTCGGCATTCAGCTTGGCCGGCGGCGTGATGCGGATAAAGTCCGCCCCTTCTTCCACCGTTGCGCCGAGTTTGCGCAATTCCGCCGCCATGGCGGCAATGCGGTCGGTTTCCTTCACCCGCCACGAAGCGATATTGCGCAGCGTGCTGCTGCCGTCGGCCGCCAGCGCCACCACCGCCAGCGTCATCGCCGCATCGGGAATATGGTTGGCATCGATATCGAAAGCCCGCACGGTCTGGCCTGCCGGACGCGACACTTCGATAAAGTCCTCGCCCCACCGCACTTGGGCGCCGATTTTTTCCAACTCAAGTGCAAAGGCCGCGTCGCCCTGAATCGAATTTTTGCCCACGCCGTTTACCCGCACCGCTTCGCCGCCGAGCAGGCCGGCGGCCAGGAAGTAGGATGCGCTCGAAGCGTCTCCTTCCACCTGCACCACCTGCGGCGCGCAGTAGCGGGCGGCGGCAGGCAGCCTGAAACGGCGGTAATCTTCGTTTGCCACCTGCACGCCGAATTTGGCCATCAGATTCAGCGTGATGTCGATATAGGGGCGGGAAATCAGCACGCCCTCCACTTCAATCTCAAACGCCTCGCCGGTCAGCGGCAGCGCCATCAAAAGCGCAGTCAGAAACTGGCTGGAGACGCTGCCTTTGATTTTCAGGCTGCGTTTGCCCTGATCCTGCCGCTCGCCAATCAAGAGCGGCGGATAGCCTTCCTTGCCCTGATAGTTGATTTGCGCACCGGCCGAGCGCAGGGCATCGACCAAATCGCCGATCGGCCGCTCGTGCATCCGCTCCACCCCGTGCAGGCGGTAGCGGCCGCCCAGCAGCGCCAAAACGGCGGTTAGCGGGCGAAAGGCGGTGCCCGCATTGCCGAGAAACAAATCCGCCTCGCGCACGGCAAAACGCCCGCCGCCGCCGTAAACTTTCAGGCTGCCTGAAGGCAGGGTTTCCAGTTTGACGCCCAAAGCCCGCAGCGCATCGAGCATGCGGTCGGTATCGTCGGACTTCAGCAGCGAGCGGATTTCGCAATCGTTGTCGCTCAGCGCCGCCAGCAGCAGGGTGCGGTTGCTGATGCTTTTCGAGCCAGGCATGGTAACGGCGGCCGCGCCGATGCGGCGGGCTTCAAGGCGGATGAAATCGGTCATGGCGATCGCTTTCTGCAAAAAGCGGCGATTATATAGCGAAGAGGCGTTTTGCGGCGTTTTGCGCGCTATCCAGGCCGCGGCATTCGTATATAATCCGCAGTAGCCGCTGCGCCGAGCAGGCGCGCCGTTTTCCCCGCACTACCACGAAAGACAAACGATGAAAAAACTGATTCTGACCGCCCTGCTGGCCGCTGCCGCCGCTTCCGCATCCGCCGCCGGCAACGACCGCATCAGCCGCTTGGAAGCCGAAATCCAAGAATTGAAACAGCGTATCAGCGTGCTGGAAAAACAGCAGGGCATTGCCGCCCCGCGCACTCCCGCCGCTGCCCCCGCTCCCGCCGCCGCACCGCAGCCGGTTTACCGGCAGCCTGAAAAAGCAGTCGAAGCCCCTGCCGCCCAAGCGCAAACGCCGCGCACTCCCGCCGCCGCGCCGGTGCTGAAACAAGGCAGCGGTTTGTTTGAATGCGGCGTGTATGTGCAGGGCCAGCGCTACGAAGCGCGCAATCGCAGCCAAGACGCCGCCCGCGCCGCCGCCAAATCCGCCTGCCGCGAAGAGCAGGGCAACAGCATCCTGTGTGCCGAGCGCAATATTCTCTGCACCGAGCTGTAATCGTTTTTCAGGCTGCTTTCAGGCAGCCTGAAAAAACTTCAGCAACCGTTTTACCTTGATGGAAAGGGCGATTATGTCTTTTTTCAACAAAATATTCGGCGGTAAAAAACCGATGGCGTGGCAGGATTTCGTCAGCCATTACGCCGACTACGCCGCCGGACAGCTGGGTCAGCCGGCCGATATCGACTGGGGCGACAGCATTGACAATACAGTTATGCGCCTTAGCGACGGCAACGGTGGCTCGCATGCCACTTATCTGGGCAATTTTTATGCGCTCTACTGCCAAAATCCGGACGATTTGGACGGCATCGTTGCCGGAACTTTTGCCAGCCTGCTGGAAGCGCGTGGCGCCGATGAATTGGAAGACGTGAGCGCCCATCTTTTTCCCGTGATCAAAAATACCGAATGGGTGGCGCAAAGCCGCGAGCAGATGCGGCAGGCCTATCCGGATGGCGATATCGAAAATGTTTTGGTTTTCATGCCGCTGGCCGGCGATCTGGTGCTCACTTACGTGCTGGATATGGATAACAGCATGCGCTATTTCACCCGCAACGATTTTGTAGACCAAGCGCTCGACCTTAACGACGTGCACGCGCTTGCCGAGCAGAATTTTCTTGCCTACGCCGGCGATAAAGTCGGTTTGAAAAGCTTTGACGGCAGCTCTTTGGTGCTGTTTTCGCTGGACGGCAACTACGAAGCCACGCTGCTGCTTTATCTGCGCGAACTGCTGGAGAGCGCCGGTTTGCCGTTTGCCGACGACTGCGCTTTTGCCGTGCCCACCCGCGATGCCGTTTTGGCCTGTGCCGCCGACGATGCCGCTGCGCTGGCGCTGATGCGCGAAGCGGCGGCAGAGATTGCCGAGCGCTCGCCCTATCGGGTGTCGCAATATTTTTACCGCAGGAAAGACGGCGAAATCACTCTGCTCGACGAAGTCCTGCCCCATTAAGCATTAAGGCAGCCTGAAACCCTTTCAGGCTGCCTGTTGTCTGTTTTCAACCAACCGAAGGAGAACCAAATGACCCACCAAATCGCCATCCTGCCCGGCGACGGCATCGGCCCCGAAATCACCGCCCAAGCCGTGCGCGTACTCGACAAGCTGATTGCCGGCGGCTTGGACGCCGCCTACCGATACGCCCCGCTCGGCGGCGCGGCCTACGACGAATACGGCCACCCCTATCCCGAGTTTACGCAAAAGCTGTGCCGCGCCGCCGATGCCGTGCTGCTCGGCGCCGTCGGCGGTCCGCAGTACGACACGCTCGATCGCCCCCTGCGCCCCGAGCGCGGCCTGCTGGCGATTCGCAAAGACCTGAATCTGTTTGCCAACCTGCGCCCTGCCGTGTTGTACAAAGAGCTGGCCGACGCTTCCACGCTCAAGCCCGAAGTGGTGGCCGGTTTGGACATCCTCATCGTGCGCGAGCTCACCGGCGACATTTATTTCGGCGAACCGCGCGGCATCCGCACGCTGGAAAACGGCGAGCGCGAAGGCTACAACACCATGAAATACAGCGAGAGCGAAATCCGCCGCATCGCCAAAATCGCCTTTGAAGCGGCGCAAAAACGCGGCAAAAAACTCTGCTCAGTCGATAAAGCCAATGTATTGGAAACCACTGAATTGTGGAAAGAAATTTTCAATGACGTTGCCAAAGATTATCCCGACGTAACGCTCACCCATATGTATGTGGACAACGCCGCCATGCAGCTGGTGCGCGCGCCCAAGCAGTTTGACGTGATTGCCACCGGCAACATCTTCGGCGACATTTTGAGCGACCAGGCCTCCATGCTCACCGGCTCCATCGGCATGCTGCCCTCGGCTTCGCTCAACGAAAGCGGTAAAGGCCTGTACGAGCCTTCGCACGGCTCCGCGCCCGACATCGCGGGGCAAGACAAAGCCAACCCGCTGGCGACCATTTTGTCGCTGGCCATGCTGCTGCGCTACAGCCTGAACGACGAAACCCGCGCCCGCCAAGTCGAAAACGCCGTGCAAAAAGTCTTGCAGCAGGGCATCCGCACCGCCGATATTTTTGAAGCAGGCTGCACGCTCGCTTCCTGCTCCGAAATGGGCGACGCGGTGCTTGCGGCGCTGTAACACTATTTCAGGCTGCCTGAAAAGCAAAAAACGGCTTTCAGGCAGCCTGAAAACCGTTTGAGACCGAAAGGAGCGCACAAATGACAAGCTGGCAACAGACCATCCTGGCCGCCGCCGTATCCGGCGCGGCCGCGCTGGCGGCTTCCTGCTCCGGCGGGACGGCCGGCTCGGAGCACTCGGGCGCAACGGCGGCATCGGCCGTCAGCAGCAGCCAAACGCCCCAAACCGCGCCGCAGGGCAGCACCTTGCTGGGGCGGGTGCTGGACGAAAACGGCGCCCCGCTTTCAGGCTGCCTGATCCGCATCGACGGCGACGATAAGGAATACGCCATCGTCAGCGGCGCAGACGGAACGTTCGATGCCGCCGTCCCGTCCGGGCGGCAAACCTTGATCGTGGCCTGCGACCCCAAGCGTTATGCGGAAAGCCGCACCGCCATCGACGTGCCGGCTGCCCGCACCTTTACGCAGGACTTTAGCGTCCGTCTGCACAGGCTGCCGCGTTAGGCAGGCAGCCTGAAAGCCCTGCCGTAAAGGCTTTAGCCTGGCAGCTGCGCCGTGCAGTTTTCCTGTTTCATACCCCCCAAACCTTATCGGAGTACCGCCATGCCCCGACAGCAAACCCCCGTTAAAACATGGATTATCGCCGTGCTGGCCGTTCTGGTTATCGGACAGGCGGGCTATTTCCTGTTTGTGCTGCCCGAACAAGAACGCTCGCACATCGCCGAAATCGAACAGCAGGTGCAGCAACAGAGCGCTGTGCCGCCGCTGGCGCGCGAAGCATCCGACCCGCCGCAGAGCAGCCAAAGTACCGCGTCTGCCGCCGTATCAGCGCCGGCACCGGCAGACGCGCAGGCAAGCGTGGAGCAGTTGCGCCAACAGCAGCAGCTGCGCGATGGCATCGGCTTTTCCCATGTGCTGCGCACCGAGATAGCGGTGTTTCTTGCCGAACACGGCCGCCTGCCTGCCGATATCGGCGAGCTGGCCATCGACGGCCTGACACCGCCGCCGGCAGTGGCCAAAGCCGAAATCAGTGCCGGTGGCCGCATCGTGCTGCATTTTGCCGCGGACGGGCTCAAAGGCAGCGTCAGCCTGATTCCCGATGTGGATGTTCCCAGCGGCGCTATCTTCGGCTGGAACTGCATCACGCCCGATTTCCCCTTTATCGCCAAAGCGGCGCCCGAGTGCCGCTATTTCCCCCGTTGAAACCAAACATCATCTCAGGCAAAGCAGCCTGAAAGTTGGTTTTACGGTTTTAGGCTGCTTTTTTGCCGATTTCCTTTTCAGGCTGCCTGCATTTGGTCGCGCACTTTCATCAGCGCGAAGCCCAGAAGGTTTAGGGTCTGTTTGCATTTGGTTTACGAAGCGAATTTTGCGCTGGAAAGCGACAGATGCAAGGCGCAAACCGCAGCAAGGTTGGACACCTTGCGAGGATTTGCAACGCGGCAGATGTCGCTTTCCAGCGCAAAAGCCGCCGTAACACTTTTAATCCACTATGGCGGTTGGTGCGCGCCCTGCGGACTGCTTTTGATGTTTGGAAGGCAGCCTGAACATGGTTTCAGGCTGCCTGAAACCCATCAGGCTTCGCTTTATGCGGCGTTGTTGTTCATCGTCCAGCAGTCGGTGATTTTGCCGTCTTGGATTTTCAGGAAATCCGTGCCGACTTTGACGGCAGTTTTGCCGCCGAGCGTGGCGGTAACGCGCCAATAGGCGGAAATCATGTCGCCGTCGCAAAATGGGCCGAGCACGAGTTCGTAATGCAAATCGGCTTTGGCGCGGATGGTGGCAATCCAAGCCTTCGCGCTGGCGATGTCGGTAACGGGCGCGGGCGGCGGGGTGGAGTCGGCGGTCAGGTGCGCTTTGAAATGGGGCGACAACAGTTCGTCGGCAATATCGAGATGGCCGTTCCACATCTGTGTCCATGCGGTGTAGATTTTGTGTACGTCGGTCATTTTTGTCTCCTAATAAAGAAAGTTTGGCAATATGGGTTTTGATGCCGGTGTGTTGCAGGCTGCCTGCATTTGGTCGCGCACTTTCATCAGCGCGAAGCCCAGCAGGTTTAAGCCTTGCCATTGCAACGGATTTTCGGCGTGCGGGTCGTCTTGCGCCAAGCCGATGCCCCAGATGCTGTCCACAGGGCTGGCTTCTACCAAGATGCGATTGCCTGTTTGCAACAAAAAGGCTTTTAGATCGGCGTGTTGGGAAAATTTGGCAAAATTGGCGCGGCAAACGATGTCAAAGCGGTGCGCGTTCCAAACTTCATCTTTAAAGCCGACAATTTGCCGCCCGAGTGCTTTGGCTTGCTTGGGGCTGCCTGCTTGCAGGATTTGGCGGCGGATACCGTCTGCGCCGAACAGGCGGGCTTTTTCCGCCATCATGTAGTGTTCGGCGGTGGCGTAGCGTTCGCCGTCTACTTCAAACGCGGCGGGATACCATTGGCTGAACACGGCTTTGTCGGCGATGCCTTGTTGCTTGGGGGTGTGCCCCCAGAAGAAGACGTATTTGAGCTTGGCTTTGCGCTTGAAGGCGGCTTGCAGGGCGGGGAGATCGTAGATGGGGGTCATGGTTGTTACTCGGGGGATTGGGTTTTGCTTTTGCAAAAACTGGCGAACGCGTTTTAGCTTCGCAACTTCACTTCGCTACAGGCTGCTTTTTGTGTTTACTGCCCGTTTCCTGCCGAGAGCAGTTCGGCCAACAGCCGTTCGGACTGCTGCAAATCGGCAATCTGCGCCGCCAGCTTCTCCCGCACGGCATGCAGGCGGCCGCGCAGTTCGGGGCAGAAGTCTTGCGGCTCGTCGCGCAGGCAGTCGCGCATTAGGGCAAGGTCTTTGAGCGGCACGCCTGCGCGGTTGAGCATGGCCGCTTTGCGCACAAAGGCCGCGTCTGCCGCATCGTATTCGCGGTAGCCCGCCGCCGTGCGCTGCGGCGCAATCACGCCCGCCGTTTCGTAAAAGCGCAGCATCCGCACGCTCACGCCGCTGCTTTGCGAAAAATCGCCGATTTTCATTTTTTGTTTTCCATATTTTGCTGTTCAAGGTGCCGGCGGATTTTGCGCCGCCCAATCTTTATGCCGCCATTGGCACCGGATAAGCCGAGTTGCAAGCGCCACCGCTCTTGACTCTGACAGCGTGTCAGCCTCTATGCTGGCATTTTTTTCCCACGGGGGCAAAACATGAACCGACGACAATTCTGCACCGCTGCGGCGGCAGGCGTACTGGCCGCTTGTGCGGGCACGGCAGGGCAGCCTGAAAAAACCGTTTACATTATCCACGGCTACGGCGCCACGCCCGAAAACCACTGGTTTCCGTGGCTGCACGCCCAATTAAGGAAACAGGGCATCTGCGCCGTTTCCGTGCCGCTGCCCGACAGCGAGGCGCCCGATTTTACGCGCTGGCAGCAGACGCTGGCGCAGTATGTCGGCCGGCCAGGCGCGCGCGATTTTTTCGTTGCCCACAGCCTGGGCACGGTTTCGCTGCTGCACTATCTGAGCGCCGCCAATCCGCCACGTATCGGCGGCTTGGTGCTGGTGTCCGCCTTTGGCGCGCCGATTCCGACGCTGCCTGAAATCAACGGTTTTGACGTCGATGCCTACGTTGCCCGCTGCCATATCGACTTTGCCGCTATCCGCCGCATGAGCCCGCATATCGAGCTGTTTACCGCCGACAACGACAGCATCGTGCCGCCCGACAACACCCGCCGCCTGGCCGCAGTGCTCGACGGCCGCCTGCACATTATCCCCAACGGCGGCCATTTTCTCGACCGCGAGGGCTTTAGCGAACTGCCGCCGGTGCTGCGGGCATTGGAACAAATGGCAGCCTGAAACTTTTGCCGCTGCCGGTTTTTCCATTCGCACCGATTTCAGCAGCCATGTTTTCAGGCTGCTTTCAGACGGCTGATTGCGTTTTCAGGCTGCCTTGTCGTTTAACAAGGCAGCCTGAAAGCCATTGGACGGGGCGTTTAATGGCGGAAATGGCGCACGCCGGTTACCACCATTGCCATGCCGTGTTCGTCGGCGGCGGTGAACACTTCTTCATCGCGCACCGAGCCTGCGGGGTGGATAACGGCTTTAATGCCCTGCGCGGCGATCACGTCCACGCCGTCGCGGAAGGGGAAGAAGGCGTCCGATGCCGCGCACGCGCCGTTTAAATCCAAGCCTGCGTCTTGCGCTTTGCGGGCGGCAATGCGGGTGGAATCCACGCGGCTCATCTGGCCGGCACCGATGCCGTAGGTTTGGCCGCCTTTGCCGAACACGATGGCGTTGGATTTCACATATTTGGCTACGTTCCACACGAAGAGCAAATCGTGCCATTCCTGCTCGGTGGGTTGGCGTTTGGACACGACTTTCAAATCTTCGCGGCGGATGCGGTGGATGTCGGGCGTTTGCACCAACAGGCCGCCGCCGACGCGCTTGAGCTCGAAGCGGTTGGCGCCGCTGTCAATCGGCACTTCCAGCACGCGCACGTTTTTCTTGGCGGCGGCGATTTCCAGCGCTTCGGCGGTGAACTTGGGCGCCATCAACACTTCCATAAACTGATTGTCGGTAATCTGTTTCACCGTTTCGCCATCGACTTCGCGGTTAAACGCGATGATGCCGCCGAATGCGCTGGTGGTGTCGGTGGCGTAGGCCAGGCGGTAGGCGGTCAGCGTGTTGTCGGCCACGGCCACGCCGCAGGGGTTGGCGTGTTTCACAATCACGCAGGCGGGCGCGTCAAAGGATTTGACGGCTTCCCACGCGGCATCGGCATCGGCGATGTTGTTGTAGGACAACTCTTTGCCTTGAAGCTGGGTGTAGTTCGACAGGCTGCCTGAAAACGGATAAACGTCGCGGTAGAACGCGGCGCGCTGGTGCGGGTTTTCGCCGTAGCGCATTTCCTGCACCTTAAGCCAGCTTTGGTTGAACTGCTGCGGAAACTCGCCGATTTCGGGCTCGCCTGCGAGTTTGTCGTCTGACAGCGAAGTCAGATAATTGGAAATCATGCCGTCGTATTGGGCGGTGTGGCTGAACGCTTTGCGGGCGAGGTTGAAACGGGTTTTGTCGCTGAGGCCGTCTGAATCTTTCAATTCGGCAATCACGGCGGCAAAGTCGGCGTTGTCGGTAACGATGGCGACGTGTTTCCAGTTTTTCGCCGCCGAGCGCACCATAGTGGGGCCGCCGATGTCGATGTTTTCAATCGCGTCTTCGAGCGTGCAGCCGGGTTTGGCGATGGTGGCGGCAAAGGGGTAGAGGTTTACCGCCACCAAATCGATGTTGCCGATGCCGTGTTCGGCCATTTTTGCAGTGTGTTCGGCCAAGTCGCGCCGTCCGAGAATGCCGCCGTGGATTTTCGGGTGCAGCGTTTTCACGCGGCCGTCGAGCATTTCGGGGAAGCCGGTGTAGTCGGCCACTTCGATAACGGGGATGCCCGCATCGGCCAAAAGCGCGGCGGTGCCGCCGGTGGAGAGGATTTCTACGCCCGCTTCGTGCAGGGCGCGGGCAAATTCGACTGCGCCGTTTTTGTCGGACAGACTAATCAGGGCGCGTTGGATTTTTGCGGTGGACATGGGTTTCCTTTGGGGTGGGGTTGGATTAAATCGGGTTAAATCAGGGTTTGGCAAAAGCAGCCTGAAAGCCGGTTTTATGGTTTTCAGGCTGCTTTGGTGCGTTTGCGTTTGGCCATTTCGGACAGCAGGATGGCGGCGGCGGTGGAAAGCATCACCAGCAGCACGCCGCTCCACGACAGGGCGGAAATCTGTTCGCCCAAGAGCAGCACCGCCAAAATCACGCCGAATACCGGCTCCAGCGGCAGCAGCAGGCCGGAGGTGTTGGCGGACACCTGCTTCATGCCGCGGTTCCACAGCAGGTAGGCAAACCAGCCGGCGCCGATGCCCAGATACAGCAGGGCGAGGGTGCCGCTGCCGCTCCAGCGGATGGCGTAGTCCTGCGCCAGCAGCAGGGTGAAGGGCAGGCACAGCAGGGCGGCGAGCGCCAGCGATACCGAGGTGTAGGCGGGTGCTCCGATGTCGTCGATCAGTTTGCGGGTGGGGCGCAGGGTGGCGCAGAACACCGCGCCGCCCAGCAGCACCAACAGGCAGCCGTACCAGGTGATGTCGCCGCCGCCTTCGCTGCCTCCGGCAATCATCAGGCCGACGCCGGCAAAGGCGAGCAGGCCGCACAGCCAGTGGTACCAGCGGGCGGGGTCGCGGAAAAAGAAGTGGCCGATAAAGGCGGTAATCAGCGGCTCAAGGCCGACAACGGTGATGGCGCTGGCGGCGGAAGTGTATTTGAGGCCGACAAACTGAAACATCAGCACGCCGATATAGTTGAGAAACGAGAGCAGAACCAGCGGCCGCCAGCTTTGGCGCGGGATGCGCCCCAGATAGCGGCGGCATACCGGCAGCACCACCAGCGCGGAAATGACCAGCCGCATCTGCACCATCATCACGGCATCCATCATGCCGTAGGTGTATTTGGCGGCGACAAAGGCGCTGCTCCAGATAAACAGGGCGGTGATTTGGTAGAACATGGGCGGCGGCGGGAAAAGGCGTTTCAGGCTGCCTGAAAACGCAGCGCCCGAAGCCGGAGGCGGCGCGGGCGGCGGACGGAACGGAAAACGGGATTAGGAAGACGGGGTGTCGAGAAAGCCGTGCAGGGCGAGTTTTTTGCGCAGGGTATTGCGGTTGAGCCCGAGCACCTGTGCGGCCTTGCTCTGGTTGCCTTTGCACTGCGCCATCACGTAGGCGATCATCGGTTTTTCCACGCGCATAAGCACCATATCGTACACGCCGCCGGCTTCGGCGCCGTGCAGGTCGCGGAAATACTGGGCGAGGTTTTTCTCGATGCACTCGCCGATGTCGGGAACTTTTTGCATTGTCAAACTGTGTTGGGTTTTGTTAAGGCCGTATTCTAGCCTGTTTCCGCCGTCCGTGCATCTCTTAGCGCCGGTTTGTGCCGCCGATAGCGCATCTTGGGCACGCGGCTTGCCGCGATTGCCGGCGTTTTGCGCCTTGCCGTGCGGCCAATCAGATCTTGCGCAACAGCTTCTTCGGGCGCAAAAACAGGCAGCCTGAAAGGTTTTCAGGCTGCCTGCGGGGGCAAACACCATCAGTTTTGGCTGTCGAGCCAGCGTTCGGCATCCAGGGCGGCCTGGCAGCCGGAAGCGGCGCTGGTGATCGCCTGACGGTAGGTGTGGTCTTTGACGTCGCCCGCCGCCCATACGCCTTCGATATTGGTGGCGCCGACGTTGTCGCCGCTGCCGCCGCGGGTTTTCAGATAGCCCGCTTCGTCCATTTCGAGCTGGCCTTTGAAAATATCGGTGTTCGGCTGGTGGCCGATGGCGATAAACACGCCTTTGACGGCAATTTCTTCGCTGCCGTCCGCCCCTTTGAGGCGCACGCCGCACACGCCGGCATCGTCGGCCAGGATGTCGTCGATCTGGGCGTTCAGTTTCAGGCTGATTTTGCCTTCGGCCACCCGTTTCATCAGTTTATCGACCATGATTTTCTCGGCGCGGAAGCTGTCGCGGCGGTGGATCAGGGTAACGTGGGCGGCGATATTGGCCAGATACAGCGCTTCTTCCACCGCGCTGTTGCCGCCGCCGACCACGGCGACGTCTTGGCCTTTGTAGAAAAAGCCGTCGCAGGTGGCGCAGGCCGATACGCCGCGGCCGGCCAGCGCTTCTTCGGCAGGCAGGCCGAGATATTTGGCCGAAGCGCCGGTGGCGACAATCAGCGCATCGCAGCTGTATTCGCCGGCATCGCCTTTCAGCACGAAGGGGCGCTGCTGCAGATTAACGCTGTGGATGTGGTCGTAAATCATCTCGGTGCCGAAGCGCTCAGCGTGGGCGAGAAAGCGCGCCATCAGATCCGGCCCCTGCACGCCGTCGGCATCGGCCGGCCAGTTGTCCACTTCGGTGGTGTTCATCAGCTGGCCGCCGTGCGCCAGGCCGGTAATCAGCGCGGGCTGCAGATTGGCGCGGGCGGCGTAAACGGCGGCGGTATAACCGGCAGGGCCGGAACCGAGAATAATCAGGCGGTGGTGCTGGGTCATGAACGCTCCTTAAATCGGGGAAAAACGGCGGCATTGTAAACAAGAATTCCCCCAGTTTATCAACAAAAGTGCTTACCCAATAAAATATAAATAAAAAATTTAAAACTCTCGCTCTTATATTCCTGCTGCGCCTGCACCATCACTTCCCAGCGCAAAGCCGGATCGGCAAGCGGCAGTAATGGCTGGTCTAATCCGCGTAAAGCGCTGCGGCACAGTTCCAAATTCATCTCCAACACTCTTATAAGTGTCGGGCATAAGTAACAAAAAAGGTGCTAAGAATCTCTGTAAGCCTATTTCAGCCTGAAACGGAACATGGGTAATCTGTTTGTGTTTGAGGAACATCCCGAGTTAGACATCCCAAACACCACCAATCTGCTTGACGGCGTATTTGCCGGATTAAAGCGGTATTTGGAGTGCCATCACGGCCTGAGTAAGGCTAACAAGATAAAGTTTATTCAGGATTATTTTTCTGAAAAATAAATTTTCAGCAGTAAATTTGTTACTTATACCGGGATTCGGGTTTCGCTTTATTGGCGTGCAAACTTTCAGGCTGCCTGAAAATCCGCAAAACGCAGTTTTCAGGCAGCCTGAAAGCAGATCGGGCGCATCACTCCGGCTGCGACTGCCCCACCGCCAGCCGTTTTTGCGCCAGCCAGATCAGCAGCAGCACCGGCAGGCCGATGGCGGCGGTAAAGGTGAAAAAGTAGCCGTAGCCGACCTTCTCGACGATGGTGCCCGAATAGCCGCCCAGCGTTTTGGGCAGCAGGGTCATCAGCGAGGAAAACAGCGCGTACTGCACGGCGGTGAAGCGGATATTGGTCAGCGCCGAGAGAAAGGCAACGAATACCGTAGAAGCCAGCCCCGCCGCCAGATTGTCGAAGCCGACCACCGCATACAGCAGCGGCAGGCCGTGGCCGGAGTTGGCCAGCAGCACAAACAACAGATTGGTCAGCGAGGCGAGCACCGCGCCGAACATCATCATTTTCATCACTGCAAAACGCTGCGCCATCACGCCGCCGAGCAGGCCGCCGGCAATCGACATCACCACGCCGAAAGTTTTGACCGCGTTGGCGATATCGTCTTTGGAATAGCCCAAATTGCTGTAAAACACATTGGAAATCGCGCCGGCGACGATATCGGAAATGCGGTACAGCCCGATCAGCGCCAAGAGCAGCAGCGCGTTTTTGCCGTAGCGGCGGAAAAAGTCGGTCAAGGGTTCGATCCAAGTGGCGGCCACCGCCTGCGCCGGCACCGCGCCCAGCGCCACCAGCAGGCGGCCGGCAAGGGCGGCGGCGGCCAGCGCGGCGCCCAAGCGCAGGCATTCCCAGCCCAAGAGCGCGAGCGGCGAGAAATCCTTGCCGGCAGCGCCGACGGCGCGGAACACCATCACAAACAGCGACACGCAGATGGCAAACATCAGCAGCAGGCGCAGTTTGTCATCAGTATTGCCGCCGCGGCCGCGTTTGGCGCTAACGGCCATCACGATCGCCGCCGCTGCCGCCGCGCCGGCAATAGCGGCTTCGTGGCGGCCGGCAAAGCTCAGAGCGGTGCTCAGGGCGAAATAAACGGCGGCTGCCGCGGCGCAGGCGGCGGCAAAGGCCGCGGCGGCGCGGCGGGTAAGCTGCGTTTCGGCAGCGCTGCCCGCGGCGGCGGTTTGATTGACCGCCGGCTCGCGCATCCACAGCGTGGTGGCGATGCCCACCAGCGACAGCGCCGCCATCAGCCAGTAAGACTGTTGCCAAGCGCCGTAGAGATAGTGTTCTTTGGTCGAACCGAGATAAGAAGCGAGTTTCAGGCTGCCGGCGCCCGAGCAGATCATGCCGATGCGGTAGCCGACGGTGTAGGTGGCGGACATCGCCGACTGCATGGCGGCATCGCCCGGCGCCATTTCGATGCGGCAGGCGTCGATGGCGATGTCTTGGGTGGCGGAAGAGAAGCCCAGCAGCACCGCGCCGGCGGCCATCGCGCCCAATGCGCCGCCGGCGGGGTCGGACGCGGCCATCAGCAGCATCGCCGCCACCAGCAGCAGCTGGCTGGCCAACAGCCAGGCTCGGCGGCGGCCGAGCAGTTTCGACAGCAGCGGCAGCGGCAGCGTGTCCACCAGCGGCGCCCAGATGAATTTGAAGGAATAGCCCAGCCCCGCCCAGCTGAACATGGTTACGGTCTTTAATTCGACCCCCGCTTCCGACAGCCACAGCGACAGCGTGGAGAAAATCAGCATAATCGGCAGCCCGGCGGAAAAGCCCAACAGCAGCATGGTCAGCGTGCGTTTGTCGGCATAGGGCGAGGGCGGGGCGGCTTGGGTTCGGGTTTGGGTCATGGCGTGGGCGTGTGGATGCGTGGTCTGGGCAAGGCAGCCTGAAAAGGGCGGGGCGGGGTTCAGGCTGCCTGAAAAATGTGACGGCGGCAGCGGTTGGCGTCGGGGCATACCGTGCGCCGTTTGTACGGTTCGGACGTATTTTGGTGCGCGGTGCGCACCCTACGGCGTTTCAGGCTGCCTGAAAATATCTTGCGGTGGCAAGGGGTTATAGGGTGCGCACTGCGCACCGTTTGCCTGTTTGGGCTTGGTTTGGCGCGGCGGGCGGCGTTTTCAGGCTGCCGCGTAACGTCGGATCAGTTCTTTAAAGGCGGCGCCGGTTTCGGGGTGCTTGAGACCGAAAGCCAGCGTGGCTTCGAGATAGCCGATTTTGCTGCCGCAGTCGTAGCGCGTGCCGTCAAAAGCGTGCGCCAGTACCGGTTCGTATTCCAAGAGTTTGGCGATGCCGTCGGTGAGCTGGATTTCGCCGCCGGCGCCGCGGCCGACGGTGTGCAGCAGTTCGAAAATCCGCGGCGTGAGAATGTAGCGGCCGACCACCGCCAGATTCGACGGTGCTTCTTCGGGCTTTGGTTTTTCCACAATGCTGGCGATGCGCTGCCAAGACTGCCAGGGCGTGGTTTCGATAATGCCGTAGGACGCGGTTTGCGCCGGATCGACGGTCTCCACCCCCAGCACGCTGCTGCCGGTTTGCTCATAAATTTCGATCATCTGGCTCAAGGCGCCGCGCGGCGCGTCGATTAAGTCGTCGGCCAGCACCACGGCAAAGGGCTCGCTGCCCACCGCCGCCTGCGCGCACAGCACCGCGTGTCCCAGCCCCAGCGCTTCGGCCTGGCGGATATACATGCAGGTGATGCCCGCCGGCAGAATGCTCTGCACCTGGTCGAGCAGCTTTTCCTTGTGGCGCAGCTGCAGCTCGGTTTCCAATTCGTAGGCTTTGTCGAAATGGTCTTCAATGCTGCGCTTGCTGCGGCCGGTTACGAAAACGATTTCGGTGCAGCCGGCGGCCACCGCTTCTTCCACCGCATACTGAATCAGCGGCTTATCGACGATGGGCAGCATTTCTTTCGGGCTGGCTTTGGTGGCGGGCAGAAAGCGCGTGCCCATGCCGGCAACGGGAAAAACGGCTTTGCGGATTTTCGGATGGCTCATGGCGGATCTTTCGGTAAAAAAAGTGCTGGGGCAAAACGGCGCGGATTATAGCCCAAAAGCCCGCGCCGGCGGCCGGCGGCGTGTTCGGGCTGCCGGCTTTATTTTGCCGCCGCCCTTTCTGATGCGGGCACTTACAGGATAAAATGGCGACCGATTCCGTTTTTCCGATTTTCGCGCTTTCAGGCTGCCTTTTTACAGGCAGCCTGAAAGCCGCATCAGCCCCGAATATGCCTGTCAGCAAAGCCATCCAAACCCGTCCCGTCAATCCCGAACTGCTGCGCCGCCTGGAAGCGGCCGGCGCCGATCCGCTGCTGGCGCGGCTGTTTGCCGCCCGCCCGATCAGCGGCGAGCATGAACTCGAAGACCGCCTAAGCAGCCTGATTCCCTTTGCCGAATTGACCAACTGCACCGCCGCCGCCCGCCGCCTGGCCGACGCGGTGGAAAACGGCGAGCGCATCCTGATTGCCGCCGACTACGACGCCGACGGCGCCACCGCCTGCACGGTCGGCATCAAAGGCTTGCAGGCACTGGGCGCGCGCACCGATTTTATCGTTCCCAACCGCTTTACCGACGGCTACGGCCTGACGCCGGCGCTGGCCGAGCAGGCAGCAGGGCGCGGCGCGCAGCTGCTCTTGACCGTTGATAACGGCATCGCCAGCGTCGCCGGCGTGGCGCGCGCCAAAGAGCTGGGATTGGACGTGATCGTTACCGACCACCACCTGCCCGGCGACGAGCTGCCTGACTGCCTGATCGTCAATCCCAACCAGCCCGGCTGCACCTTTCCCAGCAAGAATCTGGCCGGCGTCGGCGTGATGTTTTACGTGCTGATGGCCTTGCGCGCCGAATTGCGCGAGCGCGGCCGTTTCGCCCCGCAAGGCAGCCTGAAAGAGCCGAATCTGGGCGAACTTTTAGATCTGGTGGCGCTGGGCACGGTGGCCGACGTGGTGCCGCTGGACCATAACAACCGCATCATGGTGTCGCAGGGGCTCAAGCGCATCCGCAGCGGCCTGATGAGCCACGGCGTGCGCGCGCTGTTTGAAGTTGCCCGCCGCGATCCGGCCAAAGCCCAGCCTTTCGATATGGGCTTTGCGCTGGCGCCGCGCATCAATGCCGCCGGCCGGCTCGACGATATGTCGGTCGGCATCGCCTGCCTGCTGGCCGGCAGCCTGGAAGAAGCGCAGGAAATCGCCGGCGAACTCAACAGCCTGAACCAGGTGCGCCAGGAAATCGAGCAGGGCATGCTGGAAAACGCGCTCGCCGCCTGCCCCGACACCCTGCCGCCCGAGCAAACCACGCTGGCGGTGTACCGCGAAGACTTCCATCAGGGCGTGGTCGGTATTGTTGCCAGCCGCCTGAAAGAGCGCTTCTACCGCCCCGCCATCGTGTTTGCCCCCGCCGACAACGGCGAATTGCGCGGCTCCGGCCGCTCGATTCCCGGCATGCACCTGCGCGACATTCTCGATGCCGTGTCCAAGCGCCATCCCGGGCTGATCATCAAATTCGGCGGCCACGCCATGGCCGCCGGCCTGAGCATTGCCGAGGCCGACTTCGCGCGCTTTCAGGCGGCCTTTGAAGAAGCCGCCGCCGCCGTGGTCGAAGCCGAAACGCTGGCGCAAACCTTTATCACCGACGGCAGCCTGAAAGCCGCCGACATCACGCTCGAGCATGCGCGCACGCTGTCGCTGCAGGTGTGGGGGCAGGGCTTTCCGCCGCCGAGTTTCAGCGACGAATTCGAAGTGCTGCGCCAGCAGAGCATGGGCAGCGAAGGCCGCCACCTGAAAGCCTGGCTGCAAAAAGAAGGCCGCAGCTTCGAGGCGATGTTCTGGCGCTGCAGCGAGCGCCTGCCGCCGAAAATCCGCACCGTTTACCGTCCCACGGTAAACGAATGGCGCGGCAATACCGAGCTGCAGCTTTACGTTGATTATTGGGAAGAGGCAGCCTGAAAACTGCCCCGCCCGCCACCCCCTGCCGTTGCCAAACCGCAGAAGAACCGCCCGCCGCCCGGCGCGGGGCGCGTTAGGAGAACGATATGCCGAAGAAAAAAACCAGCAAACGCCAATGGCGCGACGGCGCTGCCGCCGCCCCTGCCAAAACCCCGCGCGGCGGCCGCAGGCAGCCTGAAAGCCGCCGTGCCGGTGCCGACGAATGGAGCAGCCGCCCCGTTTCAGGGCAGCCTGAAAAAGGCCGCCTCACCAGCGGCAGGACAGGCCGGCAGCCTGAAAACGAATGGGGCAGCCGTGCCGAGCGCCGGCAGCCTGAAAACACCCGCCGCCAGTCTGCCGCGGCCGACAACACGCGCCGCGGCAAAGGTGCCGGCGCGGATGCCGGCAACCGCTTTTCCGACCGCGATGCGGGGCAGCCTGAAAGCCGCCGCGACAGCCGCGCGCCCAAACAGCGCGCCGCCAAGGCGAAAAAACTCATCGTGCGCAATCCCAACCAGAAAATCATGGAGCGCGCGCGCGAACTCAAAGAGCGGCGCAGCGATTTGTCGCGCATCGAGCCCGAGCGCCTGCAAAAAGTGCTGGCCGCTTCGGGCGTCGGCTCGCGCCGCGAAATGGAAGAATGGATCGCCGCCGGCCTGGTGCAGGTAAACGGCAAAACCGCCGGCTTGGGCGACAAAGTTACGCCCGACGATCAGGTAACGGTAAAAGGCAGCGTGATCAAGCTCAAATGGGCGGATCGTCTGCCGCGCATCATTCTGTATTACAAGCAGGAAGGCGAAATCGTCTCGCGCGACGACCCGCAAGGGCGCGTGAGCATTTTCGACCGCCTGCCGCAGGCCGCCAGCAGCCGCTGGGTGGCCATCGGCCGGCTGGACATCAACACCAGCGGTCTCTTGATTCTCACCACTTCGGGCGAGCTGGTGCAGCGTTTCGCCCACCCGAGTTTTGAAGTCGAGCGCGAATACGCTGTGCGCGTGCTCGGCGAAATGACTGCCGAACAAATGCGCCAACTCACCGAAGAAGGCGTGATGCTGGAAGACGGTTTGGCGAAAGTCGAGCGCATTTTCGAGCAGGGCGGCGAGGGAGCGAACAAGTGGTACAGCGTGGTGATCAAAGAAGGCCGCAACCGCGAAGTGCGCCGCATTTTCGAGCACTTCGGGCTCACCGTCAGCCGTCTGGTGCGCGTCGGCTTCGGCCCGATCGGCCTGCCCAACCGCCTAAAACGCGGCCAGTTTTACGAACTCAACCCCGCCGAAGTGGCGAACATCGTCAAATGGGCGGACATGGGTCTGCCGGGCGAGCGCCGGCGCCGCAAATAAGCAGCCTGAATATTGCCAACCCGTATCCGTTTTAAGGAGAAACCATGAAAACCGCAAACCGCATGAAAACCATTCTGCTTGCCGCATCGCTGCTGCTGGCGGGCGCCGTTTATGCCGAGGGCAATCCGCACCGCGCCAGCTACGGCACTTGGCAGGGCAAGGGAGTCGATAAATTCGTTATCGGCAAACACGGCTTTGAAGAATTCGCCAAGGTCAAAGCCAGCTGCCGCAATAAACAGCAGGGCTATGTCCACGAAGCGAGTTGGATCAGCGGCAAACAGCTGGCCAAAGACATCCGCGACAGCATCAATGCGGACGATGGTCTCAGCACGCCGCAGGAGAACAAACAATACGCCCAATCGTTGCAAAAATCGCTGAAGCTGATCCAGCCGCAGAAAAAATACCTGCGTATCGTTGTTGCCTTAAGCTGCGCCGACGGCGCCACTTCGTTTGTCCAGCTCAGCCCCAACGAAGGGCTGCACAGCCTAAGTGCGCCCGACGAGTATTTCACCCCCGTGCGCCGCGTGAAGTAAACCCCGTTTTTCAGGCTGCCTGCCACGCTGCGGGTAGCCTGAAAACCTTTGTTTGAAGCAGCCTGAAAGATGATCAGCATTAAAAAACTGCTCACCATTTTGGCTACGCTGGCCGTGGTGTTTGTCCTGCTGCCGCTGGCGGCGCTGTATTTCGCGCAGGAGCGGCTGTTGTTCCGCCCCGCAGTCTTGGCGCAAAACTACGCTTTCCGCTTTGCGCGGCCGTTTGAAGAAATCCGCCTGCCGGCTGCCGACGGCACCGTTTTGCACGGCCTGCATTTTGCCGCCGACGCGCCCGCCAAAGGCCGGCTGCTGTTTTTCCACGGCAACGCCGGCGCGCTCGACAGCTGGGGCGAAGTGGCCGAGCGTTTTGCCGCGCTGGGTTACGAGAGCTATGTGTTCGACTACCGCGGCTACGGCAAAAGCGGCGGGCAGATTGACAACCAAGACCAGCTCTATGCCGATGCCGAGCGCATGGCCGAATATGTGCGCGCGCAGGGCGAAGGGCGTTTGGTGGTGGTCGGCTTCTCGCTTGGCAGCGGGCTGGCCGCCCGCACCGCGCAGCAGTATCGGGCCGACAGCCTGCTGCTGGCCGCGCCTTATGAGGGTTTGGCGGTTTTGCAGCAGGAAAAAGTGCCTTTCGTGCCGCCGTTTTTAATCAAATACCGCATTCCGTCCGCCGAATTTCTGCGCGCCGCTGCCCACACCCGAATCACCCTGGTTCACGGCCGCCAAGACACCCTGATTCCGGTGGAACACAGCCGCCGTCTGGCCGCGCTGCTGAAACAGGGCGACGCCGCCTTTGAAACCGACGCCGGCCACAACACCCTGCTGGCCGACCCGCTGTTTTGGCGCGTGGCCGCCGAGCGCCTGTAGGCAGCCTGAAAGCCGGCCAACCCGTTTCAGGCTGTTTTCAGGCTGCCTGAACAGCGCCGCCGTCCCCCCAATACTTGGAAAACCCGCTATGCAAACCATTACCCTGATTGCCGCCGTCGGCGAAAACGGCTGCATCGGCATCGGCAACGCCATGCCCTGGCACCTGCCCGAAGACTTCGCCTTTTTCAAACAATACACCCTTGGCAAACCGGTGCTGATGGGGCGCAAAACCTGGGAGAGCCTGCCGCGCCGGCCGCTGCCCGGGCGGCGCAATATCGTGGTTTCGCGCCAGAACGGCTATCAGGCCGACGGCGCCGAAGTGCTGCCATCGCTCGAGGCCGCGCTGGCCGCCTGCGCCGGCGAGCGCGAAATCATCGTTATGGGCGGCGCCGAAATCTACCGGCAGGCGCTGGACAAAGCCACCGACCTGCGCCTGACCGAAGTGCGCCTGGCACCGGCGGGTGATGCCTTTTTCCCGTCGTTCGAGCGCAGCCTGTGGCACGAAGAGAGCCGCAGCAGCCAACAGTCCGCCGACGGCACCGCTTTTGATTTTGTCCACTACCGCCGCAACGGCATTTGAGCGCGGGCAAAACGGCAGCAAGGCAGCCTGAAAAGCCTTTTTTGTCCTTAAAAAGCAGCCTGAAAGCCGGTTTGTATGGTTTTCAGGCTGCCTTTTCTATGCCGTTTGCCGCTATCGTCCGAACGCTGCCGCAATCCGCCGTTAAAATCTTTCATCTTGGCGCCGAATATTTTTCAGGCTGCCTGGGCGCTTTGCGCCTTGCCAAGCGGCGGCGGCGGGTTTATGTTGCCGCTTTTTTTGCCGCCGGCGTTTTTCGCAGAGTCCGACCATGTTTCCACAGAAAAAACTCAGCTTCGAATTCTTCCCCACCCGCACGCCCGAAGGGCGCGAAAAGCAGGTGCTGACCCGCCGCCAGCTCGGGCAGTTTAAGCCCGCGTTCTTTTCCTGCACGTCCGGCGCCGGCGGTTCGACGCGCAGCGGCACGCTGCAGGCCATCGGCGACATGCTTGCCGAAGGCACGCCGGCGGCACCGCACCTGCCCTGCATCGGCATGAGCCGCGACGAAGTGGCCGCGCTGTTGGACGAATACAAAAGCATGGGCGTGCGCCATATCGTTGCCCTGCGCGGCGACATTCCTTCCGGCGTTGGTTTCTCCGGCGGCGGCATGAGCTATGCTGCCGAGCTGGTGGCCTTTATCCGCGAGCGCTACGGCCGCGATTTTCATATCGAAGTGGCCGCCTATCCCGAATACCATCCGCAGTCGCGCAGCGCCGAAGACGATATGCGCCATTTTGTCAGCAAGGTCGAAGCTGGCGCCGATTCGGCGATTACCCAGTTTTTCTACAATGCCGACGCCTATTTCCGCTTTGTCGATGATGCGCGCGGCCGCGGCGTGGAGATTCCGATTGTGCCGGGGATTATGCCGATTGCCAGTTTTTCCAAACTCTCGCGCTTTGCCGATACCTGCGGCGCCGAGATTCCGCGCTGGTTGCGGCTGAAACTGCAGTCCTACGGCGACGACACCGCGTCGATCAAAGCGCTAGCGCTGGATGTGGTAACCGAAATGTGCTCGCGCCTGCTGCACGAAGGCGCGCCCGGTCTGCATTTTTACACCCTGAACCAGGCCGGCCTGGTTTCCACCATCTGCCAGCGGCTAGGCTACTGAGTGCGGCAAAAGCGCACAGGCTTACCAAAAGCGGCGGCAATTTAACAAACAGCCGTGTTACATTCGCGCCCGTTTTGACCGGCCGTTTCAGGCAGCCTGAAACGGCTTTTTCACCGAATACGCAACAAGGAAACGAATCGTGAACGCATGGAGCAAACTCGGCGCCGCCGTCTTTCTGGCCTGCGCCGCATTGTCGGCACAGGCCGGCGAAATCCCGCAAAGCGCCACCCTCAAATACAGCGGCAGCTACGGCATTCCCGCCACCATGACCTTCAAACGCAGCGGCAACAGCTACACCGTCAGCGCCAACATCAACGTGCCGCTCTACAAAATCCGTTTTGAAAGCGGCGGCACCATCGTCGGCAACCAGCTCAAACCCAGCTACTACCGCGACGTACGCAACGGCAAAGTCTATGCCTCCGCCCAGTTTGCCGGCGGTAAAGCCACCTACGGCCGCGCCGGCGACGTCCATACCGAAGCCGTGGCCGGCAGCGTGATGGATTTGTTTACCCTTTCTTGGCAGCTGGCGTTTAACGACGGCAAACTGCCCGCCGGCCTGAAAATCACCAACGGCAAAAAACTCTACAACGTCGGCGGCATGCGCCCGGCCGGCAGCAAAACCATCAGCATCGCCGGCGGCAAAACCCAGATCAACCAGTTTACCGTCCAACGCGGCGACGACACCGTAAACTACGCCTTCGCCCCCGCGCTGGGCAACGTGCCGGCGGTGATCAACTACATCGACGGCAGCAAAAAATACCACCTGACGCTCAAATCGGTGAGCATCAACGGCCAGGAAGTCAAACCCTAAACCATCCACGGCTTTCAGGCTGCCTTAAGGGTTTGAACCGGCAGGCAGCCTGAAAACCATTTTTCACCCGAATAAAACCATGAACACGCCCCAACTGCTGGCCGCCGCCGCGCTGGCCGCATCACTGGCCGCCTGCACCGGCACCGCGCCCGAAGCCGTACGCGCCGTGCCGCCGGCGCCCGATGCCGCCGACAGCCTGCCGCAGCCGCACAATCTGATTGTGTTTTTCAACGATGCCAAAGACCGTGCCCCGCTCTTGGCCGCCGCCCGCGACTACGGCGCCGAAGTGCTGTACAACTACCAGAGCCTGAACGCCGTCGCCCTGAAAATCCCGCCGCACAAAAGCCTGGATGAAGCCGAGCGCCATTTCGCATCCATCGCCGGCGTGGTAGGCGTCAACCGCGACCAAAGCCACCGCCTGCATCCGGTGCAGCCGATGAAGCGCTGAGTACGCGCGTAAAAAACCGTCGGGCAGCCTGAAAAACCTTTCAGGCTGCCCGATGATTTGGTTCGTCGGCAGTTGGCGGTACAGCAGCCTGAAAGTTGAAAGCAGCCTGAAAACGCTTGATTGTTTTCAGGCTGCTTTGCCGTCGGCGCGCTTTATTCGGCGTCTTCCACCACGCCGGCGGCAATCAGCCTGCCGTTTTGCTGCAGCAAAAAGCGCTGGCCGGCGCTGGCCGCCAGCGGCCTTTCGGTTTCCAGCCGCACTTCGGGCGTTTCGCCGTCGGCCACGGCTTGCGGCGAGACCAGCCTGCAGCGCACCGTCTGCCCGCCTATCCAGATATCCATACTGTCGCCGGCCGACAGCGCATGGCCGCCTTCTGCGCGGCTCAGGTTGTAGATATAGCCGTGCAGGCGGCGGCTGTCTGCCAGCGCGGACGACTGCGGCCGCGGTAGCAGCGCGGCAGCATCGGCCAGCAGTTGTCGCAGCCCCTGATCGCCGACATAAATGCGCGCATGATCGCCGTCCATTTCATAGGTTTCGAGCAGATCGCGCATTTCCATGGTTTCGAGTTCCAGCAGGTCTTTGTCGTCCAGCGCATCGCTTTGTGTGAACAACACCGCCAGCTTCGGCACACGCGCCTGCCGCGCTACCACGATGTGCTCGCGGGTAACGGGCAGCGGCCCGATTGCGGGATCGACCACCAGCACGCCCAGCGCAGCCTGCTGCGCGGTATCGGCGGTTTGGGCGGCGGTCGCCTGTTCGGGCGGCAGTGCAAACGCCGTTTCGCTGCCGGCCGGACAGACATTTCGGGCGACGCACTCGCGCAGTACGTTTTTGCGGCTTTCGTCGCCCAGCAAAACCACGCGCCAGCTTGGTGGTTGGGCTTGGGATGATGCGGCGACGGCGGTGCCGCTTCCCGTTGCATCCGGCCGGCAGGCGGCCAGCAGCAGGGTCAATAGGGCGGCGTGGAGAACGAAGGGTTTGCTCATGGGGTTCTTTCAATCATTGCCGGCAGCCTGAAAACGGACGGGCAGGCGCCGGCAGGCTTAGGCAGTTTGGCAGGCATTGGATTTACCCAAAGGCAGCCTGAAAGTTTGGACAAACCGGCTTTCAGGCTGCCTTTGGCATTTTACCGGTTCAGACTGGTGCCGGTTTACGCCTGCTTGGGCGGCGCGGGGCGGGACGAAGCCAGCGAGCCGCAGACTTTGCCGTTATCGCCGGTGATGATGCAGAAGCTGACTTCGGCGTAGATAAAGCTGCCGTCTTTGTGCAGCGCTTTGGTGCGCGTGGCTTTGCCGCCGTGCTTGGTGCTTCCCGATTCGACAGCGGCATAAAACCCGCGCCAATGCGGCGCGCGCAGGTATTCGGGAATAATGATGTCCAAACTCTGGCCGAGCGCTTCGGCGGTGCTGAAACCGAACATCGCTTCCGAAGCGCGGTTCCAAAAGCGGATAATGCCTTCGCAGTCGGCATAGACAATCGAATCGGTCATCTGTTCCAGCATCTCGGCATAGGGTAGGGCGGTGGTCATGGTGTGTTCCTTGAGCTTATGGTTGGTGGTGGCGTGGAGCAGGCAGCCTGAAAACCCAAAAAACCGGCTTTCAGGCTGCTTTTGGTTTTTCAGGCTGCCCCGGAGTGCGGGGCAGCCTGAAAAGCTTAAAAGGCTAACGGTGGTTTAAGCCAGTTTTTCGCGGATCACGGTTTTCACCGTTTCGGCGTTGTTGGGGGCGGTGATGACTTTCTGCGGCAGGCTTTCCAGGCCGTCGAGCTTGGCGGGGCGGGGGACGGCGACGCTGCTGCCGAGCGCTTCGCGGATGGTGTCTTCAAACTTGGCGGGCAGGGCGGTTTCGAGGCAGACGACGGTTTCACCGGGTTCGCGCAGTTCGCGGGCGGCTTTGACGCCGTCGGCGGTGTGCGGGTCGATCAGGCCGTCGCCGTCCTGATAAACGGCGCGGATGGTGGCCAGGCGGTCGGCGTGGGTAGATTTGGCGGAGACGAAGCCGTATTCCTTGCGGATTTCGTCGAGCTTGAAGTGCAGGTCGAAACCTTTGCCGCTGGCGACTTCTGCCCACAGGGCTTGGATTTGGTCGGTGTCGCGGCCGGTGAGGTCGAAGATGAAGCGCTCGAAGTTGGAGGCTTTGGAGATGTCCATCGACGGGCTGGAGGTTACGTAGGTGTGTTCGGTGGTGCGCGGGCGGTAGGCGCCGGTTTTGAAGAACTGGTCGAGTACGTCGTTTTCGTTGGTGGCGACGATCAGGCGGCGGATAGGCAGCCCCATTTGTTTGGCGATGTGGCCGGCGCAGACGTTGCCGAAGTTGCCGCTGGGCACGCAGAAGCTGACGGTTTCGCGGTTGTTTTCGGTGGCGCGGAAGTAGCCGGCGAAGTAGTAGGCGATTTGGGCGGCGATGCGGCCGAAGTTGATGCTGTTGACGGTGCCGATTTGGTATTGCTCTTTAAAGCGGGCGTCGGACTGGACGGCTTTGATGATGTCCTGGCAGTCGTCGAACATGCCGCGCACGGCGATATTGACGATGTTTTCGTCTTGCAGGCTGTACATCTGGGCGCGTTGGAAGGGGCTCATGCGGCCTTCGGGCGAGAGCATGAAAACGTGGATGCCGCGTTTGCCGCGCATAGCGTATTCGGCGGCCGAGCCGGTGTCGCCGCTGGTGGCGCCGAGGATGTTCAGGCTGCGGTTTTCGCGCTCGAGCACGTATTCGAAGGCGTTGCCGAGAAACTGCATCGCCATGTCTTTGAAGGCGAGGGTGGGGCCGTTGGAAAGGCCTTGGATTTTGATGCCGTCTTTCAGGCTGCGTACGGGGGTGATGTCGTCGCTGCCGAAGGCTTCGGCGGTGTAGCTTTTATTGATGATTTCGCGCAGATCCGCGTCGGGGATGTCGGTGGCGAACAGGCGGATTACTTCAAAGGCCAAATCGGCATAGCTCAGGCCGCGCCAGCGCTCGAGCATGGTTTCGCTGACGGCGGGGTATTCTTCGGGCATCATCAGGCCGCCGTCGGGCGCAAGCCCCATAAGCAGGACTTCGCTGAAGGTTTTGGGCGCGGTCTGGCCGCGGGTGCTGATGTATTTCATGGCGGGGTCTCGGGTTGGGAGTTGGACGGATTTTCAGGCTGCCTGGGTGCGTTTGATGCGTTCAGGCAGCCTGAACAAATTTTAACACGGCTGGTACAGCACCAGCGTGTGCGTTTCGCCGGCGAGTTCTTCGTCGATAATCCGGGCGATGCGCGCCCAATCGCCGCGCGCCAGGCCGGCGCCGATTTTTGGGTAGGCGATGCGGCGGCCGGAAAACTGCGTTTTGATCCGGCGCATGGCCAGGCGGATGGCGTCGTAGTCTGCCAGCACGCCGCTGCCGCGCCAGTGCGCCTGCGTGTAGGCATTGACAACGGTAAGCGCGTGGCCGTTGCAATCGATCTGCGCGGTGCTGATCTGGCCGAGTTTGTCCGCGCTTTTGGGCGTGGCGCAGTCGGCGGCGTAGGCGGCGGGGAACTCGGCCTTAATCTGTTTGGCAATGCCCGCATCCATGGCGCACTGGCAGTTGCAGCCGTGAACGATCACATCAAATTCGCCGGCCTTGGCCAAAGCGATCAGGTCGCCGGAGCGGGTTTGCATGGGGATTCCTTTGAATATTGGCTGGCAGCGGCGAAAAGGCAGCCTGAAAAGTTTTCAGGCTGCCTGACGGGGCATCAGCGGTCGCGGTACAGCCGCTTGAAGCAGGCGGTAACGGTTTTGGCGGTTACTTCCGCCACCACGCGGGTGCGGCCTTCTTCGCTGACCAGCTGCCCCAAATCGGCGGCGGAAATCTGCTGCGGCGCTTCTTCGGCGGCACAGCCGCAGATGCGGTCTTCCCAATCCTGCTGCTGGCGCTCGCTCATCGCCAGCGTAATCAGGCGCCATTCTTTGCGTTTGTTCAACTCCGCGCTGCACTGGTTTTTCACATAGGCTTTAATCAGGTTGCCGCCGAAGCTGCCGCCCCCCGCGCCGCCGCCGAGCAGGCCGCCGGTTTCGGCACAGCCGCCCAGGGCAAACAGGGCGGCACTTAAAATCACTACGGCTTTTTTCATCACGTTTCCTTTGGTTTTGGTTAAGGCCGCCATTATCAACCAAAGCAGCGTTTGCCAACAAGCAAGGCAGCCTGAAAACCGTTTTCAGGCTGCCTTTTTGCTATCTACCGCTATAATCCCGTTTTTCCCTTTTCAGGCTGCCTGCCATGCAAGATCTTTTTACCGCCCCGCCCGAAGCCCCGCTGGCCGAACGGATGCGCCCGCAGTCGCTCGACGACGTACTCGGCCAGCAGCACCTGATCGGCGAGGGCAAGCCGCTGCGGGTGGCGCTGGAAGGCGGCGTGCCGCATTCGATGCTGCTGTGGGGCAGCCCGGGCATCGGCAAAACCACGCTGGCGCGGATTATCGCCCGCGGTTTCGACGCCCAGTTTCTGCCGATTTCGGCGGTGTTCTCCGGCGTTAAGGAAATCCGCGAGGCGGTGATGAAGGCCGAGCTGGCTTGGCAGCAGGGCAGGCGCACCATATTGTTTGTCGATGAAGTCCACCGTTTCAACAAATCGCAGCAGGACGCCTTTCTGCCCCATGTGGAAAACGGGCTGATCACCTTTATCGGCGCCACCACCGAAAATCCGTCGTTTGAAGTCAATTCCGCGCTGTTGAGCCGCGCCCAGGTGTACACGCTCAAACCTTTGTCTGCCGACGATCTGGCCAAACTGGCCGACAAGGTTTTCAGGCTGCCTGAAAACCAAGGCGTCAAACTGGCCGCCGAAGCCCGCACCCTGCTGGTTCAGGCGGCCGACGGCGACGCCCGCCGCCTGCTCAACCTGCTCGAACAGCTGCTCCAAGCCGCCAAAACCAGCGGGCTCAACGACATCGGCGCCGAGTTTGCCGCCCAAAGCCTGGGCACCCAGCTGCGCCGTTTCGACAAAGGCGGCGACCAGTTTTACAACCAAATCTCCGCCCTGCACAAATCCATGCGCGGCTCGCACCCCAACGCCGCGCTGTACTGGTTCTGCCGCATGCTCGACGGCGGCGCCGACCCGCACTATCTCGCCCGCCGCATCGTCCGTTTTGCCTGGGAAGACATCGGCCTGGCCGACCCGCGCGCGCTCACCATCGCCAACGACGCCGCCCAAACCTACGAGCGGCTCGGCTCGCCCGAAGGCGAACTGGCGCTCGCCCAAGCGGTGCTGTATCTGGCCGCCGCCGCTAAATCCAACGCCGGCTACAGCGCCTACAACCAAATGCGCGCCTTCGTGCGCGAAACCGGCAGCACCGAAGTACCCGTGCACCTGTGCAATGCCCCCACCAAGCTGATGAAAGAACTCGGCTACGGCCGCGACTACCGCTACGCCCACAACGAACCGCACGCTTACGCCGCCGGCGAAACCTATATGCCCGAAGGCCTGGACGAACCGGATTTCTACCGCCCCGTGCCGCGCGGCCTGGAAAGCAAAATTGCCGAAAAACTGGCCTGGCTGAAAAGTCTGGACGAAGCGGCAGAAGAGGGCGCTTAAGGCGTCGCAGGGTTTTCAGGCTGCCTGAAAACCCTGCGGCAGCGGCGTTTCCGATGGCGGCGGCGCAAGGCAAAACCGGCAATATTCATTTCGGCGGCCAGATTTGCTAAAATGCGCCGCTTTCGCCGCACAGCCGCCGCAACCGGCAGCCGCGCGCACCGATTCCATCCGACAAAGGTTCCCTATGTATCCCGACACCCAGCGCGGCAAAGGCCTGCTCAGCTTTATGATCGGCGCCATCGTCAGCCTGATTACCGTGGCTGGCGTGCTGTTTGTCATCAACAACAACAAGCAGCACGATTTCAAGCAGCCCGCCGGTCAGCGCAGCGACAAAGCCGCCCGCACCGAGGTGCTCAAGCCCGAAGCGCTGCAGCCCGAGCAGGCGCGCGGCGAATCCGCTTTCCGCCCCGAAACGCCCAAGCAGCCTGAAAGCAGGCAGCCTGAAAAAGGTTTCGATGAAACTATATTGGACGACAGACCAAAGAAAACCCGCCCCGCAGCGGAAGACGAAGAAATCCGCGACAAACGCCGGCAGCCTGAAAAAGCCGAACGCGACGAATTAAGCGAAGAGCAGGCGGAAAGAGAACGCGAGCAGGAGCGCGAACGCCGGCGCGAGCGGGAAAAAGAAAAAACCGAACGCGAAGCCGCCGCCAAAGCCGACAGGGCAGAGCAGGAGCGCAAAGCCAAAGCCGATAAAGCGGAAAAAGCCGATAAAGCCGAACAACGTTTTGACCCGTCAACGGTCAAACCCAGCGCCGATCAGATTTTGGAAAGCGGCAGCATCGAAAAAGCCCGCGAAACCGCCATCCGCGAAGCCCGCCGCAAGTTTGAGCGCGAGCAGGCCGCCAAACGCGAAAGCCAGGCCAAAACCGCCAAAGACAAAGCCGAAGCGAAAAGCGATGCCAAAGCCAAAACCGAAGAAGGGCAGCCTGAAAAAGCCGCCCGCAGCAGATTGCGGCTCGGTTCCTATTCCAGCCGCCAGGCCGCCGACGACCAGCGCGCCCGCGCCGCGTTTTTGGGCGTGCGCACCGGCGTAGTCGAAGCCGAAGTCAAAGGCCGCCGCGTGTACCGCGTAGAAACCGGCGCGCTGGACAGCAAAGAAGCCGAACGCACGCGCAAACTGTTGCAGAGCAACGGCATCGCGGTGCAGAGCCGCTAATCATCCCATCCACAGCAAACACTTGAAGGAATCCGCATGAAATTCAAAACCACCCTGTTCACCGGCCTGCTGGCACTGGCTTTCGGCTCCGCTCACGCCCTGACCGAAGGCACCGATTACGAAGTGGTAAAACAGCCGGTTGAAGCGCTGCACCAGGACAAAATCGAAGTCGTCGAATTTTTCAGCTACGATTGCATCCACTGCAAAAATCTTGATCCGATTCTGCTCAAACACGTGCGCTCGCTGCCTTCGGACACTTATTTCCGCACCGAGCAGGTGGTGTGGTCGCCACGCCATGCCGGTTTGGCGCGGCTGGCGGTAGCGGTGAACCAGTCCGGCTTGAAACAGCAGGCCAATCCGGCGATTTTCTCTGCGGTGTTCGACAAGCATATCGAGCTGTGGAATCCGACCACCGCCGTCGAATGGATCGGCCGCCAGCGTTTCGGCAAGCGCCTGCTCGCCGCCTATCAGGACAGCGGCAATGCCGCCAAAGCCAAGCAGATGGCCGAACTGACCACCAAATACAATATCGAAGGCACGCCGACCGTAATCATCGGCGGCAAATACAAAATGCTGTTTTCGCACGGTCTGACCCAGCAAAGCATGCAAACCATGGACGAGTTGATCGCCAAAGTGCGCAAGGAGCGCAATATGCCCGAGCCGGCCGCCAAAGGCGCCTACAAAAGCAAAGGGCTGAGCCTGTCTAAAGAAGCTGCGCGCTAACGGTTTTGCTGTTTGCACCTACTGAAGCAGCCTGAAAAACGCCGGTGCGTTTCAGGCTGCATCGGTTTGCCTGAAGCCGCTGTCGCAGCGGTTTCGGCATATTGATTGCTTGGCTGCGCGATGCGGCCGGAATGGTTGGATTGTGGATGTACTGATTTTTTTGAAAGCGCTGCTGCTGGGCATTATCGAAGGGCTGACCGAGTTTCTGCCGATTTCCAGCACGGGGCATCTGATAGTGTTTGAATCGCTGCTGGATTTTCACAGCAAAGGCAAGGTATTTGAAATCGCCATCCAGCTTGGCGCGGTATTGGCGGTGGTGGTGGAATACCGCCAGCGCTTTGTTTCGGTGCTGAAGGGCTTGGGCAGGGATGCGGCGGCCAACCGATTTGTGCTCAATCTGGCGGTGGCCTTTATTCCGGCTGCAGTGATGGGCTTGCTGTTTAGCAAACAGATTAAAGAAAAGCTGTTTAATCCGCTAAGCGTGGCCGTGGCGCTGGTGGTCGGTGCTTTGGTGATTTTGTGGGTGGAAAAACGCAGCGCCCGCACCGAAGCGCGGGTACAGAGCGTTGACGATATGCGTATCCGCGATGCGCTGGTGGTCGGCTTGGCGCAGGTATTGGCGCTGGTGCCCGGTACCTCGCGCTCGGGCAGCACCATTATGGGCGGCATGTGGTGGGGCATCAGCCGCAAAGCCGCCACCGAATTTTCGTTTTTTCTTGCCGTGCCGGTAATGGTGGCGGCTACTGCTTACGATGTGTTCAAGCACCGCGCGCTGTTTACGCTGGCCGATATCGGCCTGATTGCCGTCGGCTTTGGCGCCGCTTTCGTTGCCGGCCTGCTGGCGGTTAGGGCGCTTTTGAAATTTGTCTCGGCCAAAAACTATGTGCCGTTTGCGTATTACCGCATCGTGTTCGGCGGGGTGATACTGCTGACTTATTGGGCCGGTTGGGTAAAATGGTAGCGAAGCGGCTTTCAGGCAGCCTGAAAGCGTTTTTCGCAGTGAAAACAAACTAATAAAAGGGAACATAATGACATTAGACGAAATCGCAGACGGATTGGCGCGGGTCAAAGGTGTGCTCGCCACCGCCATTGTCGATTACGGCAGCGGCATGATTATGAGCGGCCGCTGCAATGCCCCCGAATTGGATTTGGAAGTGCTGGCCGCCGGCTGCGTCAATATCCTCAATGCCAAGCTGCGCGTATTGCAGATGACCGGCCTGAACGACAGCATCCACGACATCCAAATCAACCTCAGCAGCCAATACCATCTGATTTGTCCGGCGCGCGGCAAGGAAAATGCCCTGATCTACCTGATTGCCGATCGTAAAACCGCCAATCTGGCGATTTGCCGCCGCTCTTTGTTCCAAGCCGAACAGCTGCTGCATTAATCTGCCGCTCAGACTCTGGCCGCGGAGTTTTCCGCGGTCGTTTTTTATGCGCCAGGCTTGGCGGCTAAGCCGCTAATTTATGTTAATTGTTATCATTTCGTAATCCTTTCTTACATAAAATCAAACTTTCGCCAAAAAAACTTTACCTGATTTTAAATAGTGCTTTAATAAGCGGATAAAAATCGGGTAAAATTTGCGGGTTTAATGGTTCATCTCTCCTAAATAATCGGATGACTGAATAAATGGATAATAAAGAAATCAATCAAGGACGCCGCCGCTTTCTCATTCTTGCTACTTCCGGTGCCGGTGCCGTGGGCGCCGCCTGCGTAGCAGTTCCTTTTGTCAAAAGCTGGTTTCCGTCCGAAAAGGCCAAAGCGGCCGGTGCTGCGGTTGAAGTGGATGTCAGCAAAATCGAATCCGGCCAGCTACTTACCGCAGAATGGCAGGGCAAGCCGATTTTCGTGCTCAACCGCACCGACCAGCAGCTCAAAGATCTCGCCACGCTGGACGACCAGCTGAGCGATCCGAAATCCGAGCAGGATCAGCAGCCGAAAGACTGCCAAAACCCCGCCCGCGCCATCAAACCGAAAATCTGGGTTGCCATCGGCATCTGCACCCATTTGGGCTGCTCGCCCACCTACCGTCCCGACGTTGGTGCGGCGGATTTGGGCGGCGGCAGTTGGAAGGGCGGTTTTTTCTGCCCCTGCCATGGCTCGAAATTCGATTTGGCAGGACGGGTATACAAAGGCGTACCGGCACCGTTGAATCTGGTCGTTCCGCCGTATAAATATCTGAGTGACAATCTGATTCTGATTGGCGACGAATAAAACTAGGGGCACACCTATGGCAAACCAAAACCATTCCAAAGCAAAAGCGCTGCTCGGCTGGATAGACGCACGCTTCCCGCTGACCAAGATGTATAAGGAGCATGTCGGCGAGTACTATGCGCCGAAAAACTTCAACTTCTGGTATTTCTTCGGCTCGCTGGCCTTGTTAGTGCTGGTTATTCAGATTGTCAGCGGCATCTTTTTGACCATGAACTTCAAGCCCGATGGCACCACCAATGCGCAAAACCTGCCGGTGGCTTTTGCCGCGGTCGAATACATCATGCGCGACGTTTCCGGCGGCTGGATTATCCGCTACATGCATTCCACCGGTGCGTCCTTCTTCTTTATCGTCGTTTATCTGCACATGTTCCGCGGCCTGATTTACGGTTCGTTCAAAAAACCGCGCGAGCTGGTGTGGATTTTCGGCGCGCTGATTTTCCTGGCGCTGATGGCCGAAGCCTTTATGGGCTATCTCTTGCCGTGGGGGCAGATGTCCTACTGGGGCGCGCAGGTGATTATTAACCTGTTTGGTGCGATTCCGGTAATCGGCCCCGACCTTTCCACTTGGATACGCGGCGACTTCAACGTTTCCGATGCCACGCTCAACCGTTTCTTTGCCCTTCACGTAATTGCCGTGCCGCTGGTGCTACTCGGCTTGGTGGTTGCCCACCTGATCGCCCTGCACGAAGTCGGTTCCAACAACCCCGACGGCGTGGAAATCAAAAAACTGAAAGACGAAAATGGCATTCCGCTCGACGGCATTCCCTTCCATCCCTACTACACCGTAAAAGACATTCTCGGCGTGGTGGTATTCCTGATTGTGTTCTGCTCGGTGCTGTTTTTCGCCCCCGAAGGCGGCGGTTACTTCCTGGAAGCGCCGAACTTTGAACCGGCCGATCCGCTGAAAACCCCGCCGCACATCGCACCGGTATGGTATTTCACTCCGTTTTACGCCATTTTGCGCGCGATTCCCTCTTTCCTGGGTACCCAGGTATGGGGCGTAATCGGCATGGGCGCCGCTGTAGTGATGATTGCCCTGCTGCCGTGGCTGGACCGCTCGCCGGTAAAATCGGTGCGCTACCGTAATACCACATTCAAAGTTATGCTGGTGCTGTTTTTGGTGTCCTTTATCGGTTTGGGCATTCTCGGCGCTCTGGTGGCCGATGATCTGCGTACCAGCTTCGCGCGTGCTTTCAGCGGCTTTTACTTCCTGTTCTTCCTCGGTATGCCGCTCTATACCGTTTCAGGCTGGATGAAAGACCAGAAAAACCTGCTGGTTTTCTTGGCTCGGATCGCCACTTATGCCTCGCTTCTGGCTATTTGCGCCATACTGCTGTACACCATCGGCGGCTTCGAACCCAGAACTTGGAAATTCGGCGACTGGCTGGTGAAAGGCTTTATCCTGCTGTACACCGTGTTTTTTGCCGCCACCCCTTTCTTGGACAAATGGAACCGCGATCTCGAAGTACCGACCCGCGTAACCATGGGTACTGCCAGACAGAAGATTCTGTTCTTCGTTTATACGGCCATTACCCTGATTGGTGCCTATCTGTTTGCAGTCAATGTGTAAGGGAGCAGCAAAAATGAAAAAAACTTGGAAAAAACACCTTGCTGCCCTGTTGCTGGCGGCACCCATCGGCTTCGCATCCGCTTCAGGCGGCGGCCACTACGAACATGTCGAGCTCAACCACGGCGACCAGGTCAGCCTGCAGCGCGGCGCGCAGATTTTCGTCAACTACTGCCTGTCCTGCCACTCCGCTTCCGCCATGCGTTACAACCGCCTGCGCGACATCGGCTTGAGCGAAGACGAAATCAAGAAAAACCTGATGTTCACCACCGATAAAGTCGGTAACGTGATGCAGGCGCATATGAGCCCGGCGGACGCCAAAAAATGGTTTGGCGCCGCCCCGCCCGACCTGACCCTGATTGCCCGCTCTAAAGGCACCGACTACCTTTACGCCTACCTGCGCGGCTTCTATCAGGATCCGACCCGCCCCACCGGCTGGAATAACGTGGTGTTCGACAAAGTTGGTATGCCGCACGCGCTGTGGGAGCAGCAGGGCATTCAGGCCGTTAAGCTCGACAACAAAGGCATGCCGGTAATGAAAGACGACGGTCACGGCGGTCATGTGCCTGATCTTTACTGGGTCAGCACCGGCTCGATGACCCGCATGACCAAAAGCGGCAATGTCGTAACCACCGAATACGACAACTATGCCCGCGACCTAGTGAACTTCCTTTCCTATATGGGCGAGCCCGCCCAGCTCGAGCGCAAACGCATCGGCTACGGTGTCTTGATTTTCCTGCTGGCGATTATGCTGCCGCTGGCCTACTTCCTGAAAAAGGAATACTGGAAAGACGTGCACTAAACCCGGCGGACACAACGCTGCAAGGCAGCCTGAGAACTTTTCAGGCTGCCTTTTCTTTATGTCATCTGGGCTATGCCGAACCATGAACTGCGCCAAGACAAAAGCAGCCTGAAAAACCGATATCCGGCTTTTCAGGCTGCTTTGGGTGTCGGGGGCTGTATCAGCGGCGCATCGCTTTTTCCGCCGGCGTCAGCGCTTCGATAAAGGCTTCGCGCTGGAAAATGCGCTCGGCAGACTTCAGCAGCGGGGCAGCGGATTTGCCGAGTTTGATTTCGTAGTGATCCAAGCGCCACAGCAGCGGGGCAAGGGCAACGTCGATCATCGAAAATTCGTCGCCTAAAACGTATTTGTTTTTGCTGAATGCCGGCGCAATCATGGTCAGGCCGTTGGCGATGGCTTCGCGGGCTTTGCTTTGCTCTTTGGTGGTGGCGCCGGGGTTTTCCAGCGTTTGTACGTGGACGAACAGCTCTTTTTCCAAGCGGTGCAGCGCCAGCCGGCCGCGGCCGCGCATAATCGGATCGCCCGGCATCAGTTGCGGGTGGGGGAAGCGCTCGTCGATGTATTCGTTGATGATGTTGGATTCGTAGAGCACCAAATCGCGCTCCACCAAAACCGGCACTTGGTTGTAGGGGTTCATCACCGCCAAGTCTTCGGGTTTGTTGAATACGTCCACGTCTTTGATTTCAAAGTCCATGCCTTTTTCGTACAGCACGAAGCGGCAGCGGTGGCTGAACGGGCAGGTAATGCCGGAATACAGAATCATCATAAGCGGTTCCCTTTGTAAGGTTGGCAGGCAGGCAGCCTGAAAAAATCAGCCGGTAATTATAACCTTATCTTTACATTCAGGCTAGAAAAACCGTTTAAATGCATAATTTATAAAGGTATTTGTGTCAATCCGGCCGAATGGTAAACGGCTGCTTTCGCCAAGCAGGCTTCGCGCTATAATGCACCTTTCGTTTGATTGTGTTAAGGAGCAGCAAAATGGGTCTGATTATTGAAGACTTGCAGGAAGGCAGCGGCAAAACCGCAGAAAAAGGCAAACGCATCACCGTGCATTACACCGGCTATTTGACCGACGGGCGCAAGTTCGATTCCAGCTTGGATCGCGGCACGCCCTTTACGCTGGTGCTGGGAGCCGGCCAGGTTATCCAGGGTTGGGACGAAGGCTTTGGCGGCATGAAGGAAGGCGGCAAACGTAAGCTGACCATTCCGCCGGAAATGGGCTACGGCGCGCGCGGTGCGGGCGGGGTGATTCCACCGAATGCGACGCTGGTATTTGAAGTCGAACTTCTCAGCGTGGCTTAAGAACGCAGTAGCAAAAAGCAGCCTGAAAACCTTTATTTTGGTTTTCAGGCTGCTTTTTATGCGTCCGAGCGCGTCAGTCGTGCGCCAGCGCGTCGATGGGATTGAGTTTGGCGGCATTTTTGGCGGGCATATAGCCAAAGAGTACGCCGATGCTGGTGGAGCACAGGACGGCGCCGACGATGGAGAAGGTGGAAAAGGACATGGCAAATTCGGTTACCACGCGGTTGAACAGTGCGGCAATGCCGAAGGAAAGCAGGATGCCCAAGAGGCCGCCGAGCAGGCACAGCAGTACGGCTTCAACAAGAAACTGCTGCAGAATATTGCTGCGCCGCGCGCCGATGGCCATGCGCACGCCGATTTCTTTGGTGCGTTCGGTTACCGATACCAGCATGATATTCATCACGCCGATGCCGCCGACTACCAGCGAAATCACGGCGATGCTGGAAATCAGCAGGGTCATGGCGCCCATGGTGCTTTCGATGGTTTTTTTGATGCTGTCGCTGTTGCTGGTGAAGAAGTCTTTGGTGCCGTGGCGCGATTCCAAAAGCTCGGTCAGGCTTTTTTCCGCCACTTGGGTGCTGACATTGTCTTTGATTTTAATGGTGATGTTGTTGATGTGGCGCTCGCCGGTAATCTGGTTCATCACCGTGGTGTAGGGCGACCACATCATCAGCACGCCGGAATCGCCGAAGTTGTTTTCTTCTTTTTTCAGCACGCCGATTACCTGCAGCGGGCGCTTGCGAAAGAGAACGGTCTGCCCTAGCGGGTCGGTGCCGGCGGGGAACAGTTTTTCCGCGGTGGTGGCGTCAATCACCACCACTTGCGCGTTGCGGCGCACGTCGTCGTCGTCAAACAGGCGGCCGCGTCCGAGTTTCAGGCCGCGCACGTCGAAATATTGCTCGCCGGTGCCGTATAGCGAAGCGGTCAGATCGGTGTTGCGGTAGGTAACGTTGCCGCTGGAGCTGGACATCGGCGTGGTGCTTTCGACATAGCTTTGGCTGCGGATGGCGTCGCTGTCGCCCACAGTGAGGGTTTTGATGCGGCCGCTGCGGCGGTCGCCGAAACCGTGCCCGGGGTAGACGGTAATGGTGTTGGTGCCCATATCGCTGATGTCTTTAAGGATTTTTTCCTGCGTACCCTTACCCATCGCCACTACCGACACCACGGCGGCAATGCCGATGATGATGCCGAGCATGGTCAGCAGCGAGCGCATTTTGTGGGCGACAATCGCCTGCACCGACATTTTCGCCGCTTCGCGCAGCTGGTCTTTGTAAAAGCCGAAACCGCGCTTTTCCGGCAGGCTTTCGACGCTGCTAGCGGGAATTTCGCTGTTTTTGCTGGTATCGGAAACGATTTCACCGTCTTTGATTTCGATGATGCGGTTGGCCTGCGCCGCCAGTTTCGGATCGTGGGTAACCATAATCACGGTATGCCCTTCGCGGTGCAGGCGGTGGATGATTTCCATCACATTTTCGCCACTGGCCGAATCGAGGGCGCCGGTGGGTTCGTCGGCAAAGATGATTTCGCCGCCGTTCATCAGCGCGCGGGCGATGGATACGCGCTGCTGCTGGCCGCCGGAGAGCTGGCTGGGTTTGTTGGTTTCTTTGCCTTCCAAGCCCAAATCCTGTAGCAGCTTGCGCGCGCGTTCGCTGCGCCGTCTGTCGTCCATGCCGGCATATACCGAGGGCAGGGCGACGTTTTCTTGCGCGGAGAGCGAGCTCAATAGGTTGTAACGCTGGAAGATAAAGCCGAAGCGCTTGCGGCGCAGCGCGGCCAGCTCGTCGGCATCCATGCTGGCGGTTTCGACGCCGCCGATGCTGTAGCTGCCGGAGGTCGGTACGTCCAAGCAGCCCAGAATGTTCATCAGCGTGGACTTGCCGGAGCCGGACTGGCCGATGATGGCGACGAAATCGCCTTTGTCGATGCTCAGATTGATGTTTTTGAGTACGTGGACGCGGTTGTCGCCTTCTCCGAAATAGCGGTTGATGTTTTTACATTCGATCAGGCTCATAAGCGGTTTCCCTTGGCCAGGCAGCCTGAAAGGCCTTTCAGGCTGCCTGAAAAAATTGCAAACACGAAGTAAAAGGCTTTAAGGCAGCCTGAAAAAGGATTTTGCCGTTTTCAGGCCGCCTCAAACCGTTTCGGCCGGCGCTTTAGCGCGGCGGACCGCTATTCATTCGGACGGCTTCTGCTTCCACTTGCTCCTGTTCTTCGGAAGCGCTCAGGGAGCTGATGATGACTTTTTCGCCTTCCTTCAGCCCCGATTTGATTTCGGTGTGCATCGCGTCGCGCATGCCGGTTTGCACCTCGCGATCTTCAGGCTGGTTTTGGGCATTGAGTACGCGCACGGTTTTTTTACCGTCTTTTTGTTTGATGGCGGTGGACGGCGCCATCAGTACGTTTTCCGCCCGGGCGATTTCAATGGTGTTTTGCGTGGTCATGCCGATGGCCAGTTTGCCGTCTTCGTTCGGAATGGTGGCGCGGGCATAGTAGTACACTGCGCTTTCGGTGGTGTCGGTAGTGCGGCTGTAGCTGCCCTTGGACATGGTGGTCAGACCCGGATCGACGCTGTCTAGCGTTCCGGTGCGCGGGGTGTCGGGTTCGGATAAAATGGTAAAGCTGATTTTCTGTCCCGCTTTGACTTTGGTGGCATCGCCCTCGGCAATCTGCATTTTGTTGGTCATGGTGGACAAATCGGCAATCTGCACAATGGTGGGCGCGGTTTGGCTGGAATTCACTGTCTGCCCTTCTTCCACAATAATCGCCACCACGGTGCCGTCGGCAGGCGAAGTAATGCGCGTATGCCCCAAGTCTTTTTCTGCCGTATTGATGGCGATTTTGGTTTGGTTGATAGACGACTGCAGTTCTTTGATTTTGGCGCGGGAAGTTGCCAGCGCGTCTTCGGTTGCTTCAAATTCTTCGCGCGACACCGCATCTTCGCTGGCCAGCGAACGGTAGCGATTGTATTTGCGCTGCGCGATTTTCAAGGCCACTTGCGCCGACTCCAGCTGCGCCTGATACGACTGCAACTGCGCCTTGCGGGTGTTCAGGTCGTTGGTTTGGGTAACATTGTCGATTTCGGCAATCAAATCGCCTTTTTTGACGACATCGCCGATTTTTACATGCATCTTTTTCACCTGTCCGGAGACCTGCGCACCCACATCGACCAAATGCGACGAAGAAATCTCGCCGCTGGCAGAAACGGTCTGGCTGAGCGTGCCGCGCGTAACCGGCTCGGTAATGTAAGACACGCTCTCTTTCGGGCGCGTGTAGTGGTAGATTCCCCAGCCGGCGGCACCGAGAATGGCGGCGGCAATCAGGATTTTGACGGTTTTTTTCATAAATCGTGCTCCGGGCAGACGGCTGCCGAAATTTTTAGACGCGGCATGATATAAGATTTGGCGGCGCGAACCAAGCACCGCGGCAGCCTGAAAACACAGGGCTGGCGTACAAAAAACCGCATCGGTTTAACGCTCTTTACATTAGGCGCCGGCCATAGCACAAAGTAGGATTTTTTGCCCGTGCCGCGCCGGCAAAAAAACATCAAGTTTTGTCAAAAAAATACCGCCGCCGCCCTTGCCTGTTTAACAGAATTTTGGTTTAATCCGCGCCTTTG
>NZ_JAKOOW010000037.1:0-31612 GCF_022288825.1 Kingella pumchi | reverse complement strand
TAGCTCAGTTGGTAGAGCGTCTGCCTTACAAGCAGAATGTCGGCGGTTCGACTCCGTCATCACCCACCAGTTTGTCGGCTGCTTTAACGGCGGTCGTTTTCGCGGCAGCCATGCTGCCGCAACCCCTTTCATAATGTATCCTTTCGTTTCCGGCTCGCCGCTTTGCGGTTGAGCCGTTTTTTTTTTTTGCAAAAGCAGCCTGAAAAGCGGATTCGGGGTTTGCAGGCTGCTTTTGGTTTGGGCTGTTTTCAAAGCATAAAAAAGCAGCCTGAAAACTTTCAGGCTGCTTTTAGCATTTTGGTCGGAGTGAAAGGATTCGAACCTTCGACCCCTTGCACCCCATGCAAGTGCGCTACCAGACTGCGCCACACTCCGACTTGGGAAAGACGCGAATTGTAAAGAAAGCCGGGTTAAATGGCAAGCGCTTTTTCTATTTTATAAAGCAGGTCTTGCAATTCCTGGCGCATTTGCGGGGCGGCGATTACCGGGCGGCCTTCTTCGTCCAGATAGTCTTGGGCAAAATAGTCGCTGATGCCGTGGTGCAGTTGGCGGATTTGCATGACGTCGGTGCGGGTGAAGGCGTTGCCGCCCTGGCGCAGGCTGCCGTTTCGGCTTTGCCATTCGGCAAGCTGCTCGGGGCGAATTTGCGCAAGCTCGCATACTTCGGGCAGGCTGAAGTAGCGTTTGGCGGGGACGGGCGGAAGTTTAGCGCTGCTTCTCATAATGATGCTCCACCATGCCTTTCAGTTTTTGGCTGGCATGGAAAGTAACCACGCGGCGGGCGGTAATCGGCACTTCTTCGCCGGTTTTGGGGTTGCGGCCGGGGCGCTGCGGTTTGTCGCGCAGCTGGAAATTGCCGAAGCCGGAAATTTTGATTTCTTCACCGCGCTCAAGCGTGGTGCGGATTTCTTCAAAAAAAAGTTCGACGATTTCTTTGGCGTCGTTTTTGCTCACGCTGCTGACTTTTTCTACCAAGATATCGGCCAGCTCTGCTTTGGTCATGGTCATGATGTTACCTTCTGGAAAATGCAAGGGGCGGATTATCGCTAATTGTTGTTTTGAATTCAAGTGAATAGTTTGGTTTTTTCGTAAAAAAACCGGAATGGGATGCTATATACGGCCCACGGCGGTGATTTTGCTTTTTCAGGCTGCCTGAAAATAGTGCGCTGTTTAATGGTTATCTAATTGGTTTGTAACCATAAAACGAAAAGTTTCGTGCCAGTTGCCGTCGGCTTGCCGTTGCATGGCGGCGTAAATGCCGTTGCGATCGGGTGTGCCGTGCCAGCCGTTCAGGCTGCTGTCGATACGGGCGGGGGCGGGATATTCGCAGCGTGGCAGGCGGTAGAAGCGGGTTTGCGGTGGCTGGGGCAGGGCGCCGATATCGGGGTTGAGCAGGCCGCACCAGCTTTGCGGCTGGTAAAGCGGATGCGCGGGCAGCGTACCGTCGGGGGTAAACAGATTGCCGCGTATCAGGGTGTAGCGGCGGACGGCGGATTCGGTAAAGCCGAGTGTTTTCAGGCTGCTGCTGCCGGCCGGGGTAGCGGAAAGGCTGCTTTGCTGCAGGATTTTTGCGGTTTTGTCGGTCAACCGGTCTTGCGGGTTCAGGCCGACCATGCTTTCAGGCTGCCCGCTGCCGCTGTAGTATTTGCAGCACAATTCGATGTGGCAGAGCCGGCCGTCGAGTTCGACGATAAAGTCGAAAGCGCCGCTTTGCTGCCGGCTGTTTGGTAGGGAAACCGGATGGTTGGCGGCAATCAGGCGGCTGTGCGGGGCGTGGGCGAACCATGCGGCAAGCAGGCTTTCGGCATAACGGCCGAGTGCCTGCTGTTCGTTGGCAGTTTGCAGCAGCTGCGGTTGGCTTTCAGGCTGCCTGTCCCACTGCTCCAGCAGGCGGAAGCCGCGGCTGCCCAGCAGCAGGGATACTGGAATTTCGCGGCCGCTGCGCCACGGCGGCGGGGCGGTCAGCAGTGCGGCCAGTGTGCGGATGCGCGGGTGGTGCAGGTGTTGCCAAAGGGCATCGAGAGCGTAGTTCATGGCATCAAGGCAGCCTGAAAATAAAAAAGATGCGGAAAACAGCGTTTTCAGGCTGCTTCTTCGACGGGGTGGCTGCTGCCGTCGTGCAGGCTGACGCTGATGTCGCCGAACTGTTCTTCCTGCAGCAGCCGCACCAGTCCTTCTTTGACCAGTTCGAGCAGGGCGATGAAGTTGACGACCAGATGGGCGGGACCGGCGGCGGGATCGAAAAGCTCGCTGAAGCGGCAGTTTCCGCTTTGCAGACGGCGCAGGATGCTGCTCATGCGGCTGCGGACGGAAACGGCTTCCTGCACCACGGCATGGCTTTTGTGGTTTTGGGCGCGGGACAGTATCGCCAGCCACGCCTGCTGCAGGTCGGCGACGGCCACTTCGGGCAGTTTGGCTTCGGCAGCGATTTCCAGCGGCAGCCAAACCCAGGCGAAATCGCGGCCGGCGCGGGGTAGGGCGTCGAGATTCTGCGCCGCCAGTTTCATTTGTTCGTAGGCGAGCAGGCGCCGCACCAGCTCGGCGCGGGGGTCGCTTTCTTCGTCGTCGGCTTCGTCGGGCGTTTGCGGTAGCAGCAGGCGCGATTTGATTTCTATCAGCACCGCGGCCATCAGCAGGTATTCGGCTGCCAAGTCAAACTGGTGGGCTTCCATCTGGGCGATGTAGCCGAGATACTGCTCGGTAATCCGCAGCATCGGGATGTCGAGCACGTCGATATTCTGGCGGCGGATTAGATAAAGCAGCAGATCGAGCGGCCCTTCAAAGCTGCTCAGAACCACTTTCAGCGCATCGGGCGGAATAAACAGATCCTGCGGCAGATCGGTAACCGGCTGGCCGAAAATCCAGGCCAGCGCGGGTGTTTCAGGCTGCTTTGCGGGGTTGGGAGAAGGGGCGTTCATAAGCATGCTAAGGGTGGCAGGCAGCCTGAAAACGCTTCAAACCCGTTTTCAGGCTGCTTGTGCTTATTGGGCTACACGCCCTGTTTCAGGCTGGCTTCGATAAAGCCGTCCAAATCGCCGTCGAGCACGGCTTTGGTGTTGCCCACTTCATAGCTGGTGCGCAAGTCTTTGATGCGTGATGAATCCAGCACATAAGAGCGGATTTGGCTGCCCCAGCCGACGTCGGCCTTGCCTTCTTCGAGGGCTTGTTTTTCTTCGTTGCGCTTGCGCATTTCCAGCTCGAACAGTTTGGAGCGCAGCATTTCCATCACGATGCGGCGGTTTTCGTGCTGCGAACGGCTGGATTGTGATTGGACAACGATGCCGGTGGGAATGTGGGTGATGCGCACGGCGGAGTCGGTTTTGTTGATGTGCTGGCCGCCCGCGCCCGATGCGCGGTAGGTATCGGTACGCAAATCGGCGGGGTTGATTTCCACTTCAAAGCTGTCGTCCACTTCGGGATAAACGAACACGGAGGCAAAGGAGGTGTGGCGTTTGTTGTTGGAATCAAACGGCGAGTAGCGCACGAGGCGGTGCACGCCGGTTTCGGTGCGTAGTAAACCGTAGGCGTATTCGCCTTCGAGGCGGAGGGTGGCGTTGTTGATGCCGGCGATTTCGCCGTCGTCTTGCTCAATCACTTCCACTTTAAAGCCTTTGCGCTCGGCGTAGCGGGTGTACATTCGGAGCAGCATGCCTGCCCAGTCTTCGGCTTCGGTGCCGCCTGCGCCGGCGGTGATGTCGATAAAGCAGTTGTTGGGGTCGGCGGGCTGGTTGAACATGCGTTTGAATTCGAGGCCGGCCATTTGTTTTTCGAGTTCGGCCACGTCGTTTTCGATGGTGGCGAAACCGGCATCGTCGTTTTCTTCAACGGCCATTTCGATCAGCATGCGGTTGTCTTCGATGCCGCCGGCGATGGTGTCGAGAGTGAGGACGACGCCTTCGAGGATTTTGCGCTCTTTGCCGATTTCCTGCGCGCGTTTGGGGTCGTTCCACAGATCGGGGTCTTCGGAGAGACCGACCACTTCTTCCAGGCGGTCTTTTTTGCCCTGGTAGTCCATGTAGTCGCGGATGTCGTCGCTGCGCTGTTCGAGATCGTCTAACTGGTTGTTGAGCTGGTTGATGCGTTCGGCTTCCATGGGTTTACCTTAAAAAATCAAGCCGCGCATTATATAGTCGGCGCGGCTTGAAAGCCAGTTGGCAGGCAGCCTGAAAAACGGGGGCGGTTTGGCTTGGGCAAGACCGCTGCGCTTTTCAGGCTGCCTGAAGGTTTAAAGGCCGAAAAGGGCGGTGTCACCCTTGCCTTGGCGGACGAGTTCGGTGCCGTCGGTCATGTCGATAACGGTGGTGGGTTCGGTGCCGCACCAGCCGCCGTCGATCACCAGATCGACGCTGTGTTCGAGCCGGTCGCGGATTTCGTATGGATCGGTGAGTGGTTCGCTGTCTTCAGGCAGCATCAGGGTGCAGGAGAGCATGGGTTCGCCCAGTTCGCGCAAAAGGGCGAGGGCGATGGTGTTGTCGGGCACGCGCAGGCCGATGGTTTTGCGTTTGGGGTGCAGGGTGCGGTTGGGCACTTCTTTGGTGGCCTGCAGGATAAAGGTGTAGCTGCCAGGGGTGGCGGCTTTGAGCTGGCGGAACTGGCTGTTGTCCACTTTGGCGTAGGTGCCCAGTTCGCTCAAATCGGCGCACATCAGGGTGAGGTGGTGTTTGAGGTCGATTTGGCGGATGCGCAGGATGCGTTCCATCGCTTCTTTGTCGCCGAGATGGCAGCCGAGCGCGTAGCAGGAATCGGTGGGGTAAACGATGACGCCGCCTTTGCGGACGATTTCGACGGCCTGTTTGATCAGGCGCTCTTGGGGGTTGTCGGGGTGGATGGCGAAAAACTGTGCCATGCGGAATCCTTGCTGTGGCGGGTTTGTGGGTAAGGAAAAACGGCGGTTTGCGGCTTTCAGGCTGCCTGAAATCAGGCGGGCGTGGTTTTCAGATAGTGGGCGAGTATGGCCAGCGCGTATTGCACCGCCTGTTCGCGCACTTGGCTGCGGCTGCCGGAAAAGTGGTGCTGTTTGGCCCAGATTCGCTGTTTGGTGGCGAAACCGAACCAAACGGTGCCGACGGGTTTGTCGTCGCTGCCGCCGTCTGGGCCGGCAATGCCGGAAATGCTGAGCGCGAAGTCGTTTTTGGTGGCAATCAGCGCGCCGAGCGCCATTTCGCGTACGGTTTCTTCGCTGACGGCACCGTAGTGGCGCAGGGTGTTGGCATTGACGTTCAGTACCTGCTGCTTGGCTTTGTCGGAGTAAGTGATAAAGCCGCGGTCGAAAAAGGCGGAGCTGCCTGGCAGCTCGGTTAAGGCGGCGGCAAGTAGCCCGCCGGTGCAGGATTCGGCGCAGGTAACGGTTTTGCCGCGCGCTTGCAGTTCGGCGGCGATGTAGGCAAGGTCGGACATGCGTCTTCCTTTCGCTTGGCTAGGGTTTTCAGGCTGCCCATTATAGCGGAGAACGCCGCCAATCTTGCGTTTCGGGTTGTCTGCGGGCGGTGGGGTGTTGCAGTCAAGCAAGGCAGCCTGAAAGCGCAAAAGGTTTTCAGGCTGCCTGAAAAGGGGAGGGGCTTACACCCAGGTGGAATCGAAGCTGCACATAATCAGCTTGAATTCGACATCGCTTTCGGCCTGGCTGCCGCGCATGGCTTCCTGGCTGGCGTGGAGAAAGCGGACGTGGGTGAAGTATTTGTTGGCGGAAACTTCAGGCATTACGCCGTATTTTGCCGGAACTTCGATGATAATCAGGTGGATGTTTTTGGCCAGACTGTTTTGCTGATAGCTGCCGTGTTCGGCCAGACAGTCGGCTTCGCGGCGGTTGTTGCGTAGAATTTCGAGCAGCAATCGCACGGCGTGGTAGGTCGGCATCATCGCCTGACTCCAGCGGCAGAGATCTTGACGGCGGATTTCGGCGTCTTGCTTTTGCCAGTAGTAATAGCTGGGCAGTTCGACCGGTGTGGTGCCGCCGGCGACCCAGATGCGCTGTTTGAGCGACATCAGCCATTCGTTTTCGCGGATATGCTGACCGAATTTCTGCTGGATTTCCTGCAGATCGTGGCTGGCGCGGTTGATTTCGGCGAGCAGGCTGTCGCTGCCGTCGGGCTGGTGTTTGATGGCCTGGCGCTGGCGTTCTAGCTCTTGCAGGATGTCGAGCTTCAAATCGGCGCGCGAAGAGCAGTCCATAATTTCAAACAGGGTGCCGATGGCGATGTGGTGCGACCATTTGTCGTCGCCGGAAACAGCGTGGTTAAAGCGATTGAACAGATGCTCAATGCGGATCAGGCTGCGCACCCGTTCGGATAAGGGGTGGTCGAAACGTAACATGAATCGCTTTCTCCAACCAAAAGTTGGCATGAAAAATGCCGTAACGGGCAGATTGCAACCGCCGTTACGGCACCGAAAATATCAGGAGGCGCATTCAGTGTGCCGGGGAATACAGCCGGGTATAGATTTGATGCTGCCTGAATACGGTTTCTTGCAAGTCTTTCAGGCTGCCGTTGTTGTCGATGATGTCGTCGGCGATGCTGCGGCGGTCCGACTCGGCGGCCTGGGCGGCGATAATCGCCCGAACCTCGGCTTCTGTCAAGCCGCTGCGCCGCATCACGCGGCCGATGCGGACGTTTTCATCGGCGCTCACCAGTAGGACGCGTTCGACCAGATTGCGGAATACCGGCTGTTCGGCCAAGATGGCGATTTCGATAATTCCGTAAGGAAAATCAGTGAAATGGTTTTTCAGGCTGCGGATTTCGGTAAAGATAAACGGGTGGAGAATGGCTTCCAAATCCCGTTTGGCTTGAGGGTCGTTAAAAACGGTTTGACGGATATGGGGGCGGTTCATGCGGCCCGAAGCATCCAGGGCCTGCTCGCCGAAACGGCGGCGGATGGCGCACAGCGGCGGGCTGTTGGGGGTGTCGGTTAATGTGCGGTTAACGGTATCGGCGTCAATCAGCGGGACACCGAGTTCGCCAAAAAGCGCAGCCGTTTGTGATTTGCCGCTGCCGATACCACCGGTCAGCCCTATCCATGTGGTCATTATTGGAATCCCGAACTGTGCAGCCACCATCTGATGGCGGCATCAGTTTGCTCGTGCAGCAGAAATACCAGCCAGCCGGCAATACCCAAACAGGGGCCGAATGCCATCGGTTGGCCTTTGGCCAGTCGCTTGACCAGGGCTGCCACAATGCCGACCAGCGCGGCTGCCAGTACGACAATCGGTAAAATGGCTACACCGAGCCAAGCGCCGATAGCTGCCAGCATTTTGAAGTCGCCATAACCCATCCCGTCTTTACCGGTAAGGAGTTTGAACAGGTGAAACAGCAGCCACAAGCTCATATAGCCGCAAACTGCACCCAATAAGGCGCTGGGCAGGCTGACGAAACCGGTTTGCCAGTTAAACAGCAATCCCAACCAAACTAGCGGCAGGGTTAGATCGTCGGGCAAAAGCTGGGTATCGGCATCAATAAAGACCAAAGCAACAATAAAGGCGCTAAATAGACAGGCGCCGACCGTAACCCAGGATTCGCCGAATTTCCAAGCCATCAGCCCGAACATAACAGCAGTAAGCATTTCCACTAGGGGATAGCGGATGCTGATCGGATGACGGCAGCTGGCGCAGCGACCACGCAACGCCAGCCAGCTGATAACCGGAATATTCTGCCAAGGTCTGACCGCGCTGCCGCAATTACCGCAGCGCGAGGGGGGAGTGAGCAGATTGAATTTCGCTTGCTCTTCAACTTCAAGATTAAGCTGCTGCCTCGCCGCCGCCGTCCATGCTTTATCAAGCATGATCGGCAAGCGGTAGATAACGACATTGAGAAAACTGCCGATCAACAGACCGAATAGGGCGGCGAGGAAAATGATGATGCCGGTTTCCATTATTTGTTATTAGCCTACTACGTTACCCAAGTTGAAGATGGGTAGGTACATGGCTACGAGAATTACACCAATAATGCTGCCCAAAACCACCATAATAATCGGTTCCATGAGTGAGGAAAGTGTGGCAACGGCATTGTCTACTTCATCTTCATAAAACTCGGCGGTTTTGTTTAGCATATCGTCGATGGAACCGGACTCTTCACCGATTGAAGTCATCTGTATCATCATATTGGGAAAAAGATCGGTTGCTTGCATACTGGAGGTAAGGGAAATACCTTGATTTACTTTTGAGCGTATTTCTTTAGTAGCCTCTTCATAAATGATATTGCCAGAAGCGCCGGCAACAGAATCTAATACTTCTACCAATGGTACCCCTGCGGTAAACAGGGTAGCAGTAGTACGAGCCCAGCGCGCAAGAGTTGCTTTGCGTACAATATCGCCGAAAATGGGCATTTTTAACAACCAGCCGTCCACTTTTTTCTGAAACTTCGGAGAATTTTTATGCCATTGTATAAGACCAATGGTTCCAAGAACCAATGCCGGAATAATAACCCAGCCCGCTTGTACGAAGAAATCGGAAAGCGCCATCATAAATTCGGTTAATGGCGGAAGACTTGCGCCCATCCCGCTGTAAACTTTGCCAAATTCGGGCAGGACAAACATCATCATAATCAAAATCAAAACAACAGCAACAACCACGATCGCGATGGGATAAGTTAGGGCACTTTTAACCTTTTTCTTAATCGCTTGGGTTTTTTCTTTATAAGTTGCCAATTTGTCCAACAGGCCTTCCAAAACACCACCCGCTTCACCGGCGCTGACTAGGTTGCAATAAAATTTGTCAAAGTACTTCGGATGTTTTGCAAAAGACTCGCCCAAGGATTTACCTTGTTCCACATCCGAGCGTACTTCCAATAAAAGACGGGTCATTGCGGCATTGCTATGGCCTTTTGCCACAATATCAAATGCCTGCATTAATGGTAGACCGGCTTTCATCATGGTTGAAAGTTGGCGGGTAAATACAGTAATGTCTGCTTGAGTGATTTTTTTCTCGCGCACTTTTTTCATCTTGGTAATGCTGATTACCTTGATTTGGCGGCGCATTAGTTTTTGGCGCGCTTCTTCCTCGTTTTTTGCCACCACTTCGCCACGTGTGACTGTGTCGGTAGAGAGGTTTCTCCCTTCAAATTGGAAGCGCGTGCCGCTTTCTTTTTTAGGGGCAGGCTTATTGCCGACGGCAGCTTTTTTAGCTGCAGAAAATTTCGCTGCGGATTTGCTTGCGGCCATAGTAATTTCCTTTTCTTCTTACACGATTGCTTGCTGTTTATTCGTTGGTGGTTGCCATAACTTCTTCTAACGAAGTGATTCCTTGCATGACTTTTAAGATGCCTGAGCGGCGTAAGTCCACCAAGCCTTCTTCATAGGCGATATTGGCAATATCGACTTCGGTACCGTTATTCATAATTACCGCTTTCATTTTTTCGGTAATCGGCATCACTTCATAAAGACCGGCACGGCCTTTATAGCCTTTGCCTTTGCATACGTCGCAGCCGACCGGGCGGTACATCTGCCAATCGCCTTCCAAATCTTCTTTCGTAAAGCCTGCGTTGAGCAATGCGGGCTCGGGTGGTCGTTCTACCGGTGTTTTACAGGCCGGACACAGGCGGCGAGCCAAACGTTGCGCCATAATCAGATTGACCGAGCTGGCAATATTAAACGGCGCCACACCCATATTCAGCATACGCGACAGGGTTGCGGGAGCGTTGTTGGTATGCAGGGTGGAGAACACCATGTGGCCGGTTTGCGCTGCTTTAATTGCGATATCGGCGGTACCCAAGTCACGGATCTCACCCACCATGATGATATCCGGGTCTTGACGCAGGAAAGCTTTCAGTGCGGCTTCGAAAGTCAGGCCTTGTTTGTCGTTTACGTTTACCTGGTTGATGCCGGGCAAGTTAATCTCCGCAGGGTCTTCTGCTGTTGAGATATTGACATCATCGGTATTCAGAATATTCAAGCAGGTATACAGTGATACCGTTTTACCCGAACCGGTCGGACCGGTTACCAGCACCATGCCGTAGGGGCGGTGGATGGCTTCCATAATCAGTTCTTTTTGGAAGTCCTCAAAACCGAGCTGGTCGATATTCAGGGTGGCGGCATCCGAATTCAAAATACGCATCACCACTTTTTCGCCAAACAGGCAAGGCAGGGTGTTGACACGGAAGTCGATGGCTTTGGCGTTTTTGGAAAACTGGATTTGGATACGTCCGTCCTGCGGTACGCGCTTTTCCGAAATATCCAGTTTAGCCATTACCTTAATCCTGGATGCCAGCTGGCTGCGCAAGGCTAGGGGGGGCTGTACCACTTCGCGTAACTGGCCGTCCACGCGGAAACGGATCCGTGCCATGGTTTCGTAGAATTCAAAGTGGATATCCGATGCGCCGGCATTCAGCGCATCTGACAAGATTTTCTGAATAAAGCGGGCAACCGGACCGTCTTCTTCTTCGTCGCCATCCACAATAAGCGTTTTTTGCTGGCTTTCCGGTGAGTCGGTGTCTATTTCTTTCAGAATGCTGGTACTGCTTTGGCCGAACCATTCCAGCAGGCGCTCCAGCTGGTCGTTGCGCACCAGTACCAAATCCACGTTCAAACCCGAGCTGAACAGGGCTTTTTGGATGTTTTGCAGCTGGGTTGGATCTGAAACCGCCATGAATACGCGGCGCCCGCGCTTGAAAATCGGGATGCAGCGCAGCTTCTGCATATGCTGTTCGTCCATAATATCTTTAACGATATTGCTGCGCGGATAATAGTTCAGATCAAGAATCGGATAATTGAATACGCTGGATAATAGGGTGACCAGATTTTCGGGCGAAGTTACGCCGTCATCGAAAATCATCGGCAGGATGTTTTTGTCGGCGCTGATGGCAGACTGATATTTTTCCAGCTTGTCTTGCGGCACCAGCTTGTGCTGCACCAAAACCCGTAAGAGGCCTATGCTCATGTGGTTGAATCCGTGTAATTTATTGAGGAGCCGGCGCTTGCTTGGCGAGACCAGCTGCCTTTATGAAATGGGCGTAATTGTGAAGATTATACAAGACAAGCCAAGAAACTGTTAGGCGATGCCTGAAAATGTAAGCGCCAAACGCGGATTACGTTTCAAATGCACAACACTAATGTTCCGACAAAAAAGCAGCCTGAAAAGTTTTCAGGCTGCTTTTTTGCCGTTTCAGGCTGCTTATTCGATGTTTTGCACCTGCTCGCGCATCTGCTCGATCAGCACTTTCAATTCCACCGAAACCTGCGTGCATTCACTGGCGATGGCTTTGCTGCCCAGGGTGTTGGCTTCGCGGTTCAACTCCTGCATCAGGAAGTCCAGCCGCTTGCCAATGCTGCCGTTCTGCTCGGTAACGATGCGGCGCACTTCGGCGATGTGGGTGCGCAGGCGGCTGAATTCTTCGTCCACGTCCGCTTTTTGCATAAACAGCGCAAATTCCTGGCGCAGCCGGTCTTCGTCGATATGGGCGACGGCTTCGGCCAGGCGGTGGCGGGTGCGCTGCAGATGCGCCTGCAGCAGGTTGGGGAACAGCTCTTCCAAAGCGCCGATAATCGCTTCCATCAGATCCAAGCGCTCGAGAATATGCGCCTGCAGTTTTACCCCTTCGCGGCTGCGGGCACCGACAAAGTCCTGCAAAGCCTGTTTCAACAGCACCTGCACGCCATCGGCCAGCGCATCGGTATCGGTTGCGGCGCTGGCGATGACGCCGGGAAAATGCAGGATGTCGGCCACGCTTAATTTGGCCAGGCCGCCGTGCTTTTTGCGCCATTTGGCATTCAGTTCCGCCAGCTCGTCCACCAGTTTTTGGTTGATGTGCAGCGAGCCGCCGGTGTTCGGCAGGCTGCTGATCTGAATGCGGCACTCTACTTTGCCGCGGCTGGTTTTGGCCGCTACCGTTTCGCGCAGGCTGCCTTCCAGATGGCGCAGGTCTTCGGGGATTTTGAACTGCACATCGAGAAAGCGGTGGTTGACCGACCGCAATTCCAGTTCGATGCGTTTGCCTGCATATTCTCCGGCCGCGTGCGCATAGCCGGTCATACTGAATACTGTCATGTTTTTTCCTTTGCTGATGCTGAAAAAGTCGCGGCATCTTAACAGAGAAGCAGGCAGCCTGAAAGGCTGCCAAAAGGATGGTTTTTCCCGTTTCAGGCCGCCTTGGCGCGCTATATAATCCGCCCTTTTTACGGAGTTAAGCCATGACCTATACCCGCACCGGCCGCGCCGCCGGCCAACTGCGCCCCGTCAGCATCAGCGCCGACTTTCTGCCCCATGCCGACGGCTCGGTACTGATCGCCTGCGGTAACACCAAAGTCATCTGCACCGCCACTGTCGAAGAAAACGTGCCGCCCTTTTTGCGCGGGCAGGGCAAAGGCTGGGTAACCGCCGAATACGGCATGCTGCCCGCTTCCACCGCCGGCCGTATGCGCCGCGAAGCCGCAGCGGGCAAGCAGTCCGGCCGCACCCAGGAAATCCAGCGCCTGATCGGCCGCAGCCTGCGTGCCGCCGTGGATATGGAAAAACTGGGCGAGCGCCAGATTCTGATCGACTGCGACGTCATCCAGGCCGACGGTGGTACCCGCACCGCTAGCATCACCGGCGCCTTCGTTGCGCTGCAGATGGCGGTGCAGAAGCTGGTCGATAGCGGCGTGTTGGCAGAAAACCCGATTGTCCGCCGCATTGCCGCGGTATCCGCCGGCGTGGTTGGCGGAGTGCCGCTGCTGGATTTGGATTATCCCGAAGACTCCGGCTGCGACAGCGACGTCAATCTGGTGATGACCGATAACGGCGGCATCGTCGAAATCCAGGGCACCGCCGAAGGCGCCACGTTCGACAGCAGCGAGCTGGCGCAGCTGCTGGCGCTCGGACGGCAGGGCATTGTCGAACTGTGCGCCGTGCAGGCTGCCGCTTTTGATGCCTGGCGCGCGGCCAAAGCAGCCTGAAAAGCAGCATGAAAAATAGATAAGGCGGAAAAGACCGCTGCCGGCCTGTTTGTCCGGCAGCGGTCTTTCCAATGTTTTCAGGCAGCCTGAAAGGCCGGCATCCCTTTTCAGGCTGCCTGTAGTCCGTGCAAATACAAGCAACTATCTGACGCATTTTCCCAATGTAAAAAGTGCGGTCGGCTGTCTGCGGCGCTGGCGGAAAGTGTTAGAATCGCGCGCTTTTTTATGCGGGCGTTTGTAAATGAAATGCGCCGGCATTTTCACCCTATAAAGACAGCAGGCGGGCAAGCCGCCGCAGGAAGCACAAACATGAGCAACGAAAAAATTTACGGCGACGGTGCCTTCCGCCGTCAGGGCGTGATGGGCAGCATCATCGAAAACACTTATTCCGGCGCGCTGTCGTTTATGCGCCGCAGCTACACCCGCAATCTGGAAGGCGTGGACGTGGTGGTGTCCGGCGTGCCGCTGGATTTGGCGACCACCTTCCGCTCCGGCGCCCGCTTAGGTCCCGCTGCCATCCGCGCCGCCAGCGTGCAGTTGGCCGAACTCAACCTTTTCCCGTGGGGCTTCGATCCTTTCGACGATCTGGCAGTGATCGACTACGGCGACTGCTGGTTCGACGCCCACCGTCCGTGGACCATCCGCGAAAGCATCAAACAGCACGCGCTGGACATCATCACCAACAGCCGCGCCAAAATGCTCACTTTCGGCGGCGACCACTACATTACCTACCCGCTGTTGCAGGCGCATGCGGAAAAATACGGCAAACCGCTGAGCCTGCTGCATTTTGACGCCCACTGCGACACTTGGCCGGACGATGAAGAAGATTCGCTCAATCACGGCACCATGTTCTACAAAGCGGTGAAAAACGGCCTGATCGATCCGAAAACATCCGCCCAAGTCGGCATCCGCACCTGGAACAGCGATTTTATGGGCATGAACATGCTGTTTGCGCCGTGGATCAACGAAAACGGCATCGAAGCCACCGTGCGCCGCATCTACGACATCGTCGGCGACAATCCGGTTTATCTGACTTTTGATATCGATTGTCTCGACCCCGCTTTCGCCCCCGGCACCGGCACCCCCGTTCCCGGCGGTTTGAGTTCGCACACCGCGCTGGGCATTGTCCGCCAGCTGGGCGATCTGAATATCGTCGGCATGGACGTGGTTGAAGTCGCCCCTGCCTACGACAGCGCCGAAATCACCGCCATCGCCGCCGCCCACGTTGCCGCTGATATGCTGTGCCTGATGCGCAATAAGAAAGTGGCCGGCAAGCTGTAAACCCGACACCGTGCGTTTTTTCAGGCTGCCTGACACAGCATCAAGGCAGCCTGAAAAGTTTGCCGCCGCTGCCGCTACTTGTGCCTTCGGGCTGTGTAAATCCGGCGGCGGCTGATTGAGATAAATGTAAACAAGCGTTAAAATCCGCGCCTGTTTATTTGTAGCAAGCATTGATACATGACTTTACTCGCCAATATTCTGCCCCTGTCCAATATCGTGCTCGATATGGAGGTCGGCAGTAAAAAGCGGCTGTTTGAAACCGTTTCCCAGCTTTTGGAAGCGAACAGCGGCCTGCCGCATACGGCGGTGTTCGACTGCCTGTTCGCCCGCGAAAAGCTCGGCAGTACCGGCTTGGGGCAGGGCGTGGCCATTCCCCACGGCCGTGACGAATCTTTTACCCAACCGGTCGGCGCCTTTGTGCGCACCGCCGATCCGATCGAATTTGACGCGCCCGACGGCAAGCCGGTGTCGCTGGTATTCGTATTGCTGGTGCCGCAGGATGCCGCCGGCGAATATCTGGAGCTGCTCTCGCAGCTGGCCGCCCGCTTCCACGAAAAAACCGTGCGTGAAGCGCTGATGCACAGCAAAACCCCGCAGCAGGTGCTCGACATCCTGCTTGCCGGAGACTGAGGTGCCCAGCGTCAGCGTGCGCCGCCTGTATCAGGACAACCAGCAGAAGCTGCAGATGGCCTGGGTGGCGGGCAATTCCGGCAGCGACAACCGCATCAGCGTGGCCGCCGACCGTCCGGTGCTGGCGCTGGTCGGCCATCTCAATTTCATCCACCACAACCAAGTGCAGGTGCTCGGCGTGGCCGAAGTCGCCTATCTCAACAAGCTCGAACAGTCCGCACAAACCGGATTGGACGGGCTTTTCGATTTTGAGATGGCGCTGGTGATCGTGGCCAACGACCTGCCGGTGCCCGCCAGCCTGCGCGACTACTGCCACACCCGCAACGTCCCGCTGCTGACCTCCAAGCTCGAAAGCCCCTATCTGATGGACGTGCTGCGGATTTATCTGCAGAAAATGCTGGCGGTATCCACCGTCAAACACGGCGTGTTTCTCGACGTGTTTGAAGTTGGCGTGCTGTTGACCGGCTCGTCCGGGCTGGGCAAAAGCGAGCTGGCGCTGGAACTCATTTCGCGCGGCCACAGCCTGGTGGCCGACGATGCCGTCGAATTGCACCGCACCGCGCCCGAAGTGCTCGAAGGCCGCTGCCCGCCGATGCTGCGCGACTTTCTCGAAGTGCGCGGGCTGGGCGTGCTCAACGTCCGCCACATTTTCGGCGAAACTTCCATCCGGCCGAAAAAGCAGCTCAAGCTCATCATCAACCTGATTCCCGCCGACGACGAATACATGAAGCAGCTCGACCGCCTGAGCATCCGCAGCGAAACCGAGTCGATACTGAACGTCGCCATCCGTTCGGTTACCCTGCCGGTGGCCGCCGGCCGCAACCTGGCGGTGCTGGTCGAAGCCGCCGTGCGCAACTACATCTTGCAGCTGCGCGGCAAAGACAGTACCCGCGAATTTCTCGAACGTCACCAGGCCATGATGAAGGACGACAGCGAACATGAAGATAGTCTTGATTAGCGGCCTTTCCGGCTCCGGCAAAAGCGTGGCGCTGAAGCTGTTGGAAGACTCCGGCTTCTATTGCGTCGATAATTTGCCGCTCGAACTCTTGCCCGACTTGGTGCGCCTGCACGAAGCGCGCGGCGGCAGCGAAAAACTCGGCATCAGCATCGACATCCGCTCCCGTTTCAGGCTTCAGGCTGCCCACGAGCAAATCGCCGCCCTGCGCCAAGCCGGCCACCGGCTCGACATCCTGTTTCTCGAAGCCGACCAAGCCGTGCTGCTGCGCCGCTTTTCCGAAACCCGCCGCAGCCACCCGCTGTCGCACAACGGCACCGGCCTGACCGAAGCGCTCGAACACGAACGCGCCTGGCTGATGCCGCTGCGCGAAGCGGCCTACTGCATCGACACCAGCCACAGCAACACTTCCCAGCTGCGCAGCCGCCTGCGCCAATGGCTGCAGATCGACCGCGAAGGCCTGCTGGTCAGCATCCAGTCTTTCGGCTTCAAATACGGCGCCCCCACCGACGCTGATTTTGTTTTCGACGTACGCAGCCTGCCCAATCCCTACTATATCGACGGCCTGCGCGAGCAGACCGGCCGCGATGAAGACGTGCGCCGCTATCTCGCCGCCCAACCCGAAGCCGGCGAAATGCTTGCCGACATCGAAACCTTTATCCGCCGCCGCCTGCCCAAACTGCAGCAGGAAAGCCGCAGCTACGTAACCATCGCCATCGGCTGCACCGGCGGCAAACACCGCTCGGTGTATCTGGCCGAAGAACTTGCTCGCAGCCTGCAGGCCGATTACCAAGTGCTGCTGCGCCACCGCCAGCTCGACGCTTAAGCCCCGCCGCCCGCACGCCGCCATGCCTGCGGGTGTTGTTTTGCCGGGGCAGCCTGAAAACTTTAGGCAGCCTGAAAGCGCCAACCGATTTTTTCAGGCTGCCTTGTCCTGTCCCGGACTCAAAACAAACGACAGCCCCCCGAAACCAAAAGCAGCCTGAAAAGGGATTTTGCCGCTTTCAGGCTGCCTTGCGGAGTATGGAAAACCATGGAAAAAACTGCCGAACCTTCCCGCCTGCTGCCGCTGTTGCTGGCGGCGGCGGTGTTTATGCAGATGCTCGATTCGACGGTGCTCAATACCGCGCTGCCGCTGATTGCCGCCGATCTGCACCAGTCGCCGCTGAATATGCAGTCGGCGGTGGTGTCTTATGCGCTGACGCTGGCGATGCTGATGCCGGCCAGTGCCTATCTGAGCGAGCGTTTCGGCACGCGGCAGGTTTTTAGCGTGGCGATGCTGGTGTTTGTGGCCGGTTCGCTGCTGTGCGCGCTGGCGCCGAGCCTGCCGATGCTGGTGCTGGCGCGGGTGATTCAGGGTGCCGGTGGGGCGATGCTGGCGCCGGCGCCGCGCCAGATTCTGATGCAGGCCTACGACAAAAACCGCCTGCTGGGGATGATGAATTTTGTGGTGATGCCGGCGCTGCTGGGGCCGGTGGTCGGGCCGCTGCTCGGCGCGTATCTGGCCGAGTATGCCGGCTGGCATTGGATTTTCCTGATTAACGTGCCCTTCGGGCTGGCGGCGGCCTGGCTGGCGCGCACGGTGATGCCGGACTTTCGCGGCGAAGGAACAATACCGGCTTTCGATTTGGCGGGTTTTTTGCTGTTTGGCGGCGCGGCGGCGGGCTTGAGCGTGGCGGTGGAAATCATGCACTTTCCGCGTTACGGTGCGTTTGCCGCGCTGCTGGCGGTGCTGTCGCTGCTGGCGGCGGCCGCCTATTGGCGCCATGCCGCCCGCGCCGCGCAGCCCTTATACAGCCCGCAGCTTTTGCGGGTGCGCACCTACCGCATCGGCCTGTCGGGCAATTTCGCCAGCCGGCTGGGTGTGAGCGCGCTGCCCTTTCTGCTGCCGCTGCTGCTGCAGGTGGCGTTTGCCTACAGCGCTACCGCCGCCGGCTGGGCGCTGGCGCCGATTGCGCTGGCGTCGATTGCCGCCAAGCCGGCGATCCGGCCGCTGATGCTGCGCTTCGGCTACCGCCGCGTGCTGGTCGCCAACACCTTATTGCTGGGCGTGCTGATTATGCTGCTGGCGCTGCCGGATGCGCACACGCCGTTGTGGCTGCTGCTGCCTTTGCTGCTGGCGCTGGGCTTGAGCAACTCGATCCAGTTTACCGCCATGAACACGCTGACGCTGGCCGACCTTGCGCCGGTACAGGCCGGCAGCGGCGCCAGCCTGATGACGGTCAACCAGCAGCTGGCCATTGGTTTCGGCACCGCCATCGGCGCGTCGCTGCTACAGTATTTCAGCACACTGGCGCCCTTGGACGGCGATGTCCATGCCGCTTTCCGCTGCACTTTTGCCGCCGTCGGCGTGCTGACTTTGTTGTCTGCCGCCGTGTTCGCCCGCCTGAGACCGGCCGACGGCAGCAATCTGGTTGCTTGAAAGATTAGGCAGCCTGAAAAGCGCCGCCGCCGTTTTCAGGCTGCCTTAAGGCGGGTTTGCAAGCCCTGCCGCCGCCGTTATAATCCCCGCCTTTTGCCGTTCTAGGAAACATCATGTCCCAAAGCCGTTTCAACCAAACCGGCCCCAAAATCGGCCTGAGCGTACGCCTGGCCGAGACCGCCGAAGAAGTCGCCGCCGCCCAGCGCCTGCGCTACCGCGTGTTTGCCCAAGAGCTTGGCGCCGAAATCGACAGCGACAACGGCCGCGACATCGACCCCTACGACGAACACTGCCACCACCTGCTGGCCTTTGACGAAGCTACCGGCGAAGTAATCGGCTGCTACCGCCTGATTACCGAAGAAGCGGCAAAAAAAGTCGGCGGCTGGTACAGCGAGCACGAATTCGATCTCTCGCCACTGAAAGACATCCTGCCGCAAACCGTCGAACTCGGCCGCGCCTGCACCCATCCCGACTACCGCAACGGCGCGCTGATTATGCTGCTGTGGACGGGGCTGGTGAAGTTTATGAAAGACGAAAACCTGCGCTTTATGATCGGCTGCGGCAGCATCGAAATGCGCGACGGCGGCAGCGATGCGGCGGCGCTCTATCACCAGCTCAAAGGTCGCTACCTGGCGCCCGAGCAATGGTGCGTGCGCCCGCTCAACCCGCTCAAATGGGCGCAGATCACGCCGTCGGAAAAACCGGAAGTCCCACCGCTGATTAAGGGCTATCTCAAAGCCGGCGCCTGGTTTTGCGGCGAGCCCTGCGTGGATGAAGCCTTCAACTGCGCCGACGTGCTGATTATGATGGACATCACCCAGCTGAGCGACCGCTACCTGCAGAAGTTCGCCCCCAAACCCTAAATCCTAAAAAAGCAGCCTGAAAACCTTTTTCAGGCTGCTTTGTGCCGTTTTCAGGCAGCCTGAAAGCCTGCCCGCCTTATCTTTTCCCCCGTATTTTCCGTTCTCTTTATGGCCAAAATCCGCTTCGCCTTCCGCCTGTGCTGCATTGCCGTCTGCCTGCTTTACGGCATGGCCGAGATGTTTTTCCTGTTTCCCTTTTACAGCAAACGGCGCAAGCTGCGCGCCATCCAGCTGTGGTCGCTGCGCGTGCTCGCTTCCTGCGGCATGAAGCTCGAAGTGTTCGGCAGCCTGCCCGCCACCGGCCACGGCCAGCTGATTATCAGCAACCACATCTCCTGGCTCGACATTATGGCGGTGAACGGCGCCTTCCCCGGCCGCTTCGTTGCCAAAGACGACGTTGCCAAATGGCCGGTGGTCGGCTATCTCGCCACCCAGGCGCAAACCGTTTACGTAACCCGCAACAAAGGCACCAAAGGCAATACCACCAAAATCGACACCGTAACCGAAGCCCTGAAAAACGGCGACACCGTAACCATTTTCCCCGAAGGCACCAGCAGCGAAGGCCGCGCCATCCTGCCCTTCAAACCCAGCTTTTTCCAAACCGCCCACCTGGCCGGCGTGCCGATTGTGCCCGCGTTATGCCGCTACCCCAATGCCGACGGCAGCAGCCCCAACCCCCACACCGCCTACTACGGCGACATCAGCCTGTGGCAGTCCATCCGCATGGTTATCAGCCAGCCGCGCAGCAAGGTCGAGCTGCATTTTCTCGACCCGATTACCCCGCCCGCTGACCGCGCCGCCGCCGCCCAGCAGGTGCACGAGCTGCTCAGCCGGCGGCAGCGCGAATTGGGCTAGTTCCCCAGCTCACACCGGCAATAAAAGGCAGCCTGAAAAGTTTTCAGGCTGCCTTTTTGCCATCACCGTCGGCGCCGAACAAACGCAGCTGCCAATCTTCGCATTCCCCCGTTTCCAGCCGCCGCGAAAACAAGCGCGCCCAACTCTCGGGCAAAGGCAGTTGCAGCACCGCCCGCATCGTTTCCGCATCGCAACAGCGGCTGTCAATCAGCGCCAGCACCCGCGCCACCGACCATTCGGGAAACGGTCGCGAGAGCAAAAACACTTCATCGCCTGCCGCCACTTCGCCCGCCGCCAACACGCGCAGATACCAGCCGCAGCGCAAACTCTGCTGCACGCGCAGCGACATATCTGCCACGCCGAACCGCTCGTTCAGCTTCCAACACGGCTGCCGCCCCTGGCTTACGGCAAAACGCGCCGAACCGATCTGCCACTCGTCGCCGATGCACACCGAGTGCTCGTCCGCGCCATCCAGACAAAAATTCTCGCCAAAGCCGCCTGCGTGCATATTTTGCGCCGCAGGTAGCTCGCGCCGCCAAGTGTCGTAATGGTGCAGCGCATAAACGTGCACCGCCTTGTCCGCACCGCCGTGAAAACGCGGATCGCCCACGCCGTCGCCCGCCAAACCGCTGGGCGTAACGGCGGTTTTGCCGCTGACAGGCTGCTTGTTAATCGCGCTTTGTTGGTTGCGGGCAAAGTTTTCAGGCTGCCCGATGCGGATTTGTCGGATTTGGGCGATGGGGTGCATGGTGTTTCCTTTTATTTGTTTGGAGGCAGTCTTGTAGGTTGGGTTGCCAAACCCAACGTTTCCGATGATTTCAAGGCTTTGTTGGGTCTTGACCCAACCTACAGTACTGGAACTTTTGGCGGTGAAACTCGCCGCACAGCACGCAGAACGGCTGGACCAACACGCCGCAGACGCACACGCGCAGCTCTACCGTTTGGAACGCGGCAATGCGGTGCGCGTGTTTCGTGGCAAAACGTTTGCGGAATAAAGGGCAAAATATAGCGGATTCAAATTAAAATAATGCAAGATGACGAACCACAGGCTACACGGATGACTGCGCGTATAAATTAGATACGCATAATGTAGGTTTATGTAGCAACTGTGTTCCCCCACCGCGTCGGGCAGGGCAACCAAACTCGGTGATTACGCGCATTGCGGTGCGGGTTGTTGTTTGCTTTGCTGTTCGCTTTGCCGTTCTGATTTCGTCTGCAAAGAGGCCAGGTAATCCCGCATCCTTGCGTTCAGAATACGCAGAAGTTTGTGCATACACGCGTTAATAGCGACTTTGAACGGTTTGCCTTTGGCGCGCAGTCTCTCGTAAAACGCTTTAATCTTCGGCTCAAAGCGGCTCGCCGTCAGTGCTGCCATATACAGCATGTTGCGTACTGCCATTCTGCCGCCGATGCAGCCTGTTTTCTTGTCCGTGTCGCCGCTTTGGTTCGGCGGTGGAACGACACCTGCCAGCATGGCGATGCGTTTGTGTGGTACGGTGCCCAACTCGGGCAGCATGGATAGCAGGGTGGCGCTGGTGGTGCTGCCTATACCTTTGATTGCGGTTAGCACTTGGCCTTTGCCGCCGAATGCGTCGGCGTTGCTGTCGATGTCTTTGTCCAGCTCGGCGATAAGCTTGTCGAGATGGGCAATCAGGTCTTTAACGCTTTGCTGTTGGCTTTCATGGATTTGTTCGAGACGGTTTTTCTCGGCGGCACGGATGTCAACCAACTGGCTGCGGCGTTTGACCAGTGCTTCGAGTTTCTCTTCGGCTTCGCTGGGCGGAATGTAGAGCATATTGGCGACCAGTCCTTTGATTTCCAACGCCTGTGCGTAATCAGCAAGCATTTTGGCATCGAGATGGTCGGTTTTGGCGAGAGAAAAGCCGTTGGCGTAATTTTTGGTGCAGCGAGGATTGGCAATCACCACTTGGAAACCTGCGCGATGTAGGGTTTTGGCGAGAGGGATTTCCAAACCGCCAGTGCTTTCCATGACAACCAAACCGACGTTGTGCTTGTGCAGATAGTCAATGGTGTGGGTAAAGCCTTTGGGGTTGTTGGTTTCGGTTTTGGTTTTATCCCTGCCGTGGATGCCGATGACGAAATGGCGTTTGGCGATGTCGATGCCTGCGTAGTTTTGGGTACTCATCAATGAACCTTCCTTGTATTCGGTTGTTGGTGGCAACTGTTCGGTTGTGCTGATGGGTGGCCAGCCGCTCGTTTTTGCTACGATGCGGGTGTAATCCTAGGATGTGTGGTGTAGCCACGCACGTGGTTGATAGAGATGCAGGCTGCGGCTCATTGAAATCGTTTGTATTTTGCGAAGGTAGGATATTGATTTATGTTTTCAATATTAGGTGCAGTATTATTTGGAATAATAGCAACTATGACTGTGCTTGTTGCTTGCGGTTTGCCTTTGGGCGAATTTACAATGGGTGGACAACATAAAATTTTACCTAAGAAATTTAGGATTGTGGCAGTCATTTCGGTGGCTATCCAAATTTTTGCAATGATAATTATTTTGCAAGCCGGAGGTTTTATTTCCTTGTGGTTTTCTTTTAAGGTTACTAAATATATTTGTTTCTTCTTTGCCGCTTACCTAACTTTGAATACTATTATGAACATGATTTCAAAAAGTAGGAAAGAAAAATATGTTATGACTCCGCTTTCACTTATAGCCGGAATATGTTTTTGGATAACGGCTTTTCAGATGTAGTATGTAAAAGGGGGAAAGAGCGCATGCGTACGGCACATACCCTGCAAACATCTATTCCATGTACCTTGACCACAGCGCGTCAAGGCAAGCCAACGCGGTAACATTGGAATTTTAATTTGCCATAATAAAAGTGCAGGCTGCTTTTCGGGTTTTTAAACCTTCAAAAGCAGCCTGCACTTTCTTTATCAGCCGTTCAGCTTCACCGAATGCTCGCGCGTTTCGTGGAACACGATGTCCGGCCAGCGCTCCTGCGTCAAATTTAAATTCACGCGGTTGGGGGCGAGGTAGGCGAGGTTGCCGCCTGCGTCAATCGCCAGATTGGCGGCGTTGGCTTTTTCAAACTCGGCGAGCTTTTTCTTGTCGTCGCACGACACCCAGCGCGCCGACCAGATGGACGCGTTGTCAAACACCGCTTCCACGCCGTATTCGTTCGCCAGCCGCGAAGTAACCACTTCAAACTGCAACACGCCGACCGCGCCGAGTATCAAATCCGCGCCGCTCATCGGCTTGAACACCTGCACCGCGCCTTCTTCGCCCAGCTGCTGTAAACCTTTTTGCAGTTGTTTGATTTTCAGCGGGTTTTTAATACGAACGCTGCGGAACAGCTCGGGCGCGAAAAACGGAATGCCGGTAAACGCCAGCTGCTCGCCTTCGGAAAAACTGTCGCCGATTTGGATGTTGCCGTGGTTGGGAATACCGATGATGTCGCCCGCAAACGCTTCTTCCACCAGCTCGCGGTCGTGCGACATAAACGTAACCACGCTGCTGGCGGCGATTTCGCGGTTGATGCGCAGGTGTTTCATTTTCATGCCGCGCTCAAATTTGCCCGAGCAGACGCGCAAAAAGGCGATGCGGTCTCGGTGTTTCGGGTCCATATTGGCTTGGATTTTAAAGATAAATCCGGAAAACTTCGGCTCGTCCGGTTCGACCATGCGCACGGTCGCGTCGCGCGGTTTCGGCGCGGGCGCCCAGTCAATCAATGAATTGAGGATTTCTTGAATACCGAAGTTGTTAATCGCGGAGCCGAAGAACACGGGCGTGAGTTCGCCCGCCAAAAACTCTGCCAAATCAAACTCGTTGGACGCAGCCTGAACCAGCTCGATTTCGTCGCGCAGCTGCTGGATTTCCAGCGGAAAACGCTGCGCCAGCTCGGGATTGTCAATGCCTTTAATCACGTCAAACTCGTGCGGCAGCCGCTCGCCGCCCGCGTCAAACAGATACACTTCGTCATTCAGAATGTGGTACACGCCCTTGAAGTTTTTGCCCATGCCGATCGGCCAAGTAACGGGCGCGCAGCGGATTTTTAAAATATTTTCCACTTCGTCCAACAATTCCAAAGAATCGCGCACTTCGCGGTCGTATTTGTTCATGAACGTGACAATCGGCGTATTGCGAAGGCGGCAGACGTTCAAGAGTTTGATGGTTTGCGCTTCCACGCCTTTTGCCGCGTCGATGACCATCAACGCGCTGTCCACAGCGGTCAAAACGCGGTAGGTGTCTTCGGAGAAGTCTTGGTGTCCCGGCGTGTCCAAGAGGTTGACGGTGTGGTCTTTATAATCGAACTGCATCACGCTGGACGCCACGGAAATGCCGCGCTGCTTCTCGATTTCCATCCAGTCGGAGGTGGCGAATTTGCCGGTTTTCTTGCCTTTTACCGTACCCGCGCTTTGAATCGCACCGGAAAATAGCAGCAGTTTTTCGGTCAACGTGGTTTTACCCGCGTCAGGGTGGGAGATGATGGCAAACGTGCGGCGGCGGCGCACTTGGTCTAGGATTTCGGACATGGGAACTCTTTTGTGGCAATGGTTGTATGGTTAAAAACCGTTTTCAGGCTGCCTTTGGCGTTTCGGGCAGCCTGAAAAGGGCGTATTGTAAACGTTTTTTAGTTTTTGCTTGGGGTTTTGCGTTTCAGGCTGCCTTGCTGTGCGGCGGTGTGAAAGGCAGCCTGAAAGCGCCAAACCGGCTTTCAGGCTGCCTTTTGCTTTTTCTAACTGCCGCCGATTTTACTGTCGAGCATGGCTTTCATGCTTTGCAGGCGGCTGATGCCTTCGGCTTTGCTGACGATGGGTTTGCCGCCTTTGCGGCCGAGGATGTCCAAATCGTCCTGCGGCATTTCGTCGATAAAGCGGCTCGGTTCGGGAAACTGCCAGCTGCCCTGGCGTTTGCGTTTGGTGCAGTGGGTGAGGGTGAGCCGCCATTTGGCGCGGGTGATGCCGACGTACATCAGGCGGCGTTCTTCTTCGAGATTGCCTTCTTCCAGGCTCTCGGCGTGGGGAAACAGCCCTTCTTCGCAGCCGACGAGAAACACCTGCGGATATTCCAGCCCTTTGGAGGCATGCAGGGTGGACAGGGTAACGGCGTCGGTTTCGGCGTCGTCGCGGCCTTCGAGTAAGGTGATCAGGGCGATGGTTTGCGAGAGTTCGATCAGGTTTTTGCCTTCGCTGCCTTTGCGCTCAAGCCAGTCGGCCAGATCTTCGACGTTGCGCCAGCGGCTTTCGGCGGCGCGGCTGCTCTCTTCGCTTTGGTAAAGGTGGTTTTCGTAGCCGATGGTATCGAGCAGCTCGCGGATCAGACTGCCGGCGTCTTCCTTGGCGGCGCGGCGGCGGAAACCGTCTATCAGGGCGGCGAAAGACTGCAGCGTGTCGCGGCTTTTTGCATTGAGTTCGGCCAGCGCTTCGGGCTGGGAGGCAGCCTGAAACAGGCTGCAGCCGTGGATTTTGGCGTAGTGGTTGAGCCGGCCAAGGGTGGTGTCGCCGATGCCGCGGCGCGGGGTGGTGGCGGCGCGCAGGAAGGCGGGATCGTCGCTGCTGTTGGCCAGCAGGCGCATATAGGCGAGGATGTCTTTGATTTCGGCTTTGTCGAAAAAGCTCTGGCCGCCGGAGACGCGGTAGGGAATGTGGGCTTGGCGCAGCGCGGTTTCAAAGGGACGCGACTGGTGGTTGCCGCGGTAGAGCACGGCAAAATCGGCATAACGGGCTTTGTCGCCGCCGGCCAGCTTCATGCGGGCGATTTCGCCGGCCACGTATTCGGCTTCGTTTTCTTCGCTGCTGCAAGCAACCACTTTTACCGGATCGCCTTCGCCCAGCTGCGACCACAGGGTTTTGGCAAAGAGCTTGGGATTGTTGGCGATTACTTGGTTGGCCACGCGCAGGATGCGGCCGGCAGAGCGGTAGTTTTGTTCGAGTTTGACCACTTTAATCTGCGGGTAATCCTGCTGCAGCAGGCGCAGGTTTTCCATATCGGCGCCGCGCCAGGCGTAGATGGACTGGTCGTCGTCGCCCACGGCGGTAAACATGCCTTCCAGGCCGGTAAGCTGGCGCAGCAGACGATACTGGCAGGCGTTGGTGTCCTGGCATTCGTCCACCAGCAGATAGCGCAGCCGCCGCTGCCATTTGAGCCGCAGATCGCTGTTTTGCTCCAGCAGCAGCACCGGCAGGCGGATTAAATCGTCGAAATCGACGGCCTGATAGTGGCCGAGTGTTTCCTGATAGGAAGCGTAAACGCGGGCGATGTGCTGCTGCCATTCGTCGCCGGCAGCCTGAAAAGCCTGCTCGGGCGTGGCCAGCTCGTTTTTCCACAGCGAAATCTGGTGCTGGGCTTTGAACACCTGCTCGCGGCCGCTGCTGCCGAGCAGCTCGCTGACGATGCGGCCGCTGTCGGAAGCATCGAGTATCGAAAAATTGGTTTTGTAGTCGGCGTGCGCCGCTTCTTCGCGCAGCATGCGCATGCCCAGCGAGTGGAAGGTGGAAACCGTCAGGCCGCGGGTCTGGCCTTTGCCGAGCATGGCGCCGATGCGCTCCTGCATTTCCTTGGCGGCTTTGTTGGTGAAGGTGATGGCGGCGATATGCTGCGGCGCATAGCCCGCGCCGGTAATCATATAGGCGATTTTTTCGGTGATGACGCGGGTTTTGCCGCTGCCTGCGCCGGCCAGCACAAACAGCGGCCCGCCCAGATAGCGCACCGCTTCCAGCTGGCGCTCGTTCAGTTTCATGGCGTGGGGCGTTTTCAGGCAGCCTGAAAACCAAAATCGGAAAAAAGCGGCATTATCCGGCAAGCAGGGCAGGGCGGACAATGGAAAACGGCGTTTTCAGGCTGCCGCAAGGTTTGGTTTCGGGGTTTGGCGTTCAGGCAGCCTGAAAACCGATTTTAGCCGGCGCAGGGATTGCGTTGCCTGCTTGGTTTTCAGGCTGCTTTTGGACGGCGCCCAAAGAGCCGAACGCTTGGGCGATGGGAAAACCGCCGCGATAAAAACAGCCCGCGGCGGCGGGCTGTTTGTGCGGCAGGACGGCATCAGGCGCTGAGAATCTCGCGCAGCACCGCAATGCCGCGCGCGATGTCGTCGTCGCTGATAATCAGCGGCGGCAGCAGGCGCAGCTTGTGTTTGGCGGTGAGAAACAGCACGCCTTTTTCCTGCGCCTGCCGCACGATGTCGGCGGCGCTGATGCCGTCGTCAAATTCGACGCCGAGCATCAGGCCGAGGCCGCTGACGCTTTTGACCTTCGGCAGAGCAGCGAGCGCCTGGCGCAGCGCTTCGCCTTTGCGGGTAACGTCGGCGAGAAAAGCATCGTCCAAACGCGCCAAAACGGCCAGCGCGCCGGCGCAGCAGACCGGGTTGCCGCCGAAAGTCGAGCCGTGGTCGCCCCGTCCCAGCGTGTCGGCGCAGCGTTCGCCAAACAGCACCGCGCCCACCGGCAGGCCGCCGCCCAGCCCTTTGGCAAGGGTAACGATGTCGGGCACGATGCCGGCGTGCTCGAAGGCAAACAGCCGGCCGCTGCGGCCGATGCCGGTTTGCACTTCGTCGGCAACCAGCAGCACGTCGTAGCGGCGGCACAGCTCGCGGGCAGCCTGAAGATAGCCGGTATCCAGCGCGGCCACGCCGCCTTCGCCCTGCACCGGCTCGAGCATCAGCGCGGCGATGTCGTTTTGCGCCAGGCGCGCTTCAAGGGCGGCGGTGTCGTTGGCGGGAACGTAGGCGAAACCTTCAACGAAGGGGAAAAAATGCTGGTGGAAAACGTCCTGGCCGGTGGCGGAAAGGGCGGCGAGGGTGCGGCCGTGGAAGGAGTTTTGCAGGGTGAGAATGGTGTGGCGGCCGGCACCGTGGCGGTCGCGGCTGTATTTGCGCGCGGCTTTGATGGCGCATTCGTTGGCTTCGGCGCCGCTGTTGCAGAAAAAGACGCGGGCAAGACCGCTTTTTTCGCAGAGACTTTGCGCCAGCTCGGCGGCGGGGACGCTGTAGAACAGGTTGGAAGTGTGCGCCAGTTTGCCCGCCTGCGCGGCGATGGCGGCAACCCATGCCGGATCGGCAAAGCCGAGGCTGTTGACGCCGATGCCGCTGGTGAAGTCGGTGTAGGCGTGGCCGTCGGCATCCCAGACGGTGCAGCCTTCGCCGCGCACCAGCACCGGCGCGAAGCGGGCGTAGGTGGCAGCGCTGTATTGTTGGTCGAGTTGGCGGATGTGGTCGGAAAGCGGGGCGGACATGCGATCTCCTTTTAGTAAACAGGCAGCCTGAAAAGCGGGTTGGGGGTTTCAGGCTGCCTTATCGGCCTGGGGTTGGTGGTGCAGTCTGAAAACGCCGCTGCGGCGGTTTTTTGTTTTCAGGCTGCCTTTCTGCCGTAGGGGGACGCTGCGCCGGTTGTTGGCGTTGTGGTGCGCGGTGCGCACCCTACGGGTTTCAGGCTGCCTTGGGAGCGGCTGCCTATTGGTGGAACAGCGTGCCGTTGCCGCGGTCGCTGAAGAGTTCTTGCAGCACCGAGTGCGGGCGGCGGCCGTCGATGATGGCGACTTCCGGCACGCCCTGGCGCACGGCGTCGATGCAGCAGGCGATTTTCGGCAGCATGCCGCCGCTGATGATGCCTTGGCTGATGAGCGCTTCGGCTTCGTCGATGCGGATGTCGCGGATGAGGGTGTTCTCGTCGTCGATGTCGCGCAAAAGGCCGGCGATGTCGGTCATGTTCACCAGTTTGCAGGCGCCGATGGCGGTGGCGATGGCGGCGGCAGCGGTGTCGGCGTTGATGTTGTAGCTGTTGCCGGCGGCGTCGGTGCCGATGCTGGCAACCACCGGAATCATGCCGGCACCAAGCAGCAGATGGATGATGTTTGGCTGAACGCGGCTGATTTTGCCAACCGCGCCGAGTGCCGGGTCGAGCGCTTCGCAGTGCAGCAGGCCGCCGTCGATGCCGCACAGGCCGATGCCGCGCCCGCCCAGATGCGCCACCAGGTTTTTGTTTACTTTGCCTGCCAGCACCTGCTGCACCACTTCCATGGTCTCGGCATCGGTAACGCGCAGGCCGCCGATAAATTCGCCTTTTTTGCCGATTTTGGCGAGACCGGCGTTGATGTCGGGGCCGCCGCCGTGGACGAGCACGATTTTCACGCCGACCTGGTTGAGAAACAGCACATCGCGCAGCACCGAGGCTTTGATGGTGTCGTTGGTCATGGCGTTGCCGCCGTATTTCACCACCACGCAGTTTTGCTGGTATTTCTGCAGATAGGGGACGGCTTCGTCGAACCAGTCCATATATTCTTGGCGCATGTTTAGCTCCGGTAGTCGCCGTTGATTTTGACGTAGTCGTAGGTGAGATCGCAGCCCCACGCCTGCGCTTGGGCTTCGCCGTCGTGCATATCGAGCAGGATTTCTATCTCTTTTTCTGCCAGCACTTTGGCAGCCTCGTCTTCGCTGAAGGGGTGGTAGGCGCTGTGTTCGCAGACTTTGACCGCGCCCGCCGCGCTTTGCAGGGTGAGGGCGATGTTGTTGGCGGAAAAGTCGCCTGTGGTGTAGCCGACGGCGCACAGCACCCGTCCCCAGTTGGCATCAGCGCCGAACATCGCCGCTTTGAAGAGGTCGCTGGCGATGATGCTTTTCGCCACGCTGCGCGCCACTTCGGGCGAACGCGCACCGCGCACGCGGCAGTGCAGCAGTTTGGTTGCGCCTTCGCCGTCGCGGGCGATTTCGCGCGCCGCCCAAGCGCAAAGCCGGTGCAGCGCGGCGCGGAAGGTTTGGTAAGCGGCGCCGTCGTCGCGGATTTCGGCGTTGCCTGCCGCGCCATTGGCGAGGATGACTGCCATGTCGTTGGTTGAGGTGTCGCCGTCGATGCTGATTTGGTTGAGACTGTCTTTGACTTCTTCGCTCAAGGCACGTTGCAGCAGGGTAGGGGCGATGGCGACGTCGCTGGTGATGAAGGTGAGCATGGTCGCCATGTTTGGGTGAATCATGCCGCTGCCTTTGGTGATGATGCCGAGGCGGCAGGGTTTGCCGTCGAGGGTAAATTCGAGCGCCTGCGTTTTGGCGTAGGTGTCGGTGGTCATTACCGCTTCTGCCGCCGCCAGCGCCGCTGCCGGGGTGGCTGCAAGGGCGGCAACGGCAGCGGGGATGCCACGCGCAAACGGCTCCAGCGGCAGCGGTTGGCCGATGACGCCGGTCGAGGCAATCACCACATCATTTGCCGGGATGTGTAGCGCGTCGCCGAGCAAATCGCAGCAGGCGCGCGCCAGCGTTTCGCCGTTGGGGTTGCAGGTGTTGGCATTGCCGCTGTTGCACAGCACCGCCTGGCTGTAGCCGTCGGCAATATGGGCGCGGGTAACGGCAAGCGGCGCGCCTTGGACTTTGTTGGTGGTATAGACGGCAGCGGTGGCGCAGCGCGTGCGGCTGACAATCAGCGCTAAATCGGCTTTGCTGCGATTCTTGCGGATGCCGCAGTGCACGCCGCTGGCGGAAAATCCCTGCGGCGCGCAAACGCCACCGTCGATGTATGTAAATTCAGGCTGCATGTAATCCTCCGCAATCATCAGTAAACCAGGCCGGCGGTTTCCGCGCGACCCAGCATCAAGTTCAAATTTTGCACCGCCGCGCCGGACGCACCCTTGCCGAGATTGTCAAAGAGCGCGCAGAGCAGCAGTTGCCCGTCGCCGTTGGCAAAAACGAACAGCTGCATATCGTCGCGCCCGGCAAGCGCGTTGGCGGCAAGCGTCGCCACGCTGGCAGATGGCGCAAACGGCTGCACGCGCACCAGCGGCTCGCCCGCGTAATAATCAGCGAGCAGCGCCGCGAGCCGTGCGCCGTCGGCAAAACCGTCCGCCAGCTGCGCGGCAAAGAGCGGCACGCTCACCAGCATGCCGCTGTAAAACGGCGCGACCACCGGCATAAACAGCGGCGCGTGCGCAAGCGTGCTTTGCGCGCGCATCTCCGGCAAATGCTTGTGCTGCAAAGACAAGCCGTAGAGGCGCGGCGCGTCAAGCGCTGCGGGACGCGATTCCGCTTCATATTCGGCAATCATTGCCTTGCCGCCACCGGAATAGCCGGTGAGCGATTGGCAGGTGAGCAGCGCCTCGCGCCGCAGCGCCCCCGCGTCGCACAGCGGGCGGATGAGGGCGATAAAGCCGCTGGCATGACAGCCGGGATTGGCAACGCGCGTCGCGCTGGCAATCGCCGCACGTTGCCCGTGCAACTCGGCAAATCCGTAAACCCAGCCCGGGGCGTTGCGGTGCGCGGTAGAGGTGTCGCAAATGCGCGTCGCCGCCGGCGCGTGCTGCACGAACTCGCGCGCCGCCTCGTCGGGCAAGCAAAGCAGGCTAACCTCGCTCGCCGCTGCCGCATCTAGCCGCGCGCTCAAATCCTTGCGCTGCGCTTCCGGCAGGGTAAGCAGGTGAATATCGCGTTCATGGCGCAGACGTTCGGCAATGCGCAGGCCGGTGGTGCCGGCAGAGCCGTCGATAAAAACGGTGTGGGTCATCGAATTTCTCCATTGTTCTTCTCTGCGGCCAAACGCCCGAAAGCAGGCGGATACAGGCCGCGCCCGCAGTATAAACAGCAGACGGGCGCATCTTCAAGGGTAATCTGTAAATTCATGCTTACGCGGAATTAACCGAAACTTACACGGATAAGAACCAATACCATTACCGGCACCGCGAAGTTTTCAGGCTGCCTTGTCCGTATTCGTTCTAGGGACGACTACAGAAACTTCCTACTACCGTCATTCCCGCGCAGGCGCACTACTGTCCGGAATAAAATCCCGCCACCCAAACAAAAAGGTTGCAGT
>NZ_JAKOOW010000036.1:1916-44429 GCF_022288825.1 Kingella pumchi | reverse complement strand
CATTTTTGACGCGGCAGGCGGGCATTTTTTGCCAAAAACACCGCCGCAACGCTGATTGTCAACACGCCCGAAGACACGGAACCCACATGGACATCAACCAACTGCGCGCCTTTATCACCGTCGCCCACACCCAAAACCTTACCCAGGCCGCCGAAAAGCTGTTTCTTTCCCAGCCCGCCGTTTCCGCCCAAATCAAGGCGCTCGAAGCCGACGTCGGCACGCCGCTGTTTACCCGCACCAACAGCGGCATGACCCTCACCCGCGCCGGCGAAGTGCTGCTGCCCGAAGCCGAAGAGCTGTTGCAGCACAAACACCGGCTCGAAGTGTTCGCGCAAACCCTGTCGGAAGACTACATCCACCACGCCCGCCTCGGCCTGATCCACCCCATCCGCGCCGACAAAGTCAGCCGCCTCACCCGCAGCATCGTGCGCCGCGAACCCGGCGTCCAACTGCACATCCAATACGGCATGAGCGGCGAAATCCTCAGCCGCATCCTGGCCAAACGCCTGCACGGCGGCTTTTTTCTCGGCCCGCTCAACCAGCGCACCCTGCAAAGCGTGCCGCTGGAGCACATCGCCTACTCGCTCATCTGCCACACCGACGACGAAAGCCGCCTGCGCAGCGGCCTGCCGCGCAGTCTCAACGACTTCACCTGGATCGAAATGTCCGGCGTTTCCGGCAGCCACAAAAACCTGCAGCAGTTCTGGCACCGCCACAAACTCACGCCGAAAAAACAGATTATCTGCGACTACCCGCAGGCCATTATCGGCCTGGCTGCCGACGGCATCGGCCTGGCGATGGTACCCAAACACAGCGCCCAAGCCGCCCAAGCCCAAGGCAGCCCCATCGCCCTGATCGACGAATTCGAGCAGCAACTGCCGATGAGCTTCGTCTATCTCGACGAATACGGCCAGGATCCGGCGCTGGCGCTGCTGCGCGACGCGGTGCAGGAAGTGTGGCAAACTGCGCCCCCCGTATCCGAAGCAGCCTGAAAACAATGAACGAAACCGATTACGCCGCCGCGCTTGCCGCCATCCTGCCGCAGCAGCAGGACACCATCGCGCGCCACACCCTTGCCGACGGCCAAACCGTATGGGTGCGCAAAACCGGCAAGACCATCGCCGCCTGGCGCTACCGCCTGCTTGGCGCCATCGCTTCGCTGCTGCGGCTGGGCGTGCTGCGCCCCGTACCCAATTTCGGCGGCCGCACCGCGCTCGATACCGAAGCCCAAAGGCTGACCACCCTCACCGCCGCCGGCGTGCGCGTGCCGCAGCTGCTCGCCCGCAACGCCGACGCGCTGATGTTCAGCCATCTGGGCGACACCGATATTCTCGACGCCATCAAAATTGCCGCCGATCCGGTTGCCTGCTGGCAGCGCGGACTGGACGCCATCGCCGCCGTCCATCAGCGCGATCAGTATCTCAGCCAGGCTTTCGGCCGCAACATCATCGCCTGCGACGACGGCGAAACCGGCTTTATCGACTTTGAAGACGACCCCGGCCGCTATCTGCCGCTGGCGCACTGTCAAAGCCGCGATTATCTGTGCTACTTGCAATCCAGCGCCTTCTGGCTGCGCGAAAACGGCCTGCTGCCCGCCGCCGCCGCCGTTTGGCGCCGCCACCGCACCCTGCCGGCCGCCGCTGCGGTAGGCAAAACCGTGCGCCCGATTTTATGGATGCGCCGCCTGCACCACCCGCGCTGGGGCAGCGACACCCTGCGGCTGGCGGCGCTCGCCGAGCTGGTGTTTCTCGCCGGCAGATAGTCCGCACGGTTTTCAGGCTGCCTGGCCGCCATGTCCAAAAAGCAGAAAGCAGCCTGAAAACCGCTTTTTCCCACCACCCGAAGGAAAGAAATCCATGACCGCCAAAACCGTACTCGCCGCCGCGCTCTTTTGCACCCTGCTCGCCGGCTGCAACCCCGGCAGCGACACCGCCAACAACGCCGGCGAACCCGACGAAGCAATCATGCGCAAAAGTTTCGTCGATTCCTGCGCCGCAAGCGCGCACCAAGCGTCCAACGGCTCCGTGAGCAAAGCGCAGGCCGCCGAACTGTGCGGCTGCGGCTACGACAAAGTGTCCGCCAAATACAGCGACCGCACCGCCTGGCGCCAAGCCTTCGCCGAGTACAACAGCAACCCTGCCAGCGCCAAAAACAAGGCTTTTGAAAAGCAGCTGGTCAAGGCCGTCGAATCCTGCATCGAATAAGTCTTCCCCTTTCAGGCTGCCTTACCCACCAGACAAGGCAGCCTGAACGCCGGCTTGACGGACTTCTACACAGCCCCCCAATCTTTAATTCATCCATAACCATGAAAACCCTGCTCCCCGCCCTTGCCCTAACCCTGCTGCTGGCCGGCTGCGATACCGCCGTCGAAACCATGGCCAACAATATTGACGACAAGGAAACCCGCCAAGAAGTCATCAAAAGCTGCTCCGAAGAAATGCAGCAGCCTGAAGACGGCGAACCGGGCTATACCGCGGCGGCGGCCGAGAAAATCTGCGGCTGCGGTTACGACCAGGTTTCCGCGCAATACCCCGACCGCACCGCCTGGCGCAAAGCGCTGATCAGCCACGGGCTTGGCCGCGAAACCAAAGAAAGCAAGGAGATTTTCGACAAACTGGTTACCGCCTTGCAAAACTGTATCGCCGAACACGACGCGGCAGCGGCACCGCAATAGCGTCAACACATTAAAAAGGCAGCCTGAAAAGTTTTCAGGCTGCCCTTTAATATTGGCATATTGGCGGCGGTTGCCTGGTTTTCAGGCTGCCGCCGGTTTATTGCTGCGCGCTGCCGGCATCGGCGCGGTAAATGCTGGTGCCGCCGCAGGATTTGTCGATTTGGTCGAGAAAAGCTTCGTGGGCGGCGCGCTCTTCGCTGTCGGCCGCCAGCACTTTCAGTTTTACGCCGACAGGGCGCGGGAGATGGTCGGCCGGCTGCGGGGCAGTGGTTTGCGGGGTGTCGTCGTCTTCCTGCTCGAAAGCGTCGGTCAGGCTGAACTGGCCGCGGGTCATCGCCAGATAAACGCCGCCGAGCAGCTCGCAGTCGATCAGTGCGCCGTGCAGCACGCGGCGGCTGCGGTCAACCCCCAGGCGGTTACACAGCGCATCAAGATTGTTTTTCTGACCGGGATAGCGTTCGCGCGCCATTGCCAGCGTGTCGGTAATCGTGCAGCCCAAATCTTCAACGCCGGGCATGCCGAGACGGGCGAACTCGGCATCGAGAAAGCCGACGTCGAATTTGGCGTTGTGGATCACCAACTCTGCGCCGCGGATAAAGTCGGCAATCTGTTGCGCCACTTCGGCAAACACCGGCTTGCCTTCGAGCTTGTCGAGTGTGATGCCGTGCACGGCGGCGGCTTCGGCGGGGATATCACGCTGCGGATGGACGTAAAGATGCAGTTTTTCGTCGGTAAAACTGCGGTTGCGCATTTCCAAACCGGCAAATTCAATCAGCCGGTCGGGGTTTTCGGCGGCATTGGGATACAGGCCGGTGGTTTCGGTGTCAAGAATGATTTGGCGGCGGTTGTCCATGCGGATGCTTTCGGTTGGGGATAAACGGCAAACCGCCGCTACGGGCGGTTTTTCAGGCAGCCTGAAACGGCGGCAGATATGGAACTTAGGGCTTTTTGCGGTAGGGATTGTCCACCGCTGCCATCAGCGCGGCCAGATATTCGCGCAGCTGGCGCTCGCTGCAGCCCATCAGCAGGCCGTCTTCAAAAGCGTCTTGGGCAGCCTGAAAAAGCTCGCCCATGTTTTGCTCCATCACTTTGATTTTTTCGGTACACGAGACGATTTCGCCGTCGTCGCCGTACCAAACCGGCATTTTGGGTTGCGGCATAGTCTTCCTTAAGTGAGCGGGATCAGCGGACGAAACGGTCGGCGTTGTTGCGCTTCACGCGGCGGGCGGTGGCGTAACGGGCGTTCCAGTATTTGTTTGACAGACTGACGATTTCGATGCGCTTGCCGGTACGCGGCGCGTGGATAAAGCGGTTGTTGCCGACATACATGCCGACGTGGGAAATGCGCGAACCGTGGGTGCGGAAGAACACCATGTCGCCCGGCTGCAGATCGGTGCGGGCAACATAAGTGCCGACGCGCGCCTGCTCGGCGGACGTGCGCGGCAGATTGACGGCGAAGGCTTTGCGGAAAATGTGCTGCATAAAGCCGCTGCAATCGAAGCCGGTGCTGGGCGAAGTGCCGCCGAAGCGGTAGGCGACGCCGATCAGACCCATGGCGTTGCCGATCAACTCGTCGGCATCGCCCTTGCTGATTGGGCGTTTGTCTTCGGTAGCGTTTTCTTTGTCGCTCTCTTTGCGCGCCGGCGCGGCGGCGACTTCGGCGGAACGGCTTTTTTTCGCTTCGTCGCTTTTGCGCGCAATCAGGCGGTCGAGTTCGTCGTGATCGGGGGAATTATTGGCAGACGACTTCGGCGTTTCGTCCGGCTTGGCTGCCGTATCGGGCTTGGGCTCCGCTTTGGGCGCCGGCGTATGTGGGACGGTTTTGCTTTTGCGGCTGATGATGGAATGCAGCGGATCGTCGGCCGGCTTTTTTGCCTGGGCTTTGCCGGCGGGCTTGCCGCGTTCTTTTTCTTTGGTTTTGGCGCTTTCAGGCTGCTTTTCTTTGGTTTTGCCGTTTTTGGCGTCGCGGGCTTTGTCTTTGGCGCTGTCTTTAGCTTTTTTTGCTTTGTCTTGGTTTTTGTCTTTGCGGGTGTCTTGGTCGTTTTTTTTGTTTTTGTCTGCAGCTTTGCCTTTGGCGTTTGGGGTTTTGTCGGCAGCGGGTTTGGCTGCTTTTTTGCTGTCTTTTTTGGCGTCGGCCTTATCGGATTTTTTGTCGGTTTTCTTTTCGGCCGGCTTGGCCGCGGTTTTGGCGGGCTTCTTGGCGGGCGCCGCCGAGACCGTGGCGGGCAGTGCCAGCAGGCCGAGCAGGCAGCAGGCCGTGCCGCATAGTTGTTTGAAGAGATTCATATTCGTCCGCAATCGTTTCAGGCTGCGGCAAGCAGCCTGCTGTATTGGTCGGGAGCGGCCGCAGCCGCGAAAGAGTGTGCCGGAAAGCCGTTTGGGCGCCGGCCAAATGGAAGTGCGCCGCCTAGTGTTGCGCGCGCACCATAAAAACTCGGGCATTCTACCCGATTTCATGCAATAACGGGTTAAGAACCATTAGAAAAGGTAAGGCAGACGCATCAGCCGCTTGACTAAAAGCCGCGGTGCGGGTTCGGTTTTGCGCGGCAGCCCAAATGCCGTGTTTTGCCGCAGTTTTCAGGCTGCCTGACGACTGACATAGACAAAAGCAGCCTGAAAACAGCGCCGCACGAAAAAATCGCCGCGTTGGCGGCGGATTGGGCGTTTCAGGCTGCCCAAGCGGCGGTTTCAGGCTGCCTGAAAGCCGGCGGCCAGTCTGGCAACGATTTTGGCGGCGCTGCCCGGCCGTGCCGCCAATACGTTTTGCCCCGCCCAGAACGACGAATATTCGCTGCTGCCGGCCTGCTCGGCGGCGCGGCGCAATAATCCGGCGGCGGCTCCGGCCTGCGGAAACGGCAGGGCGGCGGGATGGATCGGGCCGGCTTCGTCGATATAGGCGCTGCGGATGCCGCGGGCGATGCCGCCGCTAAACAGATTGGTCAGCACGGTATCGGCCGCCTGCGGGCTTTGCAGCGCGGCGCGGTAGGCGGGGCTGGTTTTGGCTTCGTCGGCCAGCAGAAAGGCGCTGCCGCATTGGACGGCGTCGGCACCCAAATCTAGCGCCGCCCGCACCGCGGCGGAATCGCTGATGCCGCCGGCGGCAATCAGCGGCAGCGACACCGCGCGGCGGACATTCGGCAGCAGGGCAAACAGGCCGCTCTGGCGCGTCAAATCAGACGATAAAAACATGCCGCGGTGGCCGCCGGCTTCCAGCCCCTGCACGATAATGCCGTCCGCGCCCTGCCCTTCCAGCCAGCGCGCTTCATCGGCGGTAGTGGCATTGCCGAGCACCAGCGCGCCGCTGTCTTTCACGGCCGTCAGCAGGCTGCTTTGCGGCAGGCCGAAATGAAAACTGACCACCGCCGGCCGGTGGCGGCGCACCACTTCCAACATCGCCTCGTCAAAGGGATTGCGGCCGGCATCGGTGGGAATATCGCTTTCGGCCAGGCCAAAACGCGCCAGATGCGGCGCCAGCAGCCGATGCCAAGTCGCCCGCTGTTCGGCAGTAACCGATTGCGGGCGGTGGGCGAAAAAATTGAGATTGTAGGGCGCATCCCCAATCAAACTGCGCAATTCGTGCAGCGCGGCATCCAAAGTATCGGGCGCGAACATCGCCGCCGGCAGCGAACCGAGCGCGCCGGCGCGGCAGACGGCGGCGGTCAGCTCCACGCCTTGCGCGTAGGCCATCGGCGCCTGAACCAGCGGGAAAGACAGTTGGGACAATAAACGACGCATGATGATTTCTCCTGTGTGTGTTTATGCTGCCGCAAGGATACGGCAGGCAGCCTGAAAGCGGCTGGCGCGGCAAAAATAACAGAAAACAGGACGGGAGAAAACAAGAAACGAGCTTTACGCCCGAAAAAGATTGGCCTCGCCGACAGGAATCGAACCTGTATTTTACGCTTAGGAGGCATACGTTCTATCCGTTGAACTACGGCGAGGTTTTGCAGAAAAGACGGTTAAGAGAGACGGGCTACCGACAGCTCTGCCAGATCGCGCATGGCGCGGCGCACTTCGTTATCCGGCAGCGCTTCAAGGCAGGCGGCGGCGCGTTCGGCGGCTTGGCGCGCCTGCGCGGTGCAGTAGGCCAGCGCGTCGGATGCGAGCACGTGGGCGTGGATTTTGTCGAAATAGCTGCGGTCGGCGTGGGTGAGCGCGTGGCGCACGTCGGCGGCGGCTTCGGCGCTGCCCCGGCGCATCAGGTAAATCAGCGGCAGGGTAGGCTTGCCTTCGGCCAAATCGTCGCCGACGTTTTTGCCAATCTGCTCGGGGCTGCCGGAATAATCGAGCACGTCGTCGATAATCTGGAAGGCGGTGCCGACGTACATACCGTAGTCTTTCAGTGCCTGCTCCTGCGTGGCATCGGCGCCGGCAAGAATCGCGCCGACTTGGGCGGCGGCTTCAAAGAGCTTGGCGGTTTTGTACTGGATAACCTGCAGATACTGGCTTTCGCTGATGTCGGTATTGCCGATGTTCATCAGCTGCATCACTTCACCTTCGGCGATGATGTTGGTGGCATCGGCCATCACATCCAGGATTTTCAGGCTGCCCGAGCCGACCATCAGCTGGAAGGCGCGGGTGTAGAGAAAGTCGCCCACCAGCACGGCGGCGGCGTTGCCGAACAGATTATTGGCGGTGGCGCGGCCGCGGCGCAGCTCGCTTTCATCGACTACATCATCATGCAGCAGGGTGGATGTGTGGATAAATTCAACCATTGCCGCCAGCGAGTAGAGTTTGTCGTCGTCGTAGCCCAGCACTTTGCCGGCGAGAATGGTGATGATGGGGCGCAGCCGCTTGCCGCCGGCGCTGATGATGTAGCTGCCGATCTGCGAAATCAGCGCCACTTCCGACTGCACGGCCTTGCCGATGACCGCATTGACACGTTCCAAATCGGCATCGAGATGTTGCTGGAAATAAGGCAGGCTGTACAGCATGGTGGTGCTTTCGCAAGAGGCGGCGGGTTAAACAAAGGGGCGGATTATACAGGCTGGCACGGCGCTTGTCTGCCCGCTGCCGGCTATTTTCAGGCTGCTTCACGCGGGCAAGCAAAAGCCCTGCCGTTTGACGGGCAGGGCGGGAAAACTGCGGTTTAGTTCTCGCCGGTGTAGGGGCGGACGCTGACAGTTTTGCGGTTCAGGCGGCCTTTTACGGCGAATTCCACATAGCCGTCCACTTTGGCGAACAGGGTATGGTCTTTGCCCATGCCTACGTTGTCGCCGGCATGGAATTTGGTACCGCGCTGGCGCACGATGATGGAACCTGCAGGGATCAGTTCGTTGCCGTAGGCTTTCACGCCCAGGCGTTTGGCTTCTGAATCGCGGCCGTTTTTAGAGCTACCGCCGGCTTTTTTGGTTGCCATGTTTAATACTCCTTAAACTGTGGTGAACGGGTAATCAGGCGATGGCCACGATTTCGATTTGGGTGAAATTCTGGCGGTGGCCTTGGCGTTTTTGGTAGTGTTTGCGGCGGCGCATTTTGAAAATGCGGATTTTCTCGCCGCGTCCGTGTGCCACTACTTTAGCCGTTACTTTCGCACCTTCGATAAAGGGTGCGCCTACTTTTACAGACTCGCCGTCAGCAATCATCAGAACTTCGGTCAGTTCGATTTGGCTGTCGAGTTCGGCAGGTATCTGTTCTACTTTCAATTTTTCGCCAACGGCAACTTTATACTGCTTGCCGCCGGTTTTTATGACCGCGTACATACTCAACTCCGTGTAGTTGTTCGGTAAAAAAATTTTCCGCGCCCCATGCGCGAAAGGGGCGGATTATTCCATTAGCTGGATGTTTTGTCAAAGTTTTATTGGCTGCCTTTTGTTGTCCCGTTTTAAGCCCCGCACTCGCTTTCAGGCTGCCTGCAATCCTTTATGGCTTATAATCGCCGCCTTTAATCTCCGACTACCCGACACGGGAACACAAGCATGACGCGCAAAACCACCCCGAAAACTTTTGAAGACGCTCTGGCGCGGCTGGAAGCGATTACCGAAGCGATGCAGGGCAGCAGCCTGCCGCTGGAAGAAGCGCTGGCCGCCTATCAGGAAGGCAGCGAACTGGTGCGCTTTTGCCAGAACAAACTGGCGCAGGTCGAACAAAAACTGCAGGTATTGGATGCGGACGGATTAAAGGAGCTGGATCTTGACGGCAAAGAATGATTTTTCAGGCTGGCAAAGCCGCGCCCGCGCGCAGACCGAGCTGATTTTAGAACGGGTTTTGCCCGCGGCATCAAAGCAGCCTGAAAGCCTGCATCAGGCGATGCGTTATGCGGTTTTGGACGGCGGCAAACGCCTGCGCCCGCTGCTGGTGCTGGCGGCGGCCGAACTGGGCAAGAGCGTTCAGGCTGCCTGCGAGCAGGCGGCGGCGGCGGTCGAATGCATCCACGTTTACTCGCTGGTGCACGACGATATGCCGGCCATGGATAACGACACCCTGCGCCGCGGCAAGCCCACCTGCCACGTCCGCTACGGCGAAGCGACCGCCCTGCTCACCGGCGATGCGCTGCAAACGCTGGCTTTCGAGCTGCTGTCGCAAACCAACGGCCTGCCTGCCGACCGCCAGCTGCACATGATCCGCACGCTGGCCGCAGCATCCGGCAGTCTCGGCATGGCCGGCGGGCAGGCGGTGGATTTGGACAATGTCGGCAAATCGCTGTCACAAACCGAACTGGAAGCGATGCACCGCCTGAAAACCGGCGCGCTGATTCGTGCCGCCGTGCTGCTGGGCGCTTTAAGCTGCCCCGACTTGGATGATGCCGCGCTGGAAAAGCTCGACCGCTACGCTGCCTGTCTCGGCCTGGCCTTCCAAGTGGTGGACGACGTGCTCGACTGCAGCGCCGACACCGCGACGCTGGGCAAAACCGCCGGCAAAGACGCCGAGGCCGACAAACCGACCTATGTGAAACTGATGGGGCTGGACGCCGCCCGCCGCTATGCCGAAGAGCTGGTAGCTGAAGCGCTGGCACAGCTGCAGGCGTTTGACGAACGGGCAGAGCATCTGCGCAGCCTTGCCCGTTTCGTAACCGCACGCAGCCATTAAACCAAAACAATAAAGGCAGCCTGAGAAGTTTTCAGGCTGCCTTTTGCGTACCGGTACCAACAAAAACCCGTTTCCGGATAATGGAAACGGGTTTTTGCACCAAACTTAGTCTTGCTGCTGTTTGCGGGCAGGCAGTTTTTCTTTGATGCGTGCGGCTTTGCCGGTCAGGCCGCGCAGGTAGTACAGCTTGGCACGGCGTACGTCGCCGCGGCGTTTGACTTCGATTTTTTCCACGCGGGGAGAGTACAGCGGGAAAGTACGTTCCACGCCTTCGCCGCTGGAGATTTTGCGCACGATGAAGTTGCTGTTCAGACCGCGGTTGCGGCGGGAAATCACCACACCTTCATAGGCCTGCAGACGGGTACGGTTGCCCTCTACCACGCGCACCCACACCACAACGGTGTCACCGGGGGCGAAAGCGGGGATGTCTTTGTTCAAGCGGGCGATTTCTTCCTGCTCTAACTGTTGGATCAGATTCATGTGAAAACTCCTGAATATAATTGGATTATGCCTTATCCTGCTGCTCGGACAGAATCTTTTGCAGCAATCGGGCTTCCTGTGGGATCAATGCGCGCCCCTCCAACAAATCGGGGCGGCGGTTCAAAGTGCGGCGCAGCGCCTGTTCCAAGCGCCATTCCGCGATTGCGGCATGGTTGCCCGATTTTAAAACCTCGGGAACGGCCATACCGCAAAATTCGCTGGGCCGGGTGTAGTGCGGGCAGTCCAAAAGACCGTTGGCAAACGAGTCTTGCGCGGCAGACTCGATGTCGCCCAATACCCCCGGAATCAACCGTAACACGGCATCCATCAGCATCATCGCCGGCAACTCGCCGCCGGATACGACGAAATCGCCAACGGATATTTCTTCATCAACACTGCTTTGCAACAGGCGCTCGTCCACGCCTTCATAACGGCCGCAAAGCAGTATCAGATTGTCGTAGCCGGCAAGTTCGCTCACTTTTTGGTGGGTGAGCGGCGCGCCCTGCGGGCTGAGATAAATCACGCGGCGACTGGCGGGATTGCCGCTGCAGTTGGCCACGGCTTCGTCGATTGCCGCCTGTAGCGGCGGCGCCATCATAATCATGCCGGGGCCGCCGCCGAAAGGACGGTCGTCGATATAGCCCAAACGGTTGTCGGCAAAGCGGCGCGGGTTGATGGCGCAAAACGACCAGATGCCTTGTTTGGCCGCCCGTCCGGTTACGCCGTATTCGCCGATGGCGGCAAACATTTCGGGAAACAGGGTCAGGGCTTGGATTTTCATCAGTAGTCGCTGCCCCAATCGGCGGTAATGGTGCGATTTTCCCGATCGACGCCGTCGATAAACTGGCTGACAAAGGGAATCAGCGTTTTGCCTTCGGCTTTGGCCACCACCAGAATATCGTGGGCGCCGGTTTCCATCAGGTTTTGTACCGTACCGATGGTTTCGCCGGCGCGGTTTTTCACCTGCATGCCGACCAAATCGACCCAGTAGTATTCGTCTTCTTCGGTTTCGGCAAATTCGTCGCGCGGTACTTCAACGGTGTAGCCGCGCAGCAAGGCAGCCTGGTCGCGGTCGTCTATGCCGGCGAATTTGACCTGCAGTTCGCTGCCGACGATTTTGCCGTCTTCGATTTCCACGTCTTGCCGCCTGCCGTCTTTATGCAGCCGCCAGCGCCGGTAATCGAGCAAACTGTCGGCGTATTCGGTATCGGTTTTGACTTTCAGCCAGCCTTTGATTCCGAATACGCCTTTGATGTAGCCCATGGCCACCCATTGCGCGGAGTCGCTCATGCGGGTGGGCTTAAGCGGCGTTTTGCTGTTCTTTTACCAGCTTGGCAACGGCCGGAGTGATTTGCGCGCCCTGGCTGATCCAGTGGTTCAGGCGGTCGGCCTGCAGGCGTACGCGCTCTTGTTTTTCGTTGGCAACGGGGTTATAGAAACCTACGCGCTCAACGAAACGGCCGTCGCGGCGGGCGCGGCGGTCGGTTACTACGATGTTGTAGAACGGGCGTTTTTTGGAACCGCCGCGGGACAAACGGATAACTACCATGAGAATTCCTTTGAAAAAATCGTCAATTTGCGAAACCGCGCATTTTAGTGTGTTTTCCGCCATTCAGGCAAGCCTTTATTTTCAGGCTGCCGCGGCTGCCGGCAGTTTATCAAAACCGGTAAAGCCCCTATAATCCGCCCCTTTACCCATTTTCAGGCTGCCTTTAAGCCTAGGACACAGCAACCATGCGCCCCCTGATATGCGAAATCCGCCTGCAGCACCTGCGCGACAACTACCGGACACTCAAAGCCTTACACGGCGGCAAAATGCTGGCGGTAATCAAAGCCGACGCCTACGGCCACGGTGCGCTGCCCTGCGCGCAGGCGCTGGAAAACGAGGCCGACGGCTTTGCGGTGGCGCTGCTGGAAGAAGCGCTGCAGCTGCGCGAGGCCGGCATCCAAAAGCCCATCGTGCTGCTCGAAGGGGTGTTTCAGGCTGCCGAATACGCTTTGGTTGACCAACACCGCCTGTGGCCGGTCGTCCACCAGCAGGCGCAACTAGAAGCGCTGCTCGCCCACAACTGGCAATCGCCGGTAAACGTCTGGCTGAAAATGGACAGCGGCATGCACCGCGCCGGCTTTTTCCCGCAGGACTACGCCGCCGCCTACAACGCGCTGAAGCAAAGCCCGAAGGTGGCCGAAATCGTCAAAATGAGCCACTTTGCCTGCGCCGACATCGCCGACAGCGGCATGACCGAGCTGCAAACCGAAACCTTCGACAGCATCTGCGCCGCACTGCCCGGCGCCGAAAGCCTGGCCAATTCCGCCGCCATTCTCGCCCACCCCGCCAGCCACCGCGAATGGGGGCGGGCGGGCATCGCGCTGTACGGCATCGACCCGTTCGGCGGCCGCGACAGCCGGCTCAAGCCGGTAATGAAACTCTCCAGCCAAGTTTTTGCCGAACGCATCCTGCAGGCGCACGAGCCGGTGGGTTACGGCGCCGCCTTCTACACCAGCCGCCCCACCCGCGTCGGCCTGGTGGCCTGCGGCTATGCCGACGGCTACCCGCGCCACGCCGGCAGCGGCGCGCCGGTATCGGTTTCAGGCTGCCCCAGCCGCATCATCGGCCGCATCTCGATGGACATGCTCACCGTTGATTTGAGCAAAGGCGGCGGCAGCGGCGACAGCGTCGAACTCTTCGGCGACGAAATCAGCGTCAACGAAGTGGCCGCCGCCGCCGGCACCATTCCCCACGAAATCGTCTGCGCCGTCAAACGCGCGCAAAAAATCTACCGGTAGGCCGCCATGGACAGCATCCAGCAGGATTTCCGCAACGCCATGGCCGCCTGCGCCGCCGGCGTCTATCTGATTACCACCGACGGCGAACACGGCCGCTACGGCATCACCATGACCTCGGTCGCGCCGGTTACCGACACCCCGCCCACCGTGGTGCTGTGCGTCAATCTCAACACCCGCATCTGCCCGATACTCACCGGCAACGGCGAGCTGTGCATCAACGTGCTTTCCGCCGGCCAGCAAGACGCCGCTGAGCATTTTGCCGGCATCACCAAACTCACCCACGAAGAGCGTTTCGAGCAGCACATCTGGCACCGCGGCAGCAGCGGCCAGCTGCAGATTGACGACGCCCTCGCCCACCTGCACGGCCGCATCCTCCAGCATCACGACATGGGCACCCACCGCATTTTCTACGTCGGCATCGAAGAAATCCGCCTGGGCAAGCACAACCGCCCCGCCCTCGCCTATTTCCGCCGCGCCTTCGCCCAAATTGCGTAAGGACAAAAAAGCAGCCTGAAAAGCAAAAGCAGCCTGAAAGCCGCATTATTCGGCTCTCAGGCTGCCTCCAAACCCCGAACCATCCGCCCAACCATTGATTAAAGGAACCCACCATGACCCAACCCGCCTGCCCGCAATGCGGCTCCGAATACGCCTATCACGACGGCATCCAGTTTGTCTGCCCCGAATGCGCCCACGAATGGCAGCCTGAAAACGAAGCCGCCGCCGAGAGCGCGGCGGTGGTAAAAGACGCCAACGGCACGCCGCTGGCCGACGGCGATACCGTGGTGCTGATTAAAGATTTGAAAGTCAAAGGCAGCTCGCAGGTGATCAAGCAGGGCACCAAAGTGAAAAACATCCGCCTGCAGGAAGGCGATCACGACATCGCCTGCAAAATCGACGGCAGCGCCATGAATTTAAAGTCGGAATTTGTAAAAAAAGCGTAATCGTTTGTACAGCCGGTTTACCGCCTGCCCGCTTGGCCTTATGCTGCCGGCCGCCGGCTTGGGCGCGGCCTGTTTTCAGGCAGCCTGAAAGACCTTAGCCGCTGTTTTTACGAAAGGAATCCACATAAAAAAACCATGACCGCCGCCCTGCTGCTGCCGCTGATGCCGGCCGCCTGCAATGTGCAGCTGCCCGATCTGATCGACATCGACTCGCACGGGCAAAACGACCGCATCTACTACCCCGAACACAACCGCCGCGACGATTACGAACGCGAGCGCGACCAATACGATGCCGGCGGCCTGATCCGCACCGACCGCGGCGAGTGCCTCGACATCCACGGCGACGACCACCACAGCCTGATCCGCTACCGCTGCCACGGCCAGTCCAACCAACAATTCCGCTTCGATTCGCGCAGCGGCACCATCCGCCAAAACGGCCGCTGTCTGGACGTATCCGGCGGCGAAACCCGCGACGGCAGCCGCGTTATCCTGTTCCAATGCAACGGCAAAGACAACCAGCGCTGGTATCTCGACGGCGGCCGCATCCGCAGCGCCGATTCGGGCAAATGCCTCGATGCCTCCGAAAACTACCTGAGCATCCGCAGCTGCAACAGCAGCCGCAACCAGCAGTTCTATTTCAGCAACCGCTATGACCGCGAGCAAAGCCGCAAACACGGCTCCAGCAGCATCAGCAGCGAAGATCGCGGCATCGGCAACACCCGCCGCGAGCGCAACTACGACACCCGCACCCCCGACGGCATCCGTCTGGACAGAAACGGCAGCGGCAGCGTGTGGGTGGACGACAACCACTAAACCCGCCCCACCGCAAAAGGCAGCCTGAAAACCGTATTCGCGGCTTTCAGGCTGCCTTTGCCAAACGCCAAACAAGCGTATTCCGTGCGGCGGACAGCATTTTTTCAGGCTGCTTTTGCCCATCCGAAACACCCAAACTGCACAAAGGTTCCCCATGAAAGCCATGATTCTGGCCGCCGGACGCGGCGAGCGTATGCGTCCGCTGACCGACCGCACGCCCAAGCCGCTGCTGAAAGCCGGCGGCGAAGCGCTGATTGTCCACCACCTGCGCCGGCTTCACGCCGCCGGTTTTCGCGACATCGTCATCAACCACGCCTGGCTCGGCCGCCAAATCGAAGACGCGCTGGGCGACGGCGCGGCGTGGGGCGTGAATATCGCCTATTCGCCGGAAAACGAAGGCGGGCTGGAAACCGCCGGCGGCATTGCCACCGCGCTGCCGCTCTTGGGTAATCAACCGTTTTTGGTGGTGAACGGCGACGTTTTTACCGATATCGACTTTCAGGCTGCCGCCGAACGCGCTGCCGCCCTTGCCGAACGCAGCCTACTGGCGCATCTGTGGCTGGTGCCCAACCCGCCGCACCATCCGGCGGGCGATTTTGCGCTCGACAATAGCGGCCTGCTGCACGCCGATGCCGCCGCGCCGAACGCGCAGGGCGGCACATTTAGCGGCGTCGGCGTTTACGCGCCCGAGCTGTTTGCCGGCATTGCGCCACACAGCCGTGCCAAACTCGCGCCGCTGCTGCGCGATGCGATGACCGATGGGCGCGTTGGCGGCGAGTTCCACCACGGCCTGTGGCTCGATGTCGGCACGCCCGAGCGGCTGGACGAAGCCGATGCGCTGGCGCGGGCAGGAAAATTGTCCTAACGGCTTTTCAGGCTGCCTTGAGATGGATTCGGGCAGCCTGAAACGTTTGCGCCCAAGCATTTTTCAGGCTGCCTGCCATATTCGGGCAGCCTGAAAAATATCCGCCGGCTTGGATATCAGTCAAAGCCCGCGCCGCGCGGCAGATGCTAAAATGCCGGCGCCGTGTTTCAGGCAGCCTGAAAGCCGTTTTGCCGCACTTCAGGCTGCCCGAACAACGAAAACGCCGTTTTCTTTCTTTTTTACCGCCATGTCCCGCACCCGCCGCCCGCGCAAAACCGTTTCCCACCCATTCTGGCAGGCAGACAAGCCCTATCTGCACGACAGCCCGATTTCGGACTTCCGTTTCCGGCTGCTGGGCTATCTGATGGCGCTCTTGGCGGGGGCGATCAACGCCGGCGGTTTCTTTGCGGTGGCCGGCTACACTTCGCACATCACCGGCCACCTTTCCAACGCTGCCGATGAGTTCGCGCTCGGCCGCTGGCAAACCGGCCTGCTGGCGCTCTCGGGCGTGCTCGCTTATCTCACCGGCGCCACCCATTCGGGCTGGATTATCCTGTGGGCCAAGCGTTTTCGTTTTCACAGCAGCTATGCGCTGTCGATGTGGATGGAAGCGCTGTATCTTTTGCTGTTCGGCCTGCTGGGCGTGGCGCTGTCTCATATCGGCAGCGCGATGGTGCCGCCTACCGTGCTGTTTCTGTCGTTTATCATGGGCATGCACAACACCGTGATGACCGTGCTCTCCGGCGGCGCCATCCGCTCCACCCACATGACCGGCACCGTAACCGATTTGGGCATCGAGCTGGCCAAAGTGCTCTACTACCGCCGCGACACCAATCCGCGCCTGCCCGACGTAAAAGTAAACCGCCCGAAAATGGCGCTGTTTACCGGCACCGTTGCCAGCTTTGTGATCGGAGGCATCATCGGCGCCTGGGGCTACCACCAGATCGGCTACCATTTCACCCTGCCGGTCTCCGCCACGCTGTTTATGCTCGGCTTCGGCTCGATCGGCTACGACATCCGCAGCCGGCTGCGCTGGTATCTGATGCGACGGGAAAAACAGCGGCCAAACGAAAAGCAGCCTGAAAACCGATAACAGGGTTTTCAGGCTGCTTTTTGCCGGCTGTAGCATTTATGCCGCGATCGTCGGTGTTGTTCCGGCATTTGGGTTAAAAATGCTAAGTTTTGTTTGTCAGCCCGTTATAATTGCGCCCTTTTTTCGTTAAACCCCTCGAAGGATATCGTTATGCAAGACTACCGCCCGAACCCCAACGGTTCTTTCAACAATCAGCCGCAGCGTACTGATTACCGCGAAGCCTACCAATCCACCGCCATCGACACGCGAATGGACGAAGAAACCCTGGTTCTGGCCGGCGCGGGCGAGCGCATCGGTGCCCGTATAGTGGATAGCCTGCCGATATTTGTTATCGGCATTGTTGCTGCCCTTATCGTGCCCTCATTCCGCAACAACGCCGAGCTTATGATGTTGGTGTTCATCGCGCTGGTATTGGCTTACCTTGTTTACCAAGTGGTACTGATGACGAAATACGGCCAGACTTTCGGTAAAAAACTGCTCGGTATCCGTGTGGTAAATGCAGACGGAGACAATCCGGGGTTTGTCAAATATGTATTGGTGCGTGAGTTTGGCTACAACCTGATTGTCAGCATTCTGGGGGCGATTCCGATACTTGGCGGCATAATCAGCATTGTCGCCCTAATAGCCAATTTGGTACTGTTGTTTATGGTTGAGCGAGACCGCCGTGTATTGTGGGATCTGCTGGCCGATACCTATGTGGTCAAAGTCTGAACCGTCCCGCCCAACCCAGCCCTGCCTGCGCGGGGCAGGTGTTTTCGGCATATAGGGCAAAACAGCCATTTTGTTCCAAACGAAAAAACAGCCTGAAAACCTTGTTACCGGTTTTCAGGCTGCTTTTTTATCTGCGGTGCTTATTTTTTCAGGATGTACTGGCGCACGGCGGCGTTGTGTTCTTCCAGCGTGCGGCTGAACTGGCTTTTGCCGCTGCCGTCCATGCGTGAGACGAAATAGAGATAATCGCTGTCGGCGGGATGGGCGGCGGCTTCAAGCGCGGCGCGGCCGGGCAGAGCGATGGGCGTGGGCGGCAGGCCGTTGCGGGTATAGGTGTTGTAGGGGGTGTCGCGCTGCAGGTCGGCTTTGCGAATTTTGCCCTGATAGGCGTCGCCCATGCCGTAAATCACGGTGGGGTCGGTCTGCAGGCGCATGTTTTTGCGCAGGCGGTTGCGGAATACGGATGAGACATTGCCGCGGTCTTCCGCGTGGGCGGTTTCTTTTTCAATCAGGCTGGCCATAATCAGCAGCTGGTAGCGGTCTTGGTAGGGCAGATCGGCGCTGCGGCTTTCCCAGGCTTGGTCGAGCGCTTGGTTCATGGCTTTGTGGGCAGCCTGAAAAATCTGCAGATCGCTGCTGTTCATGCTGATTTCGTAGCTGTCGGGGAAAAACAGCCCTTCGGGATGATGGTAGGGGATGTCGGAAGCAACGGCGTTTAGAAGCTGCTCGTCGCTCCAGCTAGCGGTGTCGTGGCGGATGTCGGGGTTTTGGTTGATCAGGCGGCGCATCTGCGAAAAGCGCATGCCTTCGATAATCTGCACGCGCACGGTGTCGGGCGTTTCGCTTTTCAGGCGCTGCAGAACTTCCCATGCCGAAAGGCGGGCGGGCAGGCGGTAGCTGCCGTCTTTGAGTTTGTCGTGGCTGCCGTCGAAATAGGCGGCCGACAGCAGCACCCAGCGGCTGTAAACGATGCCGTCGTCTGCCAGCCGGCGGCTGACGGCGGCCATGCCCTGCCCTTTGGCGATACGCAGGGTATAGGGCTTGCCGGTGCCTTTGGGGGCAAACAGCAGGGCGGCATAGGCGCCGGCGGCGGCAAGCAGCAACAGCAAAAGCCATTTGAAGGGGGAGAAGGTTTTGGTTCGGGACGAAGTTCTACGCATGATAATCGGACAACTCTCGCAGGCAGCCTGAAAGCGGCGATTGTACGCAAATGCGGCAGGCGGCGGGCAAAAAAACGGCGGCCTGGTTACAGCCGCCCAATTTGATAAAGGAATACAACGGAAACGAAAAATGAAAACGAAAGGGAATTAATGTTCGGCGCCCATCGGCGAAGTTACCGAAATGCTTGAAGAAACGGCGGCGGCGCTGAGAAACGAGCCGGCAAGGTCGGTGCAGCAGCCGCAGCAGTTGCCCACGCCGAGCTGGTCTTTCAGGTCGGTTAGCGACGATGCGCCGGCGGCAACACTCTCTTTAATCTGGTGGTCGGTAACGGCATTACAGATGCAGACATACATGGTGTGTTTCCTTACAAACTTTAGTTTAATTTAATGGATGCTAATGATAGTGCCGTTCATTTGTTTCCGCAAGTATGTGATTGGTTTTGGCTGCGGCTTTGTTGCCTTTTGCGCTTTCAGGCTGCCTGAAAAACGCTTTTAACCTTACTTTTGCGCCGTTTTTTGCCTGCGGCAAGGCAGCCTGAAAACCGAATCCGCGTTTTCAGGCTGCCTTTGCTATACAATCGCCGCTTTTCTTTTTCAGGCAGCCTGAAACCATGTTTTCCAGCGCAGACACCCGCCTTTTGGACCATCTCAACCCCGAGCAGCTTTCCGCCGTTACCTGGCCGCCGCAGTCGGCGCTGGTGCTGGCGGGGGCGGGCAGCGGCAAAACCCGCGTGCTCACCACCCGCATCGCCTGGCTGATGCAGACGGCTCAGGCCGACGTGCACAGCATTATGGCGGTTACCTTTACCAACAAGGCCGCCAAGGAAATGCAGGCGCGGCTGGGGGCGGTGCTGCCCTACAACCTGCGGGCGATGTGGCTGGGCACCTTCCACGGCCTGTGCCACCGTTTCCTGCGCCAGCACTACCGCGACGCCGGCCTGCCGCAGAGTTTTCAGATTCTCGATTCCGGCGACCAACTCGCCCTGATCAAACGCCTGCTCAAAAGCGCGGGCATTGCCGAAGAAGTCATCGCACCGCGCACCCTGCAGGGCTTTATCAACGCGCAAAAGGAAAGCGGGCTGCGCGCCGAAGCATTGGAAGCGCCCGATCCGCACACCCGCCGCCTGATCCAGTATTACGCCGAATACGACGCGCTGTGCCGCCGCGAAGGCGTGGTCGATTTTGCCGAACTGCTGCTGCGCTGCTACGAAGTGCTGCAAAGCCACGACGTGCTGCGCACCCATTACCAAAACCGTTTCCGCCACATTCTGGTGGACGAGTTCCAAGACACCAACAAACTGCAATACGCCTGGCTGAAACTCTTGGCCGGCGGCGGCGCGGCGGTGTTTGCCGTCGGCGACGACGACCAGTCGATCTACCGCTTTCGCGGCGCCCACGTCGGCAATATGGCCGATCTGATGCGCGAGTTCCACATCGACGCGCCGATCAAGCTCGAACAGAACTACCGCTCGGTCGGCCGCATTCTCGATGCCGCCAACGCCGTCATCACCCACAACAGCGAACGCCTGGGCAAAAACCTGCGCACCGAGGCCGAAGCGGGCGACAAAATCCGTCTGTTCTGCGCCGCCACCGATTTGGAAGAAGCCCGCTTCGCCGTTGAAGAAATCCAGGCGCTGCACCGCGAGGGCGGCGCCTACAGCCAATGCGCCGTGCTCTACCGCAGCAACGCCCAGTCGCGCATTATCGAGCAGCAGCTTTTTCAGGCTGCCGTTCCCTACCGCATCTACGGCGGCCTGCGCTTTTACGAGCGTCAGGAAATCAAACACGCGCTGGCCTACCTGCGGCTGGCCGTCAATCCCGACGACGACAACGCTCTCTTGCGCGTGATCAACTTCCCGCCGCGCGGCATCGGCACCCGCAGCATCGAAACCATCCAGGCCGCCGCTGCCGAACAGGGCTGCTCACTCTTTCAGGCTGCCTGCGGCATGGGCGCCAAAGCCGCCAAAATCGCCGCTTTCGTGCGCCTGATCGACGGCCTGCGCGAACAGGCCGCCGTGCTCTCGCTGCCCGACCTGCTGCGCGAAATCATTGCCGACAGCGGGCTGGAAGCGCATTACCAGAAACAGAAAAATCCCGCCGACCAAGAGCGCAACGAAAACTTGGACGAGCTGGTCAATGCCGCGCTCTCCTTCCGAGCCGAAGAGAGCCAGTTTGAAACCCTGCCCGAAGGCGCCGCCGCCAGCCCCGAGTTTCCGATACTCGCCTTTCTCAGCAACGCCGCGCTCGAATCCGGCGAAAACAGCGCCGGCGAAGGCGACGACGCCGTGCAGCTGATGACCGTCCACGCCGCCAAAGGGCTGGAGTTCGACACCGTTTTCCTAACCGGCATGGAAGAAGGCCGCTTCCCCAGCGAATGGAGCCTGGCCGAGCGCGGCGGCGTGGAAGAAGAACGGCGTCTGATGTACGTTGCCATCACCCGCGCCCGCCGCCGCCTGTATCTGAGCATGGCGCAGCAGCGCATCCTTCACGGCCAAACCCAATACGGCGTGCTCTCGCGCTTTGTCGGCGAAATCCCCGCCGACATCGTCCACACCCTGTCCGCCCCCGCCAAACCCTATGCCGCCGCGACTCTGCACCCGCAGCAGGGCATCGGACAATCGGAGCAGCAAAGCCCCGAAGCAGACGGGCAAAACTTCCACGGCTACCGCCTGGGGCAGAACGTGCGCCACCCCAAATTCGGCACCGGCGTCATCATCGACGCCTCCGACAAAGGCGACAGCGCCCGCCTGACCATCAACTTCGGCAAAGAAGGCATCAAAACGCTGGATACTGCCTTTGCGAAACTGGAGCAGTTGTAAAGTCCGCAACCGGCACGGCGAAAGCAGCCTGAAAGCATCGGCAGCCGCCTAGCTAAAAGGCAAAGCAGCCTGAAAACCTTGTCCAAGGTTTTCAGGCTGCTTTTTTTGCGCGGCGGCGACGGCTCTGCCCGCCTGCCAAATGCCTGTTCAGGCCATATCAAGGCCGGAGAGTTCGCGCGCCATGCGGGCGGCGTAGTTGTCGGTCATGCCGCCGACGAAATCCAGCACCTTCATATAGGCGGCGTACAGGCTGTCGTCGGCGCGGACGGGGTCGTTGTCGAGTAGGCCGAGGGCAAGGGTTTGGCGCACGTCGGGGCGGCCGCGCAGCAGGCTGTGGACGGCGGGCACCAGCGCATCGAGTATGGTGGCCAGGCAGGGGAAACTGGCCAGCTCGTACATCAGCTTGCTGCGGTGGCGGAACACGCGCTCGCGGGCGAGTTTTTTTGCCGCTTCCAGCGTGCCCTGCACTTCGTCGCTGCACAGGGCGAGCAGGTCTTTGGCTTTCAGGCTGCCGCTTAAGAGTTCGTGGCGGCAGTCGAAAAAGGTTTGCGCGGCTTCGTCCACCGCACGGCCGATGGCGGGGCCGCGCAGCAGGGCGCTGCGTTCGCTGCTGTTGGCGCCGCCGCTGTCGCTGCCGGCGGGGGCAAGGCGGCGGAACAGGCTTTCAACGTCGCCGGCATCGAGCAGCCCCAAATCGACGGCGTCTTCCAAGTCCATCAGCGCGTAGCAGATGTCGTCGGCAGCTTCCATCAGGTAGGACAAGGGATGGCGCGCCCAGCAGTCGCTGTCTTGCGCGAGCAGGCCGAGTTCGGCGGCGACGCTGCGGATATAGGGCATTTCGGTTTGGTAGATATTGAATTTGCCGCGGGTGCCGTCGCGGGTGCTGCCCCACGGGTATTTGAGCAGGGCGCCGACCGATGCAGCGGTCAGCCGCAGGCCGCCGCTGTTGCGGTAGCTTTGCAGGCTGGCGATTTGGCGCAGGCTGTGGGCGTTGCCTTCGTAACCCTGCACGTCGCGGCGTTCGGCATCGCTAAGGCCGTCGAGAAAACGGGCGTTTTCAGGCTGCCTGAACCAGCTTCTGAGCGCGTCTTCGCCGGTGTGGCCGAAGGGCGGATTGCCCAAATCGTGCGCCAGACAGGCCACCTGCACGGCGGTGCCGATATCGACGGGCTGCAGATGCTCCGGCAACTCGCCGGCAGCGGCCAGCATGCCGCCGGCGCGGGCGCCGAGACTGCGGCCGACGCTGGCGACTTCGACGCTGTGGGTCAGCCGGTTGTGGGTGTGGTCGTTTTTCGCCAGCGGATGCACCTGGGTTTTGCGTCCGAGCCGGCGGAAGGCGTTGCTGAATACCACGCGGTCGTAATCGACGTGATACGCGCTGCGGTAGTCTTCGGCGGCTTTGGCCGGCAGCGGGCGCACGCTGTTGTCGTCGGCCAGATAAAAGCGGGTGGCGGACATCAGCTGCGTCCAGTTCATCGGATTTTGCATGGCCTATCCTTGCGGGTTGGAAAAGGTTGGAATGTCGGTTTTGCGCGCCGGGTTCTTTCGGGCTGCCTGAAAAACAAAACTGCCTGAAACCGCGGTTTGACGGTTTCAGGCAGCCTGAAATTATTTTTTCTTGCCTTTGCCGCCTTTGGCAGCAGGCTCTTTGTCGAGCACTTCCACCGCGGGAGCCGCGCCGGCAAAACCCATGCGGCGGTTGATGTGCCACTGCTGGGCGATGGTCAGCAGGTTGTTGACCACATAGTAGAGCACCAGCCCGGACGGGAAGAAGAAGAACATCACCGAAAACACCAGCGGCATAATCTTCATCATCTGCGCCTGCATCGGATCGGTGGGCGCGGGATTGAGCTTGGTTTGGAACCACATGGTCGCCGCCATCATCGCCGGCAGCACATACCAGGGATCGGGACGGCTCAAATCGCTGATCCAGCCGAGCCACGGCGCCTGCCGCAGTTCGACGGACAGGAAAATCATCCAGTACAAACCGATAAAGATCGGCATCTGCACCAGCATCGGCAGGCAGCCGCCCAGCGGGTTGATTTTCTCGTCTTTATACAGCTGCATCATCGCCTGCTGCATCGCCAGTTTGTCTTCGCCGTATTTTTTCTTCAGCGCTTCCATTTTCGGCGCCAGCACGCGCATTTTGGCGGTGGAGCGGTAGGCGGCGTTGTTCAGGGGATAAAGGACGATTTTGACAATCAGGGTCAGCACCACGATCGCCCAGCCCCAGTTGCCGATCAGGCTGTGCAGCCATTTGAGCAGGGCAAACAGCGGCGCGGCGAAAATGTGGACGCGGCCATAGTCTTTGGCCAATTCGAGATTGGGCGCGGTACTTTTGAGAATCTCGGTAATCTGCGGGCCGGCATACAGATCGGCAGACAGCGTTTTGCTCTGACCGGGCGCAATCTCGACGGCAGCGGGGTAAACGCCGGCGCGGTACAGGTTTTCGCCCACACGCTTGACGCTCATCTCGCAGCCGTTGGCGCAGGCATTGGCGCCTTTTTCAGGCTGCATCACCCAGGCAGACATGAAATAGTGCTGGATCATGCCGGTGTAGCCGCCCTGGCTTTTGCGCTGGTATTCGGCGGTGTCGCGGCCGCTTTTGAAATCGTCGTCGAGCTTGGAAAATTCAACCTTCTGAAATTCGCCCTCGGGCGTGTACACCACCGGCCCGGTATAGCTGTGCATAAACCAGCCCTCGCCCTCGGGCGTGGAATTGTCGCGGACGATTTGGTAGTCGCCGCCGACTTTCAGCGGCTCGCTGCCGGTGTTTTTCAACTCAAAGCGGACATTGATCAGATAGCTGTTTTTGCTGAAGGTATAGACTTTTTCTACCTGCAGGCCGTTTTGCTCGGGCGCGCTCAGGCGCACTTCCAGCTTGTCGCCTTTAAGCGCGTAGCTTTTCTGGGCGGCGCTGAAGCTGGTTTTTTCCAGCAGATTATTGTGCTTTTCATCCACTACGGATGAGAGCGCGGCATAATTGTGCTCTTTACCGGTCTGAAACAGCACAAACGGCTTCTGTTCGTCGTTGGTGGCATTGTAACGGCGCAGCGTCAAACCGAGCAGGTTGCCGCTTTTTTCATCAATTAGCGCTTTAACGGTATCGGTTTCAACGGTCAGCGGTGCCGACACATTAAGCGCGGCAGCCTGCTGCTTGGCTTCGGCCGTTGCCGCCGGCTGTTGGGCAGCGGCAGGTTCGGGCGGCGGAAACAGTTTTTGCCAACCCATTAAAATGAGCAGCGACAGCGCCATCGCTGTCATCATTCGTTTGAAATCCATCGGATATTTCCTGAATTAGGGAACGGGATCGTAGCCGCAGCCGCCGAAAGGGTGGCAGCGCGCGATGCGTTTGGCCGCCAGCCAGCCGCCTTTGAGCGCGCCGTATTTGCGCACGGCTTCGAGTGCGTATTGCGAGCAGGTGGGTGTGTAGCGGCAGCGCGGCGGCAGCAGCGGACTGATGCCGCGCTGGTAGAAGCGGATAAGCAGTAGAAACAGTTTGCTGAGCATTTTTCAGGCAGCCTGAAAGTAGGAACCGCGGCAAAATCGGGATGCCGGCGACAAATATCAATGCCAAGCACCGAATTTTCCGCGATTTTTACACAAGCACCGCACGGTAGGGATCTTGCCGTTTTCAGGCAGCCTGAAAACAGGCGCCGCATTTTGCCGCCGTATTTTCAGGCTGCCTTACTGCCGATCCGCTTAACCGGCTAACCGGCCAGCAGGCGTAGCAGTTCGTCCTGCACTTGGGCGGCCTGCTCGCGGGTAAAGGCGGTGCGCACGCGGACGATAAAGTCCTGCGGCGGCAGGCCGTGGCGGTGGCGGCGGAAGCAGTCGCGCAGCAGCCGCTTCATATAGTTGCGGCGGTTGGCGCGGCGGGCGGTTTTCTTGGAAACCACCAAACCCAGCCGAGCCCGGCCCAGGCCGTTGTCGGCGGAATAAAACACCTGCACAAAGTGGCGCGAGCGCTGCTTTTTCAATGCAAAAACGGAAGAAAAATCTTCCGTTTTCAACAAGCGGCAGGACTTGCCGAAACTCTGGTCCAATTATACGGCCAGACGTTTGCGGCCTTTGGCGCGGCGGGCTGCCAGCACGGCGCGGCCGCCGCGGGTTTTGGAGCGCACCAGAAAGCCGTGGGTGCGTTTGCGTTTGGTAACTGAAGGTTGGTAAGTGCGTTTCATGATTTTTTCCCGTGAAATGTTGTCGAAACAAAATGGCGGATTAAACCTGTTTTGCTGTCTTTTGTCAATAAAAATAGGTAAGTGTCGGACGCAAAGCGGCTTAAATGCGGGCGGGGAAAGGGCGGCGGCGATGATGGCTTTCGGCGGGCTTTGCCTATATAATCCGCCCTTTCGCGGCGCTTGGAAAGCAGCCTGAAAAGCAGGCAATGCTTTCAATATAAAACAGAAAACTTCTGCCGCACTCTCCCTTTTCCTTGTCTTGTCTGTTTCAGGCTGCCTGTGGAGCGCCTGTGGCGGCACCCCTTTGATGCAAAGAATCCCGCAATGATGAAACTAGCCGAATTTTGGCCGCAGTGTCTGTCGCTGCTGGCGGCCGAGCTGACCGAGCAGCAGTTTGATTTTTCCATCGCCCCGCTGACCGTGGGCGAGGAGGACGGCGCGTGGGTGGTGTACGCCAAAACCCAGTTTGCCGCCAACCTGCTGCGCTCACAGTACGGCGCCAAGCTCGCCCAGGCGCGCGAGCTGCTGGCGCCGGATGCGCCGCCGCTTTTGATTAAAGTCGGCAGCGGCACCCGCTATCCTTTCGAGCGGCAGGCGGCAAAGCAGCCTGAAAACGCCGAACCGACACCAACCACCGCACAGCCTGCCGGCGGCAAAGACGCTTCGCCACGGACGGCGCAGGAAATTCTCGACCGCCGCATGAGCAATCTGCGGCCGGCGAAAAAAAGCACGGCGGAAAACACGGAAAAAGGCGCGGCAGACAGCGGCAAAAAAGCGCCGCCCGCTTCCGCCATCGAGCAGGCCAAAGCCGATGCCGACGCCAAGCAGCGCCACAAGCAAACCAATCTGAGCAGCGACTATACTTTCGAATCGCTGGTCGAAGGCAAGGGCAACCATCTGGCGGTGGCGGTGGCCAAAAGCATTGCCGAAAAACCGGGCGACGATATGTACAACCCGTTTTTCGTTTACGGCAGCACCGGTCTGGGCAAAACCCACTTGGCGCAGGCGGTCGGCCACGAGCTGCTGCGCATCAATCCGGCGGCGCAGGTGCTCTACATCCATGCCAACGATTATGTGAACACCTTTGTGGCCGCGGTGCGCCAGAAAAACTGGGATTCTTTCAAGCAGCAGTATCTGCGCTACCAGCTGCTGATTATCGACGACATCCAGTTTATCCAGGGCAAAGACCGCACGATGGAAGAGTTTTTCCTATTGTTTGAGCATTTCCATTCGCGCAACCAGCAGATTATCCTGACCTGCGACCAACTCCCCAGCAGCCTGGAAAACATGGAACAGCGACTGGTTTCGCGCTTTTCGTGGGGCATGACGCTGAAGCTGGAACCGCCCGAATTGGAAATGCGGGTGGACATTCTCGAGCGCAAAGCCGCCGACGCCGGTATCCGGCTGGCAGAAGACGCGGTGCTGTTTATCGCGCAAAACGTCAAACAAAACGTGCGCGAGCTCGAAGGCGCGCTCAACCGCCTGATCGCCCGCTGCCGTTTCGACAATGTGTCGCTGATCGATATGGACATGGTTACCGACACCCTGACCGACATCATCGCCCACAACTACAAGCCGATTACCGTCGAACTGATTATGAAGGCGGTGGCCGACTACTACCACATCCGCATCGCCGATCTCACCGGCAAAAAGCGTAACCGCAATTTCGCCCGTCCGCGCCAGATGGCGATGGCGATTGCCAAAGAGCTGACCAGCCTGAGCCTGCCCGCCATCGGCGAAGCCTTCGGCGGCCGCGACCACACCACCGTCATCCACGGCGTGAAAAACATCACCAAGCTGCGCGACGAAGACCCCGAAACCAAAAAAGACTACGAAAAACTGCTGATTCTGGTGCAAAACTGACACCACGCCCTGCCGGCCGCAGGCAGCCTGAAAACGCCGCCCGTGCGGCAAAAGCGCGATAAAACGCATTTTCAGGCTGCCTGCGCTTTATTATTTGCAGCCAAACGTATAAGATTCCGCCCCAATCCTAACGCAATTTAAGGAAACGCCATGTTGATTCTGCAAACCGACCGCGACAGCCTGCTCAAACCGCTGCAGGCCGTTACCGGCATCGTCGAGCGCAAGCACACCCTGCCAATACTCTCCAACGTGCTGATCCGCAGCCGCGACGGCGAAACCGACGTGCTTGCCACCGATCTGGAAATCCAAATCCACACCGGCGGCCCGCAAACCGAAAGCGGCGATTTCGCCATCACCACCAACGCCAAAAAACTGCAGGACATCCTGCGTGCCCTGCCCGAAAGCGCCATCGTCGCGCTCGACTGGGCCGACAGCCGGCTGACGCTCAAAGCCGGCAAATCGCGCTTCAACCTGCAAACCCTGCCCGCCGAAGACTTCCCGACCATGAATGTGGAAGACGAAACCGAAATCCAGTTTTCGCTCAAGCAGGAAGATTTGAAAACCATGCTCGGCCAAGTGCAGTACAGCATGGCGGTGCAGGACATCCGCTACTATCTCAACGGCCTGCTGCTGCAGGTGGAAGGCCGCCAGCTGCGCCTGGTGGCTACCGACGGCCACCGCCTGGCCTACGCCAGCTGCGAAATCGAAGCCGAGCTGCCCAAAGCCGAAGTCATCCTGCCGCGCAAAACCGTGCTCGAACTGGTGAAACTGCTCAACCGTCCGAACGAAGACATCAACATCGAACTTTTGCGCAACCAAGTGCGCTTCACCTGTAACGGCACAGTTATCGTCAGCAAAGTCATCGACGGCAAATTCCCCGATTACAACCGCGTGATCCCGTTGGACAACGACAAAATCTTCCTGATCGGCCGCAGCGAACTCTTGGGCGCGCTGGAGCGCTCGGCGATTCTCGCCAACGAAAAATTCCGCGGCGTGCGCCTGCAGCTGCTGCCCGGCGTGCTGCGGATTTTGTGCAGCAACAACGAGCAGGAAGAAGCGCAGGAAGATTTGGAAATCGCCTACCAAGGCGGCGAATTGGAAGTCGGCTTCAACATCAACTATCTGATGGACGTGCTGCGCAGCGTGCACAGCGACGATATGCAGCTGGCTTTCGGCGATGCCAACCGCTCCACCCTATTTACCGTGCCCAACCAGCCGAACTTTAAATACATCGTGATGCCGATGCGCATCTGATGCCGGCAAACGCCAAAAAGGCAGCCTGAAAAGTTTTCAGGCTGCCTTTTTTGTTTTATTCCAAACTACCAGCTGACGAAAAACATAGTTTTTGCCAGCAGCACAATCAGCAGCATATGGCAGAACACCGCAATATGGATGTATTTCGACCACGCTGCCGTCAGGGTGTGGGTGCGCATTTTGTAAACTGCAATCACAAAATGCACCAGAATGCTCGCCGCCACGCAGATTTTCAGCGTCAGTTGGATGGAAAAGGCCGACGCGAAGGGCTGGCTGAGCACCGCAAGGTAGCGGTTGAGTGCCATCGTGATGCCGGAAACGAACACCCCCAGCACCACAAAGGGCATCACGCGGGTGGCGCGGTAGGACAGCGCCCGCTCCACTTCGCGGCGCGATTCGCGCGACACCCGTTTTTTATCGTGGATCACGCCCAGCACCAGCATTTCAAAAAACACGCCGCCCACAAAGGCAATGGCGCAAAACAGATGCACCACCTGCGCCCATTGGTAGAGATTGTTCACGTTTCTTCCTTTTCTGCGCTTTCAGGCTGCCGCTGCGCGCGCGGATGCGCCTGGTCGTAAACCTGCGCCAGATGGTCGAAATCGAGCTTGGTGTAAATCTGCGTCGCTTTCAGGCTGCTGTGGCCGAGCAGATCCTGCACCGCCCGCAAATCGCGCGAAGCCTGCAAAAGATGGCTGGCGTAGCTGTGGCGCAGCATATGCGGCGACAAAGATTCGCCACCGTGCTGCTGCGCCCACTGTGCAAGGCGCTTCTGTATTTGGCGCGCGCCGATGCGACGACCGCTTTGGCCGGTAAACAGCGCTGTTTCGCCCGCCGCCGCCACGCGCAGCGGCAGATAGGCCTGCAGCGCGGCGATGCTTTTGGCGGTCAGCGGCACGCGGCGCTGGCGGCCGCCTTTGCCGGCTTTGATGTCCAGCCAGCCTTCGGCAAAACGGACGTCGGCCAGATTCAGCGCGCACAGTTCCGACAAACGCAGTCCGCTGCCGTACATCAGTTCCGCCGCCGCATAGTCGCGGCAGGCCAGCGCCCCGTCGGCATCGGCGGCCGCCCTGTCGAGCATCAGCGCCAAAGTTTCCCGCTCCAGCGCCTTGGGCAGACGCTCGCGCTGTTTGGGGGCTTTCAGGTTTTCCGCCGGATTGTTTTTCAGGCTGCCTTTGGCCACCAGAAAAGCGCAATAAGCCCGCCAAACCGACAGCTTGCGCGCCAGCGAGGCGGGACTGAGACCGCGTTGCGACAGCCGCATCAGCGCCGCCGTCAGATCGCGCCGCTGCGGTTCGCTGTTATCGGGCAGCAGCGGCAGCAGCTGCGCCAAATCGCGGCGCGCGGCGGCTACGGTATGCGGCGAGCGCCCCTGCTGAACCAGCGTCAGCAGGTAGGCTTCGGTATGTTCGGCAAACGCGCTCATGTTTTTTCAGGCTGCCTGCAATCAGGCTTTACCTGCCTTTTCCCATTCTGCGGGGGTAGCGGCCATCGAAATCGACAGCGCGTGCAGTTCGTTGCTCGCCAGCTTTTCCGCCAGACCGTCTTTAATCAGGCGGTGGCGCGCCAGCCGGTTCAGACCTTCAAAGGCGGGCGAAACGATGCGGGCGAAAAAGTGGTGGCCGTCGCCTTCCACTTCGATAAATTCGCAGGGGGCGACGGATTGGATCATTTCTTTTACTTGTTCGGGATGCAGCATGTGGGTGTCCTTAAGGAATAAAAAACGGTTAATCGTCCGCAGGCGCGGCGGGCGCGATTGTATAGCAAAAGCGGGAGACGCGGGATGAAGGCAAAGAACAAGGCAGCCTGAAAACGGTTTGACCGGCTTTCAGGCTGCCTTGTTTTTCAGGCTGCCCGGATGCTTTGCCGGCAGCCTGAACGCTCAATCTTCCGCCGTGCCGTCTTGGGGCGGCAGTGGCGGAGCGTTTTCAGGCTGCCCGCCCTGCGGCAGGCGCTCTTGCAGCTTCATCTGGCGGTTGCGGTGACGGATCATTGCCGACCAGAAAAAAAACCACGTCGGCAGTATCGTCCAAAAGGTCAGGTAAATCAGCTTGCGGGCGATGCCCGGCTGCGCCACCGCAAACATGGCGGTGGTGAAAATATAGGCGATGATAACGATGTGCCACATGGTGTCTGCCAATCCCGATAGCGGCAGCCTGAAACGGATTTCGGGCTTTCAGGCTGCCTTTGTTTGCCGATTATTTGCCGATACAGAAGCGCGAGAAAATCACGCCGAGCAAATCGTCGGCGCTAAATTCGCCGGTGATTTCGCTGCAGGCAAGCTGCGCCAGCCGCAGGTGCTCGGCAAACAGTTCGATTTGCTGATTATTGCACAGCGCGGCGGCGTCCAGCTCGGCGGCAGCGGCTTCGAGCGCGCTCAAATGGCGGCTGCGCGCCAGAAACAGGCTTTCGCTTTCGCCCTGCCAGCCGACCTGATCGAGCAGCGCCTGCCGCAGCAAATCCAGCCCCGCGCCGGTTTTGGCCGACAGGCGGATGCGGGTGGCGGCGCCGCTGTCTGCCGCTTGGTTTAAGTCCTGGCGCTCGGGCGTGGTGCCGTTTAAGTCGATTTTGTTTTCGATTTCAATCCGCTTCAGGCCGGCCGGCAGCTGGGCGAGAATGTCGCGGGTGGCGGCGTTCAGACCTTCGGCGGGATCAACCAGCACCAGCGCCACATCGGCTTCTTCAGCGGCGCGGCGGCTGCGGCCGATGCCGATTTGCTCGACCACATCGTCGGTTTCGCGCAGGCCGGCGGTATCGACGATGTGTACCGGTACACCATCCAGCGCAATCTGCTCGCGCACGGTGTCGCGGGTGGTGCCGGCGATGTCGGTAACAATCGCCACTTCGTCGCCCGCCAGCGCGTTGAGCAGGCTGGACTTGCCGACATTGGGCGCGCCCACCAGCACCACCGTCATACCTTCGCGCAACAGGCTGCCCTGCCGCGCCGACGCGCGCACGGCTTCCACCTGCCGCTGCAGCGCCGCCAGCCGGCCGCGGGCATCGGCGGCTTCGAGAAAATCAATGTCTTCTTCGGGGAAATCGAGCGTGGCTTCTACCAGCATCCGCAACGTAATCAATTCGTCCACCAGCGCGTGGATGTGCCGCGAAAACTCGCCTTTGAGCGAGCGCAGCGCCATTTTGGCGGCGCTCTGGCTGGATGCGTCAATCAGGTCGGCCACGCTTTCGGCCTGCGCCAGATCGAGTTTGTTGTTGAGAAACGCGCGTTTGGTGAACTCGCCCGGCTCGGCGGCGCGGGCGCCCAACTCCAAACAGCGCGAGAGCAGCATCTGCATCACCACCGGCCCGCCGTGCCCCTGCAGCTCGATAACGTCTTCGCCGGTAAAGCTGGCCGGCGCGGGGAAATACAGCAGCAGACCGTTGTCGATCGGCGTGCCGTCGGCAGCGGTGAAATCGGTGTAGAGCGCCGTACGCGGCTTGGGCGTTTTGCCGCCGCTAAGAGCCTGCGCCAGCGGCAGCAGCTCTTTGCCGGAAATGCGGATTACGCCGACGCCGCCGCGCCCGGGGGCGGTGGCGACGGCAGCGATGGTTTGGGGCGGATTGGACATGGGCAGCCTGAAAAAATACGGGTGAACAAAAGCGGTTTAAGCAGCCTGAAAACCGGATTGGTCGTTTTCAGGCTGCTTTTTGGGGTTTGCGTTTCAGGCTGCCTGTTTGCCAAAGGCAGCCTGAAAGCCCTTACACGTAGTCGCGGCTTTCGCCTTGGCCGTCGATATTGTCGGCGCAGCGGCCGCACAGGGTGGGATGGGCGGCAACGGTGCCGACGTCGCCGACGTAGTGCCAGCAGCGCTCGCATTTGGGGGCGGCGCTGGGGGTAACGCTGGCGGCAAGGGTGTCGCCTTTCTCCAGCCGCACGGCGGAAACCAGCAGGGCGAAGCGCAGTTCGTTGCCGAGTGCTTTCAGGTAGCCGTAAAGCGGCTCGGGTGCGGTCAGCACCACTTCGGCCTGCAGGGACGAGCCGACAGTTTTGTCGGCGCGCAGCGGTTCGATGGCGGCGTTAACCACGGCGCGGGCTTCGCGCACAGCGGTCCATTTGTGCAGCAGCGGCGCTTCGCCGGCGCTGGCGGGCGGGAAGTTGTGCCAGGTGTGGAACAGCACGCTGTCTTCTTCGCCGCCGCCGATGATGTCCCACGCTTCTTCGGCGGTGAAGCAGAGTATCGGCGACATCAGCAGCACCAGGCTGCGGGTGATGTGGTAGAGCGCGGTTTGGGCGCTGCGGCGGGCGTGGCTGCCGGCTTGGGTGGTGTACAAGCGGTCTTTGAGGATGTCGAGATAGAAGGCGCCGAGTTCTTCGGAGCAGAATTGGACGATGTCCTGCACGGCAAAGTGGAAGGCGTAGCGCGGGTAGTAGTCGCCGGCCACGCGCTCTTGCAGCAGGCGGGCAAGCACCAAGGCGTAGCGGTCGATTTCCACCATATCGGCAAAGGGTACGGCGTCTTCAATCGGGCTGAAGTCTTTCAGGTTGGCAAACAGAAAGCTCAGAGTGTTCCGGATGCGGCGGTAGCTTTCGGTAACGCGTTTCAGGATTTCTTTGGAGATGGCCAGCTCGCCGGAATAGTCGGTGGCGGCCGCCCACAGGCGCAGGATGTCGGCGCCGAATTCGTTATAGACTTCCTGCGGGGCGACGACGTTGCCGATGGATTTGGACATTTTGCGCCCGTTTTGATCAACGACAAAACCGTGGGTCAGAAGCTGCTTGTAGGGCGCGCGGCCGAGCGTGGCGCAGCCGGTGAGCATGGAAGATTGGAACCAGCCGCGGTGCTGGTCGCTGCCTTCGAGATACAGATCGGCCGGCCAGGCCAGCTCTTCGCGCTGTTTGAGCACGGAAAAGTGGGTGCTGCCGGAATCGAACCATACGTCCATGGTGTCGGGCAGTTTGTCGTACTGTTCGCAGTCTTCGGGCGACAGCAGCTCGGCTTTGTCGAGTTCGAACCAGGCGTTGATGCCTTTTTCTTCGATGCGTTTGGCGATTTTTTCCAGCAGCGCGGCGGAATCGGGATGCAGCTCGCCGCTTTCTTTGTGGGCGAAAAAGGTCATCGGCGTGCCCCAGTAGCGCTGGCGGGAAACCACCCAGTCGGGGCGACCTTCGATCATCGCCTGCAAACGGGCGCGCCCCCAGGCGGGGAAAAATTCGGTGTCGTCCACCGCTTTGATGGCTTTGTCGCGCAGGGTTTTGCCGTCGGTACCGGCTTTGTCCATGCCGATAAACCACTGGCCGGTGGCGCGGTAGATCAGCGGGGTTTTGTGGCGCCAGCAGTGGGCGTAGCTGTGCTCGATTTTGGCTTCGCACAGCAGGCGCTCGTTTTCGCGCAGCCAGTCGATAATCACCGGATTGGCCTGCCATACGGTCATGCCCGCCACGCGCGGCACTTCGCCGATGTAGCGGCCTTCGGCATTGACCGGATTGTAGAGTTCGATACCGTATTTGTTGCAGACAAAATAGTCTTCCAAACCGTGCGCGGGCGCGGTGTGCACCAAGCCGGTACCGGCATCGGTGGTAACGTGTTCGCCCAGTAGCAGCGGAATATCGCGCTCCAAGAAGGGATGACGGCACAGCAGGCCTTCCAGCGCAGCGCCGCTGGTTTCAGCCAGCACGGGGCAGCCTGAAAAACCGTAACGCTCCAGAGCGGCTGCGGCCAGGTCTTTGGCCAAGAGCAGGCGGCCTTTGGGCGTGTCGATCAGCTGGTAAACAATATTCTCACCGGCGCTGACTGCCTGGCTGGCGGGCAGCGTCCACGGCGTGGTCGTCCAAATCACCGCAAAGGCGGGCGCATCGTTTTCAGGCAGCCTGAAAGCCTTGGCCAGCGCAGCGGGATCTTGGAAAGGATAGGCAACGTCGATAGCGTGCGAGACTTTGTCTTTGTATTCCACTTCCGCTTCGGCCAGCGACGAACCGCAGTCCAAACAAAACTGCACCGGCTTGGCACCGCGATACAGATAACCAGCCTTGTAAATCTCGCCCAGCGTGCGCACGGTGTCGGCTTCGGTCCGGTAGTCCATGGTCAGGTAGGGTTTGTCCCAGTCGCCCAGCACGCCCAGACGGATAAAGTCTTTTTTCTGGCGGGCAATCTGCTCGGCGGCGTATTCGCGGCACAGCTCGCGAAAACGGCTCGGCGGCATGTCTTTGCCGTGCAGCTTTTCCACCATCACTTCAATCGGCAGGCCGTGGCAGTCCCAGCCCGGCACATAGGGCGCGTCGAAGCCGGCCAGCGTTTTGCTGCGGATGATGATGTCTTTCAGGATTTTGTTAACGGCATGGCCGATGTGGATGTCGCCGTTGGCATAGGGCGGGCCGTCGTGCAGGATGAATTTCGGCCGCCCCGCCGCCTTCCGGCGCAGTTTGGCGTAGCGCTGCTGCTCCTGCCACTGCTTCACCCAACCCGGCTCGCGCTTGGCCAGATTGCCGCGCATAGGGAAGGGGGATTCGTAAAGATTGACGGTTTTGGAATAGTCGGTCATGGTGTTTCCAGTATATAAATGTTAATCCTGTGTCTTTTTCAGGCAGCCTGAAAGCGGCGGATTGGAACCAAAAGGGCTTCATTTTATAAGGCTGTGCGCCTAATGAAAAGCTGAAACGGCCACCCTTGGCGGTGTAAATTTGTGTCAAGTGATATTGCCAGCGGCAGCAAGCCTGATTAGCATTGTCTCCGTCTGCCCCGCGGCAGCATTTTTCCACTTACTTTTGGAGTTTGATTTATGAAAACCGCCAAACTGCTCGCCCCTTTGTCCCTGCTGCTGGCTTTAACCGCCTGCGGCGTACTCGACGACGGTTCCCATCACGACCAGCGCCACGAAGAGCGCCATACCGAGCCGCGCCACAACCACGCCGGCAGCAAATTCGAATGCGAAAACGGCTTCATCGTCGAAGTGCAATACTCCGGCCAAGACCGTCTGACGCTGATTCATGACGGCAAACGCGTCAACCTGAAACGCGAAATTTCCGCTTCCGGCGAGCGCTACGCCGCCAAAAACGGCCTGTACGGCAAACCGACCGAATGGCACCAGAAAGGCAACGAAGCTTTCTTCCAGTTCTCCGATCCCTACGGCAACAACGTCGAAACCACCTGCCGCAACTAAGCGCGGATAAACGCTTGAAGCAGCCTGAAAACGCTTTTCAGGCTGCTTTTCTATTGTTTTTTTGATATTCGTGTTTTGCTTGTTTTCAGGCTGTCTGAAAACAGGCTAACAGGCATCAGGCAGGCAAAGCCTTGTCGCCAATATCGCGGCGGTACTGCATGCCGGCAAAACGGATGGCTTCGACGCCGCGGTAAGCCTGCGCTTTGGCCTGCGCCACATCGTCGCCCAATCCGACCACGCACAGCACCCGCCCGCCGGCGGTTACGGTTTCGCCGGCATCGTTGGCGGCGGTTCCGGCATGAAAGACTTTGCAGCCGCGCTCCTGAGCCTGCTCCAAACCGGTGATGGCATCGCCTTTGCGCGGCGAATCGGGATAGTTTTCCGCCGCCAGCACCACGCCGAGCGCGGTTTGCGGGTTCCATTGCGCTTGGACTTCGTTTAAACGGCCGTCCAAAGCAGCCTGAATCAAATCGGCAAAATCGCTGTCCAAACGGCTCAAAACCGGCTGGGTTTCGGGGTCGCCGAAACGGCAGTTAAATTCGACGGTATAAGGCTCGCCCTGCCCGTCTATCATCAAACCGGCATACAGAAAACCGGTAAACGGATGGCCTTCGGCTTTCATACCGCGCACGGTGGGCAAAATGATTTTTTCCATTACCCGCTGGTGCACCTGCGGGCTGACCACCGGCGCCGGGCTGTACGCGCCCATGCCGCCGGTATTCGGCCCTTTATCGCCGTCCAGCAGACGTTTGTGGTCTTGGCTGCTGGCCATCGGCAGCACGTTTTCGCCATCGGCCATCACGATAAAGCTGGCCTCTTCGCCGCGCAAAAAATCTTCAATTACCACCCGCGAGCCGGCATCGCCCATCTTGTTGCCGCACAGCATATCGTCCACCGCGGCATGCGCCTGCTCCAAGGTTTCGGCAACAATCACGCCTTTGCCCGCCGCCAAACCGTCGGCCTTAATCACAATCGGCGCGCCTTTTTGCTCCAAATAAGCATGCGCCGCTGCGGCATCGGTAAAGGTTTGGTAGGCAGCGGTAGGAATGCCGTGCCGCTGCATGAAAGCTTTGGCAAAGTCTTTGGAACTTTCCAGCTGCGCCGCCGCGCGGGTAGGGCCGAAAACCGCCAGTCCGGCAGTCTGAAAATCATCAACAATCCCCGCCGCCAGCGGCGCTTCAGGGCCGACAACGGTAAAAGCAATTTTTTCATCGCGGCAAAATCCGATCAGCTCCTGATGGTTTTTCGCCGCCAGATTAACAATTTTATTTTCCCGCGCCGTACCCGCATTGCCGGGCATCAGATACACGCGCGAGACTTTTTCAGACTGCGCCAGCTTCCACGCCAAAGCATGCTCGCGGCCGCCGCCGCCGATTACTAACACTTTCATAATTATCCCTTTTCCTTATCACAATAAGGCAGCCTGAAAAGTTTTCAGGCTGCCTGTTCGATAATTTCCGCCTGCCGCGTTTCCATCCAGGCATCAAGACAATGCCGGTATGACGACAGGGGAATGCTGAATATAATCCGGCAGTCCAGCTGCAAATCCTGCTCCAGCACCTGCGCCTGATGTTGCCGGCCTATGGTCAGCATCTGGCTGAGATGCGGATATTCGCAGCGCAGCAATACCGTTTTTTCAATATTTTTTTCGATGATTTGCGCTTCACGCAAAGCCATTTCGGTCGAGCTTTTATAAGCCCGAATTAGGCCGGGTACACCCAGCAGCGTACCACCGAAATAACGCACCACCACCACCAAAACGTCGGTCAGCCCGAAAGAGTCAATCTGCCCGAGTATCGGCCGGCCAGCACTTCCCGCCGGCTCGCCGTCGTCGTTGGCGCGAAAACGGTTGCCGTCCACGCCGATGCGGTAGGCATAGCAATGGTGCCGCGCCTTATGATGCTCTTGCTTTAGCTTATCGACGTATTCTTTCACTTCAGACTCAGTCCGAACCGGATAGGCATGAGCAGTAAAACTGCTGCCTTTATCCTTAAATTCAGCCTGCACCGAAGCGGCTATCGTCTGATAAGTGAATATTTCCATAAAACCAGTTTTCAGGCTACCTGAAACAAACCTTGTTTCACGTGAAACCTTGTTTATGCGTTTACCTGCAAAGCGGCTGTCAGTTTGGGCACAACATCAAACAAATCGCCCACCAAGCCGAAATCGGCAACATTGAAAATCGGTGCATCTGGATCTTTATTGATGGCGACCACCACTTTGCTGTCCTGCATGCCGGCGATGTGCTGAATGGCGCCGGAAATGCCGACGGCAACATACAGCTCGGGCGCAACGATTTTGCCGGTTTGTCCCACTTGGTAATCGTTGGGCGCATATTCGGCATCGACGGCGGCGCGTGAAGCACCAATAGCGGCGCCCAAAGCATCGGCCAGCGGCGTCAGCAGCGCATCAAACTGCTCGGCGCTGCCCAATCCGCGCCCGCCGGAAACCACCACCCGCGCCTGAGTCAAATCAGGGCGGTCGGACTCGGTCAGCTTGCGGCTGACAAAACGGCTCAGATTCTGCGGCGCAGTGGCTGTTACGCTGTCGATTTGGGCGTTGCCGCCGCTGGCAGAAGCCTTGTCAAACGAGCTGCTGCGCACGGTCAGCACCAGATGCGGATCCTGGCTAGAAACGGTAATGAACACATTGCCGGCATAAATCGGACGAACAAAAGTGTTTTCATTAATGATTTCAACAACATCAGAAACCTGCTGGCTATCCAGCAGGGCGGCAACGCGCGGCATGATGTTTTTGCCGTAAACATTGGCAGCGGCCAGTAAATGGCGGTAAGCGCCGGCCAGCGACGCCAGCAGCGGCGCGATTTCTTCGGCAAGGTTTTCAGCATAATGCGCCGCATCGGCCGCCAATACCTTAGCCACCCCTTCGATTTGCGCCGCTTGCGCCGCCAGCGCACCAATATCCGATCCGGCAAGCAAAACGTGCACTTCGCCCAGCTGCTTGGCCGCCGTTACTGCGTGCAGCACGGACGGATTCAAAGTTTTGCCGTTGTGTTCGGCCAATACCAATACAGTCATTTCGCGCTCCTTAAATTGCCTTTGCTTCTTTCAGTTTTGCCAGCAGCTCATCGACATCCGCCACTTTGATACCGGCTTGGCGCGGTTTGGGCTCGGCGTATTTTGCCACCGCCAAACGCGGCGAAATATCAACGCCCAATTCTTCAACGGTATGCTTTTCCAAAGGTTTCTTTTTGGCCTGCATCAGGCTTGGCAGCTTCACAAAACGCGGTTCGTTCAAACGCAAATCGGCGCTGACCACCACAGGCAGTCTGAAAGCAAGCGTTTCCTCGCCGCCGTCGATTTCGCGGGTAACCAGTACTTCGCCGCCGTTCACTTCGATTTTGCCGGCAAAGGTTGCCTGCGGCGCATTCATCAGCGCCGCCAGCATCTGCGCGGTTTGGTTGGCATCATCGTCAATCGCCTGTTTGCCTAAAAGCAGCAGTTGCGCCTCTTCCCGCTCGGCGATTTTTTTCAGCAGTTTCGCCACGGCCAGCGGCTCGACGCTGCTTTCGGTTTCGATATGCACGGCACGGTCGGCACCCATCGCCAAAGCGGTACGCAGGGTATCTTCGGCTTTTTTGCCGCCGATCGACACCGCCACCACCTCGCTCACTTTGCCCGCTTCCTTCAAACGGACGGCTTCTTCCACCGCAATTTCATCGAAAGGATTCATCGACATTTTCACATTGCCAATATCAACATCCGAACCATCCGCTTTCACGCGGACTTTGACGTTGTAATCGACAACCCGTTTGACGGCTACCAATGCTTTCATAACAATTCCTTAAGGCTTTCGGACTGACCAAGATTTTTTCAGGCTGCCTATCGAAACCAGGCAGCCTGAAAGCCGGACGGATTTTAGCCGAAACCGCCTGATTTGGGTATGCTTCAGGCGGGATATTCTAAAACACGGCGCAACTTATACACAGAATTCGTATTTATGCCCAGCTTTATCCACATCGTTCCACATGATTATTCTGCCGGCTACAAGGGTTTTCCGCAGGCTTAATATCGACTCAAAATAATGTTTTATCGGCTGAATTATTTTTATCCAGCAAAATAAGCCGGCCATATAAACTAGCATTACCAAATAAATTTCTAAAATCAGATTCGTAATAATGATAAAGCCCGAGCTCAGGAATAGCTGTTGTCTGGGCAGGAAAGCTAATGTAAAGTGCGCCGTCTCAAAATATTTGGAAGGTAGCAAAATGAAAGCGGATATCGGCGTAATCGGCCTGGCAGTAATGGGGCAGAATCTGGTTTTGAATATGAACGACAAGGGTTTTAAGGTTGCCGCTTACAACCGCACCGCGTCCAAAACACAGGAATTTCTCGCCACCACCGCCAAAGGAACCGCCGTTCAGGCTGCCTATAGCTTGGAAGAACTGGTGGCGATGCTCGATCGACCGCGCAAAATCCTGCTGATGGTGCGCGCCGGCGAAGCGGTTGATGACTTTATTAGCCAGTTGCTACCGCTTTTGGATGCCGGCGACATCATTATCGACGGCGGCAATGCCAACTATCCCGATACTGAGCGCCGCACCCAAGCGCTGCGCGAACAAGGCATCCGTTTTGTCGGTGCCGGCATTTCCGGCGGCGAAGAAGGCGCGCGCCACGGCCCTTCGATTATGCCCGGCGGCAATGAAGAAGCCTGGCCGTATGTCAAACTGATTCTGCAGGCCATCGCCGCCAAAACGCCAAACGGCGAAGCCTGCTGCGACTGGGTGGGCAAAAACGGCGCCGGACATTTTGTCAAAATGGTGCACAACGGCATCGAATACGGCGATATGCAGCTGATTTGCGAAGCCTATCAGTTTATGAAAGACGGTTTGGGCATGGATCACAAGCAGATGCAGGAAACCTTCCGTGCCTGGAACCAAACCGAACTCGATTCCTATTTGATCGGCATCACCGCCGATATTCTCGGCTATCAGGACAGCGATGGCAGCCCGCTGGTGGAAAAAATTCTCGACACCGCCGGCCAGAAAGGCACCGGCAAATGGACGGCCATCAATGCGCTGGATGCCGGCGTACCGCTGACGCTAATCAGCGAAGCCGTGTTTGCCCGCTGCGTATCGGCGCTCAAAACACAGCGCGAGCAGGCAGCCAAGCTGTTTTCCCGCCCGAATCCCATTATCAAAGGCGAACGCGAAAGCTGGCTGGAAGCGCTGCGCCTGTCGCTGCTGGCAGCGAAAATTATCTCTTACGCGCAAGGGTTTATGCTGATGCGCGAAGCCAGCGAAAGTTTCGGCTGGCAGCTGGACTACGGCAACACCGCCCTGCTGTGGCGCGAAGGCTGCATCATCCGCAGCGTATTCCTGCAAAACATCCGCGATGCCTACGCCCAAGATCCCGAATTGGTTTTCCTCGGTTCCGATCCCTATTTCCGCGATATCCTGCAAACCGCATTGCCGGAGTGGCGCAAAGTTGTCGCCAAAACCATCGAAAGCGGTATTCCCGCCCCGTGCATGACCTCGGCACTCACTTTTCTCGACGGCTATACCAGCAGCCGCCTGCCTGCCAATCTGCTGCAGGCGCAGCGCGACTACTTCGGCGCCCATACCTACGAGCGCACCGACCGGCCGTGCGGCGAGTTTTTCCATACCAACTGGACCGGCAGCGGCGGCAATACCGCTTCCACCACCTATCAGGTATAGGCAGCCTGAAAAACACTGATACGGCAAAAAGCAGCCTGAAAACCGGATTTTCGGTTTTCAGGCTGCTTTTTTCGATTGTCGGACGATATTTTCAGGCTGCCAGCGTATCCACGCCGCTAAAGGCTGCAGGCAAATCCTGATTGTCAGGGAACTCCGCCCATTCGTAATTGGTGTCGTCGGCCAGCACTTTGCGCAGCAGCGCATTATTGATGGCGTGGCCGGACTTGAAGCCTTCAAAGGAGCCGATAATCGGATGGCCGACGATATACAGATCGCCAATAGCATCGAGAATTTTGTGGCGGACAAACTCGTCGGGATAGCGCAGGCCGTCGGGATTGAGTACGTCGTTGTCGGCAATCACCACCGCGTTAGACAGATTGCCGCCCAAGCCCAGGCCGTGCGAGCGCATCATTTCCACTTCCTGCATAAAGCCGAAGGTGCGAGCGCGGGCGATTTCTTCAACATAATTCTGGCCGGCAAAATCAATCTCAAATGTGGTACCGCCACGGTTGAAAACCGGATGGTCAAAATCGATGGTCAGCCGCACCTTAAAGCCGTCGTAAGGCGTAAAGCGCACCCATTTGTCGCCGTCTTTCACTTCCACCGTCTTTAAAATCCGCAAAAAGCGCTTTTCCTTATCCTGCTCGACAATGCCGGCATCCTGCAGCAGATAAATAAACGGCAGGCTGGAGCCGTCCATAATCGGGATTTCCGGCGCATTGAGTTCAATCAGCGCATTATCAACGCCGTAAGCGGCCAGCGCCGACATAATGTGCTCGATGGTGCCCACCCGCACCCCGTCTTCGGTAACCACGGTGGACGACAGACGGGTATCGTTAATCAGATAGGGCGTCAGCGGAATCACTTCGCCCTGCTTTCCCGACAAATCGGTGCGCCGGAACGAAATGCCGCGGCCCGCTTCAGCCGGATTGAGCGTCAGCAGCACGCGCACGCCCGAATGCAGGCCGACGCCTGTGGCGGTGAGCTTCTTGGCCAGAGTTCGCTGTTTCATGTGTGTTTTCCAAGTTTTCAGGCTTCCTATCATAACCCATACCAGCAGCCTGAAAGAAA
>NZ_JAKOOW010000036.1:0-1786 GCF_022288825.1 Kingella pumchi | reverse complement strand
AAAAAAACCTGCGTTTTATCCCATACCGGCAGCCTGAAAACTTGGCATTTTCTACAAACTTTAAAACGGTATTTCTCTAGCCAAATAAACAGATTGCCAGCTTATCCACAAGGAATGGCCAAACTAACCAAATACAATCAAATTAAAATTTAAATTTTCAGATTAAATTCGGTTTTCAGGCAGCCTGAAAAAATCAGCCAAATAGCAGCGGTTTTCAATAAAGCGCTTTGCCAGTATGATGCGCGCCGTTTTTACCTTTGCAAACAACAGAAAGATTGGCTTCAAATGCTTGATACCGCTTCTCAAACCCCGAAACAAGGCGGAAACGCTTTGGCATTGGGCGTTTTGACTTCCCTGTTTTTTATGATGGGGTTCATCACCTGTCTGAACGACATTCTGATTCCCCACCTGAAAGAAGTTTTTGACCTGAACAACCGCGATTCGATGCTGGTTGGCACCGCGTTTTTCTCGGCCTATGCCGTGATGTCTTTCGTAGCGGGCAAGGTGATCGATAAAATCGGTTACAAAGGCACGGTAATCGCCGGTTTTCTGATTACCGCGCTTGGTGCCTTTTTGTTTTATCCCGCAACCGCTTCGATTCCTTTGGAAGGCGCGGCGGACAAAAATATGTATTACACCGTTTTCCTGCCGGTTTTCTTCATTATGGCAACCGGAATCGTGTTTTTGCAGGTCGCTGGCAATCCCTATGTCACGCTGCTGGCCAAGCCGGGTAAAGAATCAGCCACGCTGACTTTGGTTCAGGCGTTTAATTCGGTGGCGACAACCATCGCACCCTATGTCGGCGGCATGCTGATTCTGACCGATGCTTCCCAAACCCTTAATGCCGCCCAAAAAGCGCAAACGCTGGAAATGCCGTATCTCGGTTTGACCGGACTTTTGGTTCTGCTGGCGGTAGCGGTTGCCGCAATCAAACTGCCGGCGGCGGAAAAGGTTGCCCAAGCGGTGAGCGAAGAGACCCATGATGGGAAAACCAGCGTCTTCCAATACCGCCATATGGTGCTGGGTGCATTGGCAATTTTTTGCTATGTCGGCGCCGAAGTCGCTATCGGTCAGCAATACATCCTAACAATGGAGCATCTCAGTAACGGTGCCATCAACCACAGAAGCGGCGCCGAACTGCTGACTTACTACTGGGGCGGCGCAATGGTCGGACGTTTTGCTGGCAGTATGTTCCTGAATAAATTCCCGCCGCAAAAAGTATTGCTGACCAACGCGCTGGTGGCCGTCGGTTTGCTGCTGGCAGTGGTTTTTGCCGGGGATGTGGCGCAAGCACAAGTGGCCAAGTACGCATTACTTGCTGTCGGTTTGTTTAATTCGATCATGTTTCCAACCATTTTCTCGCTTGCCACTCAGAAACTCGGCAAATTTACCGCTGATGCATCCGGCATTATCTGCACAGCGATTGTTGGTGGTGCACTGATTCCCCTGCTGCAAGGCGACATCATTACCCGTAGCGGAAATTATTTGATTTCTTATCTGGTGCCGGCACTGTGCTATCTGTACATTGCCTACTTTGCAGTCAGCGGCAGCAAGATCAAATAATCAGGCAGCCTGAAAAAATGAAAACGGGTATCCGCACCACGGATACCCGTTTAAAAATTTCAAGCACTAAGAAAAAAAATTCTTATTTTGTAAAGAACATGCAAATTTCTATAAATTTGGATGAAAAATATGCTTGACTGAGAAAAGTCAAATCGGTATGATTGCGGTCTTTCGCTGCTTCTGTGGCGACGTTCTTTAACAGACAGATTACCGATAAGTGTGA
>NZ_JAKOOW010000035.1:68034-81117 GCF_022288825.1 Kingella pumchi | reverse complement strand
AACCATTACCGTAGAACTGATCGCCCCGATTGCCATGGAAGAAGGTCTGCGTTTCGCCATCCGCGAAGGTGGCCGTACCGTTGGTGCCGGCGTGGTTTCTACTGTAATCGCTTAAAGCCCTAGGTCAGTAGCTCAATTGGTAGAGTATCGGTCTCCAAAACCGAGGGTTGGGGGTTCGAGACCCTCCTGGCCTGCCAAATAATAAACTAACCGGTTCTCGTAATCGGTTAGTTTTTCTTTATTTAAAATATCATTGTCCTAATAGTTTAATGAATCGAGAACATTATGAGTGAAAAAAGCAAGGGTTCTCCTTTAGAGATGTTGAAGTCAATAGTGGTTATTGCATTATTGGTTGGTGGTGCTTGGATCTATATGGGAGTGCCGGGTATTTCTCAGCAGCTTGGTATTTCTATTGCTTTTGCTGTTTGGCTGTTTGCTTTGCTTTTTTTCTTCTTTGTTTCGGCTAGAGGGAAGTGGACTAGGCAATACTTATCTGATTCATTTAAAGAAGTTAAGAAGGTAGTCTGGCCGTCAAGGCAAGAAACTATGAAGACAACTGTTTTTGTAATTATATTTTCAGTTGTTTTTACCGCCTTCCTTTATGGCATTGATAATTTGATTGCTTTTTTATTTAATATGTTGCTGGTTAAGGGGTAGTCATGTCAAAAAAATGGTATGTGGTTCAGGCTTATTCTGGTTTTGAGAAGAATGTACAAAAAGCATTAATCGAAAGAATCTCTCGAGAAGGTATGGGGGAGTATTTTGGGGAGATTCTGGTTCCTGTTGAAGATGTTGTTGATATTAAGAACGGGCAGAAGACGATTAGTGAGCGAAAAATTTTCCCAGGATATGTTCTGATTGAAATGGAAATGACTGATAGCTCATGGCATCTGGTCAAGAGTACTCCTCGAATTAATGGCTTCGTCGGGGGGACAAGTCATAAACCTTTGCCTATTTCCCAAAAAGAGGTGGATGCTATTTTGTCTCAGGTCTCAGGTTCTGAAACAGGTCAGAAGCCTAAGCCTAGGATTGAGTTTGAGATTGGTCAGCAGGTTCGCATTAATGACGGGCCTTTTATGGATTTTAATGGTTCTGTTAATTTTGTAGATTATGAACGTAGTAAATTGAGAGTAACGGTTCAGATTTTTGGTAGGGAAACCCCGGTGGAGTTAGATTTCTCTCAAGTTGAAAAAAGTGATGCATCAAGTTAAGTTACTCTTGCTTTCTTTTTGTTAGGTCTGGTAGAATCGCCGCCTTTGTGTAATTGGGGAGCGCTTTGCGCGATTACCCACGTTTGGAGTAAATACTGTGGCAAAAAAAATTGTAGGTTACATTAAGTTGCAAATACCTGCGGGAAAGGCTAATCCCTCTCCTCCTGTTGGTCCCGCTCTTGGTCAGCGTGGCTTGAATATTATGGAGTTTTGCAAAGCATTTAATGCGGCAACCCAAGGTGTGGAGCCTGGCTTACCGATTCCTGTTGTGATTACCGCATTTGCAGATAAGTCGTTTACATTTATTCTGAAGACTCCGCCTGCTTCTATTCTCTTGAAAAAAGCTGCTGGATTGCAAAAGGGTAGTTCAAATCCGCTGACTAATAAGGTTGGCAAGATCAGCCGCGCCCAGTTGGAAGAAATTGCAAAAACTAAAGAACCTGACTTAACTGCCGCTGATTTGGATGCTGCGGTGCGTACTATTGCTGGTTCGGCGCGCTCAATGGGCTTAGATGTGGAGGGTGTGTAAAATGGCTAAAGTATCTAAACGTTTGCAGGGCTTGAGAAGTTCTATTGATTTTTCGAAAGTGTATCCTGTATCCGAGGCAATTACCTTGGTTAAGGGTGCTGCTACAGCCAAATTTGATGAGTCCATTGATGTCTCTTTTAACTTGGGTGTAGATCCTCGTAAGTCTGATCAGGTGATTCGTGGATCTGTTGTTATGCCTAAGGGTACTGGCAAGGTAACTCGTGTCGCAGTATTTGCGCAAGGCGCTAATGCTGAGGCTGCAAAGGAAGCTGGTGCTGACATCGTTGGGTTTGATGACTTGGCGGATGAAATTAAAAAAGGCAATTTGAATTTTGATGTGGTTATTGCCTCTCCTGATGCGATGAGAGTTGTAGGTCAGTTGGGTACAATTCTTGGTCCGCGTGGTTTGATGCCTAATCCGAAAGTTGGCACAGTAACGCCTAATGTTGCAGAAGCAGTAAAAAATGCAAAAGCGGGTCAGGTTCAGTATCGGACTGATAAGGCTGGTATCGTGCACGCAACAATTGGACGTGCATCTTTTTCTGAGGCCGATCTGCAGGAGAATTTTGCTGCCATTTTGGATGCGGTTGTGAAAGCTAAGCCTGCAACTGCAAAAGGGCTGTATCTTAAAAAGATTGCAATTTCCAGCACTATGGGTGTTGGCGTGCGTGTAGATACCGCGAGTGTTGCTTAATTTGTAAATTTGACCCATTGTTGGTCGATGGGTCAATTTTGGACTGCTTAAGCTTTATTTAAGCAGATGTCCGAGACCGTAGGGAACAATAGTTTTAATTTGAAATGCTTATCTAGGCATTGAAGCCCTACGCAGACGGTAGTCCTAGGTTTAAAGTATTCGGTTTTGCCAAATGTTTTTTATCAGGTTACCGCGCTGGGAGCATGCCTTATATTTAGGCATCGTTTAATGTAAACAGTAGGAGGTAGACCTTGAGTCTCAATATTGAAGCCAAGAAAGCGACAGTAGAAGAGATTGGTGCTGGTATCGCCAATGCTCAAACTATGGTTGTTGCTGAATATCGCGGTATCAGTGTTGCCAGTATGACTGAACTTCGTGCTAATGCTCGTAAAGAAGGTGTTTATTTGCGAGTATTGAAAAATACCTTGGCACGTCGCGCAGTTGAAGGAACTTCTTTTGCTGCATTGGCTGACCACATGGTTGGTCCTTTGGTCTATGCAGCGTCTGAAGATGCTGTAGCTGCAGCAAAAGTACTGCATCAGTTTGCGAAAAAAGATGACAAAATCGTTATTAAGGCTGGATCTTACAACGGAGAGTTGTTGGATGTAGCTAAGGTTTCCGAGTTGGCATCTATTCCGAACCGCGAAGAGCTGTTGTCTAAATTGTTGTTTGTTATGCAAGCGCCTGTTTCGAGCTTTGCTCGTGGTTTGGCTGCATTGGCAGAAAAGCAATCATCTGGTGAAGCTGCTTAATTATTTAATTTTATAGATTTTAATTTCAATATTTAGGAGTTTATAGCATGGCTATTACTAAAGAAGACATTTTGGAAGCCGTTGGCAATCTGACCGTAATGGAACTGAACGATTTGGTTAAAGCGTTCGAAGAAAAATTTGGTGTTTCCGCAGCTGCTGTTGCAGTGGCTGCTGGTCCGGCTGCTGGTGGCGCTGCTGCTGAAGCCAAAACTGAATTTGATGTGATCTTGGCTTCTGCCGGTGATCAGAAAGTTGGCGTAATCAAAGTAGTTCGTGCAATTACCGGCCTGGGCTTGAAAGAAGCCAAAGACTTGGTTGATGGCGCTCCCAAAACTCTTAAAGAAGGCGTATCTCAAGCAGAAGCTGACGATATCAAGAAACAGCTTGAAGAAGCTGGTGCCAAAGTTGAAATTAAATAAACTTTGGAAACAGCAACAGGCTGGCAGTAATTTACTGCCAGCCTTGTTGCGCTAACATAATAAGAAAATAGAATATTTAAATAGTTTTACAAATCAACAAAATATTTGGCTAAAATTTACCAAATATTTCAATCTTGATTTATGTGCTAACTTCCTGATGGCCGGCACAGCTCAAAGAATTTTCCTGAACCACAGGCAGCCTGAAAATTCACTCCCGATTTAAGAATCAGCCTTACAAATCTATTTGGAGTACCTGTAATGTCATATAGCTTCGCTGAAAAAAAACGTATCCGTAAGAGTTTTGCTAAACGCGAAACCGTTTTAGAAGTTCCCTATCTGTTAACTACGCAGCTTGAGTCCTATGGGAAGTTCTTGCAGCAAACCGCGGCACCGGAGCAACGCTCAAATGAAGGATTGCAGGCTGCTTTTAACTCCATTTTCCCTATTCTAAGCAATAACGGCTACGCAGAGCTGCAATTTGAGCAATATATGCTGGGCGAGCCGGTATTCGATATTGCCGAGTGCCAGCTGCGCGGTATTACTTATGCAGCTCCGCTACGGGCAAAAATTAAACTGGCCATTTTCAATAAAGAAGGCTCTAATAAACCCGAAGAGCGCGAGATAAAAGAAATCCGCGTCAATGAAGTGTATATGGGCGAAATCCCATTGATGACGCCGAGTGGTTCATTTGTTATCAACGGAACCGAGCGTGTGATTGTGTCCCAACTTCACCGCTCGCCCGGTGTGTTTTTTGAACACGATCGCGGCAAAACCCATTCATCCGGAAAATTGCTGTTTTCTGCACGTATTATTCCCTATCGCGGTTCATGGTTGGATTTTGAATTCGATCATAAAGATTTGTTGTATTTCCGTATCGACCGTCGCCGCAAAATGCCGGTAACCATTCTGTTGCGTGCTTTGGGCTACAACAACGAACAGATGTTGGAGATGTTCTACGACAAAGAAAACTATTACTTCTCCAAAGACGGTGTACAAACTGATTTGGTGCCCGAGCGTCTGAAAGGCGAAACGGCCAAGTTTGACCTGCTGGACAAAAACGGCAAGGTTCTGGTTCAGGCTGGCAAACGGATTACGGCCAAGCATGTGCGTGATATCCAAGCTACAGGCCTGACCCGCTTGAATGTCGAAGCAGACAGCCTGATCGGTAAAGTGCTGGCACGCGATGTGATCGTGCCTGATACCGGTGAAATTCTGGCGTCCGCCAACGACGAGCTGACTGAAGAATTACTGGCCCAATTCGATATTCACGGTGTGGCGCAGATTGAAACGCTGTTTATCAACGATATGGAAGCCGGCGGTTACATTTCCGCCACCATGCGCACCGATGAAACTACCGACAAAACCAGTGCCCGCATCGCCATTTACCGCATGATGCGCCCTGGCGAGCCGCCTACTGAAGAAGCGGTTGAAGCACTGTTTAACCGCATGTTCTTCCAAGAAGAGAGCTACGATCTCTCCCGTGTCGGCCGCATGAAGTTCAACACCCGCACTTACGAGCAGAAGCTGCTGCCGGTGCAAGAGGGCAGCTGGTACGGCCGTCTGCTGAACGAAACCTTTGTCGGTGCGGCCGAAAAAGGCGGTTTCGTGCTCAGCCAGGAAGACATCGTGGTAACCATCGCCACCTTGGTGGAGCTGCGTAACAGTCATGGCGAAGTGGACGATATCGACCACTTGGGCAACCGCCGCGTGCGTTCGGTGGGCGAGTTGGTGGAAAACCAGTTCCGTTCCGGTCTGGCGCGTGTCGAGCGGGCGGTAAAAGAGCGCCTGAACCAGGCCGAAGCCGACAATCTGATGCCGACCGATCTGATCAACGCCAAGCCCGTTTCCGCCGCGATTAAAGAATTCTTCGGTTCCAGCCAGCTGAGCCAGTTTATGGATCAGACCAACCCCTTGTCTGAAATCACCCATAAACGCCGTGTATCCGCGCTTGGCCCGGGCGGTTTGACCCGCGAGCGCGCTGGTTTTGAAGTGCGCGACGTGCATCCGACCCACTACGGCCGCGTCTGCCCGATTGAAACGCCCGAGGGCCCGAACATTGGTTTGATTAACTCGCTGTCGGTATTTGCCCGCACCAACGACTACGGTTTCTTGGAAACGCCCTACCGCCGCGTGGTCGATGGCAAAGTAACCAACGACATCGACTATCTGTCCGCCATCGAAGAAGGTCGCTATGTGATTGCCCAGGCCAATACCGATTTGGACAAAAACGGCAAGCTGCTCGGCGATTTGATTACCTGCCGCGAAAAAGGCGAAACCATTTTGGCGACTGCCGACCGCGTGCAGTATATGGACGTGGCCACCGGCCAGATTGTTTCCGTGGCTGCATCGCTGATTCCCTTCTTGGAGCATGACGACGCCAACCGCGCCCTGATGGGTGCCAACATGCAGCGTCAGGCCGTACCCTGTCTGCGTGCCGAAAAACCGCTGGTCGGTACCGGCATCGAGCGTTCCGTAGCGGTGGACAGCGCTACCGCCATCGTTGCCCGTCGCGGCGGCGTGGTCGAGTATGTCGATGCCAACCGTATCGTGGTGCGCGTGCACGACGACGAAACCAGCGCCGGCGAAGTGGGCGTGGACATCTACAATCTGGTGAAATTCACCCGTTCCAACCAGTCCACCAACATCAACCAGCGCCCCGCCGTCAAAGCCGGTGACGTGCTGCAACGCGGCGACCTGATTGCCGACGGCGCTTCCACCGACTTGGGCGAGCTGGCGCTCGGTCAGAACATGACCATCGCTTTTATGCCGTGGAACGGTTACAACTACGAAGACTCGATTCTGATTTCCGAAAAAGTGGCCGCCGACGACCGCTACACTTCCATCCACATCGAAGAGCTGAACGTTGTCGCCCGCGACACCAAACTCGGTGCCGAAGAAATCACCCGCGACATTCCCAACCTGTCCGAGCGCATGCAAAACCGCCTGGACGAGAGCGGCATCGTCTTTATCGGTTCCGAAGTCGAAGCCGGCGACGTACTGGTGGGCAAAGTCACCCCCAAAGGCGAAACCCAGCTTACGCCCGAAGAAAAACTGCTGCGCGCCATCTTCGGCGAAAAAGCCTCCGATGTGAAAGACACCTCGCTGCGCATGCCCACCGGCATGAGCGGCACCGTTATCGACGTACAGGTCTTCACCCGCGAAGGCATCCAGCGCGACAAACGCGCCCAGTCGATTATCGATGCCGAGCTCAAACGCTACCGCCAAGACCTCAGCGACCAGCTGCGCATTTTCGACAACGACGCCTTCGACCGTATTGAGCGCATGATTGTCGGCCAAAAAGCCAACGGCGGCCCGATGAAACTCGGCAAAGGCAAAGAAATCACCGCCGAATACCTGGCCGGCCTGCCCAGCAAACACGACTGGTTCGACATCCGCCTGGCCGACGAAGAACTGGCCAAGCAGCTCGAACTGATTAAAGGCAGCCTGCAAGACAAACGCGAAGAAGCCGACGCCCTTTACGAAGTCAAAAAGAAAAAAATGACCCAGGGCGACGAGCTGCCCCCCGGCGTGCAGAAAATGGTCAAAGTATTCATCGCCATCAAACGCCGCCTGCAGGCCGGCGACAAAATGGCCGGCCGCCACGGTAACAAAGGCGTGGTATCGCGTATTCTGCCGGTGGAAGACATGCCCTATATGGCCGACGGCCGCACCGTCGATATCGTCCTCAACCCGCTGGGCGTACCGAGCCGTATGAACATCGGCCAGATTCTCGAAGTGCACTTGGGCTGGGCCGCCAAAGGCATCGGCCGCCGTATCGAAAAAATGCTGGATGAGCAGAAGAAGGTAAAAGAAATCCGCGCCTTCCTCGAAAAACTCTACAACGGCAGCGGCAAAAAAGAAAACCTCAAATCGCTCAGCGACGACGAGATTCTCACGCTGGCCGAAAACCTCAAAGGCGGCGCCACCTTTGCCTCTCCGGTGTTTGACGGCGCCAAAGAGAAAGAGATCTACGAGATGCTCGAACTCGCCTACCCCAGCGACGATCCCGAAGTGCAGAAACTCGGCTTTAACGACACCAAAACCCAGATTACGCTCTACGACGGCCGCTCGGGCGAGCCTTTCGACCGCAAAGTAACCGTCGGCGTGATGCACTATCTGAAACTGCACCACCTGGTGGACGAGAAAATGCACGCCCGCTCCACCGGCCCCTACTCACTGGTTACCCAACAGCCCCTGGGCGGTAAAGCCCAGTTCGGCGGCCAACGTTTCGGTGAGATGGAAGTGTGGGCGCTCGAAGCCTACGGCGCCGCCTACACCCTGCAAGAGATGCTGACCGTGAAGTCCGACGACGTAACCGGCCGTACCAAAATGTACGAAAACATCGTCAAGGGCGAACACAAAATCGATGCCGGCATGCCCGAATCGTTTAATGTGATCGTCAAAGAGATCCGCTCGCTCGGTCTCGATATCGACCTGGAAAACAACTAGGCATCCGGGCAGCCTGAAAGGCGGAAAAACTTTTCAGGCTGCCTTCAAGGCCGTTTTCAGGCAGCCTGAAACGGCATGCCCAGATTTTCCGCTTCAAGTTTAAAGGCAGCCTGAAAACCGTTTCGAGAATCCCGCAATGACCGCAAACCGCCGCTTCATCTCCATCCTGACTTCCCTGCTGGCCACTGTCGCGCTGGCTGCTTGCACCGAGCAGGCACCGCAGCAGAACGATGCGCCCGCCGCGTCGGTTGCCGTTCAGGCTGCTTCGGCCGCCGACGGTTTTCAGGCTGCTTCCGCCGCGTCCGATAGCGCCGCATCTGATGCCGCGATGTTCGACGACGGCCACAATGCCGAAAACTCGCTCGACTGGGCGGGCATCTATCAGGGCGAACTGCCCTGCGCCGACTGCGCGAAAAACGTCGTTACCCTGCGCCTGAACGATGACAAAAGCTATGTGCTGACCACCGATTCGCAAGGCGGCAAACAACCGCTGAAAACCGAAGAAAAAGGCCGCTTCGAGTGGGAAAACGGCAGCATCGTCAAACTCGACGAAAAAGCCGCCCACGCCCGCTTTTTCGTTGCCGAAGGCCGCGTGCAGATGCTCGAAGCCGGTCAGAACGCCTTTCGCGAAGACAGCCGCTACAATCTGGAAAAGCAGCCCTAAGCCGCTGCCCGTCTTGCTTTCAGGCAGCCTGAAAGCCTGAAAAACCGTTTTCAGGCTGCCTCCTTAAAAATTTTTAGTTGAATCCAAACCGTCCCCCGGGCAAATCCCAAGGAGCAAAAATGAACCTAACCGATTTATTCGCCCCCCTGCAGCAGGCAGGTTCCGAAGAATTCGACGCCATCAAAATCGGCATCGCCTCGCCCGACACCATCCGTTCGTGGTCCTACGGCGAAGTGAAAAAACCGGAAACCATCAACTACCGCACCTTCAAGCCCGAGCGCGACGGTTTGTTCTGCGCCAAGATTTTCGGCCCGGTCAAAGACTACGAATGCTTGTGCGGCAAATACAAGCGCCTGAAATTCAAAGGCGTAACCTGCGAAAAATGCGGTGTGGAAGTAACGCTGACCAAAGTGCGCCGCGAGCGCATGGGCCATATCGAATTGGCCGCGCCGGTTGCCCACATCTGGTTTTTGAAATCGCTGCCCTCCCGTCTGGGTATGGTGCTGGACATGACCCTGCGCGACATCGAGCGCGTGCTGTACTTTGAAGCCTTTGTGGTTACCGACCCCGGCATGACCACGCTGCAACGCCGCCAGTTGCTGTCGGAAGAAGACTATTACGCCAAACTCGACGAATTCGGCGACGACTTTGAAGCCTATATGGGCGCCGAAGGCATCCGCGAGCTGCTGCGCGGCCTGGATGTGGAAAACGAAATCGGCATCCTGCGCCAAGAGCTGCAAAGCACCAATTCCGAAACCAAAATCAAAAAGCTGGCCAAACGCCTGAAAGTGCTGGAAGCCTTCCACCGCAGCGGCATGAAGCTCGAGTGGATGATTATGGACGTGCTGCCGGTGCTGCCGCCCGATCTGCGTCCGCTGGTACCGCTGGACGGCGGCCGTTTCGCCACTTCGGATCTGAACGATCTCTACCGCCGCGTGATCAACCGCAACAACCGCCTGAAACGCCTGCTCGAACTGAACGCGCCCGACATCATCGTGCGCAACGAAAAACGCATGCTGCAAGAAGCGGTGGACAGCCTGCTGGACAACGGCCGCCGCGGCAAAGCGATGACCGGCGCCAACAAACGCCCCCTGAAATCGCTGGCCGATATGATTAAAGGCAAGAGCGGCCGCTTCCGCCAAAACCTGCTGGGTAAACGTGTGGACTACTCCGGCCGTTCCGTGATTACCGTCGGCCCCTACCTGCGCCTGCACCAGTGCGGCCTGCCGAAAAAAATGGCTTTGGAATTGTTCAAACCGTTTATTTTCCACAAACTCGAACAGCGCGAGCTGGCCACCACCGTTAAAGCGGCAAAAAAACTGGTTGAGCAGGAAGTGCCGGAAGTTTGGGACATCTTGGAAGAAGTCATCCGCGAACACCCGATTCTGCTCAACCGTGCGCCGACCCTGCACCGCTTGGGTATCCAAGCCTTCGAGCCGATTCTGATTGAAGGCAAGGCGATCCAGCTGCATCCCTTGGTGTGCGCCGCGTTCAACGCCGACTTCGACGGCGACCAAATGGCCGTCCACGTGCCCCTGAGCCTGGAAGCGCAGATGGAAGCCCGCACCCTGATGCTGGCCTCCAACAACGTGCTGGCGCCGGCCAACGGCGAGCCGATTATTGTGCCCTCGCAAGACATCGTGTTGGGTCTGTATTACATGACCCGCGACAAAATCAACGGCAAAGGCGAAGGCAGCCTGTTTAGCGACGTGAAAGAAGTGCACCGTGCCTACCACACCAAACAGGTGGAACTGGGCACCAAAATCACCGTGCGCCTGCGCGAGTGGGAGAAAAACGAAGCGGGCGAATTCGAGCCGGTGGTTAAGCGTTACGAAACCACCGTCGGCCGTGCGCTGCTGTCTGAAATCCTGCCCAAAGGCCTGCCGTTTGAATACATCAACAAAGCGCTGAAGAAAAAAGAAATCTCCAAGCTGATTAACGCCTCCTTCCGCCTGTGCGGCCTGCGCGACACCGTGATTTTCGCCGACCACCTGATGTACACCGGCTTTGCCCTAGCGGCCAAAGGCGGCATCTCCATCTGCGTGGACGATATGGAAGTGCCCAAGCAAAAAGCCAAACTCTTGGCCGAAGCCAATGCCGAAGTGAAAGAAATCGAAAGCCAGTACCACGCCGGCTTGGTAACCAACGGCGAGCGTTACAACAAAGTGATCGATATTTGGGGCAAAGCGGGCGACAAAATCGCCAAAGCGATGATGGACAATCTGTCCACCCAGAAAGTAATCGACCGCGAAGGCAAGGAAGTCGATCAGGAATCGTTCAACTCCATCTACATGATGGCCGACTCTGGCGCCCGTGGTTCCGCTGCCCAGATCAAGCAGCTCTCCGGCATGCGCGGCCTGATGGCCAAACCGGACGGCTCGATTATCGAAACGCCGATTACCGCCAACTTCCGCGAAGGCCTGACCGTATTGCAGTACTTTATCTCCACCCACGGCGCGCGTAAGGGTCTGGCCGACACCGCGCTGAAAACCGCCAACTCCGGTTACCTGACCCGCCGTCTGGTGGACGTAACCCAAGATTTGGTGGTAGTGGAAGAAGACTGCGGCACCAGCGACGGCTTCGCCATGAAAGCCGTGGTGCAGGGCGGCGACGTAATCGAACCGCTGCGCGACCGCATTCTCGGCCGCGTTACCGCCGCCGACGTGGTTGATCCTTCCAGCCACGCCACCCTGATCGAAGCCGGCACCCTGCTTGACGAAAAACTGGTGGACATGATCGACAACTCTGGCGTGGACGAAGTCAAAGTCCGCACTCCGATTACCTGCCAAACCCGCTACGGCCTGTGCTCCAAATGCTACGGCCGCGACCTTGCCCGCGGCAAACTGGTGAACACCGGCGAAGCCGTCGGCGTGATTGCCGCCCAGTCCATCGGCGAACCCGGCACCCAGCTCACCATGCGTACCTTCCACATCGGCGGTGCCGCGTCCCGAGCCGCCGCCGCCAGCCAGGTGGAAGCCAAATCCAACGGCACCGCCCGCTTCAGCAGCCAGATGCGCTACATTGCCAACAACAAAGGCGAGCTGATCGTGATCGGCCGCTCCTGCGAAGTAGTGATTCACGATGCCGTCGGCCGCGAGCGCGAGCGCCACAAAGTGCCCTACGGCGCCACCCTGCTGATTAAAGACGGCGAAGAGCTCAAAGCCGGCCAAACCCTGGCCACCTGGGATCCGCACACCCACCCGATGATTACCGAATACGCCGGTACCGTGCGTTTCGAAAACGTCGAAGAAGGCGTAACCGTCAGCAAGCAGACCGACGACGTAACCGGCCTGTCCACTCTCGTCGTGATCGACGGCAAGCGCCGCACCAGCTCCAGCAAACTGCTGCGCCCCACCGTCCACCTGATCGGCGAAGACGGCGAACCGGTTACCATCCCCGGCACCGAAACCCCGGTTACCATGACCTTCCCCGTCGGTGCCGTGATTACCGTGCGCGAAGGCCAGGAAGTCGGCAAGGGCGACGTGATGGCGCGTACTCCCCAGGCCACTTCCAAAACCCGCGACATTACCGGCGGTCTGCCCCGCGTGGCCGAGCTGTTTGAAGCCCGCATCCCCAAAGACGCCGGCATGCTCGCCGAAGTTACCGGTACCGTCGGCTTCGGCAAAGAGACCAAAGGCAAACAGCGCCTGGTGATTACCGATTTGGACGGCGTCAGCCACGAAACCCTGATTTCCAAAGAGAAACAGCTGCTGGTGCACGACGGCCAAGTGGTCAACCGCGGCGAAACCATCGTCGACGGCGCCGTCGATCCGCACGACATCCTGCGCCTGCAGGGCATCGAAGCGCTCACCCGCTACATCGTGCAGGAAGTTCAGGAAGTGTATCGTCTGCAGGGCGTGAAGATTTCCGACAAACACATCGAAGTCATCATCCGCCAGATGCTGCGCCGCGTGAACATCACCGACCCCGGCGACACCGGCTTCATCACCGGCGAGCAGGTCGAACGCGCCGACGTGATGATCGCCAACGAAAAAGCCGAAGCCGAAGGCAAAGAGCCCGCCCGCTTCGACAACATCCTGCTCGGCATCACCAAAGCCTCGCTCTCGACCGACAGCTTTATTTCCGCCGCATCGTTCCAAGAAACCACCCGCGTGCTTACCGAAGCCGCGATTATGGGCAAGAAAGACGATTTGCGCGGTCTGAAAGAAAACGTCATCGTCGGCCGCCTGATCCCCGCCGGCACCGGCCTGAGCTACCACAAAACCCGCCGCGCCCAATGGGCGGCGCAGCACGGCCAGGCCGCTGCTGCGGCAGCGGAAGAAGCGGCAGAGTAAGTTTGAGCCGCAGCGGCAGCCCGAACAGGGCTTGCCGCAGAAAAAGCAGCCTGAAAACCGCGAATGCGGT
>NZ_JAKOOW010000035.1:66780-67896 GCF_022288825.1 Kingella pumchi | reverse complement strand
GTCTTTCAGGCTGCTTCGTCTTTCAGGCTGCTTCGTCTTTCAGGCTGCTTCGTCTTTCAGGCTGCTTCGGTGCGCGGTGCGCACCCTACGGCTGCCGCAGGCGTAACCCAACAAATAAAGTGAAATGTTGGGTTTGCCAACCCAACCTACACTCTGCAACGCACTCCCTACACGCCCCCAGGCAGCCGACAAATCGGACGAAGAAAGGCTGCCTGAAATTTCAGGCAGCCTTTGCGTTGCAGACAAGCGCGGCGGTTTAAAAGCGCAGGCCGGCGCGGATGCCGAAGCTGTGCGTGCGACTGGTGAACAAATCGAAATGTTGGCCGGCATGGTCGCGGGCATGGTTTTTGTAATGCTCGTAGCGGTAATAAGGGCCGAAGGTCAGCGCCAGATTCGGGGTGAATTGTTTTTGCGCGTCCACGCCCAAGCCGATGCTGTAGTTGCTGCCCTTGTGCGTTTCATCGGGCTCGGGATAAGCCTGCGACCATTTGGTTTCTATGCGTCGGCGCAGGCTGACAGAGGCTTCGCCCCAAGGGGTGATGCTCCAGCCGCCGCCCAAATCCTGCTCATATTCCACCTGCGCTTTCAGGTATAGGCTGCTTGAATCGTTGTCCACAATATCCGGGGCGTGGACGGTGCGGTGTGCGCGGTTTTTTTGGCTACTATGGTTATAGCCCAAGCCGCCGCCCACGCGCAGGCCGCCCTGCTTGAAGCCGGACGGGGAATACAAATAGCCCGCATACAGATCGATGTCGTCGGCTTTGCCGCCGTCCACCACGGTTACGCCGTTTTCTTTGTAATCATAACTATGGCGGGCATAGCCCAATTCGGCGCGGACGGCGTGCCGTTGCGCCAGCGGGATGTCGGCGCGGCCGCGCAGGGTAAAGACATCCGTGCTGGCTTTGCTGCCATCGTTACCTTTTTGGTTGCCATGCTCGTAGCCGGTGGTAACGGTATAGCGCCCGTCTTTAATCGGGTGCAGCGGGGTTTCTTGGGAATCGGGCGCGGCGGATGCGGCGGCGGCGAAGGAAAGGATGGAAAGGGCGAGTAGGGTTTTCTGCATAAGTCGGTCTCCTTGGAATGGGGATTGAACGATGCTGCAAAAGCCCGAAAAAA
>NZ_JAKOOW010000035.1:0-66620 GCF_022288825.1 Kingella pumchi | reverse complement strand
GCTGCACAGCGGGGCTGCACAGCGGGGCTGCACAGCGGGGCTGCACAGCGGGGCTGCACAGCGGGGCTGGGGCGGCAAACCTGCCTGCGGCGGTTTGCCGCCCCAGCCAAACGCATTATCAATCATCCGAGCCTAGACTTACAATTCTAGCGGCAGGTTTTGCCTTTGTTAACAAAAGTTGCCGAAATAGGCGCAGTGAGTAGTATAGTGAATTAAATTTAAACCAGTACAGCGTTGCCTCGCCTTGCCGTACTATCTGTACTGTCTGCGGCTCGCCGCCTTGTCCTGATTTAAATTTAATCCACTATAAATGTTGGGTTGATCAACCCAACATTTTTCAGGCAGCCCTTCCCCTTTCAGGCTACCTGAAAAGCCGTAGGTCGGATTCTTGAATCCGACACCCTGTTCAAGGCTACCTGAAAAAAGGCTACCTGAAATTTCAGGCAGCCTTTGTTTGCTTACATCAAACTCATCAGCCGCGTGTCCAGCTGGTGCCGTCCGCGCCGTCGCGCAGGGTGATGTTTTCGGTGGCGAGCAGGTCGCGGATGCGGTCGGATTCCGCCCAGTTTTTGTCGGCGCGGGCTTGGCGGCGCCGGGCGATCAGCTCTTCGATTTCTTCGTTGGACAGGCCGCCGGCGGGGGCGCCGCCGTGCAGGAACTCGGTGGGGTCGCGCTGCAGCAGCCCGATGGTGGCGGCCAGCGCTTTCAGGCAGCCTGAAAGCTCGGCAGACTGGGTTTTGTTGGCTTCGCCGGCCAGCTCGAACAAGACCGCCATTGCTTCGGCGGTGCCGAAGTCATCGTTCATCGCGTCGTAAAAACGGCGGGTGTAGCCGTTGGCATCGTAGGCAGCCTGAAAAGCGGCGGGCGGCACGTTGGCCAGGGTGTTGTACAGGCGGGTGAGCGCGTTTTTGGCGTCGTCCAGATGTGCGTCGGAGTAGTTCAGCGGGCTGCGGTAGTGGGCGCGCAGGATGAAAAAGCGCACGACTTCGGGGTCGTATTGTTTCAACACGTCGCGGATGGTGAAGAAGTTGCCCAGCGATTTGGACATTTTCTCGCCGTCCACTCGGATAAAGCCGTTGTGCAGCCAGTATTTCACATGGCTGGCCACGGGTTTGCCGTGGTGCGTTACCGCATGGTCGTGGCCGCAGGCATGGCCGCTGGCGCCGACGCTTTGGGCGATTTCGTTTTCATGGTGGGGAAACTGCAAATCCGCGCCGCCGCCGTGAATATCAAATGTGTCGCCGAACAGTTTTTCGCTCATCGCCGAGCATTCGATGTGCCAACCCGGGCGGCCTTGCCCCCACGGGCTGTCCCACGCCGGTTCGCCCGCTTTGGCGGCTTTCCACAACACAAAATCGAGCGGGTCGCGTTTGAAACCGTCCACTTCCACGCGCTCGCCGGCGCGCAAGTCATCCAGCGATTTGCCCGAGAGCTGACCGTAGGCGGCAAACTCGCGCACGGCGTAATACACGTCGCCGTTGGCGGCCGGATAGGCTTTGCCGCGTGCAATCAGGTTTTCAATCATCGCAATCATTTCGGCGATGTTTTCGGTGGCCTTGGGCTCGAGGTCGGGGCGCAACACGCCCAGCGCGTCGGCGTCTTCGTGCATGGCGGCGATAAAGCGGGCGGTAAGCTCGCCGATGGTTTCGCCGTTTTCAGCCGCGCGGGCGATGATTTTGTCGTCGATGTCGGTGATGTTGCGCACATAAGTGAGCGGATAGCCGCACTCGCGCAGCCAGCGGGCAATCATGTCAAACACCACCATCACGCGGGCATGGCCGAGATGGCAGTAGTCGTAAACCGTCATGCCGCACACGTACATGCGCACGTTTTCGGGGTTGATGGGGGCAAAAGGCTCTTTTTGGCGGGTGAGGGTGTTGTAGAGGTTTAGCATAATGTGTTTTTCGTGTGAAAGGGCAGCCTGAAAAGGATTTGCGGTGTTTCAGGCTGCCTGAAAAGCGCGGATTGTAGCGGAAAAGCAGGGTTTTCCCTAGCGTTTTCCCTGCGGCAAGGCAGCCTGAAAACCGCCGGACCGTTTTTCAGGCTGCCTGTCGGGCGCGGCTTTAAAAAAGCGGGCGGGGCGCGTAAAATGCGCGCTTTTTCCCTGCCGAGAAGTCCCCATGACCGACCACCAGATTCCCGCCGAAGAGCCGCAAATCGACGAAAACCAAATCATCGCCATCCGCCGCGAAAAACTCAACGAAATCCGCAAGCAAGGCATCGCCTTTCCCAACGATTTCCGCCGCGACGCGTTTGCCGCCGATTTGCACGCGCGATACGGCGAAATGAGCAAAGAAGAGCTGGATCCGCAAGCCGTGCCCGTGAAAATCGCCGGGCGTATGATGCTCAAACGCCAAATGGGCAAAGCCAGCTTCGCCACCGTGCAGGACGCTACCGGGCAAATCCAGCTTTATCTGAACAACAAAGGCGTGAGCCAAGAGGTGCTGGATGCGTTCAACCATTGGGACATGGGCGACATCGTCGGCGCGGAAGGCACGCTCTTCAAAACCAACCACGGCGAATTAACCGTGCGCGTGTCACAAATCCGCCTGCTGTCCAAATCGCTGCGTCCGCTTCCCGACAAGCACAAAGGTTTGAGCGACCAAGAAACCAAATACCGCCAGCGTTATGTGGACTTAATCGCCAACGCAGGCAGCCGCGACGTGTTTATCAAGCGCAGCAAAATCATCCAAGCCGTGCGCAATTTTATGGTTTCCGAACAATATCTTGAAGTGGAAACGCCGATGATGCACCCCATCCCCGGCGGCGCAACGGCCAAGCCCTTCGTTACCCACCACAACGCGCTGGACATCCCGCTGTACCTGCGCATCGCGCCCGAGCTGTATTTAAAACGGCTGGTGGTGGGCGGCTTGGAGCGCGTGTTTGAAATCAACCGCAGCTTCCGCAACGAAGGCATGTCGGTGCGCCACAACCCCGAATTCACCATGATTGAGTTCTACGAAGCCTTTTGCGACTACAACCGTATGATGCAGATGGCGGAAGACACCATCCGCGCCGCCTGCCGCAGCGTTTCAGGCAGCCTGAAAATCCAATACAACGGCAAAGAAGTCGATCTGGAAAGCCCGTTTGAGCGCCTGACCATCCTGCAAGCGATCAAAAAATACAACCCGCACTACACCGACGAGCAGCTGAACGATGCCGAATGGCTGAAAAAAGAAATTGTGAAACACGGCGAAAGCCTGCCGCACGCGGCGGGGCTGGGCAGCCTGCAACTGGCGCTGTTTGAAGGCTGCGCCGAGAGCAAATTGTGGAACCCCACCTTTATCGTCGATTACCCCGTGGAAGTATCGCCCTTGGCGCGCGCATCCGACAGCAAGCAAGGCTTAACCGAGCGCTTTGAATTGTTCGTCGTCGGGCGCGAGCTGGCAAACGGCTATTCGGAATTGAACGACCCCGAAGACCAAGCCGCCCGCTTCAAAGCGCAAGTGGCGCAAAAAGACGCAGGCGACGACGAAGCCATGCACTACGACGCCGACTACATCCGCGCCATGGAATACGGCCTGCCCCCCACCGGCGGCTGCGGCATCGGCATCGACCGCTTGGTGATGCTGCTGACCGATACGCAAACCATCCGCGATGTGATTTTGTTTCCGCAGATGCGGCCGGAATAGGGCGTATCGAAGTGAAAAAGGCAGCCTGAAAACCAGTCAAACGGTTTTCAGGCTGCCTTTTGGTTTGGCTGCATGTTTTTAGCTTCGCAACTTCGCTGCGCTACGCAGGCTGCTTTTGCGACGCCCGAACAAAGGCAGCCTGAAAACGGTTTTCCCGCTTTCAGGCCGCTTTGTCTTGCATCGGCAGCAGCGTTTTCAGGCTGCTTTAAATCTGTTTGCCGACAGGCGTGTTACCAATAGCCCAGCGATTTCCACCACAGGGCGCCGACGATGCCGAAGACGAGAATATTGACCACGCTCATCACAAAGCCGGCTTTCCACCATTCGCCCAGCGTGGTGTAGCCGGAGCCGAAAATCACGGGCGAAGTGCCGGTGGCGTAGTGGGTGAGCGTCATCATAATGCTGGACGCGGCGGCCATCATCAGCGCCATCAGCATCGGCGGGGCGTGCAGGGTGATACCGGCGGTGAGGAAGGCGGCAAACATGGCGGTGATATGGGCGGTGGTGCTGGCAAAAATATAGTGGCTGTAAAGATAGGCCAGCGTCAGCAGCACGGCCACGGTGATGCCGCTCAAACCCATGTGGCCGATGCCGCTTTCCAGCACACCGGAGAACCATTTGATCAGACCGAGTTTGTTGAGATAACCGGCCATCATCACCAGCGCGGAGAACCAGATGACGGTGTCCCACGCGCCTTTTTCTTTGAGCACGTCGTCCCAAGTGAGCACACCCGAGAGCAGCAGCAGCGACAGGCCGATAAAGGCGGTGGCGGTGGCATTGACGGTAAAGGCCTTGCCCAGCAGCAGCGACGGCAGCCCCGCCCACAGCACCAGCAGCACGGCGAAGATGGCGAGCATGATTTTTTCGTCGCGCTTCATTTTGCCCATTTCCGCCAGCCGGTCTTTGGCAAACTGCGCCGAGTTGGGCGTTTCCTTGATTTCGGGCGGGCAGACGAAATACAGCACCAGCGGCATCAGCGCGAAGGCTACCAGCCCGGGCACCAGCATCGCCCACGCCCACGTGCCCCACGAGAGGCGGAACTCGCTGCCCACGGTTTCGGCAATCAGGTTGACCACCAGCGGGTTGGGCGCGGTGGCGGTGATGAACATCGCCGAAGAAATCGGGTTGGAATGGTAGTTCACCAGCGCCAGATATTTGCCCATGCGGTTTTGCGTGCCCTTTTCCGGATCGGAATCGTAGCTGGAGGCAATCGCCTTCATCACCGGATGGATGATGCCGCCGCCGCGCGCGGTGTTGCTCGGCGTAACCGGCGCCAGAATCAGCTCCGAGAGCGCCAGGCTGTAGCCGATGCCCAGCGTGCGCTTGCCGAACAGGGCAATGAAGTAATAGCCGATGCGCGCACCCAGCCCCGTTTTCAGCAGGCCGCGCGAAATCATAATCGACACCCCGATCAGCCAGATCAGCGGATCGGCCAGCGACGAGAGCGCGTCTTTCATCGCAGCGGCGGTGATTTTGTCGGGCGTGGTGAGTTTCGGGTCGGTCAGATCGACGGTAACGCCGGTAACCGACACCAGCATGATGGCGACAATGGAGAGCGCGCCGATCGGCATTGCCTTGCCGATAATCGCCGCGATGATGCCGACGAACATCGCCAAGAGCTGCCACGCCTGCGGTTTGACGCCCGCCGGCGCGGGAATCAGCAGGATGACCACCGCAATCGCCACCGCCACGGCGGCGGGGATGGGTTTGAAACCGAGCTTGGCGGCCGGTTTCGGATCGGGTTTTGGATCGGACTTGCTCATGATGTTTCCTTTCTATGTGCGGCAGCTTTCAGGCTGCCTGAAAAAACATGGCAGGATTTGTGCGGGTGGTATTGTAGCCCCGCAAGCGGGCGCGGGCAAAGGCAGCCTGAAAACGCCGGCATGCCAAAAAGCAGCCTGAAAACCGGTTTGGGCGGGCTTTCAGGCTGCCTGCGAAGCCTTGTAAATCCTGAAAAGCGGACGGCGTTTGCGCTATAATCCGCGCCGTTCGTTTTTTATTTTGGGAAGGGATACGGCCATGACCGTCAAATACAAACGCATTCTGTTGAAACTCTCCGGCGAAGCCCTGATGGGCGGCGACGCTTTCGGTATCAACCGCGAAACCATTATGAGCATGGTTCGCCAGGTGAAAGAAGTGGCCGATATGGGCGTGGAAGTCGGCATTGTTGTCGGCGGCGGCAACATCTTTCGCGGCGTGTCTTCGCAGGCCGAAAGCATGGACAGGGCCACCGCCGACTACATGGGCATGATGGCCACCGTGATGAACGCGCTGGCGCTCAAAGACGCCTTCGAGAGCATCGGCACCAAAGCCCGCGTACAGTCCGCCCTGTCCATGCAGCAGATTGCCGAAACCTACACCCGCCCCAAAGCCATCCAGTATCTGGAAGAAGGCAAAGTGGTGATTTTTGCCGCCGGTACCGGCAACCCCTTTTTCACCACCGACACCGCCGCCGCCCTGCGCGCCGCCGAAATGGGCTGCGACGTGATGCTCAAAGCCACCAATGTCGACGGCGTCTATACCGCCGACCCGAAAAAAGACCCCGCCGCCACCCGCTATCCCACCATCACCTTCGACGAAGCCATCAACAAAAAACTCAAAGTGATGGACACCGCCGCCTTCGCCCTGTGCCGCGAGCGCAGCATGAACATCGTCGTGTTCGCCATCGCCAAAAACGGCGCGCTCAAACGGGTGGTGCAGGGCGAAGACGAAGGCACGCTGGTGCACAGTTAAACCGCCAAAATTTCCAAACCGCTTTTCAGGCTGCTTTTGCGCTTCTTTCGCAGGCAGCCTGAAAAACACTGAGCAACCCGTCCCACAGGCAGCCTGAAACATGACCGAATCGCGTTTTGCCTTTCTCGAGCGTTATCCCCATTTCCCCGCCGCGCTGGCGAAAAAAGCGCGCGAAGCCGAAGCGGACTATCCCGAGCGCTACGGCGCTTCGCTGGCTGCCTGCCGCACCGCCGCCGAAAAAATCACCGAATTTCTGCTCGCCCAAACCGGCCTGCCGGCCAAAGGCAGCATCGCCAATCCCTTTTTCAGCCGCGACAACCCGCGCTCCAAGCCCGAGCTGGATTTGGCCAGGCAGACCGACCGTTTGTTTGTGCTGCTCAAAGAAGATTTGATCAGCTATCAGGACAAAAGCGAGCGCTTTGACTTTATCCGCGCCAAAGGCAACGCCGCCGCCCACGAAGATAGCGACAACCCCTACACCGAAGCCGATGCCGCCGCCGCACTCGAGCATCTGCTGGTTTTGTGCCGCCAGCTGGCCGAACGCTATCCGACGCCGCAGCCGCCGCGCGCGCCGCGCTGTTTCCGTGCGCCCGATGCCCGTTCCGCCGCGCCTGCCGCACGCCGTGGGGGCGGCGTGCGCATCGGCAATGTCGCCACAATACTCGCCATTTTTATCGGCGCCGCCATCATTATTCCGCTGCTGATTTACGCTTTCTTCGCCCTGCGCGACGGCAGGCAGCCTGAAACGCCGTCCGGCGCCTTTCAGGCTGCTTCCGCTCCCGCCGCCAACGTTCTGCGCTATGCCGACGGCAGCGTGTATCAGGGCGAAACCGTCAACGGCAAAGCCGAAGCGGCGCACGGCAAAATCACCTATGCCGACGGCAGCGTCTGCGAAGGCCGCTTTGCCAACGACCGGCTCAACGGCGACGCCCTGTGCCGCTATGCCGACGGCAGCAGCTATCAGGGCGGCTTTACCGACGGCATCCGCAGCGGCCAGGGCAGAATCGTCTATGCCGACGGCGGCAGCTACAGCAGCGGTTTTGCCAACGGCGAGCCGGCCGGCATCGGCGAATTATCATCCGGCACCAACAGCTACACCGGCCGCGTGTCCGGCCGCAGCCCCGCCGGCGAAGGCGTGCTGGCGGTATCCAACGGCGAACGCTGCACCGGCAGCTTTACCGCTGCCGCCGCCGACTGCCGCTTTGCCGACGGCAGCCGCTATCAGGGCGGTTTCGACGCCCAAAGCCTGAATTTCCACGGCCAGGGCAGCCTGAGCGATGCCGCCGGCAAACTCCGCTTCAAAGGCGAATGGCAGCAGGGGCAGCCGGTGCAGAGCGCGCTGTCCGAGTTTGAGCGCATCCGCAGCCAGGCCGAAGCGGGCGACGCCGAAGCGCAAAACGAGCTGGGGCATCTCTACTGGCAGGGCAAAGACGTCCCCAAAGACGACAAAATGGCGGCGCTGTGGTACCACAAAGCCGCCAGCCAGGGCTACGCCGCCGCCCAATACAATCTCGGCGTGCTCTACGAGCAGGGGCGCGGCGTCAGCCAGGACAGCGAACAGGCGCTGCTGTGGTACCGCCGCGCCGCCGAACGCGGCAACGAACGCGCCGCCGCCCGCCTTGCCGCACTCGAGCGCCAAAACGATACCCCGCCCGCCGACGCGCCCCGCCGCAAGCCGGAAGGCGATGCGATTGACGAATTGTTCTGAACATCGCCCCGCGCGCGGCAAAAAAGCAGCCTGAAAAGATTTTCAGGCTGCTTTTGGTTTGTGCTGCGCGGTCGGCGTTTAGATTTTGCAGGCGCCGCCGGGGCAGGAATCGTCGTCTTCGCCGTTGAAGCCACCTTCCACGGTGATGCCGTCAAAAGCGTCGAGCGCGTCGTCGAGATTGTCGAAAGCGTTGTCCAGATTGGTGTCGTCCATGGTTGCTCCTTCGGGGTCGGATAAAAAGGCCGGCATTCTAAGCCGGCCGGCCGGTTTTGGCAAAGGCAGCCTGAAAAAGCGTTTTGCGGCTTTCAGGCTGCCTTGTATCAGGTTTCAAACCGTCAAAGCTGTATCCGCATGATCCTCATATCCAGGTTTTCGCGTCCCCAGCGGGTTTTTAGCAGCAGGCGCAGGATAAAGGGATAGCGCGGCGCGCAGATGCTGCTCAGCCCGATTTCTTCAACCAGGCGGCTGCCGGGGGCGAGTTTGAGCACGTCATCGGCACTGCCCACGCCCCAGCGGAATTCGGGCGGCGTTTCGCCCATTTGCCGCAGCGCGTCGTGCTGCTGGGCGCGGCCGACCATTTTTTTAAACAGCGCATCCAGCACAATCTGCGTGCCGGGCAGTTTGCGCTGCACCATTTGGAAAAACGCCTGCACCTGCGCTTCTTCAAAATACATCAGCACGCCTTCAATCACCAGCAGCACGGGTTTGCCGTGCGCGGCTACGGTGTCCGTCCAGCTCTCGTCAAACATGGACACGCCCAGATAATGGTTGCTCGATTCGGGCAGCAGCATCCGCCGCACGTCGATTACTTCGGGCAGGTCAAGGTCGTACCACGCGGTAACGTTCGGGCGACCCATGCGCTCGTAGCGCGCGTCCAAGCCTGCGCCAAGCTGCACCACCACGGCATCAGGGTGTTCGTCGATAAACCGCTGCGCCATTTCGTCAAGCAGCCGCGCCCGCCCGCAGCAGCCCACTTGCGATGCTTTGGCTTTGGCAAACGGGGTAAAGTCGTAATCAATCATATCCAGCATCCGCGCGGCTTCTTTGTCGTGCAGGATGGCATCGGGGCGCTCGTATTCCACGGCTTTTGCCCACAGCGGAATCAACATGGTGCTGGACAAAACGGTGATGTCTTTGGGGGAAATTTTTTCAATCATGGCACTTCTCCTTAAGGTTGCCGGCAAAGGCAAATGCTTTGCGTTTACACGATTTACTATACGCCTGCGCGCAGGCGCTGCCAATAGCAAAGGCAGCCTGAAAGCCGGTTTTGGGCGTTTCAGGCTGCCTTGGGCAAACGGAAAAACGGTTAGGCGGTGCGGTGGCGGCGGCGCAGCAGGCGCACCAGTATGCCGCTTTGCGCGCCAAACAGCACCGATGCCAGATACCACAGCCCGCAAAACAAAATAATCGTGGGGCCGGACGGGATATTGGCTGGATGGTGGTAAGACAGCAGCAGCCCGGCATAGCCGCACACCAGCGCGCTGAGCGCCGCCACCGCCATCAGCGCGCCGATGCCGCGCACCCACAGCCGCGCGGCAATCGCCGGCAGCATCATCAGTCCCACCGACATCAGCGTGCCCAGCGCCTGAAAACCGGCCACCAGATTCATCACCACCAGCACCAGAAACACCACATGCCACACGCCGCCGCGGCCGCCGACCGAGCGTAGAAACAAAGGGTCGATGCTCTCGAGCACCAGCGGCCGGAAAATCACCGCCAGCGCCACAATGCTCACCGCCGCCACCGCGCCCATCAGCCGCAGTGACAGCAAGTCCACCGCCAGCACCGAGCCAAACAGCAGATGCAGCAGATCAACGCTGTTGTTGCCCAAACTCACCAGCGTTACCCCCAGCGCCAGGCTGCTCAGATAAAACGCGGCGAAATTGGCGTCTTCCTTTAATTCGGTAAACCGGCTGACCAAACCGGCCAGCAGCGCCATCAGAATGCCGGCGGCAAAACCGCCCAGCCCCATCGCCGGCAGGCTCAGCCCCGCCACCATATAGCCGACGGCGGCGCCCGGCAGCACCGCATGGCTTAAAGCGTCGCCAATCAGGCTCATGCGGCGCATCACCAGAAACACGCCCACCGGTGCGGCGGAAAAGGCCAGAAACACCACCGCCGCCAGCGCGTAGCGCATAAAGGAAAATTCGGTAAAGGGTTCGATAAGGATTTCGTACATAATCGCAATCGGCAAATAAGGATCAGGGCGCCGCCGGCGCGGCGCAACCGTTTTCAGGCTGCCGGTGCGGCTTGGAGCACGCACAGGCGAAAAGTGCCGATTATACTGCCTTGCCCGCCGCCGTGCGCCGCCGATTCAGCCAAAGAGCAGGGCGGGCAAACCCGCGGCAGCTGCGGCAAACTGCGGCGAAAAACCGTTTTCAGGCTGCCTGATGTCAAAAAAGCACAAACAAAACTTGACGCTTTTAAAAAATTGGCTAACAATCCGCCCCTTGTTCAACCATCCGTAGTAAAAAGCGAGAAAAATATGAAATTATCTTCACTGTCCGTTCTTCTTCTGACTGCGTTTGCTCTGGCTGCCTGCGGTGGCAATTCCGGCGACACCGGTGCTGCTTCTGCTCCTGCCGACGCTTCTGCCGTTGCCGTTGATACTGCTGCCGGCGGTTCCGTATGCGAACAGTACGAAAAAGCCTTCAACGACATGCTGCAGACTGCTCCTGAAGCCAACCGCGAACAGATGAAACAAGCGTTCGAACAAAGCAAGAGCGCCATGGCCAGCTTGTCTGACGACCAACGCAACGCCATGTGCGGAGAGTCTCTGAAAGCGCTCAAAGGCGAAGCCACTGCAGCCGACACTGCCGAAGACAAAGCCGAAGAAGCCAAAGAAGCTGCTGAAGAAGCTAAGGAAGCTGCCGAAGAAGCCAAACAGGACGCTAAAGAAGCAGCTGAAGAAGCTAAAGAAGAAGCCAAATAATTACGGCACTTCCGATATTGCAGCCGCCTGCAGCCGCAGGCGGCTTTTCCTATTTACCGTTTCCCGCTGCCAACTTTCAGGCAGCCTGAAATCCACCGCAACGGCAAAACATGAAAGCAGACATTATCGGCGCCACCGGCGCCACCGGCAGAGTCTTGCTGGCGCAGCTTTTGAACGACGAGCGTTTCGACGAAGTGCATATTTTCGTCCGCCGCGCCCCCGATTTTGCCCACGACAAACTGTGCGTGCACCTGATCGACTTCTCCCGCCCCGACACCTGGGCGGACAAACTGCGCGGCGACGTGCTGTTTTCCTGCCTAGGCACCACGCTCAAAGACGCCGGCAGCCAAGAAGCGCAGCGCAAAATCGACTATCAGGCGGTACTTGATGCCGCCCGCGCCACGATTGCCGCCGCCATGTAGGCCGCAGGGCAGCCTGAAAATATCCGCCGCGTGCTGGCGCCGCAGGATATCCGCCAACTGCTGGCGCAACAGCCTTAACGCCGCAAAAAAGCAGCCTGAAAACGGAAAACCCACTTTCAGGCTGCTTGTTTTGCGTTTGCCGGTTTGAAACCTTTGCAAATACCCGGGTTTTGTCTAAACGGCGTCATTCCCGACTGAACGGGAATGACGGCATATATGGCGACTTCTTCGACTTCCACGCCGGCCGGAGCCTGCGCGGCAATGTGTCCGGCCACGCTGCGGTTGAGCGAGAGGCGACTGAGGCTGCCGATGATGAGGGCGATGCGGGTCATGGCGTATCCTTTCGTATGCGGGGTAAAGGCGCGCAGTGTAGCCCAAACGGCAGCGGCAGGAAACGGGAAGGCTTTTCGTTTGCCTTTTCAGGCTGCCTTGCGTGCCGTGCGCCACGCGCCGAAGAGAAACACCGCCACGCCCAGCCATACCCATGCGTAGCCCGCCAGACGACCGCCGTCGAGCGTTTCGCCGAACAGCGCCAGCCCCAGCAGCAGCTGGATGGTGGGCGAGAAATATTGCAGGATGCCCAGCAGCGACAGCGGGATGCGCTTGGCACCGGCGGCGAACATCAACAGCGGCAGCGTGGTCGCCGCGCCCGAGCCGAGCAGCACGGCGCTTTGCAGCGCGTTCAGGCTGCCAAAGCCGACCAGCGTGCCGTTTGCGCCGCACCACCACAGATAGGCAATGGCAAAGGGCAGTAGCAAAAAGGTTTCCAAAGCCAGCCCGGGCAGCGCGCCGATGGGGGCGAGTTTGCGGATCAGCGCGTAGCAGCTGAAACTGGCGGCCAGCAGCAGCGACACCCACGGCACCTGCCCCGCCGGCACCGCCAGCCACAGAATGCCCGCCAGCGCGAGCAAAATCGCCAGCCACTGCGTGCGGTTCAGCCGCTCTTTAAGCACGACAAAACCGAGAAACACATTGCACAGCGGGTTGATAAAGTAGCCCAGGCTGGCATCGAGCACATGGCGGTTGGTAATCGCCCACAGATACACCAGCCAGTTCGCGCCGATTAGCAGCGACGATGCGGCAAACACCGCCAGCAGGCGCGGACGGCGCAGCACCGCCAGCACTTCGCAGCCCTGCCGCCGCCCAAGCAGCACCGCCAGCGCAAACAGCGCCGACCAGGCCACGCGCTGCGCCATCAGCTGCATGGCGGGCATCGTACCTTCGAGCGGATACCAGTAAAGCGGAAACAGCCCCCACACCGCATAGCAGCCCAGCGCATAGCGCAGGCCGCGGCGGCGTTCGGCGGCGGAATCGGCAGTTTCGGTGGTCATGGCGGCATCTTTCAAAGTGGAAAAAAGCGCGGATGGTACGCCTGCGGCAGGCGGGCGGCAAGGCAGCCTGAAAGGGACGGGCAAGGGCTTTCAGGCTGCCTTTGCCGTGAAACAGGCGGCCTGCGTAGCGAAGCTAAAAACCCTTATCCGGCTTTCAGGCTGCTTTTTATCTGCGCCGCCATTGAATCGGCGGGCAAAGCGTGTTAGACCGCGTCTTTTCGTTTTTCCAACCCTAGGAGCCCGATATGCCCACCCGCCGCGAATTTATCCTATCCGCCGCCGGCACCGCCGTATTGCTCACCGTCGGCGGCTGCGCCGCGCTTGGCAGCGACGGCAACGCGCCCGAGTCTGCCATCGCCATCACCCAAATTTTCGGCGACGGCATGCGCTTAACTGCCGTGGCCGTGAAATACCGCCGCGAGCTTGCCGCCGCGCCTGATAAAGCGCAATACGGCGTGGCGGGGCGCACGGTGGAGCGGGTTTACCTTGCCCAAACCGCCGACGATGCGCCTGCCGAGCGCGGGCGTTTTGTGATTATCCAGCTCAATCCGTATGACGAAGGCGCACTGCTGACCGTGAAAAAAGGCCGCCCCGCCAACAAGCCTGCCAACGCCGACCCCGCCAAAAACGGCCCGGGCAAAGCGGGCGACAAAAACGACAGCGCGCCCACGCTCAAAGCCGCCGCTGCCGAAGTAAACGTCGGCGGTCAAACCGTTCAGACCAGCGCCGTCATCAACCAAGTGCTTGACGATTTCACCCAGCACCAATACGCCGACGCTGCCACCGGAAAAACCGTACATTACAACCTGTTCGCGCCGAAAAACATCCAAGCGGGCAAACGCTATCCGCTGGTGCTGTTTATGCACGATGCGGGCGTAACCGGCACGCTCGTCAAAGCGCCGCTGTATCAGGGCAACGGCGCGACTGCGTGGGCGTCGCCCGAATTTCAGGCTGCCCACCCGTGTTTTGTCATTGCGCCCGAGTTTGACGAAATCATTGTTGACGACACCAGCACCGCGTCGCCCTATCTGGATGCTACCATCAACCTAATCAATCACTTGCAAACCAAGCTGCCGATTGACGGCAATCGCCTGTACACCACCGGCCAGTCGGGCGGCGGCATGATGTCCATCGCCATGAACATCAAATATCCCGACTTTTTCGCCGCGTCCTATCTTGTCGCCTGCCAATGGAATCCCGCGCTGCTCACGCCGCAGATGAAAAACGTGAAATGGTGGATTACCGTGTCGCAGGACGATGCCAAAGCCTATCCGGGCGAAATTGCCATCACCGAAAAACTCGCCGCCTTCGGTGCCAAAGTCGCCCGCGCCGACGATTGGAACGCGCAATGGCCGGCCGCCGATTTTCAGGCTGCCTTCGATAAAATCGCCGCGCAAAACGCCAATGTGAATTTCGTTGCCTTTGCCAAAGGCACGGTGTTCAAAACCGCCGCCGAAGCGGGTGCGGGCGGCGCATCGGGGCATACGTCAACCTGGAAATACGCTTACGGCATCGCGCCGGTGTTGGATTGGATTTTTCGGCAGCGCAAAGGCTGATGCCGCCAAGACCAAAAAAGCAGCCTGAAAACCGGTTTTCCCGTTTTTCAGGCTGCTTTTGCATGGGCGGCTCAATGCCGCAGGCGGGTGAAACCTAGCGCGCGCCGCCGATCAGATCAAGGCCCGGCACACCAGCCACAGCAGCAGCGCCAGCACCAGCATCACATGCACCGTGGCGCATACAAAAGCCCACAGCGCCGGTTTCCTTTTGCCGGCGCCGGACAGGCAGTAAACAATGACATAGATCGCCGACAAAGGCGCCACGCCCATTGCCGGCATCCAGCCGAACCATCCCCAGAACATCCCCAAATTACGCCCGGGCCAGGGGCTGGCGTTAAAAATAAAAAACGGAACGGAATACACCAGCACCGTCATGGCGCAGCCAAAAAACAGCGCGGCCAGCACAAGCGCAACGATAACGGGCGTTTCGCGCGCATCTCTGGTATCGGAAATAAATTTCACCATTTTTCACTCCTTGCTGATTGGCGGCAGCCTGAAACTTTCAGGCTGCTTTGGGCTGATGAATCGGCTGTTTTGCCGGTTATCCTTCGTCCAGCGCCTGCAGGCAGCCTGAAAGCGGCAGCAGCAGGTTTTCGGTCAGGTGTCGGAAGGCGTCGCTGCGGTAGGGCGGCTCGTCGCCGTCGCGGCCGTAGAGCAGGCGGCTTTCGGGGTAGTCGGCTTGGGCAAAGCCCTGATAGCCTTTGTGATAAACGGCGGCGGCCTCGGCGCGGGCGGCGTCCCAGTCGTTTTTTTTCAGTAGGCTGCGGGCGGCGGCGAGATTGAGACGGGGCAGGAAGGGCAGCGGTGCGTGCTGCCCCTGCCGGTAGGCGGCAATCCAGCCGGCAAGGTTGGCGCGGGCATCGTCCTGCGCCAGCGGCGGCAGCGCCAGCGGCTGCGGCAGCGTGAGAAAAACGGTGCTGCCGGCGTTGGGGGTGGCGGCGCTGTAAATCAGGTGGCGCAGCAGCAGTTCGATTTGGTCGGTGGCGGAGAGTTTGGCGCGGGCGTGGGGGAAGTCGGCCAGCGTGAATATCTGCCCCTGCGGATACAGGCTGCCCAGATGGTAGTTCAGGCTGCCGGCATCGGTGTCGATGCGCCCGCTTTGCGGGGGCAGGCGGCGGGCGGAAACCAGCGAGCTGTCGAGCATTTTGGCCTGGGCGGCGTAGTCCTGCCCCACCAAATTGCCGATGGCGCCGGCGGGCAGCTGGCTGCGGGCGCTCAGTTCGGCGGCGGTGTCGGCAAAATCCTGCTGCCGGCGGCGGGCGTCGATATAGGCGGCGGACAGGGTGCGGTGGTCGGCGGCAAAAGGCTCGGCAGACTCCCAGTCGCCGCCGATATGGGGCTGCTGCCAGTTGAGCTGCTGCTGCAGCCAGGCGCGCGGGGGATTGCGCCAGAAGCGCAAAAAACGGTGCTGCTGCAGCGCTTCGCCGTCTTTCAGGCTGCTTTCGCCTGCGGTGTCTTTCAGGCTGCCGATAAAGGGGGCAGGCGGCGGCTGCGGGTGGTTTAGGGCGTCGGCGTAGTCCCGGCGGGTGCCGGCCACGGGGGGGCGTTCGCCGAAATAGCGGCGCGAGAAGGGCTGCAGCGGATGGCTGATGATCCATTTTTGCGCCAGCTCGGTGCTGCCGATGCCGGCCAGGGCGGCGATGCAGTCGGTCAGGCCGTTGAGCAGGGTGGACGGCGCGCGTTCTTCGTCGCTGCGGATGTCGCGGCCGACGTAGGACAGATACAGCATTTCGCGGGCGCTGAGCAGGGCTTCGAGAAACAAATAGCGGTCGTCGTCGCGGCGGGTGCGGTCGCCGGCGCGCGGGCGGCGGGCGATTAGGTCGAACTCGGCGGCTTTGGTGTTGCGCGGAAATTCGCCGTCGTTCAGGCCGAGCAGGCACAGGACTTTAAAGGGCAGCGAGCGCATCGGCACCATACTGCAAAAAGTGATGCCGCCGCGCAGAAAGCCGGCTTCGCTCTGGCCGCCGAGAAAGCGGGAAAGGTGCAGCACGGCGGTTTGCAGCGACAGGCAGCCTGAAAAACCGGCTTCTTCGGTTTGCTCCTGCCATTGGGCGAGCGCCTGCTCGAGCTGCTGGGCGGCGGCCAAATCGTCGTCGGCCGGGGTGAACAGGCCGGCGCACAGGCTGCGCACGCGCCGGCACCATTCGGGCACGGCGGCGGGCGTTTCCCATTCACGGCGGGTGTCGGCCAGCAGGCGCAGCAGCGCGGCGAAACGGCCGAGCATTTCGAGATGGGCGTCATTGCCCGGCCACGGGCTGACGCCCTGCCACAGGCCGGCGCCATCGGGCATCAGCCAGCCCAGCGCCAGCCGCTCGATGCCCTGCTGCCAGGTAAACAGGCTGCCCGCGTCGCCGTAGCGGGCGCGCATTTCGCTGTCGCTGCCCCAGCGGATATTGAGACCGGCCACCGTGTCGTGCAGCAGCGGCAAATCTTCGCGGCTCAAACCGAAGCGCTCGAGCACGATGCTGCTTTCCAGCAGCGGCAGCAGTTTTTCCGCTTCAAAACGGCTCTCCAGCAGCGCCAGCGCGGATTCGAGCGCATACAGCAGCGGCTGGCGGCGCGACAGGCGCACGTCGGACACCGAATAAGGCAGCGGCCAGCCGTCGGCGCTGCCGCCGAACACCGCTTCGATAAAGGGCAGATAAGGCTCAATATGCGGCGTGAGCACGGCGATATCGTAAGGCTGCCAGTCGGGATGTTCCGCCAGCAGCGCCAGCAGGCGGTCTTTCAGAATCTGCAACTCGCGCAGCGGGCTGTGGGCGCTGTGGATTTCGATGCCGGCATCCGCGCGCAGATGCGCGATAACGGCGTTTGTGTCTTTGCCCGCCAGCCCGTTTTTGTCTAACCAGTCCGCGCGGCCGTCCTGCGGCAGAATCTGGCTTTGGATGTGAAACTGCAAAGTGTGCAGCAGGCCGGGCGACTCGGGCGCTTCGGCGTAGGAGTCGATGTCGGCGCCGATATCGGCTTCGGCCAGCGCGTCGAAAAAATCGCGCCCCTGCTTGCCCAGCGCCGCCAGCAGCGGATGACCCTGCTCCGACAAATCGGCATCCGGCCGCGACAGCAATTCGCCCGCCGACACCGTTTTGCCCCAATACAGCCGGCTGGGATTGAGCGCAAACAAATGCACTTCGCAATGGCGCGCCGCCAGCTGCAGCAGCTGCAGATACACCGGCGCCAGCGACGAAATGCCGAACACCAAGAGCCGCGGCGGCAGCGCGTGCGGCGGTTTTTCCGCCGCCAGTGCCGCCGCCAGCCGGTGCCACAAAGCCGCGCGGTGGCGCCCTTCGGCTGCGCCGCTGTCGAGACTGCGCCACAATTCGGCCTGCCACAACTGGCTCTCGGGCAGATCAGGCAGCGTTTTGCCCTGCTTCCAAGTCTCCAGCCAGTCGGCACGGTAAACCAGATACTGGTCGAACACATCGGCCAGCTGTCCGGCCAGCGCATAACGCGCGCTCTCGCCCCGCTGCAGATAAGCGCCCAGCGCCCCGCGGGCAGCCTGAAAGCGCTCATCCGCCGCAAACTGCGGCCGGTCAAACAAGGCCAGCAGCCGCCAGCGCATAACTTCCGGCGCAAACGGATCGTTTTCCGGCACCGCGCCGACCTGCTCGCGCAGCCAACGCCACATCAGCTGCGCCGGCAGCACAAAGCGCATATTGGCGGCAATGCCGGTTTCGCGGGCAAGATAATGGCTGAGAAAACGGCGCATCCCGTGGCTGGGCACTACCACTTCTTCGGCGGCAAAGGGATCGGGCAGCGGATTTTGACGGCGCACCGCCGCCAGCAGCGCGGCAAGGTCTTCCAGATGGTCGGATTGGTAAAGATGGAACATGGCGCGGCAGGAAAGGGGTAGGGAAAAGACGGATTATAGCCGCGCCAGGCAGCCTGAAAAGTTTTCAGGCTGCTTTGCTTGGGCTGGTTTGAAAGGCAGCCTGAAAGACGGCGGACAAGTACACGCCAAAGCGGGGCGGCGCTTGCGGCATCAGCAACAAAAAAGCAGCCTGAAAACCATTCCAAACGGTTTTCAGGCTGCCTTTTTGCCGGTTCGATCTGCTGCAGTACGTTCACTCCGCCACATCCGCCCATTCCAAACCGAAGCGGCGCAGGTATTTGCGCAGGCGGTCGCTGTCGTTGGGGGTGCTGCGTTTGCGGCGGGAGGCTTGGTAGAGGGCGCGGCCGGCGGCTGCAAGGGTTTTGTGGCGGCGGCATTCGGCGGCGACGGCGGCCAGTTGGAGTTGGTCGAAGCGGTCGATGTCGTCCCAGCTGCGGCCTTTGGCTTCGAGAATGCGGCGGATGCATGCGGCGGGGGTTTCAGGCTGCCCTTTATTGTCCGCAGGCAGCCTGAAAGCGAGATCGGACGGGTTTTCAGGCAGCCTGAAAACGCTGTCGCTCGAGCCGTCCTGCCACTGCCATTGCAGGCGGGCGATTTCGGCGGCGACGTGTCCGTTTTGGATGCGGCCGTGGCCGGCGAGAGTGGCCAGGCGCATGATGCTGGCGGCGAGGTCGCGGAAGTTGCCGCGCCAAGGGGCGTGCTCGGAGAGGGCGTAGGCAAGGTAGGCGGCGCGGGCTTCTTTGTTGAAGCGGGTGGCGCGGCCGAGTTCTTGCGAGACGACGGCAAGCTGGTGGTCGATATTGGGTTCGATGTCTTCGCGGCGCTCGGCGAGCGCGGGCAGGCGGTAGTGCCAGATGTTGATGCGGGCGAGCAGGTCTTCGCGGAAGCGGCCGGCGGCGGCTTCGCGGCGCAGGTCGCGGTTGGTGCCGGCGATGAGTTGGAAGCTGCTTTCGCTTTCGCGGTCGCTGCCGACGGGATAAAAGCGTTTTTCTTCGATGGCTTTGAGCAGCATGGCTTGTTCGTCGAGGCCGAGTTCGCCGATTTCGTCGAGAAAGAGCAGGCCGCGGTCGGCGGTTTTGAGATAGCCTTCGCGTTTTTCGGCGGCGCCGGTGAAGGCGCCTTTTTTGTGGCCAAAGAGGGCGGAAGCGGCGCCGTCGCCGCGCAGGGTGGCGCAGTTGACATCGACAAAGCTGCCTGAAAGCTGGCGGCGGGCTTTTTTCAGCTCGTAGATGCGGCGGGCGAGCATGGATTTGCCGGCGCCGGTGGGGCCGGAAAGCAGGATGGGGGCGGGGGAATTGAGGGCGACTTGTTCGATTTCGGCGATCATGCGGTTGAAGGCGGCGTTGCGGGTGGCGATGCCGCTTTTGAGATAGCGCACGGCGTCGTCGCTTTCGGCGGCAAGGCGGCGGGCGATGGCGTCGTAGCGGGCGAGATCGAGGTCGATGATTTCGATGGTGCCGAAGTCGCCCTGCTCCATGCTGTGCCGCTGGCGTTTGGGCGGGGCGGTTTGCAGGAGAAAGCTGGGAATGCGGCGGCTTTCCACCAGCAGAAACAGGCAGATTTGGGCGACGTGGGTGCCGGTGGTGATGTGGGTGAAATAGTCTTCGGCTTCGGTGTCGAAAGGGTAGGCGGCCGCCCAATCGTGCAGCTTGGTATAGACTTCGCCGAAGTCCCAGGGGTTGGCCAACTCCAGCGGCACGAGATTAACGGCAAGATGCGGTGCGGCCTGCGCCAAATCGCTGCGGACAAGTTCGGCCAGATTGCGGAATTTTTCGCTGTAAAAGAGCTCGAGCCGGTCGAAACGCTGCGCGGTTTGCTGGTGCAGGGCGATGTTCGGCCGCCACTTCTGCCAGCGCCCCGCACCGCGCGCATTGTCGAGCACGGTACCGAGAAAGCTGATAACGGTGCGGGTTTTGGGGGCGGGGGACGATGCGCTCATGGTGTTTTCGCTTGCGGATTGGACGGGCAGACGGATTGTAACCCGCGGCGCGGAATGTGGGGAAAGCAGCCTGAAAGCGGGCAGGGTAGGGTAAAGGCAGCCTGAAAACCGGCAGAACCGCTTTTCAGGCTGCCTCCAATGCCGCCAAATAGTCTTTTACCGCCGCCGCATCGTCCAGCAGGATTGTGCCCGCCGCCGCCATTTCGGCCCACGCGCGGGCGATGCTGTCCGCAGCGATGCCCCTGCACGCGGCACGGTTGACCAGCACCCGCCAGCCGCCCGCCTTTGCTAGTTGCAGCACTGACTCTTTCACGCAGAAATCAGTCGCCAGCCCGCCCACCACCAGCACCTGCGCCCGCACATCGCGCAGCCACTCGATCAGCCCCGTACTCAGCCGCCCTGCGTGGTCGTGGTAACACGCGCCGTAGGGGTGCATATCGGGTTCGATGCCTTTCCACACGCAAAAATCGTAACCGCGCACATCGGGCAGTCCGTCCAGCAGCTCAAACCCACGGCTGCCAATCATCGCGTGCGCCACCCAGCTTTCGGGCGCGTCGGGCAGCCCCGTGGGGCGCAGAATTTCGGCATGGCTGGCGCACAGCCATTGCGCGGCGGGGCTGTGCGCGTCTTTGCTGACGGCGCGGTAGTCCGCCAGCGCGGCTTGGGCGTTCAATTCCGCCACGATTTCATCGCCGAACGGCACGGGCAACTCGCCGGCGCACACGGGCGTAAAGGTTTTTTGCGGGTCGATATCAATGGCAACAACGGTCATTTTGTTTTCCAAAAAAAACAGCATTTTAGCAGCAGCCTGAAAACAAAAACAGCTTTGCCGCCGTTTCAGGCTGCCTGAAACTGCCAAACAGCCAATTTCACAAGAGTTGATTTCCGTCAAATCCGACAGGTTTATGATTTGCAAATGCAATAATATAATTAACAAAAATTAATAATGATTTTTAATAAAACGGAATTTCAAGCAATCCGCATCAAGTTGAAGCACGTTTCGCCGTATGGGTTTTCCGCCCGCGCGGCTTTTTTCAATCTGACGAAAATGAAATGAGAGGAAAAATATGTCAGCCGTTCCCTTATCGCAACTCAAAAAAGGCGCCACCGCCCACATCGCCGAAATCGTGCCCAACCCCGTTTTCGGCGAGCTGGATCCGCTGGTTGCGCGGCGTTTGGCGGATTTGGGCTTTTCGGACGGCATGCCGGTGCAGGTGATTGCGGTCGGTATTTTGGGCAGGGGGCCGTTTGCCGTGCGGCTGGGCAACCAGTCGCAGTTTTCGCTGCGCAAGGACGAGGCGCAGAAGGTGATGTGCCATGTGGTTCAGGCAGCCTGAAAACGAGGTCTGCCAAAAGAAAACCTGCCAACGGTGTTTTCAGGCTGCCTGAATAAGCGAAACGCTGCGGCAAAACCGATTTTCAGGCTGCCTGAAACGGTAAAAAACACTCAAAACATAAGGAGAAATATTGATGGAACTCAGCTATTTTGCGCTGGTCGGCGCGCCCAACTGCGGCAAAACCGTGCTGTTCAATGGGCTGACGGGCGCGCATGCCAAAGTCGCCAATTATCCGGGGGTTACGGTGGACAGGCGCGAGGGCACGCTGTTGGACGACCCTGCGGTGCACATCATTGATTTGCCGGGCACATACAGCCTGCGCACCACCAGCCCCGACGAAGCGGTCGCCCGCGATATGGCGGTGGGCAAGCTGGGCATTCCGCCCGATGCGATTATCGCGGTGGCGGATGCGACCAATCTGCGCATGACGCTGCGGATGATTTTGGAACTGAAAACGCTGAACCTGCCGATGGTGGTGTCGCTGAATATGAGCGATGTCGCCCGCAATCGCGGCTTGGCGATTGATGCAGAAAAGCTGAGCGAGCTGCTGGGCGTGCCGGTTTTGGAAACCGTGGCGGTGAGCGCATCGGGCATCCATGCCGTGCGCGAAGCGGTGAAAAAGCTGCCGCGCAAGCGCACTTTCCCCGCCAATCCCGCAGGTGCGGAGCGCAAGCTGGAAGAGCTGGACAGCAACGCGCTGTACCACGAAGTAGAAAATATTCTGAAACAAGTCGTCCGCACCGAAATGACGCTGCCCGCGTGGCACAAAAAACTGGACGAAATCGCGCTGCACCCCGTGTGGGGCATGGTGATTCTGTTTGCCATTTTGTTTATGGTGTTCCAAGCCGTTTACACTTGGGCGGCGCCCGTAATGGAGCTGATTGAAGGCGCGTTCGGCTCGCTGGGCGAATGGGTGGGCGCGAATATGCCCGAGGGCGTGCTCAACAATTTGATTGTGAACGGCATTATTGCGGGCGTGGGCAGTGTGCTGGTGTTTCTGCCGCAGATTACCATTCTGTTTGCCTTTATCCTGCTGTTGGAAGACTCGGGCTATCTGCCGCGCGCGTCGTTTTTGCTGGACAACATGATGGCAAAAAGCGGGCTGTCGGGGCGTTCGTTTATCCCGCTGTTGTCCAGCTTTGCCTGCGCCGTGCCCGCCGTGATGTCCGCCCGCACCATCCACGACCCGCGCGAGCGGCTGGTAACCATCGCCATCGCGCCAATGCTCACCTGCTCCGCCCGCCTGCCCGTGTATGCGCTGATTATCGCCGCGATTATTCCCGACCGCACCGTCGGCGGCGTCTTCAACCTGCAAGGGCTGACCCTGTTTGCCCTGTATGTGCTGGGCATCGCCTCCGCCGCGCTGGTCGCCTATATTATGAAACTACTGGCGCGGCGGCAGGGCAGCGTGCAGCAGTTCCCCCTGCTGATGGAACTGCCCACCTTCCGCACCCCCAATTTCAAACACATACTCACCAGCCTGTGGGACCGCGTAAAAGCGTTTTTGAAACGCGCCGGCACGATTATTTTCGCCGTATCCGTGATTTTGTGGGCGCTGGTAAGCTGGCCTGCCGCCCCCGAAGGCGCGACCGGTGCAGCGATTGATTACAGCCTGGCCGGCACCATCGGACACTTTATCCAGCCCCTGTTCGCCCCGCTGGGTTTCACTTGGGAAATGTGCATCGCCATGATTCCCGGCATCGCCGCCCGCGAAGTGGTCGTCGCCGCACTGGGTACCGTGTACGCCGTCGGCGGCTCGGAAGACGAAATCGCCAACGCGCTCATCCCCATCATGCACAACCGCTGGGGGCTGCCCACCGCCTTCGCCTTCCTCGCGTGGTACATCTACGCCCCGATGTGCGCCGCCACCCTCGCCGTGATCAAACGCGAAACCAAATCGCTCAAAACCACGCTGCTGATTACCGGCTATCTGTTCGCGCTGGCGTATCTTGCCGCCTTTGTCGTTTACCAAATCACTTCAAGGATTTTCTGATGGCTCAATATATTATTGTCGGGCTGATTATTGCAGGCTCGGTGTTTTACCTGCTGAAAAAATACCTGTTCAAACCGAAAGCGAAAAAGGCGGATGGCTGTGCGCCGTCGTCTAATTGCGGGAAATGCGGCGGGTGCGGGTGAGTAGGCTTTACTTCGTAGAAGTTTGTAAACGCACTTTCAGGCTGCCTTTCAATGTAAGGCAGCCTGAAAGCGGGAATGTAAGGTTTTAGTGCAGCCCGCATCCTGAATGGTTTGGCGTTTTGGAAATTGAAAAAGGCAGCCTGAAAAGCGTATCGGCTGTTTTCAGGCTGCTTCAGCCATCCACACTCGCCGCTACCAGCCGCACCACCAGCGGCCGCACCGCCAGCAGGCTGGCGAAGGCAACCGGCCAGGTAATCAGATAGGCTTTGGCGAGGCGCAGCGCATAGCCCGCGTCCAGACCGGTGTTCAGCGCGACCAGCACGCCGCTGACAATCAGCATCATAATCGCCGAGGCGTAGAAGGAAAACAGCACGCCTGCGTATTTCTTTGGCAGTTTTGTCATAGCTTTTCTTTCGGATATGGGTAAAACGACAGTTTAATCCGTGCGCCAAGCGGGTAAAATACGAAAAAATATCCGCGTTCGACAATTAACGCACAATCAGGCAGCCTGAAAATCCATAAATGGTTTTCAGGCTGCCCAACCAACGAAAGTATGGCCATGACCGACTGGGACGACTTGCACCACTTTGCCGTACTCGTAGAAAAACAAACCCTGACCGCTGCTGCCGAAGCGCTGGGCGTGCAGCACAGCACCGTTTCGCGTCGCATCGCGCGGCTGGAAGCAACGCTTGGCTTGCGTCTGTTTGACCGCATTGGTCGCCGTTACCTGTTAAGCGAAGATGGCGCGCGCATCTACGCGCAGGCGCAGGACATCGCCCTCGGCATGAACACCCTGCTGCGTACCGCGCGCGAGCAGCGCGAGGAAATGGCCGAAGTCGTCATCTCTGCGCCGCCGCTGGTCGCCAAAGGCCTGCTGATGCCGCACTTTGACGCCTTCACCCGCCACCACGCCAACATCCGCCTCGTTCTGCAAAGCGACGCGCAAATCAGCAATCTGCACGCGCGCCAGGCGGACATCGCGCTGCGCATCGTCCGCCCGACGCAAAACGACCTGGTCGTCCGCCGTCTGCGCTCCATCTGTTACCGCTTCTACGCCCGCGCCGCTTACCTGAAGAACCGCCCGCGCGCCGAGCAGGCCTTTCTCTGCCTGAACATCGCCGGTGCGCATGGCTTGTGGCAGGCAGAACAACTCGCCGGGCGCAAAGTCATCCTCGCCTGTAACGATTTCGACCTCATCAAAGCCGGCATTGCCGCCGAAACCGGCATCGGTCTCTTGCCCGATTTTTACGTCCACCCTGAAGACGGCTTCGTGCAGGTCGGGCTGCATGACGCGGCGGTAAAAGAGGAATTCGCCGCCGATATTTATTTGGTGCTGCACGAAGACTTGCGCCGCTCGGCAAAAATCCGCGCGGTGGCGGATTTTTTGGGCGAGGTGTTGGCGGAATAAGCAGCCTGAAAGCGGAATCTGGCTTTCAAACGGCCTTGGGCTGGTGTTGATGCAGCCTGAAAGATGGGTGAACAAGATTTCTGCGTGAAAGCGGCAGAACAGCAAAAAGCAGCCTGAAAAACGGTTATCGGGGTTTTCAGGCTGCTTTTTGATACTTGCGGGCGCGGGTTATTCCCACTCAATCGTGGCGGGCGGTTTGCCGCTTACGTCGTACACCACGCGGTTGATGCCTTTGACTTCGTTGATGATGCGGTTGGATACGCGGCCGAGCAGGGAGTAGGGCAGCTCGGCCCAGTGGGCGGTCATGAAGTCGCTGGTAATCACGGCGCGCAGGGCGACGACGTAATCGTAGGTGCGGCCGTCGCCCATTACGCCGACGGATTTCACGGGCAGGAACACGGCAAAGGCCTGGCTGGTGAGGTCGTACCATGAAGTGCCGTTGTCGTCGGTGGTGTTGCGCAGCTCTTGGATGAAGATGTCGTCGGCCTGGCGCAGGAGGTCGGCGTATTCTTTTTTCACTTCGCCGAGGATGCGCACGCCGAGGCCGGGGCCGGGGAAGGGGTGGCGGTACACCATTTCGCGCGGCAGGCCGAGGGCGACGCCCAGTTCGCGCACTTCGTCTTTAAACAGGTCGCGCAAGGGTTCGAGCAGCTTGAGTTTCATGTTTTCGGGCAGGCCGCCGACGTTATGGTGCGACTTGATGGCGTGGGCTTTGTTGGTTTTCGCGCCCGCGCTTTCGATGACGTCGGGGTAAATTGTGCCTTGCGCCAGCCATTTGGCGTTGGTAAGTTTTTTCTCTTCGGCATCAAACACTTCGATAAATTCCGCGCCGATAATTTTGCGTTTGCGCTCGGGGTCGGTAACGCCGGCGAGTTTGTCGAGAAACTGTTTTCCCGCATCGACATGAATCACGCGCACGCCCAAGTTGCGGGCAAACATGTCCATCACCATTTTGCCTTCGTTTTGGCGCAACAGGCCGTGATCGACAAACACGCAGGTAAGCTGCTCGCCGATGGCGCGGTGAATCAGCGCGGCGGCCACGGAGGAATCGAGGCCGCCGGACAAGCCTAAAATCACTTCGTCGCTGCCAACCTGCTCGCGGATTTTGGCCACGGCTTCGTCGATGTAGTTGGGCATCGTCCAGCTTGGTTTGGCTTCGCAAATGTCCAAAACAAAGCGGTTGATGAGGGCGCGGCCTTGTTTGGTGTGGGTAACTTCGGGGTGGAACTGGATGCCGTAAAACTGCTTGGCGGCGTGTTCCATCATGGCGATGGGGCAGGAGGGGGTGTCGCCGATGATGCTGAAGCCTTCGGGCAATTTGGAGACTTTGTCGCCGTGGCTCATCCATACGTCGAGCGTGTTGGGTTGGCCGTCTGAAATGCCGCGTGTCAGTTCGCTGTCGATGGTTTTCACTTGGGCGTAACCGAATTCGCGCTGGTTGCCCGGCTCGACATCGCCGCCCAAGTGGTAGGCCATAAACTGCATACCGTAGCAGATGCCGAGCACGGGGATACCCAAATCGAAAATGCCGGTGTCGGCCTGATAGTCGGAGTTGTAAACCGAATTGGGGCCGCCGGAGAGAATGATGCCTTTGGGATTAAAGGCTTTGATGGCGTCGAGCGGCATATCGTAGGGATGCAGCTCACAGTAAACATGGGCTTCGCGCACGCGGCGGGCGATAAGCTGGGTAACTTGCGAACCGAAGTCGAGAATAAGGATTTTGTCTTGGGTCATGGCGGTTTTGGATATATAGGAGAGAGTGGGAAAGGTAAATTTTGTGGCGGCTGTTGTTAAAATGGCCACAGCGCAAGGCTTGTTGGCGGCGGATTTTAACATATTCCGCATGGCAGCCTGAAACGGGCATTATGCGTTCGCCGGCCGGCTGCTGGCCGGTTTTTTTTGTTTATCTTGTTGTATATAAAATAGTTAGACGGATTTTTGCTGCAAAGCGGCGCAGGCGGGTATCGGGGCGGGGAAGCGGCGGAACAGGTGCTGCTTGTGTAAAAAATACGGGCGGAGATTATCGATAACTTTACTAAAGATTTTTGGGGTCATATAATTATCGGCACTATCGGGCGGCTAAGACAAACCTGCAAACAGTCATTTGCCCGTGCGACCCGGTAACATCGCGTGGCAGCATTTGCGCACGCAAATTTTGTTATTTAAGGAGCTTAAGAATGAATTACGATAAAACAGTAGCCGAAATGTTGAACGTTGACGGTGCTTTGGCTGCCGCCGTTGTGGACTACGGCAGCGGCATGCTGCTGGCCGGCGGCGGTTCTGCTGCCATCGATTTGGAAATCGCTGCTGCGGGCAACACCGAAGTGATGCGTGCCAAAATGAAAACCATGGGCATGCTCGGTCTGAAAGACAGCATCGAAGACATCCTGATCACTCTGGGCAAACAGTACCACCTGCTGCGTCCGCTGTCCAAACACGAAGGCCTGTTCCTGTACTCCGTACTGGATCGCTCCAAATCCAACCTGGCTCTGGCTCGCCGCTCTTTGGTTGATGCCGACCGCCATCTGGACTAATCCTGGGGGCAGCTGCCGCTAGGAATGTTTTAAAAAACCGGAAAGGTTCGCCCTTTCCGGTTTTGTTTTTCAGGCAGCCTGAAAAGAAAAAAACCGGAAAACATCAAAAGCAGCCTGAAAGCCGGACTGGCGGTTTTCAGGCTGCTTTTTTGTCGGCGGCATTGGGTGTTTGTTGCCAATATTTACGGTTGGTGCTCGGAAAAACGGTGGTGCCGTACAAAATCCTTGTCCGCCGCCGCGCTTTGGGCATATAATGCGCGCCTTTCGGAATGTAGCGCAGTCTGGTAGCGCACTTCGTTCGGGACGAAGGGGGCGGAGGTTCGAATCCTCTCATTCCGACCACATTTTTCAGGCAGCCTTGGGGCTGCCTGAATGCTTTTTCGCGGTGCCGTCGGCGTGGGTTCGTTTGCCCGAACCTGCATCCGACTGTTTGTCCGCACGTATTCTGGCGGGCGCGCTAAGGCAGCCTGAAAACGGTTTGTCGCCGCGCTGTCCGTCGAAACCTTATTGAAACAAGCCTATGTTTACTCCCAAATACCAACTGAACGACCGGCAGATGGCCGTGCTGCTGGCTTCGCTGGTGGCGGTGATGCCGTTTTCGGTCGATGCCTATCTGCCCTCCACGCTCGATATTGCCAGGGCGCTGGGCGCGCAGACCCACGATATCGAACGCAGCCTCAGCGCGTTTATGCTCGGTGTGGCCATCGGCCAGCTTTCCGGCGGCTCGCTGTCGGACATTAAAGGCCGGCGCAATATCGCCCTGAAGGGGCTGTTGGTTTATGTGGTCAGCAGTCTGGCGCTGGTGTTTGTGCAGACTGCCGACCAGCTTTTGCTGTTGCGGCTGGTGCAGGCTTTAGGGGCGGGTATGGCTTCGGTGGTGGTGGGCGCGGTGGTGCGCGACAACTACCGTGGCAACCAGGCGGCACAAATGTTCGCGCTGATCGGCATCATTATGATGGCCGCGCCGATGCTGGCACCGCAGCTGGGCGCGCTGCTGAACAAAATCGGCGGCTGGCGTTCGGTATTCGCGTTTTTGTTTGTTTACGGTTCTGCCGTTGCCGCGGCGCTGTATGCTTTTTTGCCGCAGCACAAGCAGCCTGAAAAACTCAAAGCGGCGCATCTGCGCGAAGTAGGCGGGCGCTACCGCCATATCGTTGGTTGCGCGCCGGCGATGGGGGTAATGTTTTTTCAGGCTGCCTCGTTTGCTTCGATGCTGGTGTTTCTCAGCGAATCGCCGGCGGTGTATATGGAATTTTACGGCTTGAGTTCCACCCAGTATGCGCTGGTGTTTGCCTGCAATATTTTCACCATGATGTGCTTTAACCGCATCACCGCCTGGCGGCTCAAGCGCGGCAGCCATCCGCGCAACATTCTGAATTTCGGCATTGCCCTGCAGTTGGCGGCCAACGGCGGCATGCTGCTGGCGATACTTTTGTCCGGCGGTCATCCGCCGCTGGCGCTGCTGGTGCTGTTTGTGATGGTGTCGGTGGGCACCCAGGGTTTTGTTACCGCCAACACCCAGGCGCTGTTTATGGGTTATTTCAAACCCGAAATCGGCGGCGGCGCCAGCTCGCTGCTGTCGGCTTTCCAGTCGCTGATAGCCGCCTGCGCCGGCTTTGCCGCCAGCAAGCTGCACAACGGCACGCCCTATGTGATGGCCGGCATGATGCTGGCGATGACGGTTGGCGGCTTCGCCCTATTGAGCCTGCTGACGCCGAAGCAGCCTGAAAACAAGGCTGCCTGAAAAGTAAAAAACACCGCCCAAAAGGTAATTTAGCGTTAAGCCCGCCGCCTTTGCACGGCGTTTGGGCTATATTCCGCGCTTTCAGGCTGCCTTGTCGGGCTGCCTTTGAACAACCGTTTCAGTAAAGGAAATCCAAATGCGTGTATTCAAAAGCATGACCGTCGCCGCTACCATCGCCGCACTCGGCCTGAGCGGCTGCATTACCGATCCGAGTACCGGCCAGCAGCACATGAGCAAAACCGCCATGTACGGCCTGGGCGGCGCGGTAACCTGCGGCATCATCGGCGCCATCAGCCACGGCAGCAAAGGCGCGCGCAACTCCGCGCTAGCCTGCGGTGCCATCGGTGCCGGCGTCGGCGGTTATATGGACTACCAAGAGAAAAAACTGCGCGAGCAGCTGGCCAACACCGGCGTGGAAGTGGAACGCAAGGGCAACCAGATCAAGCTGACCATGCCCGAAAACGTAACCTTCGCCACCGGCAGCTACGCGCTGTCGCCGCGCGCCCAGTCTTCGCTGTCTGAAGCCGCCAAAACGCTGGCCACTTATGTCGATACCAACATTTCCATCATCGGCCACACCGACAGCACCGGCAACGACGCCATCAACAACCCGCTCTCGCGCAACCGCGCCCAGTCGGTTGCCGACTACCTGAACCGCCAGGGCGTTGCCGCCAACCGCATGAGCGTATCCGGCCAAGGCTCGCGCCAGCCGATCGCCAGCAACAACACCGACGAAGGCCGTGCGCAAAACCGCCGCGTCGAAATCCTGATTACCCCCAACCAGCAGGCTGCCACTGCCGCCCGCTAAACTTGCTTTCCCCCTTTGCCGCAGGCAGCCTGAAAACTCCGTTTGGACGTTTCAGGCTGCCTGCAGCACATTGGGCGCAGGCGAATTTATAACCATAAACGTTTACAACGGAGCACAAGCATGAACGCACCCGCCGCCGAATCCCGGCCGTTTCCGCCGGCCGCCGCACCGCAGGACGACAGCGAACACGCCGCCGGTCTGCTGAAAATCCTCTCCCATCCCGAGCGCCTGCAGCTTTCGCGCCTGCTGCGCGAGAGCGAGCGCAGTCTCGACGAAATGACCGCGCTCACCGGTCTGAGCGTCGGCACGGTATCTAAACATCTGAGCCGGATGCGCCGCTTCGGCATGGTGGATTTTGTCCGCTACCACAGCGTGCTGCTCTACCGGCTGACTTCCGAACCCGCCCGCCGCGTGCTCGACGCCCTTTATCCGCCGCCCGCCGCCCAAACGCCTTCAGGCAGCCTGAAAGCGAAAAGCGCCGCGCGCATCGTCCGCAACAAGAGTCGAAAAACATGAAAATCGCCACTTGGAACGTCAATTCCCTCAATGTGCGCCTGCCGCAGGTCAGCGACTGGCTGGCCGCGCACCAGCCCGACATTCTCGCCCTGCAGGAGCTTAAGCTCGACCAGGACAAATACCCCGCCGCCGTGTTCCGCATGAGCGGCTGGCACACCGAATGGAGCGGCCAGAAAACCTATAACGGCGTTGCCCTGATCAGCCGCCATCCGCTCGAAGATGTTGCCGTCGGCCTGCCAGCGCTGCCCGACGACCCGCAGCGGCGCGTGATTGCCGCCACCGCCGCCGGCGTGCGCGTGATCAACGTTTACTGCGTCAACGGCGAAGCGCTCGACAGCGAAAAATTCGCCTACAAACGCCGCTGGTTTGCCGCGCTCACCGAGTTTGTGCGCGCAGAGCTGGCGCGCTATCCCGAATTGGTGCTGCTGGGCGACTTCAACATCGCCCCTGCCGACCAAGACGTGTACGCGCCGGAAAAATGGCGCGAAAAAATTCTGTGCAGCAGCGAAGAGCGCCAATGGTTCGCCGCGCTGCTCGAATTGGGATTAAGCGACGGCCTGCGCCACATCCACCCCGAAGGCGCCCATTACACCTGGTGGGACTACCGCGGCGCGATGTTCCAGCGCAACCAGGGGCTGCGCATCGACCATATTCTCGTGAGCGCGGCGCTGAAAGAAAAACTGCGCCAAGTGGCGGTGGATCAGGACGCCCGCGCCCAAGAGCGCCCCAGCGACCACGCCCCCGTTTATGCCGAATTCGCCTGATTCGGGTGCGCAAAAAGCAGCCTGAAACGGCAAAAAACGTTTTTCAGGCTGCCTGAAAACCGCCGCCCAAGCGATGCCGCGCTTATCAAAGGGCGTCGCTTTTTGTTATGATGCCCGCCGGATCACTTCAGGAATTGCAACCATGAAAAAATACACCCTGCTTGCTTTGGCCGCCGCGCTGTTTGCCGCCGGCTGCTCGGAAAAAGCCCCCGTTGACGAAACCGCCAAGCTCAACTGCACCCATCCCGCGCTGGCCGAAGACGTGCAGTCCGGCCTGATCAAAACCATCAAAGGCGAAGGCGAAAACTTCGTGCGCAACGACGCGCGTGAATTTGTTTCCGGCGAAAAACTCGATGCCGCCGTTTCCGGCCTGGTGGTGACGGTAAACGACCCCCGCCCCGACACCAGCGCCACCGGCTGTACCGCCCAAGTGAGCATCGCTATTCCCGAAGCCACTTTCCGCTTGGCGCAAACCAACGCGCCGCTGCTGCAAAGCGACGACCCCGCCGCCATCATCAACCGCCGCATCCAAGGCGGCACCGCCAGCTTCCAGGGCTTGGCGCTGTCTTTCCCCATCCGCTACAGCGTGTCGGTGGACGGCAGCCAGCAGGCCGCGTTTACCTATAACGACAGCAGCCTGAACGACGGCGCCCACCTGCTTGCCACCGTGCTGTTGCCCGCCGGCGTGAAAGACCTGCTCAAAATCGACGGCAAAACGGTCAAACGCGAAGACGCGCTGCGCCGTCTGGCCAACGCCGAGCCCGAAACCGCGTCCGAACCCGAAGCCAAGCCGGTAAAACCGCTGGAAAATCCGGATCCGATTGCCGACGTGCTGGAGAAAAAACAAGAGCAGGCCGCGGAAAAACCGGAAGACAAACCCGCCCCACCGCCGGCCAAAGCCGAAACCCCGTCCGCCAAAGAAGCCGAAGCGCTCAGCCCCGAAGAGCCGGAAAGCCGCATCAGCCAGGGCGAAATCGACCAAGCCCGCCGCGCCCACGCATCCGCCGGCCAGTCGCTCAAATCGGCATGGAAAAACATCGACCCCGCCGTGCAGCAGAGCCTGGTGGACGAACAGCGCGAATGGGAAAGCAAGAAAAACCGCAACTGCGCCAAAGCCGCCGCCAAAGGCGGTAGTACCGCCGAAAGCCAGTATCTGGGCATGCAGTGCGACACCCGCATGACCAAAGAGCGCATCGAATACCTGCGCGGCTACAGCATCCAGTAAAACGCTGTTTGACGGTAAAAAAGCAGCCTGAAAAGTTTTCAGGCTGCTTTTGTTTGGGAATTGCCTGCGGGATATTGGCGGATTGGCGGTGATGGGCGCGGCAGCCTGAAATTTTGCTTAAGTCCCAACCGGCCGTCTGCCGATGCCGTCAGCCGTCACCGAAAGCAGCCTGAAAATTCCGCGCCGGCCGCGCCGGAATGTTGCGCCGGATGCGCTGCCGCCGGCGATTTTAAGCGCGCCCCCTGCCGCCGCACGCCGCGGCTTGGTACAATGCCGCCCGTTTTGCTTCCCGTTTCCGTTTGCGGTTTTCAGGCAGCCTGAAAGCCGCGTTGCCGTTTTGGGTGTTTTTATGTCCGACATTCTGCAGAAAATCCTTGCCACCAAAGCCCAGGAAGTGGCCGCCGCCCGCGCCGCGCTGCCTTTGAACGAAATCAAAGCCCGCGCCGCCGATGCCGATGCGCCGCGCGATTTTGTCGCCGCTATCCGTGCCAAACACGCCGCCAAGCTGCCTGCCGTCATTGCCGAAATCAAAAAGGCCAGCCCGTCTAAAGGGCTGATCCGGCCGGACTTCCGCCCCGCCGACCATGCCCGCGATTATGAAGCCGCCGGCGCGGCCTGTTTGTCGGTGCTGACCGACGAGCCTTATTTCCAGGGTTCGCCCGACTATCTGCGCGATGCGCGCGCCGCGGTGTCGCTGCCGGTGCTGCGCAAGGATTTTATGATCGACGAGTACCAGATTTACCAGGCGCGTGCCTGGGGGGCGGACGCGGTGCTGCTGATTGCCGCGGCGCTGGACGAAGACACCCTGCGCCGTTTGGAAGACGCCGCGCACGAAGCGGGCATGGCGGTGCTGCTGGAATTGCACGAAGAAGCCGAGCTGGAAAAATGCCGTCGGCTGAACACGCCGCTGCGCGGGGTGAACAACCGCAACCTGCGCACTTTTGAAGTGAGCCTCGAGCAGACGCTGCGCCTGCTGCCGGCGCTTTCCGGCCATATTGTCGTAACCGAAAGCGGCATCCGCAGCAAGGAAGATGTGGACTTTATGCGCGGCCACGGCGTTGAGACTTTCCTAATCGGCGAGAGCTTTATGCGCGCCGACGACATTGAAGCCGCTGTGCGCGCGCTGTTTTAAACCCGCAAGGCAGCCTGAAAGATGAAAACGTTTGCGCCGCTCGTGCTCTGCACTCTGCTGCTGGCCGCCTGCGGCGGCAAGGAAAAAGCCGCCAAGCAGAACGCTGCTTCGGCAGCGGCAGCTTCCGCTGCATCGTCCACCGCCGCCGACGAGATTCTCAACAGCGCGCAGCACGAAGACATCCTGACTTTGGACAAACACGCCGAAGCCGATGTCGATGCCGGTTTCGCGCCGCCCGCCGAAGGGCAGCCTGAAAGCGCGTCTGGCGTTCAGGCTGCTTCCGACGGCGCCGAACCGCCGCTGCCGCCGGCCTGCGAAGCGCATTACCGCCGCGTGGAAAAATGTTTTGCCGCACAGGGCGCCGATGCCGAAGCGCTGCTGGAAATGAACCGCGAAGCCCGCGCCGATGCCGCTTACGACCACACCGATGCCGCCGCCTGCCAGGCGCTTGATCGCAGTTTCGATGCGGTGGCGCAGACTTTGGGCTGCTACTAGCCGCCCCGTTTTACTCGTCCGCCGGCCTTTCAGGCTGCCTTTTCCCGTTTACCACCCGTTTCCAGGCTGCTTTCGCCGGCCTGCCGCAATCAGGAGACCCCATGAAAATATCCGCCCATCTGGAAAAACGCTATGCCCGCGAGCAGCTTTCTGCCGGCGCCGCCCAAAGGCTGGCGCAGGAAATCGCCTTCGGCCCTATAGTGTTCCAAGTATCGCGGCTGATGGTGAAATTCGGCATACTCGAGCACCTGAACAACAGCGAAAACGGCATGACGCTTAACGAAACCGCCCAAGCCGCCGGACTCACCCGCTACGCCGCCCAAGTGCTGCTCGAAGCCTCGCTTTCCATCGGCACCGTGCTTTTGCGCGACGGCCGCTTTTACATCAGCAAAGCCGGTTATTTCCTGCTGCGCGACAAAATGGCACGGGTGAATATGGATTTCGTCCACGAGATTTGCTATCAGGGCATGTTCGACTTGGAAGCCGCCCTGCTCGAAGGCCGCTCCGCCGGTCTGAAAGCGCTGGGCGAATGGCCGACCATCTACGAAGGCCTCTCGCAACTCGAACCCGAAGCCCGCCGCAGCTGGCTGGCCTTTGACCACTATTATTCCGACAACGCTTTCGACGAAGCGCTGAAAGTGGTGTTTTCCCGCCCGATCAAACGCCTGCTCGACGTGGGCGGCAACACCGGCCGCTGGGCGCTGCGCTGCGTGGCGCACCATCCCGAAGTCGAAATCACCATTATGGATCTGCCGCAGCAGCTCGCCCTGATGCGCGAAGCCGTGGCCGGCAAGCCCGGCGCCGAACGCATCCACGGCCATCCCGCCAATCTGCTCGACGACAACACCGTTTTCCCGCAGGGCTTTGACGCGGTGTGGATGAGCCAGTTTCTCGACTGCTTCTCCGAAGACGAAGTTACCGCCATCCTCCGCCGCGCCCGCGAAGCGCTCACGCCCGAAGGCACGCTCTACATCATGGAACCCTTTTGGGACCGCCAGCAGTACGAAACCGCCGCCTACACCCTGACCCAAACCAGCGTTTATTTCACCGCGATGGCCAACGGCAACAGCAAAATCTACCACTCCGCAGACATGCTGCGCTGCGCCGAAAACGCCGGTCTGACCATCGAGAAAATCGACGACGGCATCGGAGTCGGCCACAGCATCGTCCATTGCCGCAGGGTAGGGTGTTGAACTGTTTTGTTTTGTTTTTCAGGCTGCCTTGGGTTTCAGGCAGCCTGAAAACTATTGACGGCAGGATAGGTTGCCGTTTGCGCTGCTTCACGCAGCCAAGCGCCGGCGCGGATAGCGGTAACAGGGCAACACAAGCCCAATGCCCGCCCAGCAAAAAAGCAGCCTGAAAACCGAAAAACCGGTTTTCAGGCTGCTTTTGCGTTTCGGACTTAATGCGCTTCAATAAACGCTTTCACTGCGTCTTCGGAAACCAGCGCGGTGCAGACGGCGGCTTTGTCGATGCGTTTGGCCAAGCCGGCCAGCACCTTGCCCGGGCCGCATTCGGCCGATTCGGTGATGCCTTCGCGCACCAGCGTTTCCACAGTTTCCGTCCAGCGCACGGGGCGGTAGAGCTGGCGCACAAGCGCGTCTTTGATTTGCGCGGGATCGGTGTAGGCGGCAACGTCCACATTGTTGATCACGTGGATTTCAGGCTGCCGCACTTCGACCGACTGCAGGGCTTGGGCGAGTTTGTCGGCGGCCGGTTTCATCAGGCTGCAATGCGAGGGCACGGACACCGGCAGCGGCAGGGCGCGTTTGGCGCCGGCGGCTTTGGCCGCTTCCATCGCGCGGCCGACGGCGGCGGTTTCGCCGGCAATCACCACCTGGCCGGGCGAGTTGAAGTTTACGGCTTCGACCACGCCGCCCTGTGCGGATTCGGCGCAGATGCGGCGCACGGTGTCGTCGTCCAAACCCAGCACGGCGGCCATCGCGCCTTCGCCCTGCGGCACGGCGGACTGCATCAGCTCGGCGCGCAGGCGCACCAGTTTGACGGCGTCGGCAAATTTCAGGCTGCCTGCGACCACCAGCGCGCTGTATTCGCCCAGGCTGTGTCCGGCCACGGCGGCGGGCGCTTTGCCGCCGGCTTCAAGGTAGGCGCGCCAGGTGGCGATGCCGGCGGCCAGCATCAGAGGCTGGGTGTTGACGGTTTGGCCGATGAGTTCGGCGTCGCTGCCGTTCATCATCGCCCACAGGTCTTGGCAGAGGGCGGCGGAGGCTTCGTCGAATGCGGCTCTGACGGCGGGGACGTTGTCGAATCCAGCCATCATGTTCAGGCTCTGCGAGCCCTGGCCGGGGAAGAAAAAGGCGAAAGACATGGGGTTTCCTTGTGATTGCGTCGGACAAAATAAGGCTGCCGGCAGCGGCAGTCGATGTGTTATTCTATATGAAAATTCCCGTTTCAGGCTGCCTGGGGCGGGTTTGCCGCTTTAACCGCCATTTGAGGAGAGTGTTATGGAGTTCCCTTTTCGCCAAGTGCCCGCCAGCCGCCTGCGCCGTATGCGCCGCGACGATTTTTCCCGCCGTCTGATGCGCGAAAACGTGCTGACGGCCGCCGATCTGATTTATCCGGTGTTTGTGCTGGAAGGCGAAGGGCGCGAGCAGGAAGTGCCGTCGATGCCGGGCGTGAAGCGGCAGAGTCTGGACAAACTGCTGAAAACCGCCGAAGAAGCGCTGAAACTGGGCATCCCGATGCTGGCGCTGTTTCCGGTGGTTACCCAAAACAAAACCGCCGACGCGGCCGAAGCCTACAATCCCGACGGTCTGGTGCAGACGGCGGTGCGCGCGCTGCGCCGCGAGTTGCCCGAATTGGGTGTGATGACCGACGTGGCACTCGATCCCTACACCCTGAGCGGCCAGGACGGCCTGACCGACGATAGCGGCTATGTGCTGAACGACGAAACGGTGGAAGTGCTGATCAAACAGGCTCTAAGCCACGCCGAAGCCGGCGCGCAAGTGGTGGCGCCGTCGGACATGATGGACGGGCGCATCGGCGCCATCCGCGAAGCGCTGGAAGAAGCCGGCCACATCCACACCCGCATCATGGCCTATTCGGCCAAATACGCATCGGCCTTTTACGGGCCGTTCCGCGACGCGGTGGGCAGCAGCGGCAACCTGGGCAAGTCGGGCAAGGAAAGCTACCAGATGGATCCGGCCAACAGCGACGAGGCGCTGCACGAAGTGGCGCTCGACATTCAGGAAGGCGCGGACATGGTGATGGTCAAACCCGGCCTGCCGTATCTGGACGTGGTGCGGCGCGTGAAAGACACCTTCGGCGTGCCGACCTACGCCTATCAGGTCTCCGGCGAATACGCGATGATTCAGGCTGCCGTGCAAAACGGCTGGCTGGACGCCGACAAAGTGGTTCTGGAAAGCCTGCTCGCCTTTAAACGCGCAGGGGCGGACGGCATTCTGACTTATTTCGCCATCGACGCCGCCCACCGCCTGCAGGCAGCCTGAAAACGGGCAGTTGTGCTAAAATCCGCCGCCGTTATTTCCATAATCCGCATCCCGCGAGAACAGCATGAACATAACCGTATTGGGCACCGGCGCATGGGGCAGCGCATTGGCCATCCATTTTGCCTTGCACGGCCACCGTGTCGCCATGTGGTCGCACAATGCCGAACACGCCCGCGCCATGCAGAAAATCCGCGAAAACCAGCGCTATCTGCCCGGTTTCAGGCTGCCTGAAAACCTGAGCGTGCACGCCGATATCGGCGAAGCGCTGGAGGGTAGCGAACTGGTGCTGGCGGTTACCCCCGTCGTCGGCCTGCGCGGCAGCATCGAGCTGCTCAAGCAGCACGGCGGCGGCCGCCTGCCGATACTCACCGCCTGCAAGGGTTTTGAATTGGACAGCGGTCGGCTGACCTTTGAAGTCGTCAAAGAAGTGTTGCCCGATAACGACAAAATCGGCGTGCTTTCCGGCCCCAGTTTCGCGCAGGAATTGGCCAAACAATTGCCCTGCGCCGTGTGTCTGGCTTCGGAAAACTTCGAGTGGGTCAAAACGCTGGCCGCCGAACTGAACACCAATGTGATGCGCCTGTATGCCAACGACGACGTAATCGGCGTGGCGGTGGGCGGCGCGGTGAAAAACGTGATGGCCATCGCCACCGGCCTGTGCGACGGTTTGGACTGCGGCCTGAACGCCCGTGCCGCGCTGGTTACCCGCGGGCTGGCGGAAATCACCCGCCTGGCCGTTGCCATGGGCGCGCAGCAAAAAACCATGATGGGGCTGGCCGGCATGGGCGACTTGATTCTGACCTGCACCGGCGCACTTTCGCGCAACCGCAAAGTCGGTCTCGGCCTGGCCGAAGGCAAAAGCCTGCACCAGGTGCTCAAGGAGATCGGCCACGTTGCCGAGGGTGTGCCGACCATCGAAGAAGTCCACAACGCCGCCTACCGCCATCAGATCGAAATGCCGATTACCGCCATGCTCTACCAGCTGGTGCGCAACGAATTGTCGGTAAGCGATGCCGTCAGCCGCCTGATGCAGCGCGAACCAACAAGCGAATAAAACCGTATTTCCCTTTTCAGGCAGCCTGAAAACCCTTTTCCCCCAACCTGCGGCGAGAACGATATGAATCCGTCCCTGACAAAACTAGAAGACAAACTGCACGAACTGGTACAACGGCTGCGGCATCTGAACGGCGAAAACCGCCGTTTGAATGAAGAGCTGGCGCTTTCGCGTGAAGAATACGTCCGCCAGAGCCGCTTGCTGGAAGAAGCCGAGCGCAGCAAAGAAGCCGAAAGCGCCCGCGTCAGCCTGTTGGTGCACGCCGAAAAAAGCCAGGAAGAACTCAGCAGCAAAATCCAGTATCAGGAGCAGCAGATCCAACTGCTGGAAAAAGAACGCCTGAATCTGCGCGACCAAATCGCCTTTCTGCAAACCACCGTGCAAAACAAAGAACGCGAGTGGAAAGAGCGGCTGACCGAAGCCGAAACCGAGCTGGAAGGCAAAGAGCGGCTGCTGGAGCAGTACCGCGAAGAGAGCAACGCCCAAGGGCGGGAAGCGCAAAACGTGCGCCAAGAGCTGCTGTCGGAGCAGGACAAAAGCGCCAAACTCGAGCAGCAGCTGGCCGAGCAGCAGGATCTGCTGAAAATTGCCCGCAGCGATTTGTCGCAAAGCAACAGCGAAATCGAAGCGCTCAAGCAGGAAATTCAAAGCGGCCAAAGCAGCCTGAACGAAAAAGAAAGCCACTTTGCCCGCCAGCTTTCCGAGCGCCAGCAGGAGTTTGACCGCCGCATGGCCGAAGAAGCCAAGCGTTTCAGTGAAGAATATGCACTGCTGGGCAAGCAGCACGAAAACAGTTTGGAAAGTCTGAAGCAGGCACAGCTTGAAGAAATCGCCGATTTGAAAGAATCGTGGCTGAACGAAAAAAGCCAGTTCCAAGAGCAGATTCTCAAACTGAACAGCCAAAACCAGCAATACCGCAGCCTGCTGCTGCAAAGCGCGCAGGAAATCCGCCGCCTGCTGTCGCGTCTGCCGCAGCCTGAAAACGATCCCGCCAGTGAGGAAACCGCATGAGCATCGAACAAATCAGCGTCGATATCCTGAACCGCCAGTTCACCATCGGCACCCCGGAAAGCGAACGCGGCACGCTCTTGGAAGCTGTCGAACTGCTGAACCAGAAAATCCACGCCATCCAAAGCAGCGGCCGCAATATGGAAACCGAGAAAATCGTGATCATGGCCGCACTCAACCTGACCCACGACCTGCTCAAACGTGCCGATGAAAACGGACGCCAGCAGCAATTGTCAGAACGCGAGTTCGAGCGTAGAATAAAAACCCTTGAAGACTTTTGCGATCAGGCGCTTTCCGAAAGCAAAGCAGCCTGAAACCAGTTTCCCTGCGGTGTTTGCAAAGGCATATATTCCTTTGAACCAATAAAGTTTGCTTAGGTTGCCGGGAGTCGTAGCAGGTGCGCGCGTTCCTATCGGAATGTACCCGAAGTTACCCGAGGCAGCCACCTTGTTGACAAGGTTCAAGCGGACTCAGCCCGAGCGGCATTCGCGGGGTTCCCCACAACCGGCTATCCGTATTTGAGGACGGCCGGTTTTTTGTGTCTGCACAGTGCCGAAAAACGCTTTCAGGCTGCCCGGGCGCATTGACAGGACGCCTGCAAACACCTACAATCCGCGGTTTCTATAAATAGATTTGGACTAATCCCCATGAAAACCTTTTCAGCGAAACCGCACGAAGTGCAACGCGAATGGTTTGTCGTTGACGCTACTGACAAAGTGCTCGGCCGCCTGGCTGCCGAAATTGCCAGCCGTCTGCGCGGCAAACACAAACCCGAATACACTCCCCACGTTGATACCGGCGACTACATCATCGTCGTAAACGCCGAAAAAATGCGCGTAACCGGCAACAAGGAAACCGACAAAGTTTACTACCGCCACACCGGCTTCCCCGGCGGCATCTACGAGCGCACTTTCCGCGAAATGCAAAACCAGTTTCCCGGTCGCGCTTTGGAAAAAGCCGTAAAAGGCATGCTGCCCAAAGGCCCGCTGGGTTACGCAATGATCAAAAAACTGAAAGTCTATGCCGGTGCCGAGCACCAGCATGCCGCCCAACAACCCAAAGTTTTGGAAATTTAAGGACACGACAATATGAACGGAAAATACTACTACGGCACCGGCCGACGCAAAAGTTCAGTTGCCCGCGTGTTCCTGCAAAAAGGCAGCGGTCAGATTATCGTTAATGGCCGTCCGGTAGACGAATTTTTCTCCCGTGAAACCAGCCGCATGGTGGTTCGCCAACCTTTGGTTCTGACCGAAAACGTTGAAGCGTTCGATATCAAAGTGAACGTTATCGGCGGCGGCGAAACCGGCCAGTCCGGCGCCATCCGCCACGGCATTACCCGTGCGCTGATCGATTACGATGCCGCGTTGAAACCTGCGCTGTCCCAAGCCGGCTTCGTTACCCGCGATGCCCGTGAAGTGGAACGTAAAAAGCCCGGTCTGCGCAAAGCACGCCGTGCCAAACAGTTCTCCAAACGTTAATCGGACGTTTTCAAAAAACCGGATTCATTGCGAATCCGGTTTTTTTTGTTTTCAGGCTGCTTTGCCCTGTATGGACGATATTGCGGAATGGCGGTTCCTTGGGTGTGAGAATATCCGCTGGTGATTAAAATGCTCACAAGGCGCCAACAAATCTGCTGTGCTTTCCCTTCCATTCGGATATTTCTCACCCAAGCACCGCTTCGCCAGCCGCATGTCGGCACCCAGAGCGCAAACAAAAAAAGCGCTGCAACCCGATGATGCCGGATCACAGCGCTCCCCCCAAGTAAGAATTTTTTCAGGCTGCCTGCCATTCAGGCAGCCTGAAACCGTTTAGCGGCGGGTGCGGACTTGGCTGCCGATAACGCCGCCGAGTGCGGCACCGCCAAGTGTGGAACCGGTGTCGCCGCCGATCACATTGCCGGCCACGCCGCCGAGTGCGGCGCCGACTGCGGTATTGCGTTGCTGTTGGGTCATACCGCCGGCACAGCCGCCGAGTGCGGCAAACAGGCTTACCATCAAAAGGGTTTTAGACATAGTTTTCATATCATGCTCCATTTCGGTTGCGGGAAAACGACTTCAGTATGGCATATAAGTGTGTGAATGTTGTATTTGTCGCGTGAAAATTGTTTAAAGTTTGGAAAAGCAAACGGGGCTTTATTCTTTTTCTTTATTTATTATTTGTTTGCGTGCATTTGGGTTAAAAAACGTTGTTTTTGCGAGCCGGTTTTGTTTGCGGCAGTTTGCTTGAAGGCCGCTTAAAGCGGCAGACGGCGGGCTTTCCCGTTTCCCATGTCGCTTTAATCCTTTCTGACCCGTAAAAACGTGGCAAAGCGCGGCGTGCCTTTCTGGGTAAAACCGCGGTAGCGGTAGGTGATAACGCTGCCGACGGGTGGCGGGTTGTCGCGGTCGGCATCTTTGAAACCGCTGCCGATGCGAAATTCGCCGTGCTGGTTTTTGCAGCTGACGGCGCCGAGTTTGCCCGCGTATTTGCCTTTGCCTTCGTGATGGCGAGTAACGGTGCATTCTGCGTCGTATTGGCTTTTCAGTTTCAACAGATTGCTGCTGCGCCCGCCGTGGTAAGGCGTATTTGGGTTGCGCAGCATTACGCCTTCGCCGCCTTTGGCTTCGATTTCTTTCAAAAACGCCTGCACCTGCGCCTGATTGCGTATCGGTGTTTGCGCGATTACGTTAATCGGTGCTTGGGGGTGCTGTTTCAACCAGCCTGAAAGCACAGCCAGCCGCTGGTAGAGATTGCCTTGCGCTTTGGGAACGTCGAAAACGTGCAGTCGGATGTTTTTCCAATCGCCGTTTTGCGTGCGCACGGCGGCAGAAATCTGCTCGAATTGACCGCGGCCGCTGTAGAGTTCGCCGTCCAGCGGGTAGGGCGGGAAATGGGCGGTATAACCGGGCGGCGGCTGGAAGGCATTGCCCTGGCGGCTGATCAGGCGTTTGCCGTCCCAATAGGCGCGCACGCCGTCGAGTTTTTCGCTCATTGCCCAGCCGTTTACGTCTTGCCCTTTGAATTCCTGTGCCAGCAGCAAATCGGGCGCAGCGCTGCAAACGGCGGCGGCACAGCTAAGGGGCAGTAAAAACAGAATTTTCATTGGAAACCCGCCTTTCGGTTTTTCAGGCTGCCTGCGTGTGGCGGCGGCCTGATGGTGGAAAATGCAATGGCGGGGTTTGTGTGGGGCAGCCTGAAAGCGTCCGGTTGCCGGTTGCGGCTGCTTATTATGGTGATGGCGGCTTGGTATGCCGTTTTTGAATGGATGCTTGGCTTTTCAGGCTGCCTTTGGGTTTTCAGGCAGCCTGAAAAGGTAGGGACAACGGTTTTACATGCTGGAGAAAGTGTTGCACTGCTCGATATCGCCGGTTTGCAGGCCGCGCTGCAGCCATTGTTTGCGCTGGGCGGATGTGCCGTGGGTGTAGGTGTGCGGCACGGTGTAGCCTTGCGCGCGCTCCTGCAGGTGGTCGTCGCCGACAGCGTGGGCGGCGTTGAAGGCTTCTTCGATGTCGCCGCTTTCAAACAGGCCGTCTTTCTCGGCATAGTGCGCCCACACGCCGGCATAGCAGTCGGCCTGCAGTTCGAGCCGCACGGAAAGCTGGTTGGCCTGCTTCTGATCCATGTTTTGCTGGGCGCGGTGAACCTTTTGGATGGTGCCGAGCAGGGTTTGCACGTGGTGGCCGACTTCATGCGCCAGCACATAGGCAAAAGCCGCATCGCCGCTGGCGCCCAGCTCGTTGGTCATGGTGTTGTAGAAGGAAAGGTCGATATAGAGTTTTTGGTCGCCCGGACAGTAAAACGGGCCGGCGCTGGATTGGCCGGTGCCGCAGGCGGTGGCGATGCGGTTGCGGTAGAGCGTGAGTTTGGGCGCCTGGTATTGGCGGCCGATTTTGCGGAAATAGGCTTCCCACACTTTTTCGGTGTCGCGCAGCACCACCGAGCTGAACTGCACCAGCTGTTTTTCTTGGGCGCTTTCTTGCAGCGGCGCGGCCTGTTGCTGTTGCGAGCCGAGCGAAAGGCCGCTGTCGTTGGCGACCAGCCCGCTTAGATCGACGCCGAAATAGGCGCCCACCAGCACCACGATGATGCCGGCCAGTCCGCCGAATCCCCTGCCGCCACCGCCGCCGGACGAACCGCGACGGTCTTCGATATTGCTGCTGCCTTCCCGGCCTTGCCAACGCATAGATTGTTCCTTTCGTGTTTGTGTGTGCGTACGGCCGCCGTCTGCAGGCAGCCTGAAAGCGGCGAATATAGCAAAGAAACGGCAGAAATCCTATGCTTTGCGGCAGATGGGCGGCGCAGACGGCGTGTTTTCCGCGCCAAATGGCGGGTTGGCGGTTTTAGCTTCGCAACTCCGCTTCGCTACGCAGGCTGCTTTGGTCTGGCGGCAGACGATGCGGGCAAACGGCAGCGCCGCCTTCCATGGCATATATATGAAAGGCGGCGCCGGTGTTTTTCAGGCTGCCTGAACGGGCAGGCAGCCTGAAAAGTGTTTTAGTAGAGTTCGCGGTACAGGTCGTTCAACCATTTTTCCGCTTCGGGGCCGGTGTAGGGCTTGCCGAATTGGTCGAGCAGGTGGATGCGCTGGCCGTTGCCCGCGTCTTCCAATGCCACAAACATCTGCGGCGCCTGTTCTGCCGGTTTTTCCTGCTGTTTGTTTTTGCCGAAACCGAACACGCGGCTGAGCAGGCCGGGTTTGGCTTGGACGGTTTGGCTTTCTGCCGGCGCGGGGCGGACGACGAACATGCCGCGCTCGCTGACAAACTGCTGCACGGTCAGACCGACGCGGTCGAGCGCGGAAGCGATGCGGTTCACATTGCGCTCGGCGCTGCCGTACACCAGCACGGTGTTGCCTTCGCGCTTGGCGAACTGGCTGCCCTGCTGGGTTTGTTTCTGCGCGCTCAGCTGCTGGGCAACGGTGGCTTCGTCCACGCCCAGATACTGCATGAAGCGGGCGAGCAGCGCGGCTTCAAGATTGGGATCGCTGGCGCGCGGCTGCCATACGGTCTGCTCTTTTTTGCGGTCGGTATAGACTTCTTCCAAGCCTTTGTGGGTGAAGAAAATGTCCAGGCCGCCGTTTTCGTTGTGTTCGATGCGGATCAGGAATTTGTCGCGCTCGCTGGTGGTGTAGCTGTTGCCCAGGCCGATTTTGTCGAACAGCTTGCGCAGGCCCTGGTTCGGCAGCTTGGCGCGGTTTTCCGCCCAGTCGGTTTCCATCAGGCCGGCTTTGGGCTCTTCGGAATAGATGGTGAAACCGCTTTCCTGCCAGAAGGCGCGCAGCAGCGGCCAGATTTGGGCGGCAGTTTTGCCTTTGACGGCCAGCCAGCGCTGGTTGCCGCGCCGTTCGATGCGGGCGTTTTCCACTTTGGTCAGCACGCGGCTGCCGGAGGGTGCTGCTTCGGACAGGGCATCGGGATTGGCGCGTACGCCGGCGGGCAGCGAGTAGAGATCGCCGTTGCGTGGATCGTTCAGATCGGGCGGAATCTCAAGGCTGACGATTTTTTTGTTGGTGCTTTGGTAATCGAGTTTGTCGTTCGCCTTTTTCGACGAACAGGCGCCCAAGGCCAGTACGGCCAGCGCCAATGCGGTGATTTTCGTGTAGTTCATAAGAACCTTCCGTTGGGTGTGAAACTGCTCAAATCAAACCAGCCGCGCTTAAGGCAGCCTGAACTTTTTGCTGACCGGCGGGGGTGAGCGGCAGCATCGGTAGGCGGATGTGGGCGGCGCAGATGCCCATTTTTTCCAGCGCCCATTTCGGGGCGGCGGGGCTGGGCTCGCAGAACATCGCGCCGTAAAGCGGCATCAGTTTGTCGTTCAGCGCGCGGGCGGCGGCAATGTCGCCGTTGATGGCGCTGCGGCACATCTGCGAGAAATCTTTGGGCGCGACGTTGGCGGCAACGGTAATCACGCCGTGGCCGCCGCACAGTAAAAAGGGCAGGGCGGTGCCGTCGTCGCCGGAATATACGGCGAAATCCTGCGGGACGGTTTTAAAGAGCTCGAGCGCGCGCTCGACATTGCCGCTGGCTTCTTTGACGCCGACGATATTGGGAATTTCGGCCAGGCGCAGGATGGTGTCGTTGTTCATATCGACCACGGTGCGGCCGGGAACGTTGTAAACAATCATCGGAATCGCGCTGGCTTCAGCGATGGTGCGGAAGTGGCGGTAGATGCCTTCCTGCGACGGGCGGTTGTAATAGGGAACGACCGACAGGGTGTAATCGGCGCCGATGCGTTCGGCTTCCTGCGACAGCGCAATGGCTTCGCGGGTGTTGTTGGCGCCGGTGCCGGCGATTACCGGAATGCGGCTGGCGGCGTGTTTGACGGTGGCTTCGACCACGGCCAGATGTTCGTCCACCGAAAGCGTGGCCGATTCGCCGGTGGTGCCGACGGCGACAATGGCGTCGGTGCCGTTGGCGATATGCCAGTCTATTAAGGCGCGCAGGCGGTCGAAATCGACGCTGCCGTCTTCGTGCATGGGCGTAATCAGGGCGACAAGGCTGCCTGTAAGCATGGTGTAACCTTTTACTTGAAGTAGTGGTGCAAAACGCTTGGCGTTTGCAGCCGCGCACGGCGGCGGCAAAACGGGCGCGATTGTAGCTTACTTTGCCATCTGTTGCACAACCGCACTTGCGCGCAAGCCTTTCAGGCTGCCTGCCAACGGGCTTTCAGGCAGCCTGAAAGGCAGATTTTGCCGCAAATTGCGTAAAATAATGTAAATAAAATTGCGCGCAAAAAGTCCGTTTAACAACAAGCAGCAATCACTATCAAAGCACTGATTTGATTTTTTTATGGAATCTGCCAAAGAAAAACGCATCCTATTTGTGCTTGCGGAGATGCTTATCTTTGATAATTGTTTGTATTTTAATGTGAATTTTGCGCTTTTTTTTCGCCATCGCTATAATCCGCCCCGTTTTCACAACACACTTTAAGTAAAGGAAAAATTATGCAAGGCGATAAAGCAGTCATCGACTATATGAACTTTTTGCTGGCCGGCGAACTGGCTGCCCGCGACCAATATTTCATCCACTCCCGCATGTATGCCGAATGGGGTTACACCAAACTGTTCGACCGCATCGGCCATGAAATGGAAGACGAAACCCTGCACGCGGAAAACTTCATCCGCCGCATCCTGATGCTGGGCGGCACCCCGCAGATGGTTCCCGCTGCCGTTAATGTCGGCAAAACCGTGCCCGAGATGCTGCAGCTTGACTTGAACACCGAATACGAAGTTCAGGCCAACCTGAAAAAAGGCATCAAACTGTGCGAAGAAAAGCAGGATTACGTTACCCGCCAGATGCTGATCGACCAGCTCAAAGACACCGAAGAAGACCACGCCCACTGGCTCGAACAGCAGTTGCGCCTGATCAAACTGGTCGGCGAGCAAAACTACCTGCAAAGCCAGCTGTAAGCTGCACGGCCAAGAGAAGGAGACCTTTATGAAAGGCAACCGCGACGTTATCCGTCAGCTGAATAAAAACCTCGGCCTGCTGCTGGTAACCATCAACCAGTATTTTCTGCACGCACGCATCCTGAAAAACTGGGGTTTCGAAGATTTGGGCAAAAATTTCTACAAGCAGTCCATCGTAGAAATGAAAGCCGCCGACGAAATCATCGAACGCATCCTGCTGCTGGAAGGCCTGCCCAATCTGCAAGAGCTGGGCAAGCTGCTGATCGGTGAAAATACCGAAGAAATCATCAGCTGCGATTTGGCCAAAGAGCGCGAAAAACACGCCGCATTGGTAGAAGCGATTGCCGTGTGCGAAGAGCAGCAGGACTATGTCAGCCGCCAGCTTCTGGAAAAACAGAAAGACGAAAACGAAGAACGTATCGACTGGCTGACTACCCAGCAGGAGCAGATCGAGAGCATCGGCCTGCAAAACTACCTGCAAAGCGGGGCGCAAAAGGACTAACACAAACCACCACCAAAACACACTACCAAAAGTCCTAATAAAAACGGGGCGGACAAGGCGGCAGCAATGCAGCTTTGTACCGCCCCGAATAATTTTTGAAGGGTGCGCCTGCATAGGCGCTTTTCGGGTTTTCAGGCTGCCTTTCCCATTTTCAGGAAGGCAGCCTGAAAAATATGGGGCGGCATCGTTTGGCAAACGGCGCGGCGTTTCCTTATCCTTATTTAAAGAATGTCGGAGCGGGAAAAGCAGCCTGAAAACCTTTCAGGCTGCTTTGGTTTGGATGGGCGGTATTAGGGGTGGGCAGCCTGAAGCCGCAACGGGTGCATGGCACGCGGGGTATGTTCCGGCGATGGAAGCAGCCTGAAAGGTTTTCAGGCTGCCTAAACCAAACCCCGTTTCAGGCAGCCTGAAACGGGGTTTGGCGTGATGGACGGATTATTTGCCGCGCATTGACTCGAAAAAGTCGTCGTTGTTTTTGGTCATCTTTACTTTGTCCAACAGGAATTCCGCGGCTTCCAAATCGTCCATCGGGTGCAGCACTTTGCGCAGCAGCCACATCCGCTGCAGCTGTTCTTTGGAAACCAGCAGCTCTTCGCGGCGGGTGCCGGAGCGGTTGATGTTGATGGCGGGGAACACGCGTTTTTCCGCCAGACGGCGGTCGAGATGCAGTTCCATATTGCCGGTGCCTTTAAACTCTTCAAAAATCACGTCGTCCATGCGGCTGCCGGTATCGATCAGCGCGGTGGCGATAATGGTGAGCGAGCCGCCTTCTTCCACGTTGCGCGCAGCGCCGAAAAAGCGTTTCGGCCGGTGCAGCGCGTGGGCATCGACGCCGCCGGTGAGAATCTTGCCGGAGGTGGGAACAACGGTATTGTAGGCGCGGGCGAGGCGGGTAATCGAGTCGAGTAGGATCACCACGTCTTTTTTGTGCTCGACCATGCGCTTGGCTTTTTCGATCACCATTTCGGCCACCTGCACATGTCGCTGCGCCGGCTCGTCAAACGTGGAGGCGACCACTTCGCCGCGCACCGAGCGGGTCATTTCGGTTACTTCTTCCGGCCGCTCGTCAATCAGCAGCACAATCAGTTCGACATCGGGATAATTGGCGGTAATCGCGTGGGCAATGTTTTGCAGCATTACGGTTTTGCCCGATTTGGGCGGGGCGACCAGCAGCGCGCGCTGGCCGAGGCCGACGGGGGAAATCAAATCGATAATGCGGCCGGTGATGTTTTCTTCGGACTTGGTGTCGCGCTCCAGCTTGAGCTGGCGGTTGGGGAACAAGGGCGTGAGGTTTTCAAACATCACCTTGTGGCGGCAGGCTTCGGGGTGGTCGCCGTTGATGCTGTCCAGCCGCACCAGCGCGAAATAGCGCTCGTCGTTTTTCGGCACGCGCACCGTGCCTTCGATGGTGTCGCCGGTGTGCAGGTTGAAGCGGCGGATTTGGTTGGGCGAAACGTAGATATCGTCGGGGCAGGCCAGATAGGAAGTAACCGAGCTGCGCAGAAAGCCGTAGCCGTCGGGCAGGATTTCCAGCGTGCCGGAGCAGGAAAAGTCGGTGCCTTCCTGCATCATCTGGCGGACGATGGCAAACACCAAATCCTGTTTGCGCAGGCGGTTGCCGTTTTCGATGCCGTTTTGTTCGGCCAGTTCTAAAAGTTTGCTGATATGTTGGGTTTGTAGTTCGGAAACGTGCATGGTTTGATGATGGGCAATGGTTGCAGGCAGCCTGAAAAATTTCGGCTGCGGCTGGGAGTGGGAAATCGGATAATCGGGGATTGGAAAGGACGGATATAAAGAGAGTTTGACTTGCGCCGCAACGGGCGCGCGGTGAAACGAGACGGGCGCGGATTCTAGTTAGCGGCGCCTGCGCTGTCAAGAAGGGGCGTGGAAGGATTTTCAGGCTGCCTGTGTCAAATCAAACGGCAGGCAGCCTGAAAGGGGGAGGGCAGGTTTACAGGGCGGCGTTGATAAAGGCTTCGAGCTGGGCTTTAGCCATGGCGCCGACTTTGGTGGAAACGTTTTTGCCGTCTTTAAACATCATCAGCGTGGGGATGCCGCGCACGCCGAAACGGGCGGGGGTTTCCTGGTTTTCGTCGATATTGATTTTGACGATTTTCACTTTGCCTTCCATCTCGGCGGCCAGTTGGTCAAGCAGCGGGCCGACCATGCGGCAGGGGCCGCACCATGGCGCCCAGAAGTCGAGCAGCACGGGCAGGGGAGACTGGAGAACGTCGGCATCAAAAGCGGCGTCGGTGGTGTGGATGACTTGATTGCTCATTTTGGGTTCCTTCTATAAAGGTGGTAAAAAGTTTTCAGGCTGCTTTTAAAGGCAGCGGATACGGCTTCAGGCTGCCGTTGCGCGGCATTTGCGCCCTTGGCTATAATCGCGCCCTCCCTGCAGCCTGGAGATTCAGACGGCGGCAGGTCGTTTTTATTTCAACCCGTTTCAAAAATTAAGGAGTTTATCCGAGGAAAAGTTTTGGCAGCACACTGGCAATTTTGGGCATTCTGGCAATCGTGCTGGATTTTGTGAATATGGTGCCGAAAGTTTTGGCTTGGATCTACTCTTGGGGCGACGGCGTGGCCTGGGGCATTAAGATCGGTCTGATTGTCGTCGGCGGCCTGCTGTGGCTGCTGGGTGGCGACGAGTCCGATGCTGCGGCTGAAGCCGACGACTAATATAAAGCGCCTCAATGTAGAATTCAAGCAAAGCGGCGGATTATAGTTTTTTGCTATGGGCAGCATCGTCCGCGCCGGACAAAAAGCCTTGTGATCGCGCCCGACTCTGCTTCAGGCAGCCTGAAAACCCACTTTCAGGCTGCCTGAATCTTGTGCGATAATCGCCGCCGCATTTCAACAGGGACAAGCATTCCCGCAACCGAAAGAACATTATGGCAGAAAAGAAACCCCTTACCAGAAGCGAAGCCCTGCAGGCGGCTTTGGAGCAGATTGAAAAGAATTTCGGCAAAGGCGCCATCATTAAAATGGACGGCAGCAACCAGCAGGAAAACCTGCAGGTGATTTCCACCGGTTCGCTGGGGCTGGACTTGGCGCTGGGCGTCGGCGGTCTGCCGCGTGGCCGTATTGTCGAAATTTTTGGCCCCGAGTCTTCCGGTAAAACCACCCTGTGTTTGGAAACCATCGCCCAATGCCAAAAAGACGGCGGCATCTGCGCCTTTATCGACGCCGAGCATGCTTTTGATCCGGTTTATGCCCGCGCTTTGGGTGTGAACGTCGAACAACTTTACCTGTCGCAGCCCGATACCGGCGAACAGGCGCTGGAAATCTGCGATACGCTGGTGCGCAGCGGCGGCGTCGATATGGTGGTTATCGACTCGGTGGCAGCGCTGGTGCCTAAAGCCGAAATCGAAGGCGATATGGGCGACAGCCACGTCGGCCTGCAGGCGCGTCTGATGAGCCAGGCGCTGCGCAAGCTCACCGGTCACATCAAAAAAACCAATACGCTGGTGATTTTCATCAACCAAATCCGCATGAAAATCGGCGTCATGTTCGGCAGCCCCGAGACTACCGCCGGCGGTAATGCCTTGAAATTCTATGCTTCCGTCCGCTTGGATATCCGCGGCAGCACGCAGATTAAAAAAGGCGACGACAGCCCCATCGGCAAAGAAACCAAAGTCAAAGTGATTAAAAACAAAGTCGCGCCGCCCTTCCGCCATGCCGAATTCGACATTCTCTACGGCGAAGGCATCAGCTGGGAAGGCGAGCTGATCGAGCTGGGTACTAATCTGAAAATCATCAACAAATCGGGCGCCTGGTACAGCTACAACGGCGAAAAAATCGGTCAGGGCAAAGACAATACCCGCGTCTGGCTGAAAGAAAACCCTGCCGTTGCCGCCGAAATCGAAGCCAAAATCCGCGAAGCCGCCGGCATTCAGGTGCAGATTACCGAAGGCCAGTTGGACGAAACCGACGGCGAGCAACCGGAAGAGTAATTCCAGCAAAAACCGATTATGTTAAAAATCCCTTGTTTTGGCAGGGGATTTTTTATTTTGGTAAGGTTTTATGCTTTCAGGCTGCCTGAAACGAGGCGATTGTGTGGATTATGGTCTTTATCGTTAATTCGTGTAAAAAGAAAAAAACGGCACGATTTATTTGGCTGAAAACACGGATTTAATAGCCCGATTTAAATTGGTAGTAAATTAAATAATGTTTAAAAACAAATAGTAAATTCAATGCTGGCGAAAAATGTCAGAAATCGACAAAAAACGTTTGCTTTTGGCGGTTAAGTTGTGTAACATCCGCTTCAAGTTTTCGAGTGCGTGAGCCAGTGCTCATGTATTCAATTGCTTCTTGTTTTCTTCTTATCTCCTTGCTTTAAGCGTTTCGGGCGTTGATTTCTATCCGCCGAAACGTTTTTTTTTGCCCGAATGCCGCGCGACCGCGCGATAAAGGCATTAAAATACGCGCGTCGATAAATGCAGCCTGAAAGCCCGAAAATGAACCCTTTGATGACCGATTACCCGCTGAAAACCGATCCCAAACCCGTGATTGTCGCTTTGGACTTCGCCGGCGAGCAGGATACGCAGGCTTTTGTCCGCCGTCTCGATCCTGCGCTATGCCGCCTGAAGGTGGGCAAAGAGCTGTTTACCGCCACCGGCCGCGCCCTGGTTGAAAAACTGGTCAATCAGGGCTTTGACGTTTTTCTCGATTTGAAATACCACGATATTCCCAATACCGTTGCCCAAGCGTGCAAAGTGGCGGCGCAGATGGGCGTGTGGCTGGTGGACATGCACGCCGGCGGCGGACGGCGGATGATGGAAGCCGCCGCAAATGCTGTGGCCAATTTCAGCCGGCGCCCGCAGCTGCTCGGCGTAACCGTGCTGACCAGCATGACTGAAGAAGACCTGCGCGAGCTCGGTTTTGATCTGAGTGCGCCGCAGCTGGTGGAAAAATGGGCATCGCTGGCGCAAAGCTCCGGCATGGACGGCGTGGTGTGTTCCGCCCAAGAGGCCGCCCTGCTGCGGCAGAAGCTGGGGCAGGATTTTCTGCTGGTTACGCCCGGCATCCGCTTGGACACCGCCGCCAACCAAGACGACCAGCGGCGGATTATGACACCCGAGCAGGCGCTGGCCGCCGGTTCGAGCTATTTGGTAATGGGGCGGCCGGTTACCCAGGCCGCCGATCCCGTTGCCGTGTTGCGCGCGGTCAATGAAAGCGCGCGTCGTTTGAGCAGCGGCGAAGCGCAATAGATTCCGGGGCGGCAAACGGCTTTCAGGCAGCCTGAAAAGCGGGCAGGGCGGTTTGCCGTTTTGCCAAAACTCCATTCAAACCGCAGGCAGCCGGATTTTCAGGCTGCCTTTGCTATTGGCGCCGCGCACGGATTGCTGCATACTGGCGGCCATTTGTCTTTGCCCTTTTTCGTCGCGCACTGCGGCGCCGTCAACCACCACTAACCGATAAGGACTGTTTATGCTGAACCAAGATCTCTCCCAACGCATCGCGCTGGTTACCGGCGCATCGCGCGGCATCGGCGCCGCGATTGCCGACACGCTCGCCCAAGCCGGCGCCACCGTTATCGGCACCGCCACTTCCGAAAAAGGCGCTGCCGCCATCGGTGAGCGTCTCGCCCAGTGGGACGGCCACGGCCGCGTGCTCGACATCAACGCCGAAAACAGCGTGGAAGAGCTGATTGCCGGCATCGAGCAGGAGTTCGGCAAACTCGACATTCTGGTCAACAACGCCGGCATCACCCGCGACAACCTGCTGATGCGCATGAAAGAAGAAGAGTGGGACGACATTATGCAGACCAACCTGAAATCCGTGTTCCGCGCCAGCAAAGCCGTGTTGCGCGGCATGATGAAACAGCGCAGCGGTCGCATCATCAGCATCACTTCCGTGGTCGGCGCGATGGGCAATGCCGGTCAGAGTAACTATGCCGCCGCCAAAGCCGGCCTGATCGGTTTTTCCAAATCGCTGGCGCGTGAAGTCGGCAGTCGCGGCATCACAGTTAACTGCGTCGCCCCCGGCTTTATCGATACCGATATGACCCGCGCCCTGAGCGAAGAAACCCGCAAAACCTTTGCCGACCAGACATCGCTGGGCCGCTTCGGCGAGGCAGACGACATCGCCGCCGCCGTGCTGTTTTTGGCTTCCGAGCAAGCGCGCTACATTACCGGCCAGACCCTGCACGTAAACGGCGGCATGCTGATGCCGTAAGCAGCTTGGCGCGTAATCTGCTGCCGTTTTCAGGCTGCCTGTACGCTGTCAGGCAGCCTGAAAACAATTGTTGCAGGAAAATCATTGTTTTTCGGCAAATCCCCGCCCAACGGCTTGCCATCTGCCGCCAGCCCGTGCATAATCCGCGCTTTCCCGCCGGTGTAGCTCAGTTGGTAGAGCACCTGACTTGTAATCAGGGGGTCGCGAGTTCGATTCCTGCCGCCGGCACCAATTTGAAAACGACCGTTGTTAACGGTCGTTTTCTTTTTGCCAAAAAGCAGCCTGCGTAGCGAAGCGGAGTTGCGAAGCTAAAACCCTTTCTGCAGTTTAAGGCTGCTTTTGCTTTGTTTTCTGTTGGTTGAGTGGCTTTATATTGGATTTTTGACGAGTAAGGCAGCCTGAAAGCATGGCGCGTTTCCGGCTGCCTGAAAACGGATGACAACCGCGAGCACAAGGGTGCGGCCGGTTTGGGCAAAAAAATGCGCACACCGGAAAGGGTGTGCGCCAAGTCTACAAAGGAGAAATAGAGGAGAAATATCCAACCGCTCTCACGGCTGAACGGCGCGGATTATGCCGACTTCTTTGATGCCTGTCAAACTTTCCTAACATTAAGTTATGTAAAAAAATTAGAGCGGATAATCGGTGCAGGCGGCGAAGCTGGCACGGGTTTTATTTCAGCCCGAGCTTGTCGAGCAGGCCGAGGGTGTGGGCGAATACCAGCAGAATCGCCAGCGGGGCGATGTAGCGCAGCGCCCAATACCACAGGCGGATCAGTGCATCGGGCACGGTGGCGCCTTCGCGCATATGCGCCAGAACCTGCTCGCGCGGCTGCACCCAGGCGGTGAAAACGGCGGTGAGCAGGGCGCCGATGGGCATGATCCACGAAGTAATCAGATAATCCCACCAGTCAAACACGGTGCGGTCGAGCAGTTTGAAATCGCCCAGCAGGCCGAAGGACAGCGCGGAGGGAATGCCGATCAGCAAAATGGCCAGGCCGGTGATCCAAGTGGCGCGGCGGCGGCGCGGTTCGTTGTTGTGGATGGTGGCGGCAATCACGGTTTCCAGCATGGAGAAAGCCGAGGTGAGGGTGGCGAAAGTCACCAGCACCATAAACACGGCAAACAGCGCGGTGCCGAAAGGGATTTTCTGGAATACGGCGGGCAGCACCACGAAAATCAGCCCCGGCCCCTGATTGGGTTTGAAGCCGAGGGCGAAAACGGCGGGGAAAATCACCAGGCCGGCCAACAGCGAAACCAGCATGTTCAGCCACATCACGCTGTTGGCCGAGCGCAGCATATCCTGCTTGCGGCTCAGGTAGGCGGCGTAGGTAATCATCGTCGACACGCCGAGGCTGAGGGCGAAAAAGGCCTGCCCCAGCGCGGTGAGCATGGTGCTGGGGGTAACGGCGGAGATGTCCGGTTTCAGCAGGAAAGAGACGCCGGCCATCGAGCCGGGCAGCAGCAGCGAGCGCACCGCCAGCACCAGAAACATCACAAACAGCGCCGGCATCAGATAGCGGCTGGCTTTTTCGATGCCGGTAGAAATGCCGTTTTGCACCACCAGTATCGTCATCAGCATAAACAGCGCCTGATAGCCGATGGCGGTGGCCGGGCTGGCGATGGTATCGACAAACAGCTTGTCAAAATCGGTGCCGGCGTGGATGGCGCCGCTGAAGGCGTGCACCACATAGGCCAGCACCCAGCCGCCGACCACGCTGTAAAACGACAGCAGCACAAAGCAGCCGGCCACGCCCATATAGCCGACCGCCGCCCACTGCCGCCGCTGCGGCGACAGTTCTTTAAAGGCATCAACGGCGTTGCGCCCGCTTTTGCGGCCGATATAAAACTCGGCCAAGAGCACCGGCAGGCCGACCAAAACGGTAAACAGCAAAAACAGCAGGAAAAACACCGCCCCGCCGTTGGTGCCGGCGGTATAGGGGAATTTCCAGATGGCGCCCAGGCCGATGGCAGAGCCGGCGGCCGAGAGAATAAAGCCGATTTTGGATGACCAGTGTGTGGGTTGGGACATAAAAACCTGCCAATCAATCAGAAAACAGAAAAAACGGTGGTTCAGGCAGCCTGAAAACGCCGCCGCAGTCGTGCTGCCGTTTAGGCGGGCGCGGCGGATAGCGGGCTGCTGTCGGGTTAGAGTGGGAAAAACGCGGGCACCGAACCAAAACGGCCGCAACTATAGCCCAAAGCGCCGCCGTCGGCAGCTTAATTGTGGTGCGGTACGGCTGCCAAGCAGCCTGAAACGGTTTTCAGGCTGCTTTGGGTTGGTGCGCAGGGCGCACCCTACGGCGATGCTTTGGACTTTCAGGCTGCCTTTAAACGGGATCACGACGCGAGTTACAAGGCAGCCTGAAACCGTTTTCAGGCTGCCTTGGGTTGGTGTGCGGTGCGAACCCTACGGCGATGCTTTGGACTTTCAGGCTGCTTTTGATGCCGGAGCAGATAGTGCGGCCGTTCAAACCGCTTTCAGGCTGCCCGACAAAAGGCAGCCTGAAAACAGAAACCCGCCCGCAGCGGCAAAGGCTGCGGGCGGACGGGCGGGGTGCTTATTTCACGCGCATGTCGCCGGTTTCGACGAAACGCTGGTGCCACGACAGCGCTTCAGTCAGCAGGTGCGGAGTATGCAGGCCGCCGCCGGATTTCTCGGCGCGATCGAAGTAATCGCGCAGCTGGTCGCGGTAGTCGGGGTGGGCGCAGTTTTCAATGATCAGGCGGGCACGCTCGCGCGGGGATTTGCCGCGCAAGTCGGCCAGACCCTGTTCGGTTACCAGCACCATCACATCGTGCTCGGTGTGGTCGTGGTGGGAAACCATCGGCACGATGCAGGAAATCGCCCCGCCTTTGGCCACCGACGGCGACACGAAGAAGGACAGGAAGGAATTGCGGGCGAAGTCGCCGGAACCGCCGATGCCGTTCATCATTTTGGTGCCCATGATGTGGGTGGAATTGACGTTGCCGTAGATGTCGGCTTCGATCATCGCGTTCATGCCGATGATGCCGAGGCGGCGGATCAGCTCGGGGTTGTTGGTGACTTCCTGCGGGCGCAGGATGATTTTGCTGCGCAGCGCGTCGATGTTGTCGTTGAAGCGTTGCAGCGCGTCGGGGCTGAACGACAGGGCGGTGGCGGATGCGGAGAGCATTTTGCCGCTCAGAATCAGGTCGAGCATGCCGTCCTGCAGCACTTCGGTGTAGCCGACCAAATCGTTAAACGGGCTGTCCTGCAGGCCGGCCAGTACGGCGTTGGCAACGTTGCCGACGCCCGACTGCAGCGGCAGCAGGTTTTTCGGCAGACGGCCCATTTTCACTTCGTGCGAGAAGAAGTCGATGATTTTCGCGGCGATGCTCTTGGACATTTCGTCCGGCTCGGCGAATTTGCTGTTGCGGTCGGACGCGTCGGTCAGCACGATGCCGACGATTTTGTCCAAGTCGCAAGCCAGATAGGGCGAACCGATACGCTGGCCGGCTTCGGTGAGCATCAGCGGCTGGCGGTTGGGCGGCAGGCCGATGCTGTCGTAAATGTCGGCCATGCCTTCGAGTTTGGCGTTTTGCTGCGCGTTTACTTCCAGAATGATTTTTTTCGCGTATTGCAGCCAAGTTACGTTGGTGCCGACCGCCAGCGAGGGAATCAGTTTGCCGTCGGCGGTGATGCCTGCCACTTCAACAACGGCAACGTCCATATCGCCGAAGAAACCGGCGCGCACCTGCGGTTCGATATGCGACAGGTGCACATCCATATAGGCCGCGTCGCCCGCGTTAATCTGGTTGCGCATGGTGGGGTCGGACTGGAAGGGGCTGCGGAAAGAGATGGCATTGGCGCGGGCAAGCACGCCGTCGCACTCGTCGGCGGTGGAAGCGCCGGTAATCATACGGATTTTGTAGGGTTTGCCGGCGGCATGCGCGGCTTGTGCTTTTTCGGTGATGGCGGTGGGAACCGCTTTCGGATAGCCGGCGCCGGTAAAACCGCTGATGCCGACGGTCATGCCGTCGGCGATAAATTCTGCGGCTTGGGCGGCCGACATAATCTTGCCGCGCAAACCTTCGTGTTGGACGCGTTCTGCTGCTGTGCTCATGGTGTATCTCCTTAACCGTTTTGGTAATGATGCCCGCCGGCGGCGGGGAAGCGGGCAGGCATCGGCCTGCCGTAGAAAATGGGACGGAATATATAGTAAAGAACCTGCTTTGTAAAACGGTGCAAATGTCGGTTTACACGGCAGCAGACGCCGTTTTCAGGCTGCCTGAAACGGGCGCGGTGTGCAGGATTGGCAGCGCGCGGCGGCGGCGTTTGGCGGCAAAGGCAGGCTGCCGGCGGCTTTAATGTTTTCAGGCTGCCTGCCGCCGCTGCCGCCATCGGCGCGGCAAATGGAGGGCATCACGGTTTCGGAAGGGCAGGGCGGATGTTTTTTTCAGGCTGCCTGCTGCGGGCAAGGCAGCCTGAAAACCTTTCTATCGGCACGGCGCTTGTCGCCAAAATGCCGATTGACAAAATGCCCAATCTTGCCCGCAGCGCAAATTGTGATTATTATCGCGCGCTTTCAAAACGCCCGCCCGGGCGGCCGCAGGCAGTCTGCAAGAAATGCCCGGCTCTGCAAACACACTGCTAAGGATTTGATATGGCAAAACTTACCGAACAAGACATCCTGAATTGGAACGGCCCGGAAAGCGATTATATGAACGAAGACCAGCTTGCTTTTTTCCGCGAAACGCTGGTTAAGATGCAGGACGAACTGATCGCCAAAGCGTCGGTTACCACCGACCATCTGCAGGATCACGAAGCCGCACCCGATCCGGCTGACCGTGCCTCGCAAGAAGAAGAATACGCGCTGGAATTGCGTACCCGCGACCGCGAACGCAAGCTGCTGGTAAAAATCCAGGCTTCCATCCGTGCCATTGACGAAGGCGAATACGGCTTCTGCCAAGATACCGGCGAGCCCATCGGCCTTAAGCGCCTGCTGGCGCGCCCCACCGCCACCTTATCGGTAGAAGCGCAGGAGCGGCGCGAGCGCATGAAAAAACAGTTTGCCGATTAAGCAAAGCCCCGACCCGATAAGCCGCTTATCGGGTTTTTCCGTTTTCAGGCAACACACAACATCTTTCAGGCAGGGGATGTTTTCAGGCTGCCTGCCGTTTCAGGCAGCCTGAAAGCCCCGCCGGCCGACCAAATGCAAATATGAGCGCAAGCACCGACCATTACGAAAACTTCCCCGTCGCCTCGCTGTTACTGCCGCGCCGCCTGCGCCGGCCGGTGAAAGCGGTTTACGCCTTTGCCCGCACTGCCGACGATATCGCCGATGAAGGCGATGCCACCGATGCCGAGCGCCTGGAACAGCTGGGCAGCCTGAAAGCCGAACTCGACCGCATCGGCAACGGCCAGGCGCCGCAAACCGAGCTGGTGCAGCGCCTGCAGCGCGAAGCGATTGTCCCTTTCAGGCTGCCTTTGCAGCCGTTTTACGACCTGCTCGACGCTTTTTGCCAAGACGTGCGCCAAACCCGTTACCAAAATTTCGGCGAGCTGGTGGACTACGCCCGCCGCTCGGCCAACCCCGTCGGCCGTATCATGCTGCACCTTTACGGCGAAAACGATGCCCGCAGCCTGGCGCAGAGCGACGGCATCTGCACCGCGCTGCAGCTGATCAATTTTTGGCAGGACGTGGCGCTGGACTGGCAAAAGGGGCGGGTGTACCTACCGCAGGACGATATGGCGCGCTTTGGTGTTACAGAAGCCGACATCGCCGCCGGCCGCAATACTTTCAATTTCCAGCGGCTGATGGCCTACCAGTGCGAGCGCGCGTTCAAAATGCTGCGCGCGGGCGCGCCGCTGGCCAAAACGCTTAAAGGCCGCATCGGCATCGAGTTGAAAATGATTGTGCTCGGCGGCCAGTTTATCGTGCAGAAGCTCGACAAAACCCATTACGACGTCTTCCGCCAGCGGCCGGTGCTTGATTGGAAAGACCGCATGATTATGCTCAAACGCGCCTTGTGGAAATAGGCACCGCCGCTTTTTCAGGCTGCCTTCTGCCCCGTTTTCGCTTTCAGGCTGCCTGCCTTTTGCCGGCAGCCTGAAAGCGGCAGCGGCGGACAGACGGCGGCTTTTGCTATACAATCTCGCCGCGACAGCGCAAGCGCTGTATCAGAACAATTTATCCAGACAAACGACTGCAAAGAAAGACCGAATCATGGACGAACATTTAAAAGAAGCCGCCCTGCATTTTCACGAATACCCCAATCCCGGCAAAATCCAAGTCGCCCCCACCAAGCCTTTGGCCACCCAGTATGATTTGTCGCTGGCCTACTCGCCCGGCGTGGCCGCGCCGTGCATGGAAATCCACGCCGACCCGCTGGCTTCCTACAAATACACCGCCCGCGGCAATCTGGTGGCGGTGATTTCCAACGGCACCGCCGTTTTGGGCTTGGGCAATATCGGCGCGCTGGCCGGCAAGCCGGTGATGGAAGGCAAGGGCGTGCTGTTTAAAAAGTTCGCCAATATTGATGTATTTGACATCGAAATCAACGAAACCGACCCCGACAAGCTGGTCGACATCATCGCGTCGCTGGAACCCACTTTCGGCGGCATCAATCTTGAAGACATCAAAGCGCCCGAGTGCTTCTATATCGAGAAAAAACTGCGCGAGCGCTGCAATATTCCGGTTTTCCACGACGACCAGCACGGCACCGCCATCATCACCGCCGCCGCGGTGCTCAACGGCCTGCGCGTGGTGAATAAAGACATCGCCGACGTCAAACTGGTGTGCTCCGGCGCCGGCGCCGCCGCCATCGCCATTCTCGATCTGCTGGTGGCGCTGGGCATGAAACGCGACAACATCACCGTGTGCGACTCCAAAGGCGTGATCTACCAAACCCGCGAAGACCGCGAGCGCATGGACGAGAGCAAAGTGCGCTACGCCATCGCCGACAACGGCCAGCGCGTACTCGGCGACGCCGTGGCCGGCAAAGACATCTTCCTGGGCGTGTCCGGCCCCAACGTGCTCAAGCCCGAAATGCTCAAAACCATGGCGGAAAAACCGATTGTGTTCGCCATGGCCAACCCGCAGCCTGAAATCTGGCCGCCGGAAGCCAAAGCCGCCCGCCCCGACGTGATTATCGGCACCGGCCGCTCCGACTTCCCCAACCAGGTCAATAACGTATTGTGCTTCCCCTTTATCTTCCGCGGCGCATTGGATGTGGGCGCCACCACGATTAACGAAGAAATGAAGCTCGCCTGCGTGCACGCCATCGCCGATCTGGCGCTGGCCGAAGCCAACGACGTGGTGGCCGGCGCCTACGGTTCCGAAGAACTCAAATTCGGCCCCGAATACCTGATTCCCAAGCCTTTCGATCCGCGCCTGATCGCCTGCGTTGCCCCGGCCGTGGCCAAAGCCGCGATGGATTCCGGCGTCGCCACCCGCCCGATTGCCGACATGGAAGCCTATGTCGAAAAACTGAACCAGCAGATTTACAAAACCAGCCTGATTATGCGGCCGGTGTTCGTGCAGGCGAAAAAAGACGTCAAACGCATCGCCTTTGCCGAAGGCGAAGAAGAGCGCGTGCTGCACGCCGCGCAGCATCTGGTCACGCACAAACTCGTGCAGCCGGTGCTGGTCGGCCGCAAAGAAGTCATCCTCGAGCGCATTCAGGCGCAGGGGCTGACCATCCAGCCGGGCAAAGATTTCGAGCTGGTGGATCTGGAAGAAAACCCGCACTACGAAGAGAGCTGGAAACTCTATTACAGCCTTACCCAGCGCCGCGGCGTAACTGCCGAAATGGCGCGCCGCCGCCTGATGGCCAACCCCACCCTGATTGCCGCCGCCATGGTGCATCTGGGCCATGCCGACGGCTTGGTGTGCGGCACCGTCGGCCGCTTCCGCGACCATTTCAAAGTGCTTGAAGACGTGATCGGCTACGACAACAGCGAGCGCAACGCCTTCGCCATGAACGCGCTGCTGTCGAACAAAGGCACCTTCTTCATTGCCGACACCTATGTCAACCACAACCCCGACGCCGAAAAAATCGCCCGCGGCACGCTGATGGCCGCCGAAGAAATCAAACGCTTCGGCATCCAGCCCAAAGTGGCGCTGGTCTCCAATTCCAACTTCGGCTCGGTGGTGAACGAAGACGCCGTCAAAATGCGCCATGCGCTGGAAATCGTCCGCCGCGAAGCGCCTGATTTGGAAATCGACGGCGAAATGCAGGCCGATTTGGCGCTCGATCCCGAGCTGCGCCGCCACATCTTCCCCGAAAGCACGCTCGAAGGCGCCGCCAATCTGCTGGTGATGCCCAATGTCGAAGCCGCCAACATCAGCTACAACCTGCTGCGCGTTAATGCCACCAACGGCGTAACCGTCGGCCCGATCCTGATGGGCATGAAGCGTCCCGTCCACATCGTTACCCCGCAGTCCACAGTGCGCCGCATCATCAATATGGCCGCGGTTGCCGCAGTCGATGCCCAAACCAAAAAAGAAGGCTACTAAGCGTCTGCTGCCCGTAGCCGCCAGCCCGCCGGAAACGGCGGGCTGTTTTTACAGCGGCGGGCAGGTGCTTTTGCCTGTTTTTCGCCGCCCGTCCGGCTTTCAGGCTGCCTTTGGCACCAATCAAGGCAGCCTGAAACCTTTTATCTGCCGCCTTATCCGCCGTTCGGCACAGGGCACCGGTTTAAGCGTGCGGGCAAACTTTCAGGCTGCCTGCGCTTTCAGGCAGCCTGAAAGCCGCCGGCATGGCAATTTGCAGGCAGTTTCACTATAATCCGCGCACGATTTTTATTCCCGAAAGGAAAACCGATGAACCGCTTTTACCCGCACCCCATTATCGCCACCGAAGGCTGGCCGTTTATCGCCGCCGGCCTGGCGCTGAGCATCATCTTCAGCTGCTGCTGCGGCTGGTGGTCGCTGCCGTTTTGGCTGTTCACCCTGTTTTCCGTCCAGTTTTTCCGCGACCCCGCGCGCGACATTCCCGCCGATGCCGATGCCGTGCTCTGCCCCGCCGACGGCCGCATCGTGGTGGTAGAAAAAGCCACCGACCCCTACCGCCAAACCGAAGCGCTGAAAATCAGCGTGTTTATGAACGTGTTTAACGTCCACTCCCAGCGCGCGCCGGTGGACGGCATCATCAGCCGCGTCGAATACAATGCCGGCAAATTCCTGAACGCCGCGCTCGATAAAGCCAGCACCGAAAACGAGCGCAACGCCGTGCTGCTCACCACCCGCAGCGGCCGCGACATCACCTTCGTGCAGGTGGCCGGACTCGTCGCCCGCCGCGTGCTCTGCTATGTGAACGCCGGCGAAAGCATGGTGCGCGGCGAGCGCTACGGCTTTATCCGCTTCGGCTCGCGCGTCGATGTCTATCTGCCGGTTGATGCCGTGGCCAACGTCGCCATCGGCGACAAAGTGCGCGCCAGCGAAACCATCCTTGCCCGCCTGCCGCTCACCGCCCCCGCCGCCACGCAGCCTGAAAGCGAAACCTCCGCCGCCGCGAAAGACCAACAGCCCCAGCTGCCCGCCGCCGCGGACAAGCAGCCTGAAAGCACCGCCCAAACGGAAAGCGCCCAAGCGGCAGAAAAGCAGCCTGAAACTGCTGAAACTCTGGTTCAAGTCGAAACCAAGCAGCCTGAAAACGACGCCGACGAAGACAAACCGGCCAAACCCAAACGCAGCCGCAGCAAAAAACAGCCGCCCGCTGAAAGCGAATAAACCCGTTAACGGACTGCCGGAGGTTGCTCCGGCAGTCCGGTTCTTTATCCGCCGCCTGAACCAAAGGCAGCCTTTGGTTGTAGGCTGGGTCGGAACCCGGCAATACGGCATAACACCTTGCTTATGTTGGTTTTGGCAACCCAAACCGCGTTCTGTAAACAGTTAAAAGCAGCCTGAGACCTTTGCAAAATACCTCTCTTCACCTTTTCGCTGACAGCAGAAACCCAAACACAGGTTTTCGGCTGTTTCTGCCCCCAATCACTCCTAATTCTACCCAAATACCCCCCCTTAATCCCCCTTGGATGCCTGATAATCAGGTATCCAAGGGGGATTAAGGGGGGGTATTTGGGTAGAATCAGTGGATATTTGAAACAAAAACAGCCGAAAATCTTTATTTAGATTTCGGCTGTCGGAGAAAAAGGAATTTTGCAAAGGTCTCGGCCTTTTTTTCTCAAAAATCTTATCATATAAACAATAAAATGCTATATAATAACATAATAACAGTCTTTCGAAATATGATGAGAAACTAAAATGACACAAACCACACTCAAACCCATTGTTTTATCTATTCTTTTAATCAGCACCCCCATCCTCTCCCAAGCGCATGAAACCGAGCAGTCGGTTGACTTGGAAGAGGTTACCGTCGTCGGTAAAAGCCGTCCGCGCGCCACTTCGGGTCTGTTGCACACTTCGACCGCCTCCGACAAAATCATCTCCGGCGATACCTTGCGCCAAAAAGCCGTCAACTTGGGTGATGCTTTAGACGGCGTACCGGGCATTCATGCCTCGCAATACGGCGGCGGCGCATCCGCTCCCGTTATTCGCGGTCAAACAGGCAGACGGATTAAAGTATTGAACCATCACGGCGAAACCGGCGACATGGCGGACTTCTCGCCCGACCATGCCTTGATGGTGGACAGCGCCTTGTCGCAACAAGTCGAAATCCTGCGCGGTCCGGTTACACTCTTGTACAGCTCGGGCAATGTAGCCGGTTTGGTCGATGTTGCCGATGGAAAAATCCCCGAAAAAATGCCTGAAAACGGCGTATCGGGCGAAGCCGGATTACGTTTGAGCAGCGGCAATTTGGAAAAACTGACATCCGCAGGCATCAATATCGGCTTGGGCAACAACTTCGTGCTGCATACTGAAGGCTTGTACCGCAAATCAGGCGATTACGCCGTACCGCGCTATCAAAAAGAAGAAGGCCGTCTGAAACGACTGCCCGACAGCCATGCCGATTCAAAAACAGGCAGCATCGGCCTGTCTTGGGTTGGGGATAAAGGTTTCCTCGGCGTGGCGTACAGCGACCGTCGCGACCGCTACGGCCTGCCTGCCCACAGCCATCTCTACGACGACTGCCACGCCGACATCATCTGGCAGAAAAGTTTGATTAACAAACGCTATTTGCAGCTTTATCCGCACCTCTTGACCGAAGAAGACGTCGATTACGACAATCCGGGTTTGAGCTGCGGTTTCCACGACGATGATAATGCACACACCCATGTCCACAACGGCAGACCGTGGATAGACCTGCGCAACAAACGCTACGAAATCCGCGCCGAATGGAAGCAGCCGCTCCCCGGTTTCGAAGCCCTGCGCGTGCATCTGAACCGCAACGACTACCGCCACGACGAAAAAGCGGGCGATTCAGTGGAAAACTTCTTCAAAAACAAAACGCAAAACGCCCGCATCGAATTGCGCCACCTGCCCATAGGCCGTCTGAAAGGCAGCTGGGGCGTGCAATATTTGGGACAAAAATCCAGCGCGCTTTCCGCCATTCCCGAAACCGTCCAACAACCGATGTTGATTGACAACAATGTGCGCCATTACAGCTTTTTCGGTGTAGAACAGGCAAACTGGGACAACTTCACGCTTGAAGGCGGCGTACGCGTGGAAAAACAAAAAGCCTCTATCCGGTACGACAAAGCATTGATTGATCGGGAAAACTACTACAACCAACCCCTGCCCGACCTCGGTGCGCACCGCCAAACCGCCCGCTCGTTCGCATTTTCGGGCAACTGGTATTTCACGCCACACCACAAACTCAGCCTGACCGCCTCCCATCAGGAACGCCTGCCGTCAACGCAAGAACTGTACGCACACGGCAAACACGTTGCCACCAACACCTTTGAAGTCGGCAACAAACACCTCAACAAAGAGCGTTCCAACAATATCGAACTCGCGCTGGGCTACGAAGGTGACCGCTGGCAATACAATCTGGCACTCTACCGCAACCGTTTCGGCAACTACATTTACGCCCAAACCTTAAACGACGGACGTGGCCCCAAATCCATCGAAGACGACAGCGAAATGAAGCTCGTGCGCTACAACCAATCCGGCGCCGACTTCTACGGCGCGGAAGGCGAAATCTACTTCAAACCGACACCGCGCTACCGCATCGGCGTTTCCGGCGACTATGTACGAGGCCGTCTGAAAAACCTGCCTTCCCTACCCGGCAGGGAAGATGCTTACGGTAACCGTCCTTTCATCGCACAGGACGACCAAAACGCGCCTCGCGTTCCGGCTGCGCGCCTCGGCTTCCACCTGAAAGCCTCGCTGACCGACCGTATCGATGCCAATTTGGACTACTACCGCGTGTTCGCCCAAAACAAACTCGCCCGCTACGAAACACGCACGCCCGGACACCATATGCTCAACCTCGGCGCAAACTACCGCCGCAATACGCGCTATGGCGAGTGGAATTGGTATGTCAAAGCCGACAATCTGCTCAACCAATCCGTTTACGCCCATAGCAGCTTCCTCTCTGATACGCCGCAAATGGGCCGCAGCTTTACCGGCGGCGTGAACGTGAAGTTTTAAAATCGGACAGGCCGAGACCTTTGCAAAATTCCTTTTTCCCCGACAGCCAAAATCTAATTAAAGATTTTCGGCTGTTTTTGTTTCAAATATCCACTGATTCTACTCAAATACCCCCCTTAATCCCCCTTGGATACCTGATTATCAGGCATCCGGACCGCCTTTTAGGCGGTAGCAGGCACACTTAGCCTGTTAGCCGCTTTCAACAGGTTCAAACACATCGCCTTCAGATGGCTTTGCGCACTCACTTTAAGCAGACCGAAATAGGCTGCCCGGGCGTAGCGGAATTTACGGTGCAGCGTCCCGAAGCTCTGTTCGACCACATAACGG
>NZ_JAKOOW010000034.1:740-6262 GCF_022288825.1 Kingella pumchi | reverse complement strand
TCGGATGCGGGCGGCGGCGGGCGGTTTGTTGCTATGATACGGGTGTTCCGATATACAAGGTCGGATTCTTGAATCCGACATTGCCCCGATTCAGACGGCCTTTTGACTTTTCCCCGCAACAAGATTTACGCGTGCTTTTACGGCCAAAGGCCGTCCCCGCCTGCGCGGGGATGACGTTTCTGAAACCCGTTCCATCCGAAAGACACCCATGCCCAACCTCATCATCATCGACACCGGCTGTGCCAACCTCTTCTCCGTGCAAGCCGCCTTTGCCCGTCTCGGCTGCCGTGCCCGCATCAGCGCCGACCCCGTTGCCATCGCCGCCGCCGACAAACTGCTCCTGCCCGGCGTCGGCACCGCTGCCGCTGCCATGCACAACATCGCCGCGCGCGGCCTTGCCGACCCCATTCGTCGCGCGCAACAGCCGCTTTTGGGCATCTGCCTCGGCATGCAGTTGCTCGGCGAGTACTCCGCCGAAGGCGACGTACCCGCCCTCGGTGTCCTGCCCGCGCGCACCGCGATACTCGACGCAGACGGCCTGCCGCTGCCGCATATGGGCTGGAACACCGTCCGCCACCAGCCCGAACATCCGCTATTTGAAGGCATCGCGCAGGATAGCCATTTCTACTTCGTCCACAGCTACAGCATTGCCGTCGGCGCCTGCACCGTCGCCGAAAGCCACTACGGCAGCGCCTTTTCCGCCGCCGTGCAGCAGGGCAACTTCTACGGCGTGCAATTCCACCCCGAACGCTCCGGCAAAAGCGGCGCGCGTCTCTTGCACAACTTCCTGCATAACCTGTAAACCGTTGCCGGCTTTTCAGGCTGCTCGGGTTTACTTGCTTTCCCGTCCGCCGGATGGGTGCGAAAGCAATGGGGCAGACGGTAACGAAGGGCATCGGCCGGTGTTTTTCAGGCTGCCTGCCGCTGCCGCGCAGGCAGCCTGAAAGCCAAGGGCAGGGGCTTTTGTGCTATGATGCCGCTCTTTGCAAACAGTTCGGGGTAAAAGTCCGATGAAAAAAATCCTGGCCGCAGGTGCGGTGGTGTTCGGTGGTTTGGGCGTGTTCGGCGTGCTGCCCAATTATTTGGGCATGAAGGCGCAAGAGTCGCTCGAAATCCAGCGCCGTGCTTTGGCAGATACCTTTTTCTTCGATATGGTGTCGCACAAATACGAGCGCGGCTGGTTCACTTCCACCGAAACCACCGTGGTGCGCGTGCATCCCGAAATCCTGTCCAATCTCGGCGGCTATCTGCCGGACAATGTGAAAACGGTGCTGGAAAAGCCGGTGGTGATGGTCAACCATGTCAAGCACTACCCCTTTGCCGACGGTTTTACTCCGGTGCGCGCGGTGGTGGAAACCGAATTCCAGTACGACCCCGAAGTGCAGAAAACCCTGTCGCGCTTTTTCGGCCAGCAGGTGCCGGTGAGCGCGCACAATGTGATCAAGCTCGACGGCAGCGGCCGCTATACGGTGAAAGTCGCGCCTTTCGAGTATGAAGAGCTCTCCGGCATCAAGCTCGATTGGAAAGGCATGGATGCCGAAGTCGATTACGCCGCCAATTTCACTGAATACCAAAGCCGTTTCACGCTGCCGGGCTTTAAAGCGGTGCTGGCCGACAAAGGCAGCCTGAACGCCGAGCAGATCGAAGTGGCCGCCAAAACCTATCCCGGCAGCAACGGCCTGTCGCTCGGTTCGTCCGAAACCAAGCTCGGGCGTTTTGAAATCGAGTGGAAAGACAGCATTTCCTACAATGTGCGCCTGAACGAACTGATCAATATGGTTACCGATCTGCAGATCGGCGCCTTTATCAATCCCAACGGCGACATCCCGCCCAGCAAAGTCAGCCTGGACAAACTCAGCTACCGCACCGAAACCGAAGAGAAAAACGGCTATATCGACAGCCGCGGCGTGTTTGCCTTCGACAAGCTCAACTACGGCGAAAACCAATATGGCCCGCTCAATATCGACATCGCCGCCGAGCATCTCAACGCCAAAGCGCTGGCAGACATGAAAAAAAGCCTGCAGCGCATCGCCATGGACAAATACACCGGCGACCAGGCGCGCGATCAGGTACTGGCCGCCGCGCGCAACGAAGGCGCGCCGCTGTTTACCGACAACCCGCTGTTCCGCATCAAGCGTTTTGAGTTCCAAACCCCGCAGGGGCATGTCAACAGCCGCGGCCAGCTCAGCTTCGACGGCTTGAGCAAAGCCGATCTCGAATCCTTCCCCGATATGGTGAAGAAAATGCGCGTCGATCTAGATTTGGACGTATCGCAGAAGCTGATTGAAGAATTCGTCATCACCCAGGCGCGCAGCCTGTTTGCCGTTGAAGATCCCAACAGCGAGCAGGAAAAACAGGAAGTTGCCGATACCATCCGCCTGCTGGTGGCCGGCAGCATCGACACCATGATCGGCGAAGGCCATCTCAAGCGCAGCAACGGCGCGGTGATGACCCGTCTCGAAATCGCCGGCAACCGTATCACGCTCAACGGCAAGCAGTTTGAAGCCCGCTCCGACGATGATTTGTGGCAGGGCTTGGAAGATACGCCCGCATCCGCACCGGCCGCCGGCAAATAAGCCGCCGAGCGCCCCCGAAACTTTTCAGGCTGCCTGCAGATTCCGATTTGCAGGCAGCCTGAAAAGTTTGCGCAAACCGCTTGGCGGGCATTATTCGGCAACCGCCGTTTTCAGGCTGCCGCAGGGTAGGGCGGGGCGCTGCGGTAGCTGCCAAGCGGCGCTATTTGTGTTAAAGTCCCGCCCGAATCCAAACAAGACGGGCAAGCCGTCTTGTTGTTGTGTAAACGGGGCGGAAAAGCAGCCTGAAAGGCATTCCGCCATCCTGCAGATAAGGATAGTTATGGCTCAAAACGTAGTAGTCGTCGGCTCGCAGTGGGGCGACGAAGGCAAAGGCAAAATCGTGGACTGGCTGGCCGAGCAGTGCGACGGCGTGGTGCGCTTTCAGGGCGGCCACAATGCCGGGCACACGCTGGTGGTGGGCGGCAAAAAAACCATTCTGCGCCTGATTCCCAGCGGGATCCTGCACGAAACGCTCGACTGCTACATCGGCTCCGGCGTTGTCGTTTCCCCCGAAGCGCTGTTGGGCGAAATCGACGAATTGGACGCAGCGGGCGTGAAAAACGTGGCCGGCCGCCTGAAAATCGCCCCCACCTGTCCGCTGATTTTGCCCTACCACATCGCGCTCGACCAAGCCCGCGAAGCCAGCAAGGGCGAGGGCAAAATCGGTACCACCGGCCGCGGCATCGGCCCGGCGTATGAAGACAAAGTCGCCCGCCGCTCGGTACGCGCCGGCGATCTGCGCGATATGGCGCTGGTGGCGGAAAAAGTCCGCGCCAATCTCGCGCTCTATAATGTCCAACTCGAACACCTGCACGGCGCCGCGCCGCTGGAGTTTGACAGCGTGATGGCGGTGATTGAGAGCTTCCGCGCCCGCATCCTGCCGATGCTTGCCGATGTTTCGCGCACGCTCTACGACAAAATCCAAAACGGCGAACGCCTGCTGTTTGAAGGCGCACAAGGCACGCTGCTCGACATCGACTGCGGCACCTATCCCTTCGTTACTTCGTCCAACTGCGTGGCCGGCGCCGCATCGGCCGGCGCGGGCGTGCCGCCGCAGGCGCTCGATTATGTGCTGGGCATTGTGAAAGCCTACACCACCCGCGTCGGCTCCGGCCCGTTTCCCACCGAGCTTTTTGACAAAGTGGGCGCCGGTTTGGCTAAGCGCGGGCACGAGTTCGGTTCGGTAACCGGCCGCGCCCGCCGCTGCGGCTGGTTTGATGCCGCCGCACTCAAACGCGCCATCCAAATCAACGGCATCAGCGGCATGTGCATCACCAAGCTCGACGTGATGGACGGCATCGACGAAATCAAACTGTGCGTGGGCTACACCCTGCCCGACGGCAGCACCACCAACATCCTGCCCTTCGGCGCCCACGAAGTTTCAGGCTGCACGCCGATCTACGAAACCCTGCCCGGCTGGAAAGAATCCACCGTCGGCGCCAAATCCTACGACGCGCTGCCCGAAAACGCCTGCCGCTATCTGCAGCGCATCGAAGAAGTGTGCGGCGCCCCCATCGCCATCGTTTCCACCGGCCCCGACCGCGACGAAACCATTCTGATCCGCCATCCCTTCGAGGCCTAAGCCCCGCTCCCGCGCCGCCCGTTTTCAGGCAGCCTGAAACGGCGGCGCCTTGTTTTTTCGGTTTGAGGCAGCCTGAAAGCCTTTTCAGGCTGCCTTTTCCCGCCATTTTCATAAGGAAAAACGCCATGTGGTTCAAACAAATCAGCTTCTATCCGCTCAATAAAAACCAGCTTCCCGATATCGAAACCCTGTCTGCCAAACTGGCCGAGGCCGAATTTGCGCCGGTTACCGGTTTGGACTGGTTCAGCGAGGGCTTTGCCGCCGTCCACGGCTTTTCGCCGGAGCCGGTGTTTCCCGCCGACTTCACCTGGAGCGTGGCGCTCAAGCGCGCGGAAAAAGTGCTGCCCGCCGGCGTAATCCGCGACATTTTGGAAGAAAAGGTGCAGGAAATCCAAAACAACGAAGGCCGCAGCGTCGGCCGCAAAGAAAAGCAGGAACTCAAAGAGCAGGTAACCGACGATCTGCTGCCGCGCGCCTTTACCCGCACTGGCCGCACGCTGGCGGTATGCAACACCCGCAGCGGCTTCCTGCTGGTAAACAACGCTTCGGCCGCCAAAGCCGAAAACCTGCTGGCCAAACTGCGCGAAGCGCTCGGCGGCTTGGAAGCCAGGCTGCCGCGCACCAAACAGTCGCCCGGCTCGCTGATGACCGACTGGCTGCTCAAAGGCCGCTGCGCAGGCGGCTTCGAGCTCGATGACAGCTGCGAGATGAAAGGCAGCGGCGATGTGGCGCCGGTGGTAAAAGTGGCCAAGCAGGATCTGACCGCCGACGAAGTGGTGCAGCATGTGAAAAACGGCAAAAGCGTCACCCAGCTCGGCCTGGTGTGGCGCGACCAAATCGCCTTTATCCTAACCGAAGAGCTGACCCTTAAGCGCGTGCAGTATCTCGACGTGCTCCAGGAAGAGGCCGAAAACCGCGGTGACGATGCCGAGGCGCTGGCCTTCGCTTCGCAAATCCTGATGGCCGAAAGCGTATCGAATATGCTTGAAGAGCTGGTGGCCCATCTGGGCGGCTGGCAGGATTAAAGTTTTCAGGCTGCTTCGGCACAATTTTCAGGCTGCCTGCCCGACGGTTTAAGCAACAACCGTTGGGCAGGCAGCCTGAAAAGCATTTGCGCGCCAAATAAAAAAACGTAAACTGCCGCTACAGGCAGCCTGCGTAGCGCAGCGAAGTTGCGAAGCTAAAACCATTCCATCCAATGCAATAAAGGAAAAACCATGAAAGCATTAAAACCGGTATTTGCCCTGCTGCCAGCACTGCTGCTGGCGGGTTGCGACTGTATGTTTGCTTCGGGAGAAACATCGTGGCAAGAAGAAGTGCAGTTATCAAGCGGCACCAAAATTTGGGTAAAGCGTACGGCAAAA
>NZ_JAKOOW010000034.1:0-625 GCF_022288825.1 Kingella pumchi | reverse complement strand
AACGAGCGCGAATTGGAAGTGATTGCTTCTGCCGGTCTGCCCGTTCCGCCGAAATGGTCGTCGGAGTGGAGAGATATGGTTTTAGACCGGGATAAAGACGGCACATGGTATCTGGTTGTCACTCCCGTTGATACCCGCCATTGGATCAGCAAGCTGCCCTACGCCCAATTCAAAGCAATCGACGGGAAATGGCAGCAGGTTGAGTTTGACAAATCGCTGAATGGCAGGGAAGCAAATCTGGAGTTCACGCTTAAAGTAGGGAAAATGCCGGAAAAAATCTATCTGACAGACAAACCGCTGGATATGGTACACCCTGAAGAATTCAAGAGTAACGTTGCATCCAGATACATTTATATTAATCTTGGTACCAAATACTGGTAATTTCATTTTCCAAATCCAAACTTAGGAGAGAATCATGGCAATCGACGTAAAAACCTACGCCCAACTGGCTGCCCGTGTGTATGACAAGAAGCAAAAAGAAAACAAAATGACTCTGCCGGCCGGCTTTGAAGAAGTGCATTGGCGTGATGACGATGCTTCGGGGTTTTCTGCCGGTGTGTACCGTTCGGCAGACGGCAAGCAGGTGGTGGTTTCGTTTACCGGCACCAATGCCCGCACCGTTTCA
>NZ_JAKOOW010000033.1:119860-127763 GCF_022288825.1 Kingella pumchi | reverse complement strand
GGTACAGGAGGACAAATACCCACGAAGATAAACAAATTCATTTCCTTCTTCGTTTCGCACGCGGTCGCCAAATTTAAATTGCTGTGTCATTTGTTTTCACTTCCGTATAATCCGCCGGCGTGATAATCCTGTTTCTTCCGGAAAACCCGCCATGTTTGTTCATTACTTCGCCAATGACGGTAAATTCGCCATTGCGCAGTTCTGCGCGTTGCAACATGACTTTCATTTTTACATTGCCGTTTTTATTGGTAAGTATGGTTTCACGGAACTTCCAACCTGTTTCTTCTTCAAAAATCTGCCGGCCGATTTCCAGCAGCGCGCATTCTTTTTGCGATATAGTTTCTTTCAGGTATTTGATTTCGGCTTCTAAGTTGTTGTAGCGGACTTTCTTTGAAATCAACAATTCTTGATTCATAATTTGCTCCTAAAATGGGATGCCGCTATCGTCATCTGACGGTGGCGCTGCATTTCGTGCGGCGGGCGGCGGTGGCGGTTCTTGGTTTGCAGGCGGGGCAGGCTGCATGTGGGCTTCGTTGCCGCCGAGCATTTTCATTTCGTGGCAGATAATCTCGTAGGCGGTGCGCTCGATGCCGTCTTTGCCTGTGTATTTGCGGCTTTGGATTTTTCCTTCGAGATAGACTTGGCTGCCTTTTTTCAGGTATTGGCCGGCGATTTCGGCAAGGCGGCGGTAAAGGGTTACGGCATGCCATTCTGTGCGGGTTTGCTTCTGCCCCTGCTGGTCTTTCCAGCTTTCGTCGGTGGCGATGCTGAAATTACAGACAGCTTCGCCGTTGGGCATGTAGCGGGTTTCGGGGTCGCGGCCGAGGCGGCCGATCAGGGTTACTTTGTTTACGGTCATGGGCGTTGCTCCAGTTGTTTGATGATGGCTTCGGCTTCGGCGAGAAAGTCGGCGGCGGCCTGCTCTAGGCGCTCGATGGTTTCGGGGTCGCGCATGATGCGGATGCAGGCGTAGGCGTGGGGTTCGGGCAGGCGGTCGTCGTAACTGACAAAGTCGCACCATAGTCTGCCGGTGCAGGCCATCTGCCATTGCATCTGTAGGATGTATTCGCGCTTGGGTTGGCGGTGCAGTAAAAAATCAATGTGGGTGGCGGTGTTGGGGCATTTGATTTCCAGCAGGCCGTCGCTATCGACTAGGCCGTCGGGGGATGCGCCGCTATTGGCGATGATCGGGTGGAGTATCAGGCCGGTTTCGCTGACGTCGCTGCCGGTTTCGAGCAGGTACACGGCGCGGGCTTTGGGTTCCAGTTCGGTGCCGCGCTGCATTTCGCGGCTGCTGTAGCTTTCGGCGGAGCGGCCGCTCAGGCGCTCACTGATGATTTCGGCTTGGTAGTTGCGGTAGGCGGCGGTGTCGCTTTTGGCGATGATGTCTTTCATGCGGCTGGCGGTTACTTTGCCGCAGCGGGCGGCAAACCATTCTTCGGTGCGTTGTTGCATGGGGTTCCTGTGTTGGTTTTTTCAGGCTGCCTACTGGGGGATGTCGTCGGCAACGATGGTTTCGGCGGCAAGCTCTTTTAGGCGCTCGTGTTCGTCGGTGCCGATGATTTTGCGCTGCTCGGCGGACAGGCTCTGCCACCATGCGCGGTAGTCGTCGGTGCCGCGCTGGGCTTGGGCTTGGGCTTCGGCCAGCAGGCTTTGGCGCTCGGGGTGTTCGGTTTGGCCGGCAAAGGGGCTGGTCTCTTCGGGTTTGATGCCGTCGCCGGCGTCTTTGATGCGCTCGGCTTCGTCTTCGTCGTAAATGCCGGTGAATCCGAAGGCAAGGCGGGCGGCCTGTATCATGGCTTTGTGGCGCAGCATGCGGCGGGGGTGGGATTTCCAAGGCTGGGTGTTGCGGCGGCATTCGTCCATGTATTCGGTTACGACGATGGGATGGCTGCGGTCTTTGCGGTAGATGCGGCAGGTGCAGCTTTCTCCGTCCTGCTGGAAGTCCATGCCGTCGAAGTTGGGGTTGCCGTTGATGATGCGCGCCCAGCCGTCCACGCCGACAACGGGGGTGATGCCGCCGTTGCTGGGGAAAGCGTAAATCTCGCTGGTAAAGGGGTTTAGGTTGTATTGGGTGGCGACAATCAAGAGGGCGTTGAACTGGGCGTCGGTAACGTTGCCTTTGAAGGCGGTGGCTTTAAGGGTTTGCACCAGTTCGGCGGGGTCGCCTTGGATGTTGAATTGTTTGGCTAGGGCTAGGGCTTGGTTGTTGGCAATGCTCATAATGTGGCTCCTGTGAGTTTCTGAAAATGCGCTTGCGCTTTGGCTTGGCTGCTGAAGCGGCGCAGTGGTTTGCGGGTGCGGGATTGGGCGGCGCCGCTGAAGTCGAGTTTGACGGCGCTCATCGTGCCGATTTCCCACTCTTCGCCGCATCGGCGCAGGTAGTAGTGTTGTTCTTGCATGGTCTTTCTTTCAGGCTGCCTGAATCAGTCGGCGTATTGGTAGCGGCGGCCTTTGATGTCGCGGCTGCCTTGGCTGATTTTGGTGAAAAGTGTGATCAGGCGTATGCCTGTACTTTTGGCAGCGTCTGCGGCGCTGGGATAGGTGTGGGTTCGGCCGTTGGCGTGAATCACCTTGACGGGGCGGATGGCGCTATTGTTCTCCGGTGGCTCGCCTATCCATTCGGTGCGCCGGCCTTTTGCATCCGGCAGGCCGTCCATCGCCATGTAGCCGGCGGTGGTGGGGTTGATGCCGATATAGCGTGCCAGCTCTGCCATACTGGCAAATTCCCTGATGCTGCCGTCAGGGTGGATCAGGCGCGCCCGATGCGGCGGCCTGCCGGTGGGGCGGGACTTTTGCACTTCGTCCAACGGGCGGACTTTGCGGCCGTGGGTGATGGGTGGTGGTGGCTCGTGGCCAAGCAGAATCAGCCAGCTGTTCATGCGGCGTTCCTTTGTTCCCATTCGCGCTCGGCCTGCCAGCTGTCGATGGCTTTGCTCAGTTCGATGGTGGCGGCTTCTTCGAGCGCCGCCATAATCTCCGCCCAGCATTCGGCGCTGACTTTGCCGTGCAGGAAGCCTATGGTCTCGTCGGCCAGGTCGGCGGCAATGGTGGCGATGGCGGCGGGTTGTTTGTAGGGGCGCTCGATTAGGTCTTGGATTTGCTTGTCGGTAAGCATTTCGTTGTCTCCTTGTTGCAACCAGCCTGAATCTGCCGGGCAGGCTGTTTGCGGGTTGTACCGATTTGACACGTTTGGCAGGCTCGGTAAATACCTGCACTACTCACGGATGGGGCACGCCGTATAAGCCCCCAGCTGGGATGGAATAAGCAGATGAGCGTTTTTCAGGCGATGTACGGATTACGCTTAACCTCCTATGGTGGTCTATGACCGCCTATGGCTCCAGCACCACGCCGGCGGTGGGGTCTTGTTCCCACACTTCGGCCTGCTGGCGGGCGTATTCTTCAAAGGCGCAGTCTTCGGCTTTTTGGCGGACCGCTATCCACAATTCAGGCTGGCGGTCGGGGTCGGCCTGCGGCAGGCGGCCGCATTCGAGCTTGATGTTTTCCGGCTCGATAAATCCAATTTCAGGCTGCCTGAAAATGCTTTCGGGGTGGTGCGCGGTTTCGGTATCAAAGGCCAGCGCGCTGCTGATGCAAACCGCCGCAAACAGGGCGGCGCCGGCGATTAGGTCTAGGGGTTTCATCTCTTGCTCCTTAATCAATCAAAAAATTTAGGGTGGTAAAGGGGGCGCCGCCGGCGATAAGCAAGCGCATGGCGTCTTCGGCTTTCTGGCTGATGCGGCGGGTTTCGTCTAGCAGCCATTCGTGCCAGTGTTCGATTTGCGGCGGGTTGTTTTCGTCGCAGTTACCGACAAACTCGGCTTTCAGGATGCTTGCCGTTGCTTCGCAGTCGGCGAGCCAGTATTCGGCGTTGGCAATGGCGGCTAATTCGGCGGCCAGCGCGGCATCCAGTTGGCGCTCGTGGCGGGCGTCGGCTTCAGCGTAGGGGTTGTGCATCTGTCTCTCTCCTGACAAAACTGTTTACTGAAGCAGTCTGTTTCAGGCTGCTTGGATAAAAAGTCCCGAAGCCGTCGCGCAAAAGGCGGTGAATCTAAAGAACATGCGCGGCGGCTTCCTTCGTTCTGCTATCGACTTATTCCTTACCAGCTTCGCTTGTCCGGAACTGGCCGGGGCGTTAAAGCTTCTCGTACTGACTTGGCGGATTTCCCACTCCGGCCTGCGGCGTCTTGAGCGGTCGTCGGTGTCTGCGGTGTTGCGATGGGTGAATATTAGCAATTTGCTAAATATCATGCAATAGCAAATCGCTAATTATTTTTTATTTTCTTGTTTTAAAATATATTTATATTTTTGCTAATGCTTAAAATGAGAAAAACCGCCTTCAAGGCGGTTTTTGTGGGCGCAAAAAAAGCCGCCTGAACCAATTTCAGGCGGCTTTGGGGCTTTACATTATTTAACTGTTAGGGATGTACCATCTTCAAATAACACGGTATCAGGCTCATAAACAAATTTCAGATCTTCCGTTGGGGTGTCGGCAAGTTTTTCGTCATCACGCAACAATATATCCTTTTGCCCTTGCCAAGTGTAATCTTGGCCTGCTGCAAGTTTGCCGCCGTTGTCTTGGAAGTCGTTTTTCATTTCTAGCCGTGTTAATTCATCGCCAAACTTATCAAAAAATACGGTGGTACCTTTGATGCCGGTGATATTTTTTTGTGAATTGTTTTTAATTTTGAAACTGAAAATATCGTATTTTTGGAATGAAAATTGCCCCTCTTTCCTGTGGTGTTCAACAAAAATCACGCTGACGGCTTCATTTAACTGCTTGCGTTTCTCTTCCAGCTCTTTTCTAGCTTGTTCCTCTTCAGCTTTTTGCTCAAGTTCCTGCTTTTGTTGCGCTTCAATAAGTGCTTTTTGTTTTTCGATAAATGCTTTCTGTTTTTCGATCGCTTCCCCAATTGTTACTCCGTAAACAGCTTTGTCGTTACCTTCGCCACCAAACGCCCCGCCAAGTTCGGCACGAAGCAGATAGGCAACAACTAATTGCTTTTCTTCGCTGGATAACTTCCCAAGCTCTTCTGCGTGCTTCTCAATATCTTCTTTCTTGGTTAGTACGATGGATTTTGGGTCGGTGCACGCAGCCAAAAATGCTACCAATGTAACGGCTAAAAGTTTTTTCATCTCTGTTTCCTTTAAGTTTGGTTAAATAAAGTAAACGCGGATAATAGCCAAAGCGGGGGCGGCGCACAAGCGGAAATTAAGGGATTTGAAACGGCAGGCCGTTGCAGTTTGGCTGCGGGATGTGCGGCGGGCGGATGATGCCTGCCTGCTCGAAGTCGCCGGACAATTTGCACATGGCCGACGCAAACAGGTCGCCAATAAGTTGCTTTATCTGCCTGCGCTTGTAAAAGTACGTCCGCTTACAGATGTCGAACCTGTCCTGTATTGCGGTGCGCTTGGGGCGGCCGCTGAAGATGTTGCCGATCAGGGCATCGCACAAAAGCAGGTTGGCGCCGTTGTTTTGGCGCTCGATGTGGGCAGTCAGGTCGACAATGCCGTCGAGCTTAAGTCCGCCGGTGTAGTGCATTTCGATGACGGCCAACTCGGCCGGCTCGAGCAGCCTTTGCACGCGGGCGATAATCATCGCGCTTTGGGCGTGGTGTTCGTGCTGGGTCAGGCCGCTGCCGCCGCCTTTGACGCCTTTGCTCTGCAGCCAGTCGCAGACTTGGGCGGTGTTGCCCATCGGTTCGATACGCACAGCCCAGATTTTGTAGGCCTGCCGCAGGCACTCGTCTATATTGCGGTACATCCATTTCTCCGTTCCTAGGCGGCCTAAAACAAACCCTGCCACCGTTTTTCTTCCGCATCCGCGATTGCCGCTTCCGCCCCCTTGAAATAGCCTTCGTCTATCTCCATGCCGATAAACTTCCGCCCTGTATTAACACACGCCACGCCCGTGCTACCGCTGCCCATAAAGCAGTCCAGCACCGTATCCCCCTCATCGCTGCCATCCAAAATCAGGCGTTGCAGCAGTTCCACGGGCTTTTGCGTCGGGTGGATTTTGACGTTGGTGCTATGCGCCCCGCTGGAAAAGGATTTTTCGCAGATGATGTTGCCGGAGAACACCTTCCGTTGAGTTTTGCCATTAGTTGCAACCAGGATAAGCTCGTGCTGGTTTCGGTAGTGCGGCGACACACGCCCGACAATCTTGTCCCATACCAACATGTTTTTAATATCCAGCATGTCGGCCAATAACGGTTGCAAAAACGGAGCGGTTCGCCAGTCGGTAAACACATAGACAAACGCCCCTTGCTTTGCCACCCGTTTAAATTCGCCGAAAAGCTGCATGAAAAACGGCCTGAGCATGGACAAATCGGTAAACGTCGCCTTTTGTGCGTTATGGGTCATGCCGACATAATAGGGCGGGTCTGTCAGGATTAAATCCACGCTGCCGTCGGGCAGGGTTTTGAGCAAATCCAAACAGTCCCCTTGTAAGAGTTTTTTCATTATTTATACCTAATCACTTTTCAGGCAGCCTGAACCAGCCCCGCCTTTTCCAAAATAACCAGCGTCCGCATCACGCCTTCCGCGTGCGCCAGTCTCAATTCATCTTCCGTCAAATCTGTTCTCATCCTGCCGTCGATTGCGTCGTGGCAAGACGAGCAGGCGAACGCGCCCAGCAAATCGGACGGTTTGATACCGGTGCCGCACGTCCCCGCCAGACGGTAATGCGCCAGCACCACCGTTTCAGGGTTATGGTTGCAGATGCCCGGCAGCCGCACTTGGCAGCGTTGCCCTTTGGCCGCTTTTCTGATTCCGCCCATCACATCTCCATCATCTCTTCAGCCGCCCTTAACGCGGCTTCTTGGTTTTCAAACTTGGTCGAAAGCATCATGTTCCACGCTACTTGGAAGCAGGCGCGGTAGAAGTCATTAAAGGCTTCCTGATCCATTTGGGCGAAGCTGATGCTTTTGGCTTCTTTGCGGATGCCGGCGGGCGTCTCGTAGATGTCGTAATAGCCCGCTTCGATGGTGAGCCATTTGCGGAAGGCTTCCATGCTCTGCAAGACGGCTCCCACTTTTTCGCCGCGCTTTTTGGCGACGCCCAGCACAAACTCTTCGGCAAACTCGAGAAACAGGCCGCCGCTTTCGTGCATGGCTTCCAAGCGTTGGGCGAAACGCTGCACCATCGCCCGCTCGCCTTGGGTTACTAGTCCGCCGGTGGGCTGCCAGTATTCGTAGGCCAGCGGCAGCAGGCCGCCGAAAAAGAGTTTGTGGTGCTGGTAGCTGCGGTTGGAAAGCTGGGTTACTTTGACGCGGTAGGCTTTTCCTGCTTTCAGGCTGCGCAGGATTTCGGCGTCGGCGACGGTGGCCGCTGCCAGCGTGCCGGCGGGGGTTTTGACAACGGCGGCTTCAATCATGCCCTACTCCGTCCTTCAGGCTGCCTGCAAGGGCTTCGTCACGCAGCTGGGCAAAGGTTTTCATCGGCGCGATGTGGACGACGATGCGGGGGCTGTCGTCGTCGCGGAAGGTGTAGCGCTTGCCGATGCGGCAGTCGGCGACTTGTTTGTCGTCGTGGAAGGCGATGCCGTTCAGGGCGTCGAGTATGGCTTTGGCGATGTTGTCGGCGTCGGGCTTGGCGGTGGGGTAGATGTCGCCGGCCATGGCGGCGGCGCGTTTCTTTTTCGGCCACGACGCGGGGACGGGAAACCATGCGGTGACGCTGACGGCCAGGGCGGTGTGTTTGTCGGCTTTGGTGTAGCCCTGTATCGCGGCGGCCTTGAGTGCGGCTTCGCGCACGTCTGCTTCGTAGCGGCGGGTGTTGGCGGGGGTGTAGCTGCGCCCTGCTTTGGTAAAGCGCGGGCGGGCTTTGCCTTGGGGGATGCCGTTCACGCGGAACAGCAGTTCGGTGCTTTCAGGCTGCATCGGGGTTCCTTTCGTTTTTCAGG
>NZ_JAKOOW010000033.1:119196-119742 GCF_022288825.1 Kingella pumchi | reverse complement strand
CGCAGGGGCTTTGGCGGTTGCCGTAGTAGCCGGTTTGGGCAAAGCATTTGATAAAGCCGGCAAGGCCGTCGGTGGCGGCGGCTTTCAGGCTGCCTTTGCGGCAGTGCAGGCAGTCAGACATGGGCAATCTTTCCGGCAAGTTTTGCCAGCAGGGCGGCGGTATGGCGGGCGCCGCGCTGCTTGTCTTCCAAGCTCAGGGGGCGGCGTTCGAGCAGCAGGCGCTCTTCGACGGCTTCGCTGGGCAGGTGGCCGGCGGCGGCTTCTTGGGTGAGCTTGCCGTCTTTCACGGCGGCCATCACGGCGGCGGTAAGTTGGGCGCGGTCGTTGCCGGCGCTGACCGTCCAGTCGGCGCGCACGGTGTCGGCGGCCAGCCGCTCGTAGGCGCTGCGAAAGGCCATGCGGGCGCCGGTTTTGTCGCCGTTGCGGTACAGTGCATAGGCGCCGCTGCCGGCGGCCAGCTGGGCGATGGCGGGAACGACGACGGTCAGGTCTTCGTTGTCCCAGCCTTCGGTGAGCAGGCCGAAGGCTTCGTCGGCGGACGGCAGG
>NZ_JAKOOW010000033.1:117627-119076 GCF_022288825.1 Kingella pumchi | reverse complement strand
GTACCTGCTCTTTGGGGTATTGGGCAAGGTCGGCGCACATGGTTTTGCGGGCGGTAATGCTCAGCTCGGTGCCGGTGATTTCGCAGCAGACGGTCAGGGCGTCAAACACGGCGCTGCTGATGGTTTTGGTCTGGTTTTCCATGCCGGTCTCCTAGTCGGTGAATGTCCAGCCGTCAGCCTGCATGGCCTGCTTGGCGGCTTGGTGGCTGTTGAAGTTGGCAGCGGTTTTGTCGGCCTGGCGGGCGGCGGTGCCGGTCATCTGCTCGCCGCGAAGCCAGTCGGTGCGGATTTGCTGGGCGCTTTGCAGCAGCAGGCCGAAGTCGTGGCGACGCTGGACGAAAAATCCGTTGTTGTGCCGCAGGTAGTAGGCGGCGAGCTGCGGGGCATCGTCTGCGCCGACCAGGCGGACAAACTGGGCAATCTGGCCGTTGAGCTTGGCATTGCGCAGCGGTTCGACGCCGTAGCGGCCAACGTAGGCTTGGCAGTAGGCCTGCCATACGGCGCGGTTGGCGGCGCTTTGGTCTGCACGGCTTTCAGGCTGCCTTGCCTGCACAGCAGGCAGGATTTCGGGAGCAGGGTCTTCAGGCAGCCTGTTTGCAGACGGGGTTTCAAAATCCGATTCGGCAAAATCCGAACGGGGCGCGGCTTCGCTTGCGAAGTCGCAAACGGCGTCGGCAGCGGTTTCGTGGTGGGCGCAACTCAGTTCTTGGTTATCTTTTTTCAGTTCTTGGTAAGTAGTTTCAGTATTTATTAATACGTTGCTTTTTTCGCAGTTTGCGGTTTGAGCAGTTTGCGGTTTTGGCAGATTGCTTTTTTCGCAGTTTGCGGTTTGAGCAGTTTGCGGCGTGTCGTAAACGTAGTAGTCCGTCTTGCCGCTTTGGCGTTTTTTGCAAATAACGTAACCGGCATCCATCAATTCCTTAAGCATCTCCCGAATCCCGCGCTCTTTTGTGTGCTTGCGCGTGCCTTCGGTTTCCTTTTCCAAAGCCTTCACAATCACGTTCCAGTCATCTGGTTTGGATAACAAGGTGCACAGCAGGCCGCGTGAATCAAACGCCAGTCCGCCGGTTTTAAAAATGCCGTTATCGACTATCGTGAAATTTTTCTGCTGCTTGGCGCGGATGATGCTCATGCTTTAACTCCCATCGAATAGCGCACATAGCGCTTGCCGTTGTTGGTTTCCCACGCGCGGGCGATGACTGCGCCGCGCATTTCCAAATCGGTGATGCGGGCGGCAAGCTGGGTGATTTTGAAACGCTTGTACGCTTCAAAGCTGGTTATCGTGCCGCCTTTTTTGAAATGGGCGAGCAGGCGGGCGCATTGGCTGGCTGTGGTGGGTTTCATGGCTAGGCTTCTTTCAGTTCAGGCCAGATTTCCGCCCAGTCATCAGGGCGCAAATCTTGACGGCGCACTTTGCCGTCGGTTGCGGTTTCAATGCGGACGCACCAG
>NZ_JAKOOW010000033.1:105009-117512 GCF_022288825.1 Kingella pumchi | reverse complement strand
TTTTTTTTGCGAAGGCCAGTACAGGCACGCCTTCGCTATCAAAGTATTCTGTTAATTTCACGCGAAACTCCTTAATGAATGCCGCAATATTAGCAATTTGCTAAATATCAAGCAATAGCAATTTGCGTATTTCTATTTTGTAGCAATTTGCTATTATTGTTTATAAAGGATATTAAGGAGTGAATGGATGCAAACGATTGAAGAGACCCGCAGGGGTAATTTGAAAAGACTGATTGACGAATACGGCTCACAAGTGGCTTTATCCCGTCAAATAAATAAAGCACCGGCGCAAATCAGCCAGTGGCTAAACGGGGCGCCAAGCACTACGGGCAAGCCCCGCTCATTTAAGGCATCTACTGCGCGAGAAATCGAGACACTGACAGGCAAGCCTGAAGGATGGTTGGATCAGCCGCGCTCTGAAGATTCGATACTGCCGCCGCTGGAAAGCCTGAAGGCGCCGGAGGACAGCATCACGTTCCGCCATCGTGATATTTGGGTGAAATGCGGCAGCGGCGGCGCAGTAAACGCGGATTTTCCCGACATCATCCGCACGCTGGAAATTCCGCGCGAGTATGTCTTCCTGCTGTTTGGAAGCGCGAATGTCGAGCATTTGGATATTGTGGGCATCAAGGGCGACAGCATGGAACCGACGCTTCCGCAAAAGGGACTGGCGTTTATCGATACGCGCATAAATTATTTTGACGGCGACGGCATCTATGCTTTCTACTACAGCGACGGCACTTATATGAAACGTCTGCAGAAAGTGCCGGGTAAGCTGGTGGCGCACTCGGACAATAAAAATTACTCGTCGTTTGAAATCGACCAAAGCGGCGACGAGCCTTTTCAGATCATCGCCAAGTTTCGGGCGGTGATGCCGCTGGAAATCTGTATGCTGTAGGTAACAAAACGGGCGGATATTCACTCTGCCTACTTGACGGTCTTGCACACTTTTGTTATAAATATGCTATATTTCGGGAGAAAGCTGTGGATAGGCTTTCTCTTTTCTGTTTCAGGCTGCCTTGGGCGGCCTTTTCACGTTTCAGGCAGCTTTTTAATTTGGTGGAATTACACCAAATTAAAACTAAATCGCGTAGATACCGAGCCGCTTTGCGGTGGGAGTGCCGTTGTGAAGTGGTGGTAGGCCCTACCCTTCGATACTGCGCTTGAGCCGGATGTATTCGGCACGCAGTTCGAGATAGGCTCGGGCGTATTGGGGGATGCCGGCTTTGTTCCAGTTGCTGACGCTGCGGCGGGCGATTTGGAAGATGTCGGCCAGCTCGGCGCGGCTTAGGTGGGCGTCGTGCAACAGGGTGTTTAATTCGTGTTTGAAGTCTTGCATAATGGAAAAAATATCTATACAATAGCTGCATTGTATATTTGACTAAGGGATTATGCAATGGCTGCCCTATCAGGCGAAGAGACCATCCGCGCGGTGGCGGCGAAGCAGAAGAAGACTCTGCTGGCCTTTAGCACCGGTAAGGATGCGGTGGCGGCGTATCTGGCTATCCGCGACCATTTTGAAGAAGTGGTGCCGTATTATCTGTATCTTGTCCCGGGCTTGGAGTTTGTGGATGAGCAGATTGATATGTATGAGCGCCAGTTTGGCTTTAAGGTTACCCAGCTGCCGCATCCGTCTTTGCACCGTTGGCTGAATGGGATGATTTGGCAGCCGCCGCAAAACTGCGCGGTGATCGAAGATGCCGGCCTGCCTGAATTTGACTATACCGATATTCAGGCGGCGATGGTGGGCAAGTTCGGCCTGCCGAAGGATACTTTGGTTGCCGATGGCGTGCGGGCGGCAGATAGTCCGATGCGCCGGATTGCGATTAAGTCGCATGGCAGCATCTCTTACAATCTGCTTAAGTACCATCCGATTTGGGATTGGAAAAAGGCGGATTTGGTAGCGTGCTTTAAAAGGCATAATGTGAAACTGGGGAGCGACTACAAGGTGTTCGGGCGCTCGTTCGATGGTTTGGACTTGCGGTTTCTGCTGCCAATTAAAAAGCACTATCCGCGAGACTATCAGCGTATTTTGGAGCTAATCCCGCTGGCTGACTTGGAAATCTTTAGGTGGGAGTGCGCAAATGGCAAACACTGATGACCGCAAACAACAGATTGCAGATGCAAAGGCCGCCGCCAAGGCGAAGGCAAACCAATGGAAGCGCAAGCAGAAGCCTGCGGTAAAGATGCCTGAGCTGACCGGCGACCCTGAGACAGACAGCCGTGCGGATTTGGATGCGGTAAAGCAGGGTTTCCGCGACAGGCTGAAAGCGGAAAACAAGCGTAAGGTGGATGCGACAGACAGCGAATATTGGTTTTGCATGTGTTTCCAAAGCCGCGCGCAGTCGGAAGCGTTTTTGCGCGAGATTGGTTGGCGCAAGTTTGGCGACAAGTATCTCGATGGCGTAAAGGTCGCCAAGATGATGGGTATCGAGTTGCCCGATGATGAAGTGCCCTATGTGGCCGAGCCGAAGATTGACAAGGCTTGGGCTGGATTGGTAGCCGATGAAGACAAATAACCGCAGCCGCCCCTAGTTGGGCGGTTTTTTATGGCCGCCGTTTGGGTGGCATTTTTATTTGAAAGGAGCGCATGATGCGTAGAGTACCCTATCACAAACCGCATATTACTGCGAAGAGCGGCGGCGGGCGTGGCAAAAGCAGCCCCAGCAGAAGCCGTAGTTCGGGGTCGTAATTTGCAACATAATCCCATGCAATAGGAGATTTTATGGCTTTATGTGGAGCGAAAACCCGTTCGGGCGAACCGTGCAAATCTAAAGCCATGCCAAACGGCAGATGCCGAATGCATGGGGGAACCAATAAGGGCGCACCCAAAGGCAGCCAATCCAAGCCGGGTGCGCTTTATTCCGCCTACTACACGGAAGAAGAGCGGATGCTAGCGGAAGAATTGCAGCTTGGCAGCATTGATGAAGAGTTGAAGCTGTGCCGTATCCGTCTGAACCGTGCTTTGCGTTTGGAAGCGGAACAGGATGCCGAAGCGCTGGAGTTGGAAAAGGTGGTTGAGACGCCGACGGTGATCGGCGGCATGCCGGTTACCGACGACCCGGATGTGCCGCCTGTGCGGCAGAAGACGTTTGTGCGGCGGGACTATGATGCGGTTATCCACCGGCTGCTGGGGCGCATTGAATCGCTGGAAGCAACGCGGCAAAAGCTGATCAGCGGCATGAAATTGGATATTACCAATTCCGACGGCTCGCTTGCGCCGACGGTAATCGAACTGGTGGCGGTAGAAGATGGCGAGAGTGCAGATTAGGCTGCCGCCGAAAATCAAACAGGTTTTCAGGCTGCCGCGCGGCGAGCTGCGGTTTCGCGGGGCGTTTGGCGGGCGCGGTTCGGGCAAGTCGTTCAATTTTGCCAAGATGGCGGCGGTGTGGGGCTTTGTCGAGCCTTTGCGTTTTTTGTGCGTGCGTGAGTTTCAAAACTCCATCAAGGAATCGTTTTACGCGGAAATCAAGGCGGCGATTGCGTCCGAGCCGTGGTTGGAAGCGGCCTATGATGTGGGTGCGGACTATATACGCGGGCGCAACGGCACGGAGTTTCTGTTTAAGGGGCTGCGCAACAATATCCAGTCGGTGAAGTCGCTGGCGAAGATTGACGTGTGCATTGTCGAAGAAGCGGAAGATATTGCCGAAGCGGCGTGGGAAGTGCTGGAGCCGACGATACGCGCGCCCAAGTCGGAAATCTGGGTAATCTGGAATCCGAAGCAGGAAAACAGTGCGACGGATCGGCGTTTCCGCAAGGGTGTGCCGCCGCGTTCGTGCATTGTTGAAATGAACTACGGCGATAATCCGTTTTTCCCGCCTGAATTGGAAGAGTTGCGGCGGCACCAGCAAAAGACGCTCGACCCTGCCCGCTATGCGTGGATTTGGGAAGGTGCTTACTACGAACTTTCGGACGCGCAGGTGTTCAAGGGCAAGTATGAAGTGGCGGAGTTTGAGCCGTCTGAAAACTGGGACGGCCCCTACTTCGGCCTGGACTTCGGTTTTGCCCAAGACCCGACGGCGGCGGTGCAATGCCGGATACACGGCGACAGGCTGTATATCGAACGGGAAGCAGGCAGCACGGGCATCGAGTTGGACGATACGGCGGCGGTGCTTCAGGCTGCCATGCCGGATATTGCAAGCCATGTTGTCCGCGCCGATTCCGCACGCCCTGAGAGTATCAGCTATCTGAAACGCCACGGCCTGCCGCGCATTGCGGGCGCACTCAAGGGCAAGGGCAGCGTGGAAGACGGCATCGGTTTTATCCGCTCGTTCGACAAGGTGGTGATTCATCCGCGCTGTGTGAATACGGCGCGGGAGTTTAGGCTGTACAGCTACAAGACCGACCGCTTGAGCGGGGATATTCTGCCGCTGCCGCTGGACGAGCATAACCATTGGATCGATGCGCTGCGCTATGCGCTCGAGCCTTTGACGCGCAGCAGCACGGGCATGATTGACTTCCTGCGCGCGCAGGTTGAAGGGAAAACATGAGCAAGACACCTTTATCACAAGGCTTTATCGCTCGCGCGGCAGCCGGCCTGCGCTATGCCTTTACGGGTAACGGCTGGTTCGGGGCGGGTGAGACGCTGCCGCCTGTTGCGTCGAAAGACACGGCGGGGCGGCAGTTTGATTACGAGCCGTTTTTCAATACCAGCCATTCGCGGCCGCGTGAGCGTGATGCCATCGGCTTTAACGAGTTGCGGACGCTGGCGGACAGCTACGATGTGCTGCGCTTAGTAATCGAAAAACGCAAAGACCAGATGGAGAGCCTGAACTGGGCAATCCAGCACCGTGATGCGGCGGCGACGGGGGCGAACGAGTCGCTTACCAAAGACCCGCGCATTGATGCGGCGCAGGCGTTTTTCAGGCAGCCCGACCGTGAGCACAGCTGGGGCGCTTGGCTGCGCATCCTGCTGGAAGATTTGTTTGTGATCGATGCGCCGTGTATCTATCCGCGCCGGACGGTGGGCGGGGATTTGTATGCGTTGGAGTTGATGGACGGGGCGACGGTTAAGCGGGTTTTGGACGATACCGGCCGCACGCCCTTGCCGCCGCAGACGGCCTACCAGCAGATTCTGCGCGGCCTGCCGGCGGTGGATTATGCGGCGGACGAATTGCTGTACCGCCCGCGCAACGGCCGCACCTATAAGGTGTACGGCTATTCACCGGTCGAGCAGGTGGTGATGACGGTAAACATCGCGCTGAAGCGCCAAATCCACGCGCTGGAGTATTACCGCTCGGGAAGTGTGCCGGATGCGCTGGTGGGTGTGCCGGAAAGTTGGAGCGCGGACGACATCCGCCGCTTTCAGGAATACTGGGATTTGCTGCTTTCGGGCGAATTGGCGGAGCGGCGCAAGATGCGTTTTGTGCCGGGCGAGCTGGCGCGCAATTTCCACGAAACCAAGCAACCGCCGCTGAAAGACATGTACGACGAATGGCTGGCGCGGGTGGTGTGTTTTGCGTTCAGCATCGAGCCGACGCCGTTTGTGGCGCAGGTAAACCGTTCTGTGGCCGAGACCAGTCGCGAGCAATCGCTGGCAGACGGGCTGTTCCCGCTGAAAAACTGGGTGAAAAGCCTGATCGACGAAGTGCTGGCCCGGTATATGGACATGGCGGATTTTGAGTTTGTCTGGCAGGAAGAGCAGGCGCTCGACCCGAAACAACAGGCGGAAATCTATGCGGTGTACAAAAACGCCGGCATCCTGACGGCGGATGAAATCCGTGCGGAAATGGGCAAGGAGCCGCTGCCGGAACAGGAGCCCGATACGCTCAGGCAGCCTGAAAATCCAAAGCAGCCTGAACAGGAAGCGGGCAAGCTGGGAAAGTCGCAGCGCCCGATGAGCGAAGACGAAGCTGTCGGGCTTATTGAGACCTACCTGCTGGCAAAATCTACGGAACTTGCGGCGCAGATTGCGGAGATTTGGGACGGGGCGGAGTTTGAATTGACGGATGCGGAAACGGCGGCAGCGGAGATTGTCCGCCGTTTGTCGTTTGCATCATGGGCGGATCTGGCCGACGTGGTGGAACCGCTTTTGCGGCAGTCGGCGGCGGAAGCTGCAGAGCAGGCTTTGTTGCAGTTGATGCCTGCCCCTGCCGTCGGCATGGCAACGAACATCCGCAGCCGTGCTGTAGCATGGGCGGCGGAACGTGCGGCGGAGATGGTGGGGATGCGGCGCGTCGCCGGCGTGTTACTGCCCAATCCGGACGCCAAATGGCAAATCACCGAAGGCACGCGCAGGCTGATTCAGGCTGCCGTGCAGGAAGCGATGGCCGCAGGCGACAGTCCGCAGGATCTTGCGGCGCGCCTGCAAGAAAACCATGCCTTCAGCCGCAGCCGTGCCGAGACCATCGCCCGCACCGAAATGGCTCGGGCGGACGGGGCGGGTATGTATATCGGCTGGGAAGAGTCGGGGCTGGTATCCGGCAAGGAGTGGATAACCGCCGAAGACGACAAAGTTTCCGCACCTTGCCGCGCGAACGGCGACGCGGGCGCAATCGGCCTGCATGATTACTTTCCGAGCGGCGACTTGATGCCGCCGGCGCATCCGAACTGCCGCTGCGCGGTGGTGCCGGTACTGGCGGCAGACACAATAAACCAACCATAGGAGCTTGAAATGGCAAGACTATACGGCGAAATCGCCAAAACAGAGCAGCAGGACGACGGCACCGTCAAGGTGTGGGGCTACGCTTCGAGCGAAGCGGTCGATTCGGACGGCGAAATCATCACGGCCGAAGCGATGAAGGCGGCCATCCCCGATTACATGAAGTTCGGCGCGGTGCGTGAGATGCACGGCAAAAGCGCGGCGGGTACGGCGATTGAAATCAAGGTCGAAGACGACGGCCGCACCTACTTCGGCGCGCATGTGGTCGATCCGGTGGCGGTGCTGAAGGTGCGGACCGGCGTGTACAAGGGCTTTTCCATCGGCGGCACGGTAACGGCGCGGGACGATTTGAACAAATCGCTGATTAAGGGCGTGAAGCTGACGGAAATCAGCTTGGTTGACCGCCCGGCCAATCCCGATGCGGTGTTTACCTGCTTTAAGGCGGATAAGGGCGCGGAGCAGGCCGAAGACGACAAAGATGCCGACGCGGCAGATGTGCCGGCCGAAAACGGCAAGCCGGATGATGCTGTCGGACAAAAGGACGATCAGGCGGACGAAGCCGAGAAAGCGGACTTTACGCCTGACGAAATTGCCCGCCTGCGCGAGATGCTGAACAAGTCTGCGGACGAGCCGGTAAAAACCGAGCTGGTAGAAAAATCCATGTACGACGTTTCCGAACTGGCCGGCGTGATTCGCGGCCTGCAATGGTTTATCAGCGATTCCGAATATTCCCAGCTGCCCGACGAAGTGGTGGGCAAGGCCAAAACGGCAGCGGGCGAGCTGATGGATGCCCTGAAAGCGCTGGTCGAGCATGAAGCAGGCAGCCTGAACGCCGAAAAGGCGGCGCAGCCTGAAAGCCTGCAGAAAACGGCGCAGGCTGACGAGCTTGCCAAGGCTCAGGCGGATTTGGCTGCGGCCAAGGCGGAGATCGAAGCGCTGAAGCAGCAGCCTGAAGCGCCCAAAGGCAGCCTGAAAGCCGTGAGCAAGGCAGAAGACAATGGCGGCGAACAAGACCCGTTAAACGGTTTCACGCCGATAGTGAAAAGCGACGGCACGCTTGACGATGTGGCGACGCTGATTAAGGCAGCCCAAACCGGCCGCTTGTAAACCTACCGCTTACAGGCGGTTTTTTTATTTTTAGGAGCTTGAAACATGAATATGAAGCAAATCACGCAGGAAACCATCGAATTGATGAAATCCGCCCAAGCCGGCGGCGAGAACATCGCCAAAGGCTATACGCAGCCGGGCAGCCCGACTACCGGCCTGCAGACCTATGACCTAACTGCCCCGTCGCAAAAGCTGTATCCGGTGCTGACGCCGCTGCGCAACCGCATCCCGCGCGTGGGTGGCGGCCGTGCCACGCAGGCGAACTGGAAGGCGATCACCGGCATCAACATCAAAAACCAGCGCGCGGGCATCAGCGAAGGCCAGCGCGGCGGCACGATTGCCCACAAGCAGGTGGAGCGCTTTGCCGCCTACCGCGCCTTTGGTTTGGAAAACTTCGTAACCTTTGAAGCCGATTACGCGGCGCGCGGTTTTGAAGACGTGAAGGCGCTGGCGGTAACCCAAACCCTGCAGGCAACCATGATTGCCGAAGAGATGATGCTGCTGGGCGGCAACACCAGCCTGAAAGCAGGCATCACGCCGACGCCTTCGGCTGTAGCCAAGGACGGCCAATCCACCTTGTCCGACGGCGCGCTGTCGATTATCTGCGTGGCTTTGGGCTTGCAGGCTTATTGGGATGTAGCCGGCGCGAACAACGGCGCCAGCGGCCAATTCCTGAATATTGCCGATGCGGAAATTCCCGCGCAGATTACCCGCACCAATGCTGACGGCACGACCGATACTTTCGGCGGCGGTTCGGCACAGAAATCGGCGGCGGCCAGCGTGGCCAATGCCGGTAAGAAGGTGGTAATCGCCAGCGTTTCCGCCGTGCGCGGTGCGGTGGCTTACGCTTGGTTTTGGGGCGCTGCCGGTGCGGAAAAACTGGGTGCGGTTACTACCGCCGCCCGTGTGGAAATCTCTGCCGACGCGCAGGGCAAACAGACGGCGGCCAGCCTGCCCGATGCCGACAACTCCACTTCTTCGCTGGAATTTGACGGCCTGCTGACCCAAATCGCGCTGCCGGATTCCGGTGGCTACTGGGCGGACAACAAGGGCGGCGCGCTGACTTCCGACGGCGCCGGCGGCGTGAACGAGTTTGAAGCGGCCTTTGCCCACTTCTACACCCGCTACCGTCTATCGCCCGATACCGTGTACGTCAATGCCGCCGACCTTGCGGCGCTGACCAAGCTGATTTTGGGCAACAACGGTGCGCCGTTGATTAAGCTGAACGTGGATGTGAACAATACCGCCGCCATCAAGGCCGGTGTGGTTTTGGGCAGCTACCTGAACAAAATCACCGGCGACGAGCTGGATATTGTCGTCCATCCCAACCTGCCGGCCGGCACCTATCTGTTCTACTCGCAGCGACTGCCGGCCTATGTGCAGGGCATCGGCAACCTGCTGCAGGTTCGCACCCGCCAAGAGTATTACCAGCTCGAATGGCCGCTGCGCACCCGCCGCTACGAGTATGGCGTGTACGCCGACGAAGTGCTGCAGGGCTTCTTTATGCCGGCCTTTGGTGTGATTACCAACGCGGGCTAACCTTTAACCGGCCGTCTGAAACGAGCTGCTGCCTGTATCGCAGCGGCGTTTGAGTTTCAAGGCGGCCGCCTTTTTTGGAGAAATCGCAATGTCTGATTTGATTAAACTGGCTGCGCCGGAAGGCTTTTCCGACGTTTCCTTCGGCGGCGAAAATTACACAGTAGAAGACGGCATGGTTCAAGTGCCGGTTGCTGCCGCTGAATTTCTGTATCAGTTCGGTTTTAGCAACGCGCCTGAAGCCGGCGGGCAGCCTGAAGGCGGAAAACGCAAGGCGAAAAGCCATGCTGGCGACGCTTGAAGCGCTGAAGCTGCGCTTGGGAATAGACCACGACCGGCAGGATAAGCAGTTTACCCAGATGCTCGCCGGCATCTCGGCGGCGGTGGAAACCTACCTTGAGCGCAAGATCGAAGCGGCGGACTACACCGAGCGCTACAACGGCAACGGCAAAGACCGGCTGGTGCTGAACCAGTATCCCGTGCAGGCGGTAACGTCTGTGCGAATCAACGGGCGTGCGGCCGACGGCTGGGATTTTGACGACTGGCTGCTGATGCGCCCGCATGGCTTTGACAAGGGTTTGCGCAATGTGGAAGTGCGGTATCGCGCCGGTTATGAAACCGTGCCGGCCGATATTGCCGAAGCGGTGCTGGAGATTGCCATGCAGCGGATAAACGAAGCCAAGAACGGCGGCATCCAAAGCAAGACGCTTGCAGGCGAGACCATCACGTTTGCGACGTTTGCCCAATCGGCCGGTATGCCGCCGGCGGCGTATTCGATTTTGCAGCAGTACCGCAGAAAGGCAGCCTGAAATGATTAGAGCGGACTTTACCGGCATGGAAGCGCTGACGGCCGCCTTGCAGGCGTGGTCGCCGCGCATCCAAACCGAGATGGAAGTTTCTATCGGCCGCCTGACGCTGATACTGCAGCGGGAAGTGATGGCGAACCGCTTGTCGGGGCGGGTGCTGAACGTGCAGACGGGCAACCTGCGCCGCTCGATCCATCAGAAGGTGGAGAGCAGCGGTAATCAGGTAAGCGGCACAGTCAATACCAATGTGCGCTACGGTGTGATGCACGAATACGGCTTTGCCGGCACGGTGTCGGTAAAAGCCCATCTGCGGCAGGTGCGGCAGGTATTCGGGCATACACTCGCTTCGCCGCGTACCGCTCGGGTGGGCGCGCACAGCCGGCGGGTAAATTACCCGGAACGCTCGTTTTTGCGCACGGCGCTACGGGACTTGCGGCCGGCTATCGAGCAGGAATTGGGCAGGGCTGTTGAAAGGGCAAGGCAATGAACAGGGAAGCGGTTTATGCGGCGCTTTGGGCTAGGCTGGAAGCATTGGATGGTTTTGTTACCAAAAGCCGCCGCCTGCTGCATTGGAATGATGTGCAGCGGCACGACCAGCCGGCGCTGTTTATGGCACAAGGCAACCAGCAGGCACTAACCAAGACCGGCGAAGCGGGCAAATGGCTGCTGCGGGCGGATGTGTACATTTATGTGCAGACTGACGACCAGCCGCCGGCGCCAATCATCAACCCGCTGATTGATGCGGTGTGCGCTGCGACAAATGCCATCCATCCGGTAACGGGCAGGACGGTGCTTGTGGCGGATGGGGCGGTAATCGAGTATTGCCGCGTGGAAGGGACGATTGAGACGGATGAAGGGACGCTTGGCAGCCAAGCCGTCGCCATCGTGCCGATTGTGATTTTGGCAGCCTGAAAGGGCTGTTTTTTTATACCCGCAAGGGCTTTGAAAGGAAAGCGATATGCAGCTTACATTCGGATCGGGCGACGTGTTCGTCCGCATGATTACCGATGCCTACGGCAACCCTGTAACCGATGCCACTCCGGTGCGCATTGCCGGCTTGCAGGAAATGAGTGTCGATTTACAGGCGGAACTCAAAGAGTTTTACGGGCAAAACCAGTTTGCGCTGGCCGTGGCGCAGGGCAAAGTGAAGGTGTCCGGCAAGATGAAGGGCGCGCTGATTAACGGTTTGGCGCTCAATACCCTGTTTTTCGGCTCGGAGTTTGCCAGCGGCACCATGAAGGCGCTGTATGCGGATACCGCCGGCACGGCGATTCCGCAGGCGGGTACGCTGACGGTTGCGCCGCCCAACAGCGGCACGTTTGCCGAAGACGCGGGAATTATCGGCGAAGACGGCCGTGCCTTTATTAAGGTGGCGGCCAATCCTGCGGCGGGTCAGTACAGCGTGAACGCGGCGGGCAAGTATGATTTTGCCGATGCGGACAAGGGCAAGACGGTGTATTTGAGCTACAGCTACACTTTTGCGCTGGCGTCGGCGAAGAAAATCGAGCTGGCGAACAAGGCGATGGGTAATACGCCGACTTTCGCGCTGTCCTACCTGACGCAGTTCAAGGGCAAAAAGGCGCTGTTGGAGCTGGCCTGTGTTACCGCCGGCAAGCTGGGCTTGTTCTCGACCAAAAACGACGACTTCTCGGTGCCGGAAATCGACTTTTCGGCATCCACCGACGATGCGGGCTATAAAGTCGGCACGCTGTGGATTATGGAGTAAGGAGTAAGGCAGCCTGAAAACGGTTTCCCATCCTTTCAGGCTGCCTTTTTCAAACCCGGGATTTTCCCGTATTCGCCCCGCACGGGGCTTTTTTATTTGGAGTTGAAACATGGCAGAGATTGTCAAAGTGGCCGGTATCAGCATGGTGCTGAACGGCAAAGAGTATGTGATTCCGCCGCTGTCTTTGGGCGCGCTGGATCAGTTGAAAGACCGCGTGGGGCAGTTCGACAAGCTGCCCTTTGCCGAGCAAGTTACAACCACTATCGACGCGGCACATGCGGCGCTCAAGCGCAATTATCCCGAGCTGACCCGCGAAGATGTGGGCGAGTTGGTAGATGTGGGCAATATGATGGACGTTTTTCAGGCGTTGATGGACGTTTCAGGCATGCAGCGCCGGCTGCGGGAGGCTGAAGCGGCGGGGGAAGTACCGGCGGCGGGTTAGATTTTGGCGGCCTGATCGCCCATGTCTGCGCTTCTACGGGGTGGACATGGGACGAGACGGCGCAAAACATCGACCTGCCGCGCTTGGAGCATTTAGGGCGCTACTGGCAGCAGCATCCGCCGGCGCATCTGCTGATTGCGCAGTATGTGGGCTATCAGGCTGCCGAACCGCAGCAGCAAATGGACGCCGACGAAGCGATCGGCGCGATGGGCGGGGCGGTTTTGAGTGAAGCGGAATTTGACGCGCTGTTGAGAGAAAAAGGCATCATCACATGAGTAATGCGGT
>NZ_JAKOOW010000033.1:89603-104926 GCF_022288825.1 Kingella pumchi | reverse complement strand
GTGGGGCGTGAAAAAAACGCCGGTATGGAGTACCAATACCATCAAATCGGCCAACGGCCGCGAGATGCGTGCGGCCTATTACCGCTATCCGCTGTGGCGCTTCACGCTGTCTTTCGAAGTGCTGCGCACCCGCTCGGCGGTAAACGAGCTGGAGCAGCTGGCGGGCTTTTTCAATGCGCGCAGGGGCAGCTTTGAGAGTTTTCTGTACGAAGACCCGAGCGACAACAGCGTGAGCGGCCAGTCCATCGGCTTTGTGCAGCAGGGGCGGCAGCGCTACCCGCTGATACGCAGTTTCGGCGGCTTTGTCGAGCCGGTGGCGGCGGTGCGCGGCGACGTGCTGATTACCGTGGGCGGTGTGCCGAAGGAAAAGGGGCGCGATTATGTGATCGACGGCGGCGATGTGGTGTTCCAAACGCCGCTGACGGCCGGCCAAAAAATCGAGTGGTCGGGCGGCTTTTATTTCCGCGTGCGCTTTGCCGCCGATACGGCCGACTTTGAAAACTTTATCGGCCATCTGTGGAAGGCGAAGAAAATCGAGCTGGTGAGTGTGCGTTAAGCAGCCTGAAAACCAAAGGCAGCCTGAAAGGATGGGAAATGAAAAAAGCAAGCAAGGAGCTGGTCGAACTGCTGCACGGCAGCGATGAGTTTCTGATGGCCGATTTGTATACGCTGACGCTGGCCAACGGCTCGGTGCTGCGGCATACCGGCGCCGACCGGACAGTGTACTGGCAGGGGCAGGCCTACGACAGCCGCAACCTGATTATTTCGCGCGGGGCAACCCGCAGCACGCGGGATTTGGAAGCGGACGGCAACGAGTTGAAAATCGCTGCCGACCCTGCGCACAAGCTCGAAGGGCTGCCGTGGCCGGAAGCGGCGCTCGGCGGGGCGCTGGACGGGGCGCGGGTGCGTATCGAGCGGCTGTTTTTCAGCGATTGGGACACGCCGGTGGGGGCGGTGGTTATCTTTTCCGGCCGCGTTTCCGACGTATCGGGCAGCCGTTCGCAAATCAAGGTGGCGGTAAAGTCCGACATCGAGCTGCTGAATGTGAGCAGTCCGCGCAACATCTATCAGGCCGGCTGCATGCGCACGCTGTACGACGGCGGCTGCGGGGTAAACCGCGACAAGTTTACCGTGGACGGCCGCGTGCTTGCCGGAGCCAACAGCGAGACTTCGTTAAGCGCCAATCTGACGCAGGCGGACGGCTGGTTCGACCAGGGCGTCGTCCGCTTTACCGGCGGCGCCAATGCGGGGCTGACGCGGACGGTGAAAAGCCAGCGCGGCGGGGTGCTGACCTTTGCGCTGCGCCTGCCGAATGTGCCGCGCCCGGGCGATTCGTTCAAAATCTACCCGGGCTGCGACAAGCGGCAGGAAACCTGCGCGGCAAAATTCGACAATGTGATTCACTTTCGCGGCTTCCCGTATATTCCGGCAGCCGATACGGTGGTTTAGGCGCGGGCGAAATCCAAGCGTCCGACGACGGCCTGCTGCGGTTTTTGGCGCAGCTGCCATAAATCGTATTTGGCCTGAAGTTTTAACCACATTTCGGCTGTACTGATGCCTGCCTGCTCCAAACGCAGGGCAAGCTGCGGGGTAATCGGCGTTTTGCCGTGCAGGGTGCGACTCAAGGCTTCGCGCGAGTAGCCCAGATGCGCGGCAAAGGCGGTAACAGTCATGCCCAGTTCGGGCAGTACGTCTTCACGCAGAATGTCGCAGGGCGGGGGCGGGTTGTGCATACGCATGGCGTTCTCCTAGTGATAGTCTTCGTAATTGAGAATATGGACGTTGCCGTCTTCAAACTCGAATGTGAGCCGCCAGTTGCCGGATACCGACAAAGACCATTGCGGGTGGCGGTCGCCTTTGAGCTGGTGGCAGCGCCACAGGCCGTTCAGTTCGGTAATATCGGCCAATTCGTCCAGCACCGCCAGCATGCGGGCAAGACGGGCGGCATGTGCGGCTTGGATGCCGGCCTTGCTGCCGGTCAGAAAAAACTGCTCCAAGCCTTTGTGGGCAAAGCTCTGAATCATTCCCTTATCCTTTCTTGTGATATTTTAAATCACAATGTGTAATCTGTAAAGTTACAATATGGACATACGCGAGCGCATTGCCGCCGAAGCGCAAAGCTGGCTGGGAACGCCCTACCACCATCATGCGATGGTCAAGGGCGCGGGGGTGGACTGCGCCATGATACTGGTGGCGGTGTACCGCAGCGCCGGACTGCTGCCGCCGGACTTCGACCCGCGCCCCTACCCGCAGGACTGGCACCTGCACCGCGACGCCGAGCGTTATTTGGAGCATATCCTGCGCTACTGCCGCGAGACGAAAACGCCGCAGCGGGGCGATATCGCGGTGTGGAAGTTCGGCCGCACGTTTTCCCATGGTGCTATCTGCATGGGCGGGCGCGACATCATCCACAGCTATATCGGGCGCGGGGTGGTGCGGGATACTTTCGACAATCCCGAACTGGCGCGCCGTCCGGTGCGCTTTTTTACTTTTCAGGCAGCCTGAAACGCAGTCAAACGTTTTCAGGCTGCCTTTTTATTGCAACACAGCCTGAAAAACGGGAACAGACACTATGGGCGGCAAATCTTCCACTATCTCCACATCCGAACAGCGGATTTTGTCGCTGCAGGTGCAGCAGTCCAGCCAAGGGCTGACGCTACCTGTGGTTTACGGCCGCAACCGCGTGGCCGGCAATCTGATTTGGTACGGCGACTTCACTACCTTCGAACATCGCACGGAAACACGCCAAGGCGGCAAGGGCGGCGGCGGTGTGAAGCAGGTGGATGTGAAATACACCTACGAAGCGGCGGTGGCGCTGGGTTTGTGCGAAGGGCCGATCAAGGGGATTACCAAAATCTGGCGCGACAAGGAGAAGTTTTTGTCGCCCGCCGATTTGCGCCTTGAGCTGGCCAAGGGGGAACACGACCAGCCGGTATGGCCGCACCTTTTGCAGGGCAAAAACCTGCCGCAGGCGATTGCCTACTCGGACACGGCCTATCTGCGCAGTCCGAACTACCAACTGACCAACAGTGCGCAGGTGTACAGCCACAATTTCGAGGTGGACGGCAAATTGGGCTATTCCGCGTCGATTCCCGACGCCAACCCTGCCGACATTCTGCAGGATTTGTTGAGCAATCCGAATTACGGCTGCGGTTTTCCGGCGGAAAATCTGGGCGATTTTGCCGTGTACGGCAGCTACTGCCGCGCGGCGGGGCTGTTTTTGAGTCCGGTTTACGGCGAGCAGAGTGAGGCGAGGCGCAATATCAGCGAGCTGCTGCGGCAGACCAATGCGGCGGCGGTATTCAGCCAAGGCAGCCTGAAAATCGTGCCTTACGGCGATGCGCCGCTGCACGGCAACGGGGCGGCCTATATCCCGAACCTGACGCCGCTTTACGATCTGGACGACGACGACTTTATCGCTACCGGCAGCGACCCGGTGAAGGTGGAGCGCAAAACCAATGCCGACGCCTACAACCAGGTGCAAATCGAGTATCTGGACAGGGCGAACGACTACAACATCGCGGTGGCCGAAGCCAAAGACCAGGCGAATATCGAGCAGTACGGCCTGCGCCCGCAGGAAGCGCTGAAGATGCATGCCATCTGCGACAAGGATGTGGCGCAGCAGGTGGCGCAACTGACCCTGCAGCGCGCGCTGTATGTGCGCAACGAGTATGAGTTCAAGCTGGGCTGGAAGTATGTGCTGCTCGAGCCTATGGACTTGGTAACGCTGACCGATGCCGGCTTGGGTTTGGACAAGACGCCGGTGCGGATTATCGAAATCGAAGAAGACGAAGACGGCCTGCTGAAGGTACGCGCCGAAGACTTCCCCGCCGGCACAGCCAACGCGGCGGAATACCCGACACAGGACAACGGCGGCTACAGCGCCGATTACAACGTCTCCCCGGGCAATGCGTCCGCGCCGGTGATGTTTGAAGCGCCGCTGCAGCTGACCGGCAACGAGCCGCAAATCTGGCTGGCGACCGGCGGCGGCGAATACTGGGGCGGCTGCGAAGTGTGGGTGTCGGCCGACGGCGACAGCTACAGCCGCGTCGGCACGGTCAATACCAAAGCCCGCTACGGCAGCCTGCAAAACGCGCTGCCATCCGGCGCGGTGTACGACCGCATCAATACCGCCGACGTGCAGATCGGTGCGGGCCACCTGCACGGCGCAAGCGAGGAAGAAGCGCGGCAGATGGTAACCGCCTGCTGGCTGGACGGTGAGTTTCTGGCCTACCAAAACGCCGAACTGACGGGCTTGGGGCGCTATACCTTAAGCAATCTGACGCGCGGCGCATGGGGCAGCGCCATCAGCGAGCATGGGGCCGGCGCGCCCTTTGTGCGGCTGGACGAAGCGCTGTTCCGCTACCGCTTTGACAAGGGCTGGCTGGGCAAGACTGTTTGGGTCAAGCTGGTGTCGTTTAATGTTTTCGGCAGCGGCATGCAGGAATTGGGCGAAGTGCCGGCCTACCCTTACACCATCATCGGCGCGCCGCTGGGCGAAATCGCCAATCTGCGCCTGACATCGGGCTGGACATACGGCCGCGATGCGGTGCTGGCATGGGACAAGCTGGACGGGGCAGACAGCTACGATGTGGAAGTCTATGCCGCCCAAAGCCAAACCCGCCTGCGCCGCATCGAAGGCATTATCGACAACCGCTACAGCTACACGCTGGCGGACATGAAGGCCGACGGCGGACAGATGCGCGATGTGGTGTTCCGCGTCCGTGCGCGTGCGGTAACCGGCAAAACCGGCAACTGGGCGCAGGCAGTGGCGCGCAATCCGCAGCTGCAGTCTTTAAGCGGCATCGAGCTGGACGGCAGCCTGAAACAGGTGTTTTTCCGCTGTGCCGCGCCGCAGGAAGAAGACTTTGCCGGCATCCGCCTGTGGGTGTCGGAAGAGTCGGACTGCCCGGCCACCGATGCCAACCTTGCCTACGACGGCCGCGATACCTTTATCACCGTCGGCAAATGTGCAGGCAAGGCGCTGGAAGCGGGCAAAACCTACTATCTGCGGGCAGCGGGCTACGACAGCTTCGGCAAAGACGGCATGAACGTCAGCAGCAGCCATGCTTTTACCGTGTATGAAGTCTCAGCGATTGCCAAGGATTTGGGTGAAAGCGCTTTGAGCAGGGAGTTGGTCGAAAAGATTAACGACAGTGCCGGAGTGGATACGAAAATCCAAGCGGAAGCTTCCGCCCGCATCGCGGCTGTTGCGGCAGCCGAGAAAAAAGCTGCTGATGCCTTGGCCGCTAAAGCGCGTGAATTGGGTAGCAAAATTACATCGGTAGAAAATATTGCCAATGGACAGACGCAGCGGATCGAAACCCTTACTGCCGCCGGCCGTACTGCCGCCGCCGCATTAGAGGAAGAGAAAAAAGCCAGGGCAGACGGGGACGCGGCAGAAGCGCGCGCCCGTCAAGCAGTAGCCGCAGATTTGGAAGGGCAAATTGCATCGGTATCACGGGAACAGACGGTTTTGTCGGAAAAGGACAAAAGCCGCGCATCTGAAATTGCTGCTTTATCCACCCGTGTTGGCCAGACTGAAGGCAGTGTAACCGAGCTGCGTCAAAGCAGCGTTACGCGGGCGCAGGTGGAGACTATCGCGCAAGATGCGGTGTCGGCAAAGTTCCAAAATACGGATACCCGCAACGACAACCGTCCGCCGTCGTGGTACTGGGAGCATTACCCGCGCCGCACGGCATCGGAGTTCAAAAGTGTGGGGGCGGTAGGTTTGGGCGGCAGCGGCTACGCGGTCGTTGAAACGGTTGTGCCGTGGGAAAACGTATCAGGCGGCCAAATTGTTCAGACGGCCTATTTGTCGGACGGGGCGGTCAAGCGCCGTGTGTCTGATGCGGTGCGTGCTTCTCAGGGCGGGCGCTGGGTATTGACTAGAGACGCGTGGGGTCAGTGGGCTGCTGTCGAGACTACGGCAGGAGCGCAAGCAAAAGCGGATGCGGTTAGGGCGGCTGCGGCAGCAGCAGAAAAGAAAGCTGCGGATGCTGCGGCCGATTTGAATACCTTTAAGCTGGCGCAGGCCAATAAAGATACTGCTACTGCCAAGCGCATTGACACGCTTACGACTACTGTAAACAACAGTTCGGCAACCGTACAGGCTACTGCCCAAAGCATAAAAGGGCTGGAAGCGCAGTACACGGTAAAAGTGGACGTGAACGGCCATGTGGCGGGCTACGGCTTGGCTACTACGCTTAAAGACGGCAAGCCAACCAGCGCCTTTATCGTCAGCGCTGACAGGTTCGGCATCGGCGCGGCGGGCGCGGGGGATATCTACCCGTTTACCGTCGATACCCAAACCCAAACCGTCGGCATCAACGGCAAGCTGATCGTGAACGGCAAGGCGATTATCGACAAACTCAACGCCGGCGACATCAGTGCTGACAAGCTGCAGGCAAATTCCATCGGCGCCAACCTGCTTAAAGCGGGGGCGGTAACGGCGGAGAAGCTGGCAGCCAAAGCGGTAACGGCTGAAAAGCTGCAGGTGGACAAACTCTCGGCCATCAGCGCCGATATGGGCGACATCACCGCCGGCAGCCTGAATATCGGCAAAGGTAGGTTTACGGTGGATGCCCAAGGTACGATGACTATCCGAGCTGATGCAAAACGCAACGTTGGCTTGAAAATCAGCAATGAAGCCGTTGAAGTTTATGACGAAGCGGGCGTTTTACGGGTCAGATTGGGAAAACTGGAATAACACAAGGATGAGCTATGGAAGGATACGGCTTGGAAGTTGGCGGCAGACCGCCTTTTCTCGGGGTGGCGATGTTGGCGGATACGCTGCATATTGCCGGCAAGAGCGGTGAGTATGTTTACCCGTCGGACGACGAACGTTACGGTTATTTTGCCACCTATGTCTATTCGGACAACCATTTCGGCCATACCGCGCTGCACTCCGGCAGCGGGGGCGGAATGGTGGCGTGTACGCGGGCGTTCAGCGACGGCTCAAAGTTGATTTGGCGGACATTTCAGGTTTACGCCTATGCTGCGTTGGGCAGCGTGGATACGGCTTTGATTTGGAGATACTGCAAATGAATTACGGTTTGTTTTCTGCAGATTTGCCTATGGTTTTAGGGACAGAGAAACTGTTGATGTTCCGGCGAAAGATTAACCGCAGCGAAATCACAAAACCCTATTCGGTGGTCGGGAAGGTTGCAAATTATTACAAAGAAATCCGCATCGGCGACCGCGACGGCGTATTTCAGGTGTTTACCGAGCATCCCCGCCTGTTCCCGCGTGCATACACGTTTTGGGACGGTGCGGGATACGGCGGCATTGCCGGGTACATTCCCAGAATCGATAACGATGTCTTTGTCAGCAATCCAAATGACAACTTCCTGCAGTTGCGCGATGACGGCTGGTATCTGGTGATATTCAACTGGCGCGGCGACATCAGGGGCGAACTTGCCACGGCACAGGATTTTTATGTTTATGCGCTGACGGATTCTGCTGTGGCCACCGACCGCTACGGCCTGAACGTTTACCGGCCGGACGGCAGCCTGCTGTATCACAGCGGCTGGGATTTGATGCGCGTGCGCCATCGGCCGACGGTTGCCGAATTGGGCGGGATTCCCGCGCCGTTCCGCATTGATGCGACATGGCACCGCCAAGAAGACCAAGGCCAACTGTTGATGTATGATTTTCTGTCCGAATCGGCGGGCGTGTATGTCGGCGAAAACAAGCTGGTCAGTATCGGCTTCTGTACTTCTGTCGAATATCGCGGACGGGATTCGCGGGTAAACGACCGTGGACGAGCCTACTTTGCTCCCGTGCTGCATCAGGGGCGCGTGCGTCTGTCAATGTGCCATGCCTATACGGGAATTAACCTGCCTCGTAATTTTTACCATTTTGATACGGAACTCGTTGTATCCAATCCGATGGGTTACAACGAGATTGTCGTTATCGACAAGCCTGCAGTCTGAAAAAGCAGCCTGAAAGCATAAACGGCTTTCAGGCTGCTTTTGTGCAAGTAGTTCAGGCGGCGCAGAAGGCGTGGATGCCGGCCAGCTCATCGGCAATCTGCTCGCGGGTCTGCTCGGCGTCGTAGTGGCTTTGCAGGTTCAGCCAGCTTTGGGCGTCGGTGCCGAAAAAGGCGGCCAGACGCAGGGCGGTGTCGGCGGTAATGGCGCGGCGGCCTTTGACGATTTCGTTGATGCGCCGGGGCGGCACGCCGGTGGCTTTGGCTAGGGCGTACTGGCTGATGCCCAAGGGTTCGAGCCAGTCCAGCAGCAGGATTTCGCCGGGATGGGCAAGGGGGATTTCGCGTTTTGCCATGTCTGTCTCCTTTAGTGGTAATCGGTGATTTCAACTTGCAGCGCGTGTCCGTTGTCCCACACGAAGCAGATGCGCCATTGGTCGTTGATGCGGATGCTGTGCTGCCCTGCGCGGTCGCCGCTTAGGGCTTCCAAGCGGTTGCCGGGCGGCACGCGCAGGAAGTTTAAATCGGCGGCGGCATGAAGCTGCTGCAGCTTGCGGATGGCGCTGCGCTCGATGTTGGCAAAGCGCTTGACCCGCTTGCCGTCAAACAGGGCTTGGGTGTCTTTGCAGGCGAAGTCTTGAATCATGTGTTTATAGTAACGTGATGCGTTATTAACGTCAAGGGTTAAACCTTGTTTCTGCCCCCGAATGGGGGCTTTGTTTTTGGGAGAACAGTATGAAACCCACTAAATTCAGGCAGCCTGAAAGCGGGCTGCGGAGAATCGTTTTTCATTCCAAACGCTGGCTTGGCCTGCCCTACCGCCTGCACAACTGGCTTTTGCAGACGGCGACGCGGGTAATCACTTTTACCAGCGCGGCGGGGATGCTGGGCTATTCGCTGGTGTTTTCGCTCAATGGTGCGCGGCTGACGAGCCTGCCGCTGTATTACAAGTTTGCGGCGCTGCCGCAGCCGGTGGTGGCGGGGGCGTTTGTGGCGCTGGGGGTGGCGCAGTTGGCGCTGATGGCTTGGGACAGTCCGCGCGGCAATGTGTTGTCGGGCTTTGTGCTGGTGGTGTCGGCGCTGGTGTGGATGCTGGTGCTGGCTGCTTTTGACGCGGCGCGCCCGCCGGCCAATACCGGCATGGTGTTTCCGGCGATTATGGCTTTTTTATGTGCGACGGCTGGCAGCCGTCTGATTGATATCAGCAAGCGCCTGAAACAAGAACGATGAGAGGGCATGATGAATTGGGGAACGCAATACACACCCGCCGGCATTGTGTTTGCCATTGTCGGCGGGGTTGTCGGGGCGGTGATTACCAGCCGCGCCGACAATGACGGCTGGCCGCGCACGCTGGCCGAGGCGCTGGTGGCGGCTTTTGCGGCTGCGGCTTTGGGCGAGTATTACCTGCCCCTGACCCGTGTTTGGGTATGCGGTTTTGCCGGCGTGGCGGTGGGGCTGGTGGCGGGCTATGCGCTGGATGCGGTACGGGAAACCGCGCCGGCGGTGAAAGACGTGGCGCGGGAGACGGTGCCGGCCATCGTCCGCGCTTTTTTGGAGAAGTTCGCCGGCAAAAAGAAAGACGAATAGCGTTTCAGGCTGCCTGAAACCGGAAACCTGCCCCTGCGGCAGGTTTTTTTATTGGAGCAAAACATGAGCGATTGGGACGCAAGCATCCGCATCACGGCGGAAAACCAAACAGGCGAAGGTTTCGGCGAAGCGGCCGATGCGGCGCAGGAGACGGCGCGGGCGATTGAAGAAGCGGTAAACAATGTGCGCGAGCGCCTGCAGCGGGCGATGGCGGACTGCCAGCGGGCATTTGCCGAAGGCATGGACTTCGACCCTTCCGGCCTGAACAATCTTGCCGACGCGCAGGAAACGGTGTTCCGCCGTCTGGCCGACGAAGCGCGCAATGTGTTTGAAGCGACGCGCACGCCGGCGGAGCGCTTGGAAGCGGAAATCGAGAAGCTGAACAAGCTGTTTGCGGCGGGGGCGATTGATGCGGAAACCCATGCGCGGGCGGTGGAGCAGGCGCGGGAGCAGATGGGCGAAGCGGCCAATGCCGGCAGCAAGCTGGGCGATGTTTTAGGCAGCCTGAAAGGGCTGTTTGCCGGTGCGTTTGCGGTTTTGGGCGTGCGCGAAATCATCGAAACGGCCGATGCGATGCAGAGCCTGAACAGCCAAATCAGGCAGGTAACAGCGGACGAAGCGGAGTATGCGGCGGTCAAACGCGAACTGCTGGGAGTGGCCAACCGCACCAATGCGGGGATTGAAGAAACCAGCGGGCTGTATATCCGCACCAGTCAGGCGCTGAAAGACTACGGCTACGCGCAGTCGGAAGTGCTGACGTTTACCGAAGCGGTGAACAATGCCATGCGCGTAGGCGGCGTGGAAGCGCAGGCGCAGGCGTCGGCCATTGAGCAGCTGTCGCAGGCCTTGGGCAGCGGCGTGCTGCAGGGCGACGAGTTTAAGAGCATTGCCGAAGCGGCGCCTATCCTGCTGGATACCATTGCCGACTATATGGGCAAGAGCCGGGCGGAAATCAAAAAGCTGGGCAGCGAAGGCAAGCTGACGGCGGATGTGATTTTTCAGGCGGTATCGGGCAGCGCGGGCAAGTTTGCCGAAGAAGCGGCGAAAATGCCGCTGACTTTCGGTCAGGCGATGGTGGGCATCCAAAACGCTTGGAAGGTGTTTGTCGATAAGATTATGAACGGCAGCGGCGTGATGGCGACGCTGGCCAATGCGGTGAAGCTGGTGGCCGACAACCTGCATCTACTGCTGAACGGCGCGGTGCTGGTGGGCATTGCGGCGCTGGTGGAGTATTTCCGCAACTTCACGCTTGCCGTGAACGCTACCGGCGGGGCGGTCAGCAAGCTGTGGGCGTATCTGATGGCAAACCCGCTGGTGGCGGTGGCGGCGCTGATTGTCGGCGTGCTGATGGCAACCGGCGAGCTTGAGAATGCGATGGACGCGCTGGGGACGATTGCGTCGGATGTGTTCGATGTGATTAAAACCGGTTATGCGGGACTGGGCGATCTGATTAGCGCCGTGTACTCGGACATTACCGCTGCCGCAACAGATTCCGCCGATGGACAAACCGCCGCTTTCGGCGGTTTTTTTGACGATTGCGGCGAAGGGTTTTACGGCCTGCTGGAATCCGTGGGCAAGGTGTTTGATGCTTTCGGCGCGCTGATCCGCAGCGCTGTAGTATGGGCAATCGAAAACTTCGACAGCTTGTGGATTGCGATTAAAAACGGTGCCATCGGCGCAGCAAATGCTGCCATCGGTGCCATTGAGAACCTGATTAACAAAGCCATCGACGGCATTAACCGCGTAATTGCGCTGGCCAACCAAATGCCCGGCGTCGGCTTGTCGCAAATCGGTAACTGGAGTGCGGGCAAGCTGCAAGGTGGCAACGAGAAAGGTAGCGGCCGCAGCTTCAGTGCCATTTATGACGCGGAAGCGGCAAACCAACAAGCAGGCGGCCTGCAGGCTTATTTCAAAGGGGTTGCTGCACGCAGTCAGGCTGGGAAATCAGGCAGTAAAGGCTTGGGCGGCGGCGGTGGCGGCAAACGCGCAGCCGGCGGTGGTGGCGGCAAAAAAGGCGGCAGCGGCAAGAAAGGAGGTGCGGGCAAAGAGCGCAAAGAAGACCCGATGCAGCAATGGGAAGCCGAAATCAAGGCGCAGAAACTGGCGCACAAGGAGATGCAGCTTGCCGAGAAAAGCCACAAGGAATGGGACATCGCCGCCGAGTTGGCCTACTGGCAGCAGAAACTGAGCCTTGTTGATGCCAACAGTAAAACCGGCCTTGCCTTGCGCGAAAAAATCTACAACCTGCAGGCGGAGTTGGCGAAAAAGTCCACGCAGGAACGGATGGAAGCCGTCGATGCCGGCGAAAAGGCGGCGCTGCACCGGCTGAATATGGAGAAGGATGCCGCCGACAATGCGCTGGCACAAAGCAAAATCAGCCAGCTTGAGCGTTTGGATGCGGAAATCGAGTTTGAAAACCGCCGCTATGAAATCGCGCTGGACGCCCTGAACCAGCGTATCGCGCTTGCCGAACAAGACCCGACTTACAGTCAGGCCGCCATCGACAAGCTGAAGCAGCAGGCAGCAGAGTTGTCGCAAGGCCACGAGCGCACGCAGGGGCAGAACCAAAACCGGCGCGAGCAGCAGCGGCGCAAGGATATGCCCACTTTCAGCGAAATGCTGGAAGACGGCGGCAAGGAAACTTGGCAGCAGGCGCAGGACGCTTTGGGTAATGCCTTGAACGCGATGCTGACGCGCACGCAGAACTTCCGCACGGCAATGGGCAATCTGTTTAAAAGCCTTGGGCAGTCGTTTATCCAAAACATGGTAACCAAGCCGCTGCAGGGCTTGATGCAGCGCGCGGCGCAGGAAAGCGGCATCTGGCAGATGATTTTTGGCAAAAAAGAAGCGCTGGAACAGGCATCATCCGCTAAAACGATGGCGACCAAGGCGACCGAGACCACGACTGTTGTCGGCAAGAATGCGACGCAGGCCGGCTCGGGCGTGGCGGCGGCGCTGGCATCCATTCCCTACGTCGGCCCCGCGCTGGCAATCGCGGGGATGGCAGCCATGATTGCCGCCGTGATGGGGCTTTTGGGTGGCGGTGGCGGCGAAACCAGCAGCACTACGGTTACCCGCATCCCGTCGGCGGCGGGCGGCTGGGATATTCCGGCCGGCATCAACCCACTAACCCAACTGCACGAGAACGAGATGGTGCTGCCGGCAGAACACGCGCAGACCATCCGCGATATGGCAGGTCAGGGACAGGACGGCGGCACGGTGATCATCAATACCACCGGCGGCGACTTTATCCATAAAAACGACCTTGCCAAGGTGCTGAAACAGCTTAAGCGAGATTTCAAAATTACCTAATCCGCCGTAAGGCGGTTTTTTTAGGCAGCCTGAATTTCAGGCTGCTTTTTGTTACCTAGAGAAAGGAAAAACCATGAAAGAACTACCGTGGATGCACCATCTGAAAACCCATCTCGGCCTGGCCGAAATCCCGGGCAAAGCCCACAACCCCACGCTGCTGCAATGGCTGCGCGATATGGGGCAGTACAGTAAGGAGTCCAAAGCGTGGTGGGCGGACGACGAAACGCCGTGGTGCGGGCTGGCCGTCGGCCATGCGCTCGGCAGCAGCGGGCGCTTTGTGGTGCCGCACTGGTTCCGCGCCAAAGCCTGGGCGGACAGCAGTGCGATGACCAAGCTCGACAAACCGGCTTACGGCTGCATCGCCACCAAAACCCGTAAAGGCGGCGGCCATGTGTTTTTTGTTGCCGGACGCGACAAGCAGGGCAGACTGCTGGGCTTGGGCGGCAACCAGGGCAACCGCGTGAGCATCATCCCGTTTGCCGAAAGCGAGCTGGACGGCTTCTGGTGGCCGAGCAAATGGGAGAACGGGCAATGCGTCAAATCCGTCCCCGCCCCTGAACGCTACCGGCTGCCTGTTACCGATGCCACCGGCAGAATCGGCGAGAGCGAAGCATGAGCAATGCCGAGAAAATCGAACGCTGGATTGCTGAATGGGAAGCCAAGCGCGATGCGGCGCGCGAAGCGGGCGACTACGACGCCTTTGCCGCTGCCGAGCGGGAGATTGCCAACTACCGGCAGATGCTGGCTCAGCTTAAGTGCTGACAAGGCAGCCTGAAACCAAAAATTACCGATTTACACCATGTGTAATTTTGTAAAAAATGAAAGGGAAATCATGCCTATATGGTTAATCAAACATTGGCGCCCGCTGGCTGCTGCCGCCGTGTTGGCGATACTGGCCGGACTGTGGCACACCGACCGCGCCCACCAGTACCGGCGCGGTGCGGAAGACACCGCCGCCAGCATTAAAGCCAAGCTGGCCGAGCAGGCCGCCGCGCAAACCGCCGCCGCCCGCAACACCGAGCGCAAACAGGCTGATTCCCTGGCCGCCGCCCAAGTCAAAATTGAAAAGGAAAGACAAGATGCCCAAACTGTTATCACTGATATGCGCCGCGAGCTTGACCGCCTGCGCCGCCACACAGAAACTGCCGCCCGCCGCGCAACAATGCCCGCAGCCGGTCAAACCGCCCGCCCATCTGACGGCGCGGACGCTGCCGCCGGCTGGCTACTACTCGGACAATGCGCGCAAGAGTATGCAGACTTGGCAGAGACTGCCGACGCCCAGCGCAACGACCTTGCCGAGTGGCAGGCCTACGGCGCAGTAGTGGCGTCCGAGCCGCGATAAACCAAAGCCCCCGAAACGTTGATTACAGACGTTTCGGGGGCTTTTTTTTGTTTTCAAGCTGCTTAATCCAGCAAATCCGCCACTTCGGCCATATCGGGATTGTAATAGACGTTGAGCAGTATCCGCAGGTCGCGGTGGCCGCTGATTTTCGCCAGCGTTTCCACCGGTACTTTTTTCGCCATCCGCGTCAGCGCTTCGCGGCGGCTGTCGTGAAAGTGCAAATCGGTGATACCGCAGTTGTCACGGGCGCGGCGGAATAGGACGTCCAAAGTGGACGCACCAAGTGCAAACACAGAATCGGCATCAATGCCTTCAAGCTGCCGGATAATTTCCAGTGCACGGCGGGACAGCGGCACGTTGCGGCTGTCGCCGTTTTTGGTTATCGGCAGATGGGCAAGGCGGCGGGCGAAGTCGATATCCGCCCATTTCAGGCTGCATATCTCCCCTGCCCGCATTGCGGTTTCGACGGCAAACAAAAAGGCCAGCGCCACCCGCTGCACGGCAAGCTCGGGCGGCTTTGCCGGATTATAGAGCAGCGCTTCGCAGATGCGTTCGATTTCGTCTGCCGACGGCCGGCGCGTGCGTTCTTTGGCTTTTTTGGGTTTGCTGATTTTCTGCACCGGATTGTCGCGCAACAAGCCCCACTCTTTCATGGCGTGGGTGCAGACGGCCGACAGCGTGGTCAGTTCGCGGTTGACGCTGGTTTCCGATACTTCGCCCAGCCGTGCGTCGCGCCAGTCGGCAAAATGCTGTGGACGCAGTTCGTCCAGCCGTACATCTGCTAGCGGCGTATTCAGCGCCCTGCCGATGCGGTATGCTTCGCTGCGCGCGCCGCGTTTGGACGGGGTAACGGTGTTAAGATAGCGTTTGAGCACATCGCCGAAATAGGTGTTGCGGTCGGCATTGCCCTGTACACCGTCGAGAATCAGCGTCTCCATCCGCGCCGCCCACGCTTTCGCATCGGCGTGCCGCTCGAAAGTTGCCGAACGGGACACGCCCCGCAGCCTGACTTGTACGCGCCATTTTCCGCCGCGCTGTGTGATTGTCGCCATGATTTCTTGGTGCAAATTTGGTGCAATCATTATAGGCGCAAACGGTTAGACGTAGGGTAATCGCGGATTATCAAAAATCCCAAGTGTTTGTTAATGGGTG
>NZ_JAKOOW010000033.1:0-89492 GCF_022288825.1 Kingella pumchi | reverse complement strand
CTCCGTCCGCACCACGGAATAAAAACAAAGCAGCCTTTTCAGGCTGCTTTTGTGATTTTTGCCTTAGCTGCGGTCTTGATTTCCATCTGCCAAAGGCAGCCTGAAAGCCCTTTCTTTCGCTTTCAGGCTGCCTTTGGCTTACAATGCGCCCCTTTTGTTTCCCGTTTCCCAAGCAAAGCAGTATGAATCCGAAAACGCAGCACTACACCGAATCGAGCATCAAGGTACTCAAAGGGCTGGAGCCCGTGAAAGAGCGGCCGGGGATGTACACCCGCACCGACAGCCCCACCCATATCTGCCAGGAAGTCATCGATAACGCCGCCGACGAGGCGCTGGGCGGTTTTGCCGACACCATCGCCGTCGAAATCCATGCCGACGGCTCGCTGTCGGTGCGCGACAACGGCCGCGGCATTCCAACCGGCCTGCATCCGGAGGAAGGCGTGCCGGTGGTGGAATTGGTATTCACCCGCCTGCATGCCGGCGGCAAATTCGGCAAAACCGAAGGCTCGGGCGCCTACGCCTTTTCCGGCGGCCTGCACGGCGTGGGTGTTTCGGTAACCAATGCGCTTTCGACGCGGCTGGAAGTTACCGTCAAACGCGAGGGCAAAATCCACCGCATTACCTTTGCCGGCGGCGAAGTGGCCGAGCCTTTGGCGGTGGTGGGCAAATGCGCGGTGCGCGATACCGGCACCGAAGTGCGGGTGTGGCCGGATGCGCGTTATTTTGAAAGCCCGAACTACAACCTGGCCGAGCTGGAGCGGCTTTTGCGCGCCAAAGCGGTGCTGCTCAAAGGCGTGCAGGTATCGCTGTCGCGCCCGGCTAAAAAAACCGAACAGATGCAGCCTGAACACGAAATCAGAAGCTGGCACTATCCCGACGGCCTGCGCGGCTATCTGAACGATCTTTTGGCCGAAGCCGAGCCGGCGGTGCCGGTGTTTGCGGCGGAAAACTACATCGGTGCCGGCCACGACGATTTCCGCGCCGGCGAGGGCGCCGCTTTTGCGCTCACCTGGCTGGAAGACGGCGCCTGCGGTGGCGAAAGCTATGTCAACCTGATTCCCACGCCGCTGGGCGGCACCCACGAAGCCGGGCTGAAACAGGCGGTGTTTCAGGCGGTGAACAACTTTATCAGCCACCACAACCTGTTGCCGCGCGGCGTGAAAATCCAAAGCGACGATGTCTTCTCGCGCGTTGCCTTCGTGCTTTCCGCCCGCGTGCTCGACCCGCAGTTCCAAGGCCAGACCAAAGACAAGCTCACCAACCGCGACGCGCTCAAATTGGTTGCCGCCGTCTGCGCCGATCCGCTCGAATTGTGGCTCAACCAAAACGTCGAAGCCGGCAAAAAAATCGCCGAGCTGGCCATCCGCCAGGCACAGGCGCGGCTGCGTTCGGTGAAGAAAATCGAAAAGAAAAAAGGCAGCGGCGTGGCCGTACTGCCCGGCAAACTCACCGACTGCGAAAGCGAAGACATCCGCGAAAACGAGCTGTTTTTGGTCGAAGGCAATTCGGCCGGCGGCTCGGCCAAACTCGCCCGCGACAAAGCCTTCCAAGCCATCCTGCCCTTGCGCGGCAAAGTGCTCAACAGCTTTGAAGTGCACCGCGACCAGCTCTTTGCCAACGCCGAAATCCACGACATCGCCGTCGCCATCGGCGTCGATCCCCACGGCGAGGGCGACAGCCCCGACCTTTCCGGCCTGCGCTACGGCAAAATCGCCATTTTGTCGGACGCCGATGTGGACGGCTCGCACATCCAAGTGCTGCTGCTCACCCTGTTTTACCGCCACTTCCCCGCCCTTATCCGCCACGGCCATATCTACGTTGCCCAGCCGCCGCTGTTCCGTGTGGACGTAAACGCCCAAGGCAAAAGCCGCCCCGCGCGCAAATTCTACGCGCTCGACCAAGGCGAACTGGAAGGCATTTTGGAGCGGCTCGCCGCCGAAAAAGTCAAAGAATCCGCCTATTCCATCAGCCGCTTCAAAGGCCTGGGCGAAATGAACCCCGACCAGCTCAAAGACACCACCATGAACCCCGACACCCGCCGCCTGCTGCGCGTGGGCATTCCCGAGCACGATAGTGAAACCACGCTCGCAGCCTTCACCCGCCTGATGGGCAAAGGCGAAGCCGCCGCCCGCCGCAGCTGGATGGAAGCCGAGGGGGATCGGGTGGAAGCGGATGTTTAGCTAGGGTCTGTTTGCAAGCAAAGCAGCCTGAAAGCCGGTTTCTAGGTTTTCAGGCTGCTTTTTGCTTTCGGTATGGCGGCATTACGGCAGAATACTCACCCGCTCATAAGGGCGGATGCTTTGCATGCTGATACCGACCATCGGGCCGGCGCAGGAGGCTAGGAGCCGAGCAGGGCTGCGCGGGCGGGGAAGCGGGGGTTCATGTCGGTTTCCTTTATTTGGGTAAGGTATTTTCAGGCCGCCTTTCAGTGGACGGGGCAGCACCTTGCTGTAGGTCGGATACTCGTATCCGACATTGCTTTTTCCGAGCTGAGTGTTGCCGTTGCGATCGGCCGTCGGATTCAAGAATCCGACCTACGGAAGTTTTTCGTTTTCAGGCTGCCTGAAACGGCAAAACGGTTTTAACTCCGTTGAAGCTTCGCTTTCAGACGGCCTGTTGGTTTTTCAGGCTGCTTTGAGGCAGTCTGAAAACAGGTTTACGGGACGATATTTACTTGGTCGCCGCCGAAGATGAGGGTAGTGTCGATGTAGATTTCGTCTTTGCTGGTGCAGGCGGCGTAAGCGCCTGTGGGATTGCCTTCTATTGTGTTGTTTTTGAACCGAAACATTTTGGTCTGCCAGCCGGTGTAGCCGCCGTAGGCGTTTTTGGCATTGACGTCGGCGCAGGCCAGGTAGAAGGCGTCCCAGCCGGCGCGGCCGCTGCCTTGCACGCCCTGGTTGCTGAGGCGGAGCACTTTGCGCGGCGGGGTGATGATGCGGATTTTCACGCTGCCGGCATCGCGCAGGTTTTCGTCCAGATAGCTGCGGATGTGCTGTTGGTAGTCTTTGGGGTAGCGACCGTAGTCGGCGTTGCGCGCGGCCTGCATGCTGACTTCGATGGGTTTGGCGGCGCAGGCGGCCAGCAGGCAGAGGCTGCTGATCAGGGCGGCATGGGTGGGAAGTTTCATATTGGTTTCCTTGTATGGGGTTGGTGGATGTTTTCAGGCTGCTTTAAGGCTGAAGTTCGTCTGAAACCCAATTTCAATAAAGTAAAAATGCCCGAACAAAAATTTCAGACGACCTTCTGCCCATACCGCATCAGTGTCATGCCGCCGACCGCTGCCGCGCAGCCCGCAACCAGAGAAATATGCAAAGGTTCGCCCAAAACCCACGCCGAGCTGAGCATGCCGAAAATCGGCACGAGCGTAATATACGCCGCTGCGCTGCCTGCGCCCAAAATCTTCACGCCTTCAAAATACCACGCGTAAGCCAATACCGTCGCGCCGATGACCAGCCACGCCAATGCCGTCCAACCGCGTGCATCCATCGCCGCCATCGCCTCAAACGGCAATCCGTCCGTCCACAATGCCACCACCGTCAACATCAACGCGCCGATAAGCGAAGTTGCCGCCGTTACCGTCAGCGCGTCTATCCCGCGCAAAACCGCGCGTCCGATTAAGGTATAAACCGCCCAGCAGACCACGCAGCCGAAAATCAGCCACTCCCCCGCCTTGATGCCGCCCGACAATACCGCCAACGGCTGCCCTTGCGTTACCGCCGTTATCGCGCCACAAACCGCCAACAGCATACCCGCCAAAATTTTCGCATTTAAACGTTCGCTGAAAAGCCAAGCCGCCAGCAGCAGCGTCAGCACGGGATTTACCGCCACAACCACTGCCGCCTTACCCGCCGGCATTGCCTGCAAACCCAGCATGAAAAACACCGCATAGCCGCACACCCCGACGGAAGCGGCTACCGTCAAGCCCAGCCATTGCCGTGCCGACAAAGCCGCCAAGGTTACAAACCTGCTGCGCGCAAACAACCAGCCCAACAGCAAAACCGAAGCCAATACAAACCGAACCGCCCCGCCCGTCAGCGGCGGCAGCGACTGCCCCAGCATCCGCCCCATCGGCCAAGACGCGCCCCACAACACCGCCATTCCCAGCAGTTTCAAATGTACGGAATAACGTTCCATCTCAATCCTTTATCAACAAAGGCCGTCTGAAAACCGAATTTCAAGTTTTCAGACGGCTTTTTAGTGCAGCTGCTGCAAACAGATTACTTGGGCTGCCAAGAATCTTTCAGCGTTACTGTGCGGTTGAACACGGGTTGCTCGGGGCGGTGGTCTTTGCGGTCGGTAACGAAATAGCCCAGGCGTTCAAACTGCCAACGGCTTTCGGGCGGCAAATCGTTGGCGGATGCTTCGACCCAGGCTTGGATTTCGCGCACGGATTCGGGGTTGAGAAAGTTAGTGAAGGGCAGGTATTCGCCGTCTGCGCCGCGCACGGCGTCGGGGCGCGGTTCGGTGAACAGTCGCTCGTACAGGCGCACGGTGGCGGGTACGGCGTGTTCGGCGGAGAGCCAGTGGATGACGCCTTTGACTTTGCGGCCTTCGGGGTTTTTGCCCAGCGTGTCGTAATCAAGGCTGCATTTGAGTTCGACTACATGGCCGTCTGAATCTTTGACGACTTCGTCGCAGCGCATCACGTAGCTGTGGCGCAGGCGCACTTCGCCGCCGGGGACGAGGCGTTTGAAGCCTTTGGGCGGGTTTTCGGCGAAGTCGTCGGTTTCGATGTAAAGCGTTTGCGAAATCGGCAGTTCGCGGCCGCCCATTTCTTCGTGGTTGGGGTGGTAGGGGGCGTAGCGGCTTTGCGCTTGGGCGGGGTCGAAGTTGGTCAGGGTGACTTTGAGCGGGTTGAGCACAGCAATCATGCGCGGGGCGGAGTTTTCCAGCTCTTCGCGGATGGCACCTTCGAGTACGCTCATGTCGATCACGTTTTCGGATTTGGAGATGCCGGCGCGTTTGGCAAACAGGCGCAGGCCTTCGGGGGTGTAGCCGCGTCGGCGCATACCGGAGATGGTGGGCATGCGCGGGTCGTCCCAGCCTGAAACGTGGCCGTCTGCAACGAGCTGGTTGAGTTTGCGTTTGGACGTGATGGAGTACAGGAGTTCCAAGCGCGAAAATTCGTACTGGCGCGGGCGGGTGGCATGCGGCGCAGGGATGTTGTCGAGCACCCAGTCATACAGCGGGCGGTGGGCTTCAAATTCGAGCGTGCACAGGGAATGGGTGATGCCTTCGATGGCGTCGGAGATGGCGTGGGTGTAGTCGTACATCGGGTAGATGCACCATTTGTCGCCGGTGTTGTGGTGGTGGGCGCGACGGATGCGGTAGATGACGGGGTCGCGCATATTGATGTTGCCTGATGCCATGTCGATTTTCAGGCGCAGGGTTTTGCTGCCGTCGGGGAATTCGCCGTTTTTCATGCGTGTGAACAGGTCGAGGTTTTCTTCGATGCTGCGATCGCGGTAAGGGCTGTTTTTGCCCGGCTCGGTGAGCGTGCCGCGATATTCGCGCATTTCTTCGGCGGTCAAATCATCGACATAGGCTTTGCCGTCTTTAATCAGGCCGACGGCGTAATCGAACAGGCGGTCGAAATAGTCGGACGCGTAATGCGGCTCGCCCGCCCACTCGAAACCCAGCCAGTTGACATCTTCTTTAATCGAATCAACGTATTCCTGATTTTCTTTTTCGGGGTTGGTGTCGTCAAAGCGCAGGTTACACAGGCCGTCGTACACGTAGGCGAGGCCGAAATTCAGGCAGATGGATTTGGCGTGGCCGATGTGCAAATAGCCGTTGGGCTCGGGCGGGAAACGGGTTTGGATGGCGGTGTGTTTACCGCTTTTGAGATCGTCTTCGATGATGGTGCGGATGAAGTGGTTGTCGGCGAATTGGTCTTTGTTGAGCATGGCGGTATCCGTTCAGGCAGCCTGAAAAATCAAACGGCGGATTTTACCCGAAACCGCAGCCCTTGTGCGACGGCGCGTCCGGCAAAACTTTACCCTGCGGCGCAAGACTTTTACCCTGCCGCTAGTCGATAGCGGCGCCCGTGTGAAATCTTTGCCAGAATCCTTGCGGCTAATGTAAACTTACGCCCTTTAAACGCTAGCCGCGGCACCGCCCGCGCCAGCACCCGCCAACCAACCGAGAAACGGAACCCAACCATGAGCAATATCCCCGCCGATTTGAAATATGTTGCCAGCCACGAATGGCTGCGTTTGGAAGCCGACGGCAGCGTAACCGTGGGCATCACCCACCACGCGCAAGAGCTGTTGGGCGACATCGTGTTTGTCGAACTGCCCGAAGTGGGCGCCGAGCTGGCCGCCGAAGAGCAGGCCGGCGTGGTCGAATCGGTGAAAGCCGCTTCCGACGTGTACGCGCCGATTGCCGGCACCGTATTGGAAACCAACCAAGCGCTGGTAGATGCCCCTGACACCGCAAACAGCGACCCCTACGGCGACGGCTGGTTCTTCAAAATCAAACCGGCCAATGAGCGTGATCTCGACGGCCTGATGAGTGCCGAACAATACGCCGCCGAAATGTCCTGATTTTCGCGCCACGGTTTGAAACAGGCAGCCTGAAAAGTTTTCAGGCTGCCTGTTTTTTAACTTTTCAGGCTGCTTGGCGGCAGATGGGGGGCAAAGCGTATTTCGGCTTACCCGAATCCACCCAACGGTGCGCGGGGCGCACCCTACGCAGCTAAAAGACGGCAGGTAGGGTGCCGCCCCGCGCACCAAAAGGCAGCCTGAAACTCTAAAGGCAGCCTGAAAACGGAAAACCCCGTTTTCAGGCTGCCTTGTTTGCGGTGCGGGCAAAAATCAGACCACAACTTCTTCTTTCTGTTTTTTCTGCTTGAACGCGTTGTTGCGGGTCAGGCCGAACATCAACAGCAGCGGGCTGGCAACCAGTACGGAGGAGTAGATGCCGAAGACGATGCCGATGGTCAGGGCGATGGCAAAACCGTGCAGGGCGGCGCCGCCGAATACCAGCATGGAAAGCACCATCGCTTCGGTGGAGCCGTGTGTAATCACGGTACGGCCGGCGGTGGCGGTAATGGCGTTGTCGATCACCTGATGGACGGTTTTGTTGCGCATTGCCGGCTTGCGGAAGTTTTCGCGGATACGGTCGAACACCACCACCGATTCGTTTACCGAATAGCCGAGCACGGCGAGCACGCCGGCCAGTACGGTGAGCGAGAACTCCCAGCGGAAAAAGGCGAAGCAGCCGAGGATAATCACCACGTCGTGCATATTGGCGATAATGGCGGAAACGGCAAAACGCCATTCGAAACGCATCGATAGATACAGAATGATGCCGGCGACCACCATGCCCAGCGCAATCAGGCCGTTGCGCGCCAAGTCTTCGCCGACGGCCGGGCCGATAAATTCGACCTGGCGCAGCGAGGCGTCGGCATTACGCTGTTTGAGCACTTCCATTACTTGGTTGGAGAGCTTGGCGGTTTCGGCTTTCTGGCCGTCGGCGCTTTGGGCGGCGGAAGTTTTGTTGGGCAGGCGGACCATAATGTGCTTGTTGGTGCCCAGCGCCTGCACTTGGATTTCGCCCAACTGCAGTTTTTCCAAATCCTGCCGCACCTGGTCGATATTGGCGCCCTGCTGCTTGTATTCGACTTCCATCAGCGTGCCGCCGGTAAATTCCACCGACAGGTTCAGGCCGCGGGTAGCCAGGAAAAATACCGCCAGTATGAAGGTGGCAAGCGAGATAAAGGTAGTGAGCTTGCCATAGCTCATAAAGGGGATGTCGCGTTTGAAGTGGAACAGTTCCATGAGTTATTCCTTTTCCAGTGCCACGTTGTCGTCGCGGTCGATTACCGGCGGATAGTGTACGCCGATGGAAATGCGGGTCAGCTTGCGGCGGCGGCCGTACCACAGATTAACCAGGGCGCGCGATACCACTACCGACGAGTAGATGGAAGTCATAATGCCAAGGCAGTGGACGATGGCGAAACCGCGCACGGGGCCGGAGCCGAATACCAGCAGGGCGATACCGGCGATCAGCGAAGTCAGGTTGGAGTCGAGAATGGTGTCCCAAGCATGGTCGTAACCTTCTTTAATCGCCACCTGTGGTTTTTTGCCGGCACGTAATTCTTCACGTATTCGCTCGTTAATCAATACGTTGGAGTCGATGGCCATACCCAGCGTCAGCGCGATGGCGGCGATGCCCGGCAGCGTCAGCGTGGCCTGCAGCGCGGAAAGAATGGCAAACAGGAACAACAGGTTGGCACTGAGCGCCAGCGCCGAGAAGATGCCGAACAGGCGGTAGTAAATCACCATAAACACCGCCACCACGGCAAAGCCCCACACGGTTGAGTTCACGCCTTTGGTGATGTTTTCCGCACCCAGCGACGGGCCGATGGTGCGCTCTTCGATAATGTCCATCGGCGCGGCAAGCGAGCCGGCGCCCAGCAGAAGGGCGACGTCGTTGGCTTCGGCGGTGCCGGCCATGCCGGTAATGCGCACGCGGCCGCCGGGAATCGGCTCTTGGATGCGCGGCGCGGTAATCACTTCGGACTTGCCCTGGTCGATCAGCACCATCGCCATGATTTTGCCGCGGTTGGCGGCGGTCAAGTCGGCAAACACGGTGGTGCCGACGCTGTCCAGATTCAGATTGACGGTGGGGCGCTTGCTTTCTTCGTCGATGGCCGACTGGGCGGCGTTGATGTTGTCGCCGGTCAGCTCGACCTGCTTGCTCACCAGATAGGGATTACCGTCTTTATCGCTCAAAAGCTCGTAGCCTTCGGGCACATTGCCGCCGATGGCCTGCTGGATCAGATCCAGATCCTCGCTCACCATCCGCACTTCCAGCGTCGCGGTGCGGCCGATAATGTCTTTGGCTTTGGCGGTGTCGGTCATACCCGGCAGCTGCACCACGATGCGGTCGGCACCGGCCTGCTGGATCACCGGCTCGGCGGTGCCCAATTCGTTTACGCGCTTGTGCAGGGTGGTGATGTTTTGCTCAACCGCTTTTTTGCGGATTTGGTTGAGCTGCTGCTCGGGCAGCGTCAGCTTCAGGGTATTGCCCTCGCTGGACATCTCCAAAGACGGCTGGCCGGTCATATTGTCGGTAAACAGCTTTTGCAGCTCGGGATAGGCTTTGTCCAGATCGGCCTGGTCTTGGAAGGGCACCAGCAGGCTGTTGCCTGATTTGCGGATGGTGCCGGAACGGATTTTCTGCTCGCGCAGGGTGCGGCGCACGTCGCCGGCGTTGCGATCGAGCGCTTTTTCCAGCGCCGCTTTCATGTCCACCTGCATGGTGAAATGCACGCCGCCGCGCAAGTCGAGACCCAGGAACATCGGGTTGGCACCGATTTTCGCCAGCCAGTCGGGGCTGTTGGCGATTTGGTTTTGGGCGACGATGTAGCCCTCGCCCAAAACATTATCAATGGCATCGCGCGCATTGATTTTGTCGGCGTCGCTCACCCGCACTTTCAGGCTGCCACCGGCGATAAACATGCCGTCGGTTTTGATATTGGCATCCTGCAGCGCCTGGGCGACGCGACGCTCGGTTTCCTGATTGATAACCACCGACTGGCGGTTGGTCGAAATCTGGATGGCGGGGGTTACGCCGTACAGATTGGGCAGGGCGTAAATGGCTGCCACCGCCAGCGTTAGGGCGATCAGCAGGTATTTCCAAAGCGGGTAACGGTTCATAGGGGGAGCCTTGTGTTAAGGGCAAACAAACTGCCGACGGCATGGGGCGGTGTCGGCAGTGATCCGGCTTTCAGGCAGCCTTATTCGGATTTGGCATCGGCAGCGGCGGGCTGCTCGACTTTCTGGGCGATGGCGTTGCGGTCGATTTCCACCTGCACGCCTTTGCCGATTTCAACGGTAAACACGGTTTCGCCGGGCTTGATGATGCGGGCGTAGAAGCCGGAAACCAAAAGCACGCGGTCGCCTTTTTGCAACTCGCTGATCATTGACTGACGCTGTTTCTCGCGCTTTTGCTGCGGACGGAACAGCATAAAGTAAAACAGGGCGAGAATCGCAATCAGCGGAATATAGCTCATCAAACCGCCGGGGGCGGGCGCCGGATCCGCTGCGGCAAATACGCTTCCAATCATAGCTGGGCTTTCCTAATCAAAAGGGGGTGTATCTGAAAAACGAAAGGCGCGATTCTAGCAGACAATCAGGCAGCCTGAAACCGTTTCAGGCTGCCTCAAAGCATGGCAATCGGCGGGCGGGCGCAGCGTTTTCAGGCTGCCTCGGCGCCGCATCGCGCGGTGCGGCGTTTATTTTTTCAGCGAATCGCGGATTTCGCGCAGCAGCAGCACTTCTTCGCTGGGCTCGGCCGGCGCTTCCGGCTCGGCGGCGGCAGGCGCGCCTTTGAGTTTGTTGATCAGTTTGACCACCACGAAAATCGCCGAAGCGACAATCATAAAGCTCACCAGCGCGTTGATAAACACACCCACGTTCAGCGTTACCGCACCGGCAGCTTTGGCAGCGGCCAGCGTTTCGTAGCCGGCTTCGGGCGGGTTGGCACCGGATTTGAGCGTTAAAAACCGATTGGAAAAGTCCACGCCGCCCAGGATCAGGCCGATGGGCGGCATAATCACATCGTCCACCAGCGATTTGACGATGCCGGAAAAGGCGGTGCCGACCACCATACCGACGGCCAGATCGATCACATTGCCGCGCATGATGAAGTCTTTGAATTCTTGTTTGATTGACATTTTGCTGTCCTTATCTGTGTGTTTGCGAAGTGTAAATTTGACGGGCAAGCGCCCATAAAAAAATTCAGGCTGCCCTGAACGTGCGGCATCATAACCGAAAACCGCCGCATCCGCCACGCAGGCGGCAGGCAGCCTGAAAACGCCTATCCGCAATCCCACCGATAGCACACCCTGCCTTTTCAGGCTGCCTGCGCCGCATGTTAAAATGCGTAATCCCAACACCAGGCCGCCGTTTTCAGGCTGCCGCACCGGAACACACACATGTTTAAAACCGCCAAACAATTCACTTTCGACATGGCGCACATGCTCGACGGCCACGACGGCAAATGCAAAAACCTGCACGGCCACACCTATATCCTGCAGGTAGAAGTTTCAGGCAGCCTGCACGAAACCGGCCCCAAGCGCGGCATGGTCATCGACTTTGGCGATCTGAAAGACTGCGTGCAGCGCCATGTGCTCGATCTGATGGACCACGCCTTTATTTATGACAGCGGCAGCGAGCGTGAAAGCCGCGTTGCCGAGCTGCTGCAGAGTCTCGATTCCAAAACCTACGCCCTGCCCTGCCGCAGCACCGCCGAAGCGATGGCCGAGCACATCTTCGGCCTGCTCAAACACCGCGCCGGCCTGCCGGTGAGCCTGATCCGCCTGTGGGAAACCCCGTCGTCCTACTGCGAGTACCGCGAATGAATCCGTCCTACCGCATCGTCGAAATCTTCCGCTCGCTGCAGGGCGAAGGCTGGAACACCGGCATGGACGCCGTTTTCATCCGCTTTGGCAAATGCAACCTTGCCTGCCACTGGTGCGATACCGACTACCACCGCTACGGCATGCGCGGTCTCGACGACATCCTTTCCGAAGTGCTCGCCCACAACACCCGCAACATCATCATTACCGGCGGCGAGCCGACCATCCAGCCCAAGCTCGAAGTGCTGCTGGACGAACTCAAACGCGCCGGCCGCTATCTGGCCATCGAAACCAACGCGCTGAAAAAAATTCCGCCGCAAATCGACTATATCGCCGCCAGCCCCAAGCGTCTCTACCGCGAAGCCTACGCCAAGCGCTGCATCAGTCGCGCCGACGAAGTGCGCATCGTTGCCGACGACGATTCCATTCCCGAGTTCTGCGCCGAAATCGAAGGCCGCATCCGCGCCGAGCGCTACTACCTTTCCCCCTGCGAGCAAAACGGCCAAATGAACCTGCTGCCAACCCTGCGCCTGCTCGGCGAACTCAACGAGCGCCCCGGCAAACCGCACTGGCAGCTCAGCATCCAAACCCACAAACTGGCCGGCATCGAATAAAGCCCCGCCCTTTTCAGGCTGCCTGAAAACCAAAAGCAGCCTGAAAGCCATCCGCCGTAGAGTACGCACCGCGCACCAAAACACCAGAGCGCAACCAATGGTGCACGGTGTGCACCCTACAGCCGAAACCCCAAAAGCAGCCTGAAAACCACCCGCCGTAGGGTGCGCACCGCGCACCAAAACACCAAAACCCGAAAAACAAGGCAGCCTGAAACCCCGCACACGCCATGAATCCAGACGAATCTTCCTGCTTCCACTGCGGCCTGCCCGTTCCCGCCGGCAGCCGCTATCCCGTACGTTACGAAGGGAACGAACAGCCGACCTGCTGCGCCGGCTGCCAGGCCGTTGCCCAGGGCATTATCGACGCCGGACTGGGCAGCTATTACAAGCACCGCACCGCCGAAGCCGAACGCGCGGTGCTGCCGCCGCCGGAAGTGCTGGCACAGCTCAAACTGTACGACCTGCCCGAAGTGCAGGCCGAGTTTGTCGAAATCCAGCCCGACAACCGCCGCGAAGCGGTGCTGATGCTCGGCGGCGTTACCTGCGCCGCCTGCGTGTGGCTGATCGAGCAAAAACTGATGCGCCTGGCCGGCGTCGAACGCGCCGAACTCAATTACAGCACCCAGCGCGCGCGGGTATGCTGGGACGAAAGCCGCGTCCGCCTGTCCGACATCCTGCTTGCCGTGCGCGAAACCGGCTACAGCGCCGCGCCCTACGACGCCCAAAAACACGAAGCGCAAACCCAGCGCGAGCGCAAAAAAATGCTGATCCGGCTGGCGGTGGCCGCACTCTCGAGCATGCAGACCATGATGTTCGCGCTGCCGACCTATCTTTACGCCGACATCGAGCCGCAATACCTGCTGCTGCTGCACTGGGGCGCGTTTTTTATGGTGCTGCCGGCGATGTTCTACTCCGCCACCCCGTTTTACCGCGGCGCGTGGCGCGACTTTAAAAACGGCCGCACCGGCATGGATACGCCGGTGGCTATTGCCATCGTGATGACCTTTATCGCCGGCATCTACGCGCTGCTCTCCAACGCCGGACAGGGCATGTATTTCGAGAGCATCGCCATGTTTGTGTTCTTCCTGCTGCTCGGGCGCTTTATGGAGCAGTCGGCACGGCGCAAAGCCGGCGATGCCGCCGAGCGGCTGGTTAAACTGGTGCCGGCGTTCTGCCATCTGCTGCCGGCCTATCCCGACCCCAAAAGCGAAGAAGCCGCCGTAGCCAGCCTGAAAGCCGGCGATGTGCTGCTGGTGCGCGGCGGCGAAACCATCCCCGCCGACGGCGTGGTGCTCGAAGGCGAAAGCGAAATCAACGAAGCGATGCTCACCGGCGAAAACCTGCCGGTGCCCAAGTTTTCAGGCTGCCGTGTTACCGCCGGCACGCTCAATACCGCCGGCCCGCTGACCATCCGCGTCGAGCAGACCGGCAGCGCCACCCGTCTTGCCCACATCGTGCGCCTGCTCGATCGCGCGCTGTCGCAGAAACCGCGCTTGGCCGAGCAGGCCGAACGCTATGCCGCCACCTTTACCCGCAGCCTGATCATCACCGCCGTACCCACCTTTATTGGCTGGTGGTGGTTTGCCGATGCCGGCACCGCGCTGTGGATTACCGTGTCGCTCTTGGTGATTACCTGCCCCTGCGCGCTGTCGCTGGCCACCCCCGCCGCGCTGGCCGCCGCCACCGGCAATCTGGCCGCCCGCGGCATTCTGGTGGCGCGCGGGCATGCGCTGGAAACGCTCGCCGCCGTCGATACCGTGGTTTTCGACAAAACCGGCACCCTGACCCACGGCCGCCTGCAGGTTGTCCGCACCCTGGCGCTGGCCGGCAATCCCTATGCCAATGCCGCCGCGCAGGCGCTGGAAGAGCATTCCGAACACCCCGCCGCCCGCGCCATCGCCGCCCTGCCGGTGGCAGGCAGCCTGAAAAACGCCGTTGCCGCCCGCAACCGCGTCAGCCGCGTCGGTCACGGCGTCTGCGCCCTGCTCACCATTGCCGGACGCGAACAAAACTGGGCGCTCGGCCGGCCGGAATTTGTTGCCGAAACCGCCGGCGGCATCCCGCCGGAATTGGCCGAACTGGAGCAGCAGGGCAGCGTGATCGCGCTGGGCAATGCCGACGGTTTTCAGGCTGCCTATCTGCTGGCCGACGAAAACAAAGCCGGCTTCGATACCGTGATTGCCCAGCTACAAAACCGCGGCCTGGCCGTCCACATTCTCAGCGGCGACCGCCGCGCCGCCGTCGCCGCGCTGGCGCAAACGCTCGGTATCAGCGACATCCGCGCCGAAGCCACGCCCGAAGACAAGCTCGCCTATGTGCAGACCCTGCAGCGGCAGGGGCGGCGCGTGCTGATGCTCGGCGACGGCATCAACGATGCGCCGGTGCTGGCCGCCGCCGATATTTCGGTGGCGGTGGCCGGCAGCGCCGACGTCGCCCGCGACGGCGCCGACATCCTGCTGCTCAACGACGACCCCACCGCCCTGCCCCATCTGTTTGCCCTTGCCGCTCGCACCCGCGCCGTTATCCGCCAAAATCTGATTTGGGCCAGCGTTTACAACCTGATCGCCGTACCGCTGGCGCTGGCTGGTTTCGTTACCCCGTGGCTGGCCGCGCTGGGCATGAGTTTCAGCTCGCTGCTGGTGGTGTGGAACGCCCTGCGCCTGCGCCGCTGACGGCTGTTTTTTTTCAGGCTGCCTGCAAATACTCAGGCAGCCTGAAAAACCGGCCGACAAAACTTAACAAAAACACGCCGCCACTACGGCCGCCACACAGAAAAAGCAGCCTGAAAGCGTGCAAAAGCACTCCTGCCCTGCTTTCAGGCTGCTTTGCCGGAATGTAAATTTTTGCGTATTTACATGAATTTCTGTCTGATTTCCCTTTGTCGGTCGCGCCAATAATGGTATGATTGCCGCCGTTTTTTATCCCAAAACGGATTAAACATTAGTTTTCAATCTGTTATCGCACACAAGGACGCCGCCATGAATTTTACCCGTTTCAGCAAAAAACTTTGTTGCAGCACCCTTATCGGCCTGAGCCTGTGCTCCAGCGCCTTCGCCTTGGACGACGAAGACCTGATCGGCCAGCTTCTCGAACAAAAACAAATCGCTCCCGCCGTTGCCGCCAACGATGCCGACCCCCTGAAACAAATCATCGAAAACAGCACCATCGAAGAGCAGGCCAACTACTACGGCCCGCAGCTCAACGCCCGCTCCGCCCTGATTATGGATGCGCGCAACAACAAAATCCTTTACCAGAAAAACATCGACAACGTCCGCTCCATCGCTTCGATTTCCAAAATGATGTCGGCCATGGTGCTGCTGGATGCCCGTTTGAACATGAACGAGCAGATCACCATCACCGAAGCCGAAATCGACCGTCTCAAAGGCACCGGCAGCCGCCTGTCCATCGGCACCACCCTGACCCGCGAAAAACTGCTGCATCTGGGTTTGATGAGCAGCGAAAACCGCGCCATCCACGCCCTGGCCCGCACCTATCCGGGCGGCATGAGCGCTTTTGTTGCCGCAATGAACGCCAAAGCGAAAAGCCTGGGCATGAGCAACACCCGCTTCTTTGAACCCACCGGCCTGGATCCGCGCAACGTTTCCACCGCCCGCGATTTGAGCCGCATGGTCAAAGCCGCCACCAACTATCCGAAAATCCGCCAACTAAGCACCGCCAACAGCGGCTCGGCCTACACCAGCGCCGGCAAAGTGCAAAACTATAAAAACTCCAACGCTTTAGTGCGCGAAGGCCAGTGGGACATCACCGTACAGAAAACCGGCTACATCCGCGAAGCCGGCAAATCAATGGTGCTGCAGGCCAAACTCGGCCGCGATCCGGTGATTATCGTGGTACTCGGCGCCAACAGCTCCGCCAACCGCGTCAGCGACGTGCGCACGCTGGGCAATATCGTCAAACAAACCCAGCTGTAACCCATCCCGATACAAAAAAACGACGGCAGAAGCCGTCGTTTTTTTATTACTTGCGGCGCCGCCAACACACCGCAGGCAGCCTGAAACGCCGTTTCTTACACTATATCAATTTCTCTGCAAACATTATCTGCTATCATTTGGCTTCCCATTTTGACGAAATGAAGGAGAACGCCATGAGCGAAGCACAAAAAAGCAAAAAAGAATCCGTCACCGATTTTCTCAACAACATTCTCAACGGCACGGCCATCGCCATTGTCGTCGCCCTGATTCCCAACGCCATTCTGGCCACCCTGCTCAAACCCCTGCTCGGCCATCCCACCTTCGGCGGCTTTGCCAACGAATTTCTCCACGTTCTCCAAGTTTTCCAATTCTTCACGCCGATTATGGCCGGCATTCTCATCGGCCAGAAATTCCAGCTCGCGCCGATGCAGCAGCTGGCGGTTGGCGGCGCGGCCTATATCGGCTCGGGCGCGTGGAAGTATGTGGAAGTGGTGAAAGACAATATCGAACAAAGCATTTTCCAGCTTGCCGGTATCGGCGATCTGATCAACACCATGTTCACCGCCGCGCTGGCGGTGCTGGCGGTGCGGCTGGTCGGCAAACGCTTCGGCGCACTCAACATTATCTGCCTACCGATTTTCATCGGCGCCGGCGTCGGCTTTCTCGGCTGGAAAATCCTGCCTTTCACCGCCCACATCACCACCGTGATCGGCCACGGCATCAACACCTTTACCGAACTGCAACCCTATCTGATGAGCGTGCTGATTGCCGCCTCCTTTGCCGTGATTATCGTCAGCCCCGTTTCTACCGTTGCCATCGGCATCGCCATCGGTCTGGACGGACTGGCGGCGGGCGCGGCCTCGATGGGCATTGCCGCCACCACCGCCGTGCTGGTGTGGGGCACCGGCCGCAAAAACGAATCGGGCATCCCCATCGCCATTGCGCTGGGCGCGATGAAAATGATGATGCCCAACTTCTTAAAACGGCCGCTGATTGCCGTGCCGATGGTGCTTACCGCCGCCGTTAGCGCCCTGTCCGTGCCCTTTTTCAACCTGGTCGGCACGCCCGCCTCATCCGGCTTCGGCCTGGTCGGCCTGGTCGGCCCCATCGCCTCGCTGGCGGGCGGCTGCGGCATACTGGTGATGCTGCTGGCTTGGCTCGTCATCCCCTTTGCCGTCGGTTTCGTCGCCTACAAAATCTGCCGCGACCTGTTCAAACTCTATACCGACGACGCTTTCGTCTTTAAAGAATAAACCCCTTTCCTTTCCGGCCGTGCGCCCGCACGAGCACGGCCGGGCTTTCCCACCGCAACCCTACAAGGAGCTGTCCTATGAAAACCAACAAACTCGCCGTTATCGGCGTCGGCCATGTCGGATCGGAAGTACTGGAAAACGCCGCCCTCTCCGGCCTGTTCGGCGAAATCGTCGCCATCGACACCCGCAGCGAACGCGCCGCCGCCGAAGCCCTCGACCAAATGCACGCCGCCGGTATGCTCGGCCGCGCCAACGTCAATATCTACGGCGGCAGCTACGACGACATCGCCGATGCCGACGCCATCGTGATCGCCGCCACCCACATCTGGCCGCACGGCGAAGTCCCCGCCGACCGCCAAGCCCTGCTCGGCAACAACGCCGCCATCATCCGCCAAATCATGGGCGACATCAGCCGCGTTACCCGCGACGCCGTTCTCGTCTTCATCACCAACCCGCTCGATACCGTCGTTTACATCGCCGCCACCGAGTTCGGCTACCCAAAAGAAAAAATCATCGGCACCGGCTGCACCCTCGATTCCTCCCGCCTGCGCTTTCTGCTCGGCCGCCGCTACGGCCTAGACCCCAAAGCCGTCAACGCCTTTATGATGGGCGAACACGGCTACACCGCCTTCCCGCTGTTGGGCAGCGCGCAAATCGCCACCGTGCCCTACGCCGAGCTGCCCGAATATTTCGGCCAAGACAACTGGAGCGCGGATGAAGTCAAAGACAAAGTCGTTCAGGCTGCCTACGAAGTCTTCCACCCCAAAGACGGCGTAACCGACGCCGCCGTCTCCCAAGCCGCCACCGAAATCCTGCGCAGCATCGTGCTCGACGAAAAAGCCGTCTTCTCCGCCGCCACCTACATTGACGGCGAACTCGGCCAGCACGACATCGTATTCAGCATTCCCGTCGTCATCGGCGCAAACGGCGTCGAGAAAAAGCTGCCGCCCAAACTCAACGCCTGGGAGCAGGCCAAACTCGCCGAATCCGTCGCCGCCATCCGCGCCAACATCGATTTGGCGAAAAAGCTGAAACAGGGGTGATGGGGATTGGGTCAAACCCGTAGCAGCCCCCGAATGCAAAAGCAGCCTGAAAACCGTTTGTCCAGTTTTCAGGCTGCCTTTTTATCGCCGCTTAGGCACTGTCTGCCTGCTTTCAGGCTGCTTTTGGCATGCGGTAACGACGCTATTCCTGCCGCACCAGAATTTGGCGGGCGCCGCCGGCGTCGGGCGGGGAGACGATGCCGCCGTCTTCGAGCGCCTGCATCAGGTTGGCGGCGCGGTTGTAGCCGATGCGTAGGTGGCGTTGCAGCGAGGAGATTGAGGTTTTGCGGCTGCTGGCGATAAAGGCGACTGCCTGGTCAAACAGCTCGTCGCCGCCGCTGCCGGCGGCTTCGGGGTTGATAAAGCTGTTGGTTTCGCCGGCGGCTTCGCCGCTGAGTATGCCTTCCACATAGTTGGGCTCGGCCTGCTCTTTGATAAACGACACCACGCGGTGCACTTCGTCGTCGCTGACAAAGGCGCCCTGCAGGCGGGTGGGCTCGGCGTTGCCCGGCTGCAGGAACAGCAGGTCGCCGTATTTGAGCAGGTCTTCGGCGCCCATTTGGTCGAGAATGGTGCGGCTGTCGATGCGGCTTTGCACGGTGAAGGCCATGCGGGTGGGCACGTTGGCTTTAATCAGGCCGGTAATCACGTCCACGCTGGGGCGCTGGGTGGCGATAATCATGTGGATGCCGGCGGCGCGGGCTTTTTGCGCCAGGCGGGCGATTTGGGTTTCGACGGCTTTTTTCTCGGTCATCATCAAATCGGCCAGCTCGTCGATCACCACCACAATCTGCGGCAGCTCTTCCAGCGGCTCGGGATCGTCGGGCGTAAGGGTGAAGGGGTTGGGCAGCGGTTTTTCGGCAGCACGGGCGGCGGCGATTTTTTCGTTGTATCCCGCCAGATTGCGCACGCCCACATGCGAGAGCAGCCGGTAGCGTTTTTCCATTTCGGCTACGCACCAGTTGAGCGCGTTGCCGGCGGCCTTCATATCGGTAACCACCGGGCAGAGCAGGTGCGGGATGCCTTCATAGACGGAAAGTTCGAGCATTTTCGGGTCGATCATAATAAAGCGCACTTCGTCCGGCCGCGCCTTATAGAGCATCGACATAATCATGGCGTTTACGCCCACCGATTTTCCCGAGCCAGTCATGCCGCCCACCAAAAGGTGCGGCATTTTCGCCAGATCGCCCACCACCGGCACACCGGCGATGTCCTTGCCCAGCGCCACGGTGAGCTTGGATTGGGCGTCGGCAAACACCGGCGAAGCGAAGATTTCCTGCAGCAGCACTTCCTGGCGCTCTTCGTTGGGCAGCTCGATGCCCATGGTGCTGCGGCCGGGGATGGTTTCGACCACCCGCACCGACTGCACGCGCAGCGAGCGTGCCAAGTCTTTGGCCAGATTGACAATCTGACTGCCTTTCACCCCCTGCGCCGGTTCGATTTCGTAGCGGGTGATTACCGGGCCGGCGGTGGCGCTGACCACCTGCACCTGAATGCCGAACTCGGCCAGTTTGGTTTCGATGCTCAGCGCGGTGCGTTCGAGCTTGGCCGGATCAATCGAAGCCGGGCCGGCTTCCGGCGTTTTCAGGCTGCCGATATCGGGCAGGCGGTACTCGCCCACTTCCTGCGGCTGCGGCTTGGGCGGCGCCACCGGCACCTGCGGCTGCGCCACCTGCACCGACATTTTGCGGTTGCTTTTGCTGCCGGCCACCGGCGTAACCGGCTCGGCAACGATTTCTTCCGCCCCGCTTCGCTGCGGCTTGGCACGCGGTTTTTCAGGCTGCATCGCCGCAGCGGCCTTATTGCGCACAAACAGCTTGCGGAACACATATTCGCAGGCGCGGCCGATGTTTTCGGAAACGTCCATCGGCGACACCTGCAGCAGCAGCGACAAACCGACAAACACCAGCATCACCGACAAACCGACGCTACCGGCCAGCCCCAGCACATGGCGAAGCCCCGAAGCCACCAGCGAGCCGACCAGCCCGCCGGCACCGATCGGCAGGCTGTCGTCCAGCGTTTTGCCTGCGCTCAAAGTTTCCAGCACCGGGCTGGCAAACAGCAAGAGCCCCAGCCCCAAACCGGCCACCCAGCCCTGATAGCGCGCCTGGCCGCTGAAGCGGCGGGTGTTGCGGTAGAGCCAGGCAACCGTGGCGCTCAGCAGCCACCACGCGGAAAAGCCGAACAGATAATAAAAAATGTCGGCCAGATAGGCGCCGAGCAGGCCGGCGGGATTGTGGATGTCGCCCTGCTTGGGCACGCTGCGCGACCACGCCGGATCCAGCATATTGAAGCCGGCCAGCAGCAGCATCAGGTAAATCGCAGCCACCGCCATCACAAACCAGCGTACATCCGCCCACAGCCGCCTGATCTGCGGATTGTCGACAGGCAGCGGGGTGCGGATAAGGGCGGACTTGGCGGTTTTAACGGGCTTGGCCGCCGTTTTGGTTTTCGGGCGGGCGGGTTGGGGATTCTTTCGGCTCATAAGCGGCTAAATCGGAAAACGGATGCGGTATTTTGTTTCAGGCAGCCTGAAACCCTGTGAAACGGGAAAAAACAGGAAAAAGCGCTTTTCAGGCTGCCTGCCGGTAGCGCAACAGCAGGTTGCGGAAGGCTTTGGGGTCTTTGATAAAGGTCATCTCGCCTTCGGCAGGGAAATGGTAATCGAGCAGGCGCGACACCCAAAAGCGCAGGCAGCCGGCACGGCAGGCGGCCGGCAGCGCGGCGGTTTCTGCGGCGCTCAAGGGGCGCACACTTTGGTAGCCGGCAACAAAAGCATCGCGCAGGGTTTCGTCGATGCTGTCGTCGGCGTGGCGCGCCCAGTCGTTCAGGGCGATGGCCAGATCGTAAACAAAGGTGCCGTTGCAGGCGTAGTAAAAGTCGATAAAACCGGCAACTTCATTGCCGGCGAGCAGCACGTTGTCTTTAAACAAATCGGCGTGGATGATGCCCTGCGGCAGGCTGCCGTAATCAAAAGCAGCCTGAAAACGGATTTCGTCGCGCAGAAGTTCGGCATCGGCGGCATCGAGCAGCGGATACAGGCGCTCGGCTTCGCGCGTCCACCAGGCGGCGTGGCGCGGGTTGGGCATCTGCTGAGGGAAGTCGGCACCGGCCAGGTGCATGGCGGCGAGCATGGCGCCGGTGGCACGGCACTGCTCGGCGGTGGGGCAGGAAGTGTCGCCGCCGGCCAAACGGCTGACAATACACGCCGGCTTGCCCGCCAGCGTGCCGTCCATACGGCCGTCGCGCCGCGCCACCGGCTGCGGGCAGGCCACGCCGCGGCTGCTCAGATGGCGGGTGAGTTCCATAAAAAACGGCAGCTCCTGCTGCGTCAGCGCTTCAAACACCGTCAGCACATAGCTGCCGCTGTCGGTGTCGAGAAAATAATTGCTGTTGGTAATCCCCTGCGCGATGCCGTGCAGCGCTTTGAATGCGCCCAGAGAATAGTCGGCAAGGAAAACGCGCATTTCGTCGTCGGAAACGCTGGTATAGACGGACATGGCAGGCAGCCTGAAAATCGCAAAAGCGCGGATAATAGCAAATTTCCGCTTTTCAGGCAGCCTGAAAGCGTGCGCGGCGGCTTTCAGGCTGCTTTTTTGCCGGCTGCCGGCGCGTCTGTTTTTTCGGCATTGCCGCGCAGAAGCCGCAGCGCCGGTTTGCGCGCGCACGCCGGCCTGCCGGCAAAAGCAGTCTGCGGGTAGCCTGAAAACCGCTTTTGCGCCGTGATGGCGGCGGCGTTTTATGCTACATTTGCCGCCTTTTTGCCACCGGCACGTTTTTCCGTTTTCCCGTTTCCCGCCATGTCCGACCATTCTTCCCCCGCCCGTCCCCTGCTTCACGCCGATACCCGCCGCAGCCTGCGCGATGCGCTGCCGGTGTGCATCGGCTTCGCTTCTTTCGGCACCATCCTCGGCGCGCAGGCGGCGCAAAAGGGCATGAGTCCGCTCGAGAGCGTGCTGATGGTGGCGGTGAACTATGCCGGCGGCTCGGAATTTGCCGCCGTCAATCTGTGGGCCAGCCCGCTGCCGGTGCTGCTGATTTGGACGATGACGCTGATGATCAACAGCCGCCACATTCTGATGAGCGCGGCGATGATTCCCCATCTGCGCGGCCTGCCGCTGAAAAAACTGCTGCCGACGCTGTTTGTGATGTGCGACGAAAGCTGGGCGCTGGGGCTGGCCGATGCCAAAAACCGCAGCACGCCGGACAAACCGGCGCCGCTAAACCTGCGCTACTACGGCGTGCTGGCCGCCGCGCTATATGCCAGCTGGCTGCTGTCGGTGTGGGTCGGCACGCTGGCCGGGCCGCTGTTGGGCGACATCAGCCGCTACGGTTTCGGCATGGCCTTTCCCGCGGTGTTTATGGTGCTGCTGCGCGGCATGTGGCGCGGTAGTCGTGCCGCCCTGCCCTGGCTGGCCAGCCTGATTGCCGCCGGCAGCGTCTATCTGCTGCTGCCCGCTTCCGGCTGGTATGTACTGGCCGGCACCGCCGCCGGCCTGCTGACCGCCTTTTTCGCCGGCAACGGCAAGCAGCCTGAAAATGCCCCGTCCGCCAAACAAGGAGCGCGGCATGATTGATTTCGCTTCCGCGCTTACCATCGTCGGCATGGGCGTGATCACCTATTCCACCCGCCTGATCGGCTATTTCGCCCTGCGTAACCGCCGCTTCGGCCCGCGCGCGCTGCGGGTGATGGACGCCGCCCCCGGCTGCGTGATCGCCGCCGTTATCGCCCCGCATTTCGTTTCCGGCAAACCCGACGAGCTGATCGCCATGCTACTGACCGCCGCTGCCGCCAGCCGCCTGCCGATGCTGCCCACCGTCGGCATCGCCGTGTCTTCCTACGCCTTTTTGCACTGGCTGCTGCAGGCAGCCTGAAAATCCCGCGTGGCGTGTTAAGTGCTGAAAAGATACAGATTCAATTCCACTTTTTCCTGCAGGTTTCTTCCCCGCAAAATTCATAATTTATCCAATCCAATCAAAAACTCAAACCCGATTGACACCCGCATTCCGTGTAAAGGCCGCGGCCGCTTTCTTTACCCAAATTACACAAAACTGCCCTTGTCCCGCAGATTCTTTGCCTGTTTTTGCACCAAAGTTGTAAAATGGCAGCAAAATATTATCGGCGAATCCGGCAGCTGCTATCCGCGGACAGCCGGCAAAACGCCGCGAAACGCCGTTTCCGGCCACACGCCGCATCAACCCACAAGGACAAGGAACCCACAATGACTGGCACTTACATGCTGACCGCCTTTATCTTAGGCTTCTGGTGCATCTGGTCGGCCAACCGCGACGTCAAATCGCTGGCCGAGGCTTTAGTTTTTATCGTTATCACCTTAGTTACCAAAGCCCTGATGGAATGGTCGGGTATGCCGAATTTGGATGGTTTGTTCTGGATTACTTGGGGCGTACTGTTTATTTATGTGGCGGTGGTATTGGAAGCGGTGGAGCGCTTTTCCAGCAGCATGGGGGTAAATATGACCATCGCCATCGGCGGCGCCATCGGCTGGTATTTCTTGGCGCAATATGTTTTTAGCGAAAGCGGTTCAACTTATCTGGCCAGCTTTCTATCTTAATTTTTCTGTACTTTTGCCCTTGCCGGTACCGCGCGTACCGGTTTTTTTTGCCCGATACCCGCGCTGCATCCGATCCGGCGCAGCCAAGCAAACAGGCAGCCTGAAAACTTTCAGGCTGCCTGTTTTGATGCCGGACAAACGCAGTTTACAAAGCCAATACCGCCGTCATCATCGCCGGATCGTCGGGATGCTTGGCCAGCGTGAAACCGAGTTTGGCGGCGAGTTTCTGCATCGGCAGGTTTTCGCTGAGAATTTCCGCGCGCATGCGGCGGTAGCCCTGCTGGCGGGCGCGGGCGATCAGTTTTTCCATCAACAGGCTGCCGATGCCCTGTCCCTGCAGGCCGTCGGCAATCAGGATGCCGAATTCGCAGCTTTCGTCATTATCGGCATTGTAGGCGGCGGTGGCCAGCGGGGTGTTGTCGCCGGTAGTGAGCAGCAACGCAAATTCGCGGCGGTAGTCGAAACTGCTCAGGCGCAGCAGCTGGGCGGGCGGCAGGCTGCCGCTGCGCTGCATAAAGCGGCGGTAGCGGCTTTCGGCGCTCAAACCGTCGGCCAGCCGGCCGATCAGCGCCGCATCTTCGGGGCGCACCGGCCGCAGCCAGGCGCTGCCGGCAGCCAGTTCCACCTGCTGTTCTTCTTCCGCCGGATAGGGGGCGAACAGATTGGCAGTGCCGGAAAAACTGTCGGGCTCCTGCAGATTGAGCTTCAGCTCGCTGTAGGCGATGCCGCCGCGCGTTTCGTCGCGGTGCAGGCGCAGGCGGCAGCTGTGGATTTCCGGCAGGCGCGAGAAAATCTCCAGCGCATCGGCCAGCCATTCCTGCCACAGCGCATATTCGAGACCAAGCGTATCAAGCGCGCGCTCAAGCGCAACGGCATCGGGAGGCGGCAGCAGCGCCGTGCGGACGCCGTCGCATTCCAGCGTCATCACCGCGCCGAAGGCCGGATGTTTTTCCCATTGCAGCAGCAGGCCGCCGGCCGGCTCTTTGCGCGCGGCGTGTTTTTCCAAGCGCAGCGCTTCGGTCAGGCGGGCGGCGGCGCTGCGGCCGGCGGGCAGCACCGCCATCGGAATCATCGGCTTCAAGTGCTTGTGCAGGCTGTCGGCGGCCTGCGCGGCGGCGCGGTAGTCGTAAAACTGGGGCAGACGGTCGTGGCGCAGGCGGTGGCTGCGGTATTCGTTGAGCTGCATCAGCGCGTGCAGCGCCGATTCAGGCTGCCTGAAATGCAGATTGCGCCGGCTGCCGAACAAACGCCGCACGGCATCGTTATCGGCGCTGCCCAGCCACACCAGCAGCAGCGGCTTGCGGCTGGCAGCCTGCAATTCCGACACCATCTGCGCGGTCAGCAGGCTGTCGCCGCCGCCGGAGCCGACATACACCAAAAGCAGCGCATCGTTGTTTTCGTCTTCCAAACAGGCGGCTGCGGCAGCCTGAAACACCGCCGGCGCGCTGTCGGCCGGCAGATACAGCGGATTGGTGGCGGCCGGCTTGTGCGGCAGGATGCGGGCGAAGGCGCGGGCGGTGTGGCTGCCGGTGGCCGCCGCTTCCAGTCCGTAGTCGCCCAGCGTTTTAAACGCCAGCGCGCCGATTTGCGGCGAATTGGCAATCAGCGCCAGCCGCGTGCCGCCGCCGATGATGCCGGTGTGGATCAGCTTGGCGGCGATGAAAAAATCGGTCAGCCCCGGCACCCGCAGGATGTGGCAGCGGCGCAGCGCCTGCATCAGCAGCGCTTCTTCGTCTTCGTTATCCAGCGTGCCGAGCACCACCACCGGCTTGCGGCGGGCGGCTTCGGCCAGCGCGCCGACCAGCTCGGCGGCGTTATCGATGCGGCTGATGTGCACCAAGAGCGCGGCATTGTTTTCTTCGGCGGCGGCCAGGCGGATCAGGCGGCCGGTACTCACCGGATAGTGGCGCGGGTTCAGGGTGATGAAACGGCTGAAGGCGATGCCGCGCTCGGCAGCGTAGCTGGCCATGCAGTCGGCAATGCCGGCGGACTGGCCGATATAGGCCGCCGCATGTTTGCCCGCGCCGCAGCTCTCGGCGCGGCGGTAGAGCGCGGCCGCGCCGTCGGTCGGCACCGCAAACAGGCCGACTCCCGCCTTGCGCGCGGCTTCGGCGGCCTTGTCGAGTTTGGCCGCCGTTGCCGGCGCCGGCTGCTCGATGTCGCTGACAAACACCAGATAGCGGATGTTCAGCCGCCCCGCTTCGCGCACCAGCGCCGCCAGCTTGTCGGCCGAGAGCACCACCACCGCGGTATCTACTGCATGCTCGGCACAGGCGGCGGCCAGATCGGGATACGCCTTGCAGGCACCGACGGTTTTGTGGCGGGAATTGACCGGCAGCACCAGCGGCGCGGCACGCTCGGCTACCAGGCGGGCGAACACCTTGCGGCCGACGCTGCCGTAGCGGTCGGACGCGCCGACCACCGCAATCACCTGCGGGCGGAACAAATCGGAAAAATCGTGCGGCATGGCGGTTTCCTTTTGTTGGTTCAAAAGCAGCCTGAAAACGGCGGCGGCAGCCTGAAAAACCTTTCAGGCTGCTTGGGGCTGGTTTGTGCCGCGCCAAACGCAAGTGTAACGCGCTTGGCACGGACGCCTTGCAGGCAGCCTGAAAGCGGCGACGCAGTCAAACGGTTGCAAAGGCTTTCAGGCTGCCTGCGGGCTAGTCGTCAAACACTTCTTCTTCGCTGATCCGCACTTCGCCTTCCACGCCGATATACAGCGCGGGGGCGCCGAAAGCGGGAACGGCGGCAAAATCGGCGGCATAACGGCGCGGCTGATGCTGCGTTTCCTGCGCTTGGGCGGCGGCCAAGGCAGCCTGAAAGCCGTCGGCGGCGGGATAGGTCAGGTAGTGCTGCGGCGGCAGCCACACTTCGGCAGCAGCGGCGGGCAGTTCGGCATCGTTTGGCAGCAGGCAGCCGGCGGTTAGGGTGAAGCGGCGGCGATCGTCCGAATAGGCGTGGCAGACGGCGTAAAAACTGCGGCTGAACGCGGCCAGCTCGGTTTTCAGGCTGCCTTCAAGCCACAAGCGGCGCATTTCTTCGATGTCGGCAGCCAGCGTGTCGCTTGCAGAGTCGCGGCTCAAACCGGCCACGCGGAACACGGGAAGCTGTACGGTGGTGTCGTTCATAATCGGCCCTGAGCAAAAGCGGCGATTGTATAGCAAAGCGGCGGGCGGGCGTACTTGCGATATAATCGCTGCTTCGTTTTCCCTTTCCGCCCGCGCGCCATGTTCAGCCATCTCACCCCTTATGCCGGCGACCCGATTTTGAGTCTGGTCGAAGCCTTTTCCCAAGACCCCCGCAGCGACAAAACCAATCTTGCCATCGGCGTGTACTGCGACGAAAACGGTCGCCTGGTGCTGCCCGAAGCCGTGCGCCGCGCCGCCGAAGCCCTGCCGGCAGCGGCGCTTTCCTATGCGCCGATGGAAGGCTATGCGGCTTTTCGCCAGGCGGCGGCGCAAATGCTGTTCGGCAGCGCTCATGCCGTTATCCGCGAAGGGCGGCTGGCCACCGCGCAAACGCTCGGCGGCTCGGGCGCGCTCAAACTCGGCGCCGACCTGCTGCGCGAAACGCTCGCCGACGCCCGCGCCTATGTCAGCGACCCGACTTGGGACAACCACCGCGGCATTTTCGCCGGCGCCGGCTTTAGCGTGGCCGACTACCCCTATTACCGCGCCGAAACCGCCGAGCTGGATTTTGCCGCGCTCACCGCCTTTCTCGACACCCTGCCCGCGCACAGCGTGGTGCTGCTGCACCCCTGCTGCCACAACCCCACCGGCATCGACCCGACACCGGCGCAATGGGACGAAATTCTCGATCTGATGGCGCGCCGCCGCCTGATTGCCTTTATGGACTTGGCCTATCAGGGCTTCGGCAGCGGTTTTGACGACGACGCCTACGCCGTGCGCCGCGCCGCCGACATCGGCCTGCCGCTGCTGGTGTCCTATTCGTTTTCCAAAAATATGTCGCTCTACGCCCAGCGCATCGGCCTGCTGGCGGTGGTCTGCCCCGACCGCGCCCAAGCCGAACTGGTGCAGGGGCGGCTCAAAGCCGCGGTGCGCCGCATCTACTCCAGTCCGCCGGCCTACGGCGCGCTGCTGGCGCAGGCGGTGCTGACCGACGACGCGCTCAAACGGCAATGGCAGGACGAAGTCGCCGCCATGCGCGGCCGCATCGGCGCCATGCGTCAGGCGCTGTACGACGCACTCGCCGGCAACGCGGCCTGGCAGCAGGACGCGGCACGCTTTGTGCGCCAGCGCGGCATGTTCGGCTACACCGGCCTGAACGCCGAGCAGGTGCAGCGCCTGCGCCGCGACTACGGCATCTACCTGCCCGCTTCCGGCCGCCTGTGCATCGCCGGCCTGAATCCCGACAATCTGGAAAACACCGCCGCCGCACTGAAAGCGGTTAAAGCAGCCTGAAAGTTCAAAAGCAGCCTGAAAATCCGTAGGGTGCGCACCCTACAGCCGAAATCCTGTAAATTACAGAGTATACCGACAGCCTGAAAGGCTTCAGGCTGCCTGAAAAACCCCAAGCAGTCCGCGCCGCGCCGCGAAACTGCCCACACCCCAAACCACAACCACAAGGAACCCACCATGCGCCTACTCCACACCATGCTGCGCGTCGGCAATCTCGAACGCTCGCTGGCCTTTTACACCGAAGTGCTGGGCATGAAGCTGCTGCGCCGCAAAGACTACCCCGAAGGCCGCTTCACGCTAGCCTTTGTCGGTTACGGCGAAGAACACGACAGCACCGTGCTCGAACTCACCCATAACTGGGACACCGACGGCTACGATTTGGGCAGCGCCTACGGCCACATCGCCATCGAAACCGACAACGCCGCCGCAGCCTGCGATGCCGTGCGCGCCAAAGGCGGCAAAGTGGTGCGCGAAGCCGCGCCGATGAAGCACGGCAGCACGGTAATCGCCTTTGTCGAAGACCCCGACGGCTACAAAATCGAATTTATCGAAAAAGCCAGCGGCAGCGACAGCTACGCACCCAAAGCAGCCTGAAACGCTGCAAAGTGCTAAAATCGCGCCCTTTGCCGCTTTCAGGCTGCCCAACGGCGCCTGTGCCGACAGCGGCAGCCTGAAAACCACCCCATCCGTTTTGCCCGCCTTTGCCATGTCCGTTACCAGCACCACCATCGTCCGCCCGCAGCTGATTTCCTTTGACGAGCCTTTTGCCCTGCAAAACGGCCGCTCGCTGCCGCGCTTCGATCTGATGGTGGAAACCTACGGCAGCCTGAATGCCGACAAAAGCAATGCGGTACTGATCTGCCACGCGCTCTCCGGCAACCACCACGTTGCCGGCCGCCACCACGCCGACGACAAACACCCGGGCTGGTGGGACAATATGGTCGGTGCGGGCAAGCCCATCGACACCGACCGCTTTTTCGTCGTCGCCCTCAACAATCTGGGCGGCTGCGACGGCAGCAGCGGTCCCGCTTCGGCCAATCCCGAAACCGGCGAAGCCTACGGCGCCGATTTCCCGCTGGTTACGGTGTCCGACTGGGTGCGCTCGCAGGCGCGGCTGGCGGATTATTTCGGCATCGGCCAATGGGCGGCGGTGGTCGGCGGCAGCCTTGGCGGCATGCAGGCGCTGCAATGGAGCATCGAGTTTCCCGAGCGCCTGCGCCACGCGCTGGTTATCGCCTCCGCGCCGCGCCTGAGCACGCAGAACATCGCTTTTAACGACGTCGCCCGCCAGGCCATCATTACCGACCCCGATTTTCACGGCGGCCACTACGCCCGCCACCAAACCAAACCGCGCCGCGGCCTGCGTATCGCCCGTATGATGGGGCACATCACCTATCTGGCCGAACACGGCCTGGGCGCCAAGTTCGGCCGCAGTCTGCACGAAAACCGCTACCGCTACGACTACGGCGTCGATTTTGAAGTCGAAAGCTATCTGCGCTATCAGGGCGACAAGTTCTCCGAGCGTTTCGACGCCGATACCTATCTGCTGATGACCAAAGCGCTCGACTATTTCGACCCCGCCGCCGCGGCCGGCAACGATTTGCGCGCCGCGCTGCGTAAAGTTCAGGCTGCCTTTTTCGTTGCCAGCTTCAGCAGCGACTGGCGCTTCTCGCCCGAGCGCTCGCGCGAACTGGTGCGCGCGCTGGTGGCCGAGCGCAAAAGCGTGTGCTACGCCGAAATCCAGTCCACCCACGGCCACGACGCCTTTCTGATGGAAGACGCCGACTACATCGCCGCCGTGCGCACCTATATGGCCAATATCGCGGTGTAAACCATGAAACAGACCCTTGCCGGCATCGCCGCCATCATCCTTATCGCCCTGGCCTACACCTACATGCCGCTTGAATGGCGCCGCCACAAAGACATCGAATTGGGCGAGCGCATCAATGCCAATATCGAGCGCTACCGCCAAGAGCACGGCCGCCTGCCCGACCAGAACGACACCGCCGGCCTCAAAGCACTCGGTTTTCTGCACACCAAAGCCCAAGGCTGGCAGCCCAACTACCGCCCCGACGGCCGCGGCGGCTACCGCCTGATCTACGACGACGGCTACGACCCGCCCTATCTGCTGTGGGATTCGCAGGAACAACAATGGCATCTTGAGCAAAGCAGCCTGAAAACCACCCAAGAGCAGCAATGAAACTACGCGACGACTTACAACTGATTTACGACTGGATCCCCGCTGGCTCGCACGTACTCGATTTGGGCTGCGGCGACGGCGAACTGCTGGCCGCGCTGATGCGCCACAAAAACTGCAGCGGCTACGGCATCGAAATCGACCCCGCCGGCGTTCAGGCTGCCATCGGCCGCGGCGTCAACGTGATACAGGCCGATTTGGAGCAGGGTCTTTCCGCCTTCGACGACCACAGTTTCGACCTCATCGTCTTAAGCCAGACCATCCAGGCGATGCAGAACACCGAAACCATCCTGCGCGACCTGACCCGCATCGCCGGGCAGGCGATTGTAAGCTTTCCCAATTTCGGCTACTGGAAAAACCGCCTGCAAATCGCGCTGGGCGGCCATATGCCCGTGTCCGAGCGCATGCCCTACCAATGGTACAACACCCCCAACATCCACTGGTGCACCCTGCAGGACTTCGACGCGCTGTGCGCCAAAAACCGCATCCGCGTGCTCGAGCGCGCGGTAATGACCGCCGGCCGCCGCGTCAGCATCCTGCCCAATCTGTTGGGCAGTCTGGCGTTTTACCGCGTCGGCTAAAGCGTTTCTCCCACTATTACAAGTTGAATTGATGATGGAAAAGGATTACCTGAAAACGCCGAAAGTGTGGAAATCGTATGAGGAGCAACTGGAGATTCTAAAAAGCCGGGGATTGCAAATTGGCGACGAGAAAAAAGCTCTGGCGTATTTAAGAACGATAGGATACTACCGGTTAAGCGGTTATCTTTATCCGTTTCGCCAATTTGATCCCCAAAACCCGCAAAATCGGTTAGACAACTTCATACCCGACAGCAGTTTTGAAGATGTCAAAAAACTATACATGTTTGACAAGCGGTTGCGGCAATTGGCATTGGATGCTTTAGAACGGATTGAAATTGCACTGAGAGTCAATATTGCATACACTTTGGGCAAATATTGCCCGTTAGCTCATAAGAATGTCCAACATTTTGACTCCTGCTTTAACCATGCAGAATGGTTGGAAAGATACGACAACCTGGTAAATCGAGAAAAAGAAACCAGCTTTGTCAAACATCATCTGGAACATTATCCTGATTTGCCCATATGGGTGGCCTGTGAAGTATGGGATTTCGGTACGATGTCCATGCTTTATAAAGGCATGAAAAAAGAAGATAAGAATCGAATTGCTAGGTTTTATCGTCTCCAAGACGGCCGCCATCTGCAAACTCACCTGCACGCTTTCAATATCATCCGAAATATATCAGCGCACCACAGCCGCTTATGGAATCGGGACATTACCATTAAAGCCAGTTTGAAAGGTTTGGGCGATGAAGAATGGAAAATTCTGCCTGTAGGCCGCTCGTTTGTTTATTTTTGTCTGATGAAACGAATGCTGGATATTATTTGCCCCGAATCTCAATGGGGTGAGAGATTTTTATCATTGCTGGCCGACTTCCCATCCGTTGAGAATTCAGCAATATCCCTTGAACAGATGGGCGTGACCACCACCCCCAAAAATTGGCGGTTGTGGCACAGAAGATAGGCAAAAGAAAGCCCCCAGCCTTGTCGATCCAACCACATCGGGTTGGCAAAGCCGGGGGAGTTGTTGGCAGTAATTATACCGAAAAGCCAAATTAAGGCAAAAATTTTACATTCAAGCTTGAATTGGAACATGCCTTTAATATTTTTCAGGCTGCCGGCAAAGCCTTGAAATCCCGCCGACAGGCGCGCTGGCAAAGGCCGCGCCACCGCCCGATAATTTTCACTATCGCGCCATAAATAGAATAAATTGTCATTTGTCGGCGACTGTCCTTATAATCCGCCCCGTCAATAAGTTTCCCAACCCAAACACGGAGTTTTCAGATATGTCAGTCAACATCAAAACCGAACAAGAACTGGTAGGCCAAAACGTTCCTGCCGTCGTATTCCACACCCGCCAGGGCGATGCCTGGGTGGACGTTTCCACCGACGATTTGTTCAAAGGCAAAAAAGTCGTAGTCTTCTCCCTGCCCGGCGCCTTCACTCCCACCTGCTCTTCCACCCACCTGCCCCGTTACAACGAACTGGCCAAACAGTTCTTCGCCCGCGGCATCGACAGCATCCTGTGCGTATCGGTAAACGACACCTTCGTAATGAACGCCTGGCTGAAAGACCAGGAAGCCGAAAACATCACCGCGGTACCCGACGGCAACGGCGAATTCACCCGCGGCATGGGCATGCTGGTAGGTAAAGAAGGCCTGGGCTTCGGTGATCGTTCTTGGCGCTACTCCATGCTGGTGAACGACGGCAAAATCGAAAAAATGTTCATCGAGCCGGTTAAAGAAGGCGACCCCTTTGAAGTATCCGACGCCGACACCATGATCAAATACATCGATCCGAACTGGAAAGACCAGGATTCCATCACCCTGTTCACCAAACCCGGCTGCCCCTTCTGCGCCAAAGCCAAAGCCCTGCTGAAAGAAAAAGGCCTGAGCTACGAAGAAATCGTTTTGGGCAAAGACGCCACCGTTACTTCCGTGCGCGCCATCACCGGCAAAACCTCCGTACCGCAGGTTTTCATCGGCGGCAAACACATCGGCGGCAGCGACGAATTGGCCGCTTACCTGAAATAATCATTCGGGTTGAACATCTCTAGGGCGGAAGGGTTTTCTCCTCCTTTTCCCGGCCGTCCCCTGAATAGCCTGCGGGTTATTCAGGCAGCTTTCCTTTCGCAGGCAGGCTGCCTGAATAACTCGTTAATTTTAGTCCGACCCCGTCGTAAACCGCGGCGGCTTTTTCACAGAAAGAGAAGAGAGCATGATGAAACAGATCCAAGCAGACGTACTGGTTATCGGCGGCGGCACCGCCGGCATGGGCGCCTTCCGCCACGCCCGCCAATTCACCGACAACGTTTATCTGGTTGAGAGCACCGTTTTCGGCACCACCTGCGCCCGCGTCGGCTGCATGCCCTCCAAACTGCTGATCGCCGCCGCCGAAGCCCGCCACCACGCCCTGCACACCGCCCCTTTCGGCATCCATCTCGATACCGCCAGCGTGCGCACCGACGGCCGCGAAGTGATGGCGCGGGTCAAAGCCGAGCGCGACCGTTTCGTCGGTTTCGTGCTGGAAGATGTCGAAGCCTGGCCGGCCGAGCGCCGCATTATGGGCGAAGCCAAATTTATCGACGAGCACACCGTCGAAGTCGGCGGCCACACCCGCATCAGTGCCGAGCGCATCGTGATTGCCACCGGCTCGCGCCCGCTGATTCTGCCGCAGTGGCAGCCTTTGGGCGACCGTCTGATTGTCAATGACGACGTTTTTTCTTGGGACGATCTGCCCGAGAGCGTTGCCGTGTTCGGCCCCGGCGTGATCGGTCTCGAACTCGGCCAGGCGCTGTCGCGGCTGGGTGTTAAAGTCGAAATCTTCGGCGTCAGCGGCAATCTGGCCGGCCTGGCCGATCCGGTGATCCGCCGCGAAGCCGTTGCCAGCTTCAGCCAAGAGCTGACCCTGCATCTGGACAGCCGCACCCAGGTTTCGCTCGATGAAAACGGCAAAGTGGTGGTGGACTGGGAAGAAAACGGCCAAAGCGGCCGCTTTGTTGCCGATTACGCGCTGGCTGCCGCCGGCCGTGTGCCCAATACCGACAACATCGGCCTGGAAAACCTGAATATCGTTACCGACGCGCGCGGCGTGCCGGTGGCCGACCCGCACACCATGCAGACCAGCATTCCGCACATCTTTATCGCCGGCGATGCTTCCAACCAGCTGCCCCTGCTGCACGAAGCCAGCGACCAGGGCAAAATCGCCGGCGACAATGCCGGCCGCTACCCCGACGTGCGCCCCGGCCTGCGCCGCAGCCCCATCGGCGTGGTCTTCACCGACCCGCAGATAGCCAGCGCCGGCGAGCGCTACACCGCCCTGCAGCAGCGCTACGGCGAGCGCTTTGACAGCGCCGTCGCCATCGGCGAAGTTTCCTTCAAAAACCAAGGTCGCAGCCGCGTGATGCTGAAAAACCAGGGTCATTTGCGCGTTTATGCCGAACAAGGCAGCGGTCGCTTGCTCGGCGCCGAAATGTTCGGCCCCGCCGCCGAACACATCGCCCACCTGCTCGCTTGGTCGCACCAGCAGGGGCTGACCGTGGCGCAGATGCTCGACATGCCCTTCTACCACCCCGTCGTCGAAGAAGGCCTGCGCACCGCCCTGCGCGACGTGCAGTCCAAGCTGCGCTACGACCATCAGGCAGCCTGAAAGCGCTGAGCAGTCAAACTCAAACCAAAAATAAAACGGCACCGCGTTTCCACGGTGCCGTTTTTGCCTTTCAGGCTGCCTGCGCCCTTGCGATTCGCAGCAGACTTACCGCTTTCCCCTACTCCCGCACCCAAGCAGCCTGAAAACACTCCGCCCTTTCAGGCTTCCGTAATAATAAAAAAAAACGGGCAGTCGTCCGATGGGGGCAGTCTGGTAGGATTTAGGCGAACAGCCTGCGCTACAGCGCTTCAGGCAGCCTAAAAACACTTTTCAGGCTGCCTTAATGCCGTTTTCAGGCTGCTTGCGTCAATTCTTTCTGCAGCAGCTCGACAAACGCTGCCACGCTCATGCTGCCCAGGTCTTCGCCTTTGCGGCGTACGGCGACTTGGCCGTTTTCTTTTTCCTTGTCGCCGACGACGACTTGGTAGGGGTAGCGGTATTGGCTGTTGTCGCGGATTTTGTAGCCGATTTTTTCGTTGCGCAGATCCAGCTCGGCGCGCAGGCCGGCGGCTTGCAGTTGGGCGGCGACGTCGCGGCAGTAGTCGGCCTGTTTTTCGGTGATGTTCATCACCACCATCTGCACGGGGGCGAGCCACAGCGGGAAGGAGCCGGCGTGCTCTTCGATCAGGATGCCGATAAAGCGTTCCATCGAGCCCAAAATCGCGCGGTGCAGCATTACGGGGCGGGCGCGGCCGTTGTCTTCGGTAACGTATTCGGCGCCGAGACGCTCGGGCAGCACAAAATCAAGCTGTATGGTGCCGCACTGCCAGGAGCGGCCGAGTGCGTCTTTGATGTGGTATTCGACTTTGGGGCCGTAGAAGGCGCCTTCGCCAGGCAGCTCTTCCCATTGGATGCCGCAGGCGGTGAGCGCGTCGCGCAGGCCTTGTTCGGCTTTGTCCCAGATTTCGTCGGAGCCGGCGCGTTTTTCGGGGCGCAGCGAGAGTTTGACGCTGACGTTTTCAAAGCCGAACTGTTTATAGATTTTCATCACCAGCTGGTTGAAGTCGCGGGCTTCGGCGGTAATCTGCTCTTCGCTGCAGAAGATATGGGCATCATCCTGCACAAAGCCGCGCACGCGCATCAGGCCGTGCAGGGCACCGCTGGGTTCGTTGCGGTGGCAGGAGCCGAATTCGGCCAGGCGCATGGGCAAATCGCGGTAGGAGCGCAGGCCGTGGTTGAATATTTGCACGTGGCCGGGGCAGTTCATCGGTTTGACGGCGTATTCGCGCTTTTCCGACTGGGTGGTGAACATATTGTCTTTATAGTTTTCCCAGTGGCCGGATTTTTCCCAGAAAGTTTTGTCGAGAATCTGCGGGGTTTTGACTTCGCGGTAGCCGGCGGCGTCGAGCTCGCGGCGCATGTGCTGCTCGATAATCTGCCACAGCGTCCAGCCGCGCGGGTGCCAGAACACCATGCCGGGGGCTTCGTCTTGCAGGTGGAACAGATCGAGCTGGCGGCCAAGTTTGCGGTGGTCGCGTTTTTCGGCTTCTTCGATGCGCTGGATGTAGGCGGCCAGCTCTTCTTTGCTCGCCCAGGCGGTGCCGTAGATGCGTTGCAGCATTTCGTTGTTGCTGTCGCCGCGCCAGTAGGCACCCGCCAGCTTGGTGAGCTTGAAGTTTTTCAGGAAACGGGTGTTGGGCACGTGCGGGCCGCGGCACATATCGACGTATTCCTGATGGTGGTACAGCCCCATTTCCTGCACGTCGGGCATGTCTTCAATCAGGCGCAGCTTGTATTCTTCGCCGCGCTCTTGGAAGGTTTGGATGGTTTGGGCGCGCGGGGTCATCACTTTGATCACGTCGTAGTTTTGGTTGATCAGCTCTTTCATCCGCGCTTCGATGGCAGCGACGTCTTCGGGGGTGAAAGGTTTGTCGGTGGCGATGTCGTAATAAAAGCCGTCTTCAATCACTGGGCCAATTACCATTTTGGCATCGGGATAAAGCTGTTTGACCGCGTGGCCGACCAGGTGGGCGCAGGAGTGGCGGATGATTTCCACGCCTTCGGGGTCTTTGGGGGTGATGATTTGCACGGCGGCGTCTTGGTTAATCGGGTCGGACGCGTCGCGCAGGATGCCGTTTACTTTGCCGGCGACGGTTGCCTTGGCAAGCCCGGAGCCGATGGATTGGGCGATTTGCATGACGGTGGTGGGGGCTTCGTATTGGCGGACTGAGCCGTCGGGCAGGGTGATGTTGATCATGGTATGGCTCCGGATAAGCGGTTTTCAGGCTGCCTGAAAACGGTTTAGGCAGCCTGAAAGCAATCAATAAATAACGGTAAATAACAAAAAACAGCAAAAGTTCCAGAAACCTCTGCTGTCCAATGAATCTGGTAGGCACGATTGGACTCGAACCAACGACCCCCACCATGTCAAGGTGGTGCTCTAACCAACTGAGCTACGTGCCTGTGTGAAAGGGCGCGATTATACGGGGGGCGCCGCTTTTGGGCAAGCCTTGGCCGCAGCTTTTTTCAGGCTGCCTGCAAAGGGTTTTTGTTTAGGTTTTCAGCGGCAAATATGCTAGAATCCGCCCCGTTTTTCAACCCGCCCGCACGCCCGAAACCCTAACCATGCACATTTCAGGCTGTCGCACAGTGTGCATCATTAGAGTTTTAGCGGCGGGCACTTCCATACAAAGGAATCCGCATGTTTAACAAACACGTCAAAACCTTCCAATACGGCCAGCACACCGTAACCCTCGAAACCGGCGAAATCGCCCGCCAGGCCGCTGCGGCGGTGAAAGTGTCTATGGGCGACACCGTGGTTTTGGTGGCCGTTACCGCCAATAAAGAAGTCAAAGCCGGGCAGGACTTCTTCCCGCTGACCGTCGATTATCTCGAGCGCACCTACGCCGCAGGCAAAATCCCCGGCGGCTTTTTCAAGCGCGAAGGCAAGCAGAGCGAAAAAGAAATCCTCACCAGCCGCCTGATCGACCGCCCCATCCGCCCGCTGTTCCCCGAAGGTTTCTATCACGACATCCAAGTTGTGGCGATGGTGGTGTCCGTTGATCCCGAAATCGATTCCGACATCCCCGCGATGATCGGCGCTTCCGCCGCACTGGTGTTGAGCGGCGTGCCCTTTGCCGGCCCGATCGGTGCGGCGCGCGTGGGCTATCTGGACGGCGGCTATGTGCTGAACCCGACCAAAACCCAGCTGGAAAAATCGCAGCTGGATTTGGTGGTGGCCGGTACCGCGCAGGCCGTCTTAATGGTGGAATCCGAAGCCGACATCCTGCCCGAAGACGTGATGCTCGGCGCAGTGGTTTACGGTCACGAGCAGATGCAGGCCGTGATTAAAGCCATCAACGAGCTGGCCGACGAAGTGAACCCCGAAGTGTGGGACTGGAAAGCGCCCGAGCCGAACGCCGAGCTGGTGGCCAAAGTGAAAGAAATCGCCGGCGACACCATCGCCGAAGCCTTCAAAATCCGCTCGAAACAGGCACGCGGCGCGAAAATCGCCGAAGCATGGGCTGCCGTTCAGGCTGCCTTAATCAACGAAGACACCGACACCCTCGCCGCCAACGAAATCAAGGGCATTTTCAAACATCTGGAAGCCGACGTTGTCCGCAGCCAAATCCTTAACGGCCAGCCGCGCATCGACGGCCGCGACACCCGCACCGTGCGCCCCATCAATATCCAAACCGGCGTGCTGCCGCGCACCCACGGCTCGGCGCTGTTTACACGCGGCGAAACCCAGGCGCTGGCCGTCGCCACCCTCGGCACATCGCGCGACGAGCAAATCATCGACGCTCTCTCCGGCGAATACACCGACCGCTTTATGCTGCACTACAACTTCCCGCCCTATTCCACCGGCGAATGCGGCCGCATGGGCGCACCCAAACGCCGCGAAATCGGCCATGGCCGCCTGGCCAAACGTGCGCTCTTGGCCGTGCTGCCCGAGCCGGAAGAGTTCAGCTACACCATGCGCGTGGTCTCCGAAATCACCGAATCCAACGGCTCGTCTTCCATGGCTTCCGTCTGCGGCGGCTGCCTGAGCCTGCTCTCCGCCGGTGTGCCGCTTAAAGCTCATGTGGCCGGTATCGCCATGGGTCTGATTTTGGAAGGCAACAAATTCGCCGTGCTCACCGACATCCTGGGCGACGAAGACCACCTCGGCGACATGGACTTCAAAGTGGCCGGCACCACCGACGGCGTAACCGCGCTGCAAATGGATATCAAAATCCAAGGCATCACCAAAGAAATCATGCAGATCGCACTGGCACAGGCCAAAGAAGCCCGCCTGCACATCCTCGGCCAGATGAAAGAAGCGGTGCAGGGCCCGCAGGAATTGTCGCAACACGCGCCGCGTCTCTTTACCATGAAAATCAACCAGGACAAAATCCGCGACGTGATCGGCAAAGGCGGCGAAACCATCCGTGCGCTGACCGCCGAAACCGGCACCGAAATCAACATCGCCGAAGACGGCACCATCACCATCGCCGCCGTCAGCGCCGATTCGGTGGAAGCCGCGAAAAAACGCATCGAAGAAATCACCGCCGAAGTCGAAGTGGGCAAAGTGTACGACGGCACCGTAGTGAAAATCCTCGACAACAACGTCGGCGCGATCGTTTCCGTCATGCCTGGCAAAGACGGCCTGGTACACATCAGCCAAATCGCCCACGAGCGCGTGAAAGACGTTAACGACTACCTCAAAGTCGGCCAGAGCGTCAAAGTAAAAGCGCTGGAAGTGGACGACCGCGGTCGCGTGCGCCTGTCGATCAAAGCCCTGATCGAAGCGCCCGCGCAGGACAACCCCGCGCAGTAATCCCTGCACCGTAATAAAGCAGCCTGAAAACCGAGTTGTGGTTTTCAGGCTGCTTTTTTGTCTGCGGCAGCAGCCGTTTACCTTTTGACCGTTGCAAAAAGCCTGCAGCAATACAGGCTTTTTTCTCTTTCGTTTGCCCCACAGGCAGCCTGAAAAAAGCAGCCTGAAAGGCGGAAAACGGCTTTTCAGGCTGCTTTTTCAGGCTGCTTTGCCCGTCAGGCGGCGATGGTGGCGCGGATGGCGGCGATGGTAGCGGGTTTGCGCTCGAGCGCTTCGATGCCGACGGCCTGCACGTCGGCGCGCTGCCGGTATTCGGAAAAGGCGGCGCGGTTGGCATCGCCCAGTTGGTCAAACAGCGTAGGATGGCGCAGTTCGGCATAGGAAAAGGCCATGCCCAGCAGATGGTGGGCGAACTCATTGCTGCGCGGATCAAGCGCGGGCGCCTGCTGCAGGCCGCGGACCACGGCTTCGCGAGCACGCGGGATATGCGGGTGTTCGGCCATGCCATCGGGCAGGAATTTGGCCAGCGAATAGGCTTTGACCACCTGGTCGAGCAGCGCCTGCGCATAGCCGGCCAGCGCCGCCTGCTGCGCGTCGTGCAGCGGATGGCTGAACAGGTAGTCGGCAACAAAGGCCGTGCCGCAGATAACGGTACCGTCGTCGGCAAGCAGCGCCGGCACCTGCGAGAGCGGATTGACGGCGGTCAGCTCCGGCGGCGTCGCCCACGGATCGGCGTAAGCCAATGCCAAGCCGTCCATGCCCTGCGAGAGCGCGGTCAGCATAATGGCGCGGGAATACGGGGAAGTGATGCTGGTGTACAGTTTCATTGCCTGCTCCTTGCCTGTTTGAGCAGGAACGTGCCGCGCAGGTAAGCGATCATGGTGTTATCCGATGACTTGTGCCAGGGAAATTCTGTTGCCGTCCGGGTCGTGCAGGTCGCAGCACAGAACGACCTCCCAATCGACAATGTCGCCGGCGGCAATTCCCGCCGTCAGCAAGGCCGCACGGCAGGCGGCAACATCATTCACGCCGATAACGACGGCAGCGGGATGGGCAGCGCCTTCGCTGGCATCCAGTTGCAGCCAGGCATTATCGGCAATGCGCCATTCCGCCATGCCATCCATCGGCACTTCGTCCGGCTCGCCCAGCCAGGCGCCGTACCAAGCCAGTGCGGCGGCATAGTCGGATACTTTAATCACGGAAATCAGGCTGTTTGTGGGAAAGAGCTTTTTCATGTGTTTCTCCATAGGTCGTATTGACGGGTGGGAAAACGGCCATTCTACACGCGCGCGGCGCTTTCCGATAAGGGTGCTTTAGGCGGATAATGGCGGCCTTTTTGTTTTCAGGCTGCCCGATACCATGCACACGTTGAACCTTAGCGGCAACAACAAATCCGAGCGCTATGCCGAGCTGCTGCCGCAAATCGTCGCCCTAATCGCAGGCGAAACCGACCTAACCGCCAATCTTGCCAACACCGCCGCCGTGCTCAAAGAAGCCTTCGGCTGGCTGTGGGTGGGCTTTTATCTGGTGCGCGACAACGATTTGGTGTTGGGGCCGTTCCAAGGGCCGCTGGCCTGCACCCGCATTGCCTACGGCCGCGGCGTGTGCGGACAGGCATGGCAGCAGCGCGCCACGTTGGTGGTAGCCGATGTCAATGCCCATCCCGACCACATCGCCTGCTCCTCGCGCGCGCAGTCGGAAATCGTCGTCCCGCTTACCAACCGTCACGGCAAAGTGTGGGGCGTGCTTGATGCCGATGCCGAAGAGCTTGCGGCTTTCGACGACACCGACGCCGCCGGCCTGCAGCAAATCGCCGCCCTGCTTTCAGGCTGCCTGCCGCCCAAATAGCGCCGGCCGCAGGCAGCCTGAAAATACCGTCTCCCTCCCCCAAGCAAAAAAACCGACTTCCGATGACAAACAACGATTTCAACCCCTACCAAACCCCGCAGGCTGCCGAAGAGCAACTGTTTAACCAACACGAATGCTGGCGCGACGGCAAAACCGTCTATCTGCCGCCCGAGAGCGATCTGCCCCACTGCTGCGTGCGCTGCGGCGAAGCGGCGCAGCCGCCGGCCAGGCCGAGCAAGCTCTACTGGCATTCGCCGCATGTGTATTGGGTGCTGCTGCTGGTATTTATTACCGGCGGACTGGCGCTGCTGCTGTATGCCGTTCTGGCGCTGCTGCTGCGCAAAAAAGTGCTGCTTACGCTGTGCTACTGCCCCAAGCACATCTGGCGCCGCCGCCTGAATCTGGCGCTGGCCATCGTTTTTCTGGTGCTGTTGCTGCTGCCGTTTTTGGTGATATTCTCCGGCGAATACCGCGAAATCAATGCCCTGCTGGTTATCGTGCCTTTGGCGCTGCTTCTGCTGATGGCGCTCTTTAATTCGATTATCCGCATCCGCGCCACCCATATCGACGAAAACCTTGCCTCGATCAAAGGCTTCGGCAAAGGCTTTCTCCAACAGATTCCCGAAGACCCGCTGCGGGCGTCGCAATACCGGCAGTAACCCCGCTTGCCAAGCAGCCTGAAAGCGCCAAACCGGCTTTCAGGCTGCTTTGCTCTGTGCCTTCGGCATACAGGCAGCCTGAAAAATATCCGCCGCCGCTTTTCAGGCTGCCGGCGCCTGCCGTTATAATCGCGGCTTTTCCCGACCAGTCCCCCGCCATGAAAAACCGTTTCCGCCTTCTGCTGCTGGCCGCCGTTTTTGCCTGCACCGCCGCGCATGCCGAAAACGAGAGCGAGCGGCTCGACAGCGTGCAGCAGGCCATCGGCCGTGCCCAGCAGGAGCTGCAGCAGAAAGAAAACGCCCGCCGCCGCGCCGATGCCGCCCTGCAGCGCGCCAAACTGCGCCTGCAGCAGCTCAAACGCGAGCTCGAAGCCATCACCCGCCGCCAAAACGCCGCCTGGAGCAGCCTGCAGAAGCTGCAAACCGATCTCGAAAGCCTGAAAACCGACATCGCCGCCACCAAAGCGCAAGTGGCGCGCCTGATCAACGGCAACTACCGCAACCGCCAAAGCCACGCCCTCGTGCTGTTTCTGAAAAACGCCGATGCCGCGCAAAAAAGCCGTTTTCTGCGCTACAGCCGCCATATCAGCCAGGCCAACGACAAAGTGCTGCAGCGGCTGGCCGAACAGCAGCGCGAATTAAACCGCCAAGAAACGGCGGTCAATGCCGAGCTGGCGCGTCTGGAAAAACTGGCCGCCGCCAGCCGCAGCAAACTCAAACAACTCGGCCAGGAAGAAAGCAAAGCCCAAAGCGACAGCCGCCGCCTGAGCGCCGACATCGACAAACAAAACCGCCGCCTGGCCGGCCTGCGCCAAGACGAAAAACGGCTCAACCAAATCGTCGCCCAAATTGCCGCCCGCGAAGCCGCCCAGCGCAAAGCCGAAGCCGCCCAGCGGGAAAAAGCCGCCCGCGCCAAAGCCGAGCAGGCAGCAAAAAAACCTGCCGCCAAAACCCCGCCGCCGGCAGCCAAAAACCCAGCCGGCAGCCAAAACGCCGGCAAGCGCGACCAACAGCGCGAACGCTCGACGCTGACCGCCGAAGATTTGGCGCTGGATGAAAACAGCGCCCGCACCGAACCGTCCCGCGACAACACCACGTCCGACCAAGCCCGCCCCGCCGCCAAAGCCCCCGAAGGCAGCGGCTTCGGCCGCAAACAAGGCGCCCTGCTGCGGCCGGTATCCGCCGGCGTCAGCGGCCGCTTCGGCAGCGCCCGCCCCAGCGGCGGCGTCTGGCGCGGACTGTTTTTCGCCGCCGACCACGCCGCCGTGCGCAGCGTCGCCGCCGGCCGCGTCGAATACGCCGCCGACCTGCGCGGCTACGGCAACACCGTCATCATCAGCCACGGCGACGGCTACCTTTCGGTTTACGGCGGACTCTCGTCGCTGGCCGTCGGCAACGGCAGCAGCGTCGCCGCCGGCCAAAGCATCGGCAGCAGCGGCACCCTGCCCAGCGGCGAACAGGGCCTGTATTTCGAACTGCGCTACCGCGGCCGCACCATCAACCCGCAGTCCTGGCTGCGCTAAACGGCAGCCTGAAAACGCCGTCTGCCCAAACAAAAAGCAGCCTGAAAGCCGGTTTGCCGCTTTCAGGCTGCATCAGCGCAGGCTAAATGGGCGGTAGGGTGCGCACCGCGCACCGTTTGGCAGATACGGCGGGCAACGCTTTCAGGCTGCCTGTCTGCCCACCCAAACCAAACGCCCGTTTCAGGCTGCCTGAAACGGGCGTTTTGTTGATTGCAAAAACGGATTTAGCGGCCGGCCATGCGCTGCAGCAGTTTTTCGCCTTTAAGCTGGTGGACAAGCGCCATGGCAACATGGCCGATGGCAAAAGCCATCAGCAGCCAGCCCAGTTTGCCGTGGGCGGCGTTGCCGAGATTGGACATCCATTCGATTTTCTCCGCCGCCTGCGGCAGGGTGAATGGGCCGATTTCCAGAGGATGCCGCGCCGCGCCGTATTGGCGGATCAGGCCGACGGCCGGCACCGCCAGCATCAGCAGATACAGCGCCAGATGGCCGAGTTTGACCACCAGCGAGCCGTGCGGGCGCTTTTTCAGATTGGCCAGCATCCACACCACGCGCAGCAGAATCAGCAGCATCAGCAGCAGGCCGGTGGCTTTGTGGTAGGGCATCAGGTCGAAGTTTTCCTGCGAAAACAGCACCGCGCTGTAGTACATAAATACAAACAGCAGCGCCATCGACCAATGGAAAAAACGGCTCACCGAGCCGTAGCGTTCGAAAGTATCGGGTTTCATGTTTTTGTCTTTATTTAAGTGGTTTGCGAAGGCGCGGAGTATAACGGCTTTGCCGCCGCGCACAAAGAGCAGTTGCTCCAGCGGCGTTTCGGGTTGCTTGGGGGTGCTGGCAGCCTGAAAGCTGGGCGGCATTGACGGGAATAAGGGGGTTGTTGCCTTTTCAGGCTGCCTGTTGCGCCTCGCCCTTTACGCGCGCTTTTTGCGCACAAAGGCGCGGACGATTTCCACCGCCATCGGCAGCACCGATACCACGATAATGCCGATAACCAGCAAGCCGAAATTCTGTTTAACCAGCGGCACGTTGCCGAAGGCGTAGCCCAGATAGGTCAGAAGCAGCACCCACGCCAGCGCGCCGATGATGTTGTAGCGGATAAAGGTGGCGTAGTGCATCCGCCCCATGCCGGCCACAAAGGGGGCGAAGGTGCGCACCACCGGCACGAAGCGGGCGAGGATAATGGTTTTGCCGCCGTATTTTTCGTAAAAGGCGTGGGTTTTTTGCAGGTATTCGGGTTTGAACAGGCGCGAGTTCGGGCGCGAAAACAGCCGCGCGCCGAAGGCTTTGCCGATGGCGAAATTGACGGCGTCGCCCAGTATCGCCGCCGCCAGCAGCAGTGCGGCGATCAGGTGCACATTCAGGCTGCCGCCGGAAGACGCGGCCACCGCACCGGCGGCAAACAGCAGCGAATCGCCGGGCAAAAACGGGGTGAACACCAGCCCGGTTTCGCAAAAAACGATCACAAACAATACGGCGTAAATCCACACGCCGTATTCGCCGGCCAGCGCCGCCAGATGTTGGTCGATGTGCAGCACGATATCAATTAGGGCGGAAAAATACTGGGAAGCGGCACTTATCATTTCAGGCTGCCTGAAGTAGTTGGGGGCGCGCATTTTATCGGCAAAACCGCAGCTTGACCATTTTCAGGCTGCCGGCGCTTGAAAGCGGCGTCAAAAGGCGTTATTTTCCGCCATCGCAAATTGTTTCACCGGAAAGGAAACTTTTAACATGTCTGCCAGCACCCTGCCCTTTTTCGCCGTTATCCGCGCCGTCGGCGACGACCGCCACAGCTTTTTGCACGGCCAGTTTTCCAACGACATCAACAACCTTCCCGCCGGCCATGCCTGCTATGCCACCTACAACACGCCCAAAGGCCGCGTGATCGCCAACCTTTTGGCCTACAACGCCGGCGACGAAATCCTGCTGGCGCTGGCCGCCGATCTGGCGGAAACCGTGCTGAAGCGGCTGCGGATGTTTGTGATGCGCGCCAAAGTGCAGTTTGAAATCCTGCCCGACTACGGCGTGGCCGGCCTGCTGCCCGATGATGCCGCTCCCGTTTTCCCGAGCGAACCGCAGCACCAGTTTCCCGCGCCCGAGGGCCGCGCCGAACTGCCGCACGGCGGCGTGATGCAGATTGCCACCGCCGCCGAGCTGCCGCCTTACGACGCCGCCGCCGAAACACGCTGGCAGCAGCACGAAATCGCCAGCGGCTATCCGTGGATCTGCGCCGCCACCAGCGAAAGCTGCGTCGCCCAGATGCTCAACCAGCACACCATCGGCGGCATCCATTTCCGCAAAGGCTGCTACCCCGGCCAGGAAGTCATCGCCCGCGCCCAATACCGCGGCCAGGTCAAACGCGGGCTGGCGATTGCCGAAAACGCCGCGCCGCAGCAGGCCGGCGGCAAAGTGCTCAATAACGGCGAAGACGCCGGCAGCGTGCTCAACAGCGCCGGCAGCCTGAACCTGCTGGTAATCAAGCATTCGGCCGCCGGCGCCGAACTGGCCGACGAACAGGGCAATCCGTTCACCACCAGCCATTATTTCTTCGCCACCGGCGAGACGGAAGAATAAGATGCCGCTGCGCCTGATCCGCCGCCGGCGCCAGCGCCCCAAAAGCGCACGGCGCACGCAAAGGATGCTCAATTTGTGGCCGCCGCTCTTGTTCAGCGGCATCCGCATCACCCATCTGGCCGACGACTTCACCCGCATCCGCGCCAAGCTCGCCGGCTGGCGCAGCACGCAAAACCTGCACGGCAGCCAGTTTGGCGGCAGCCTGTTTGCCATGACCGACCCGATCTACTCGCTAATGCTCAACGGCATTTTCCACGGCCGCTGCTATGTGTGGGACAAGGCCGCCGAAATCGAGTTTGTCAAACCCGGCCGCGGCGCGGTTTATCTCGACTGCAGCATCAGCCGCGACGAAATCGCCGCCATCGAAGCGGCAATCGCCGGCGGCGGCAAGCACCTGCCGGAGTTTACCGTGCGGGTGTACGACGATCACGGCGACACCGTCGCCCTGGTGCGCCGCGTGGTTTATGTGCGCCTGAAAAAAGAGCTGCGCCCGCAGGCGGGGGACTAATCCGCTGCAGGCAGCCTGAAAACCTTTCAGGCTGCTTTTTTCAGGCTGCTTTTTGGCAAACCGGGCAGCCTGAAAAGCCACCGTCTATAATCCGCCCTGTCCCAAGCAGCCTGAAAAGCCGTTTTCTGCCGCTTTCAGGCTGCTTTTTATTCACGGAGTATCGCTAATGAACTGGTCGGACATTCTGATTCTCAGCCACTTTGCTTTAACCCTAACCGTCGCCCTGCGCGTGATTTACGCCCGCCGCTCCGGCAGCGCCGCGCTGGCGTGGCTGGCGCTGTTGTTTGCCTTCCCCGTATTCGGCGTGCTGCTGTATCTCTTAATCGGCGAGCCGCGTCTCGGGCGCGGGCGGGCAGTGCGCCAGGCCGAGCTTCTGGCCTTTCACGACGCCTTTGCCGACCGCTTTATGCCGCCGCAGACCACCGAACCGGCGGAAAAACGCTTCGCCCAGCTGGCCCATCTAGTGCGCATCAGTAGCGGCCATCCCGTTACCGGCGGCAACCACGTGCGCCTTTTGTCCGATACCGACGAGATTCTGCAGTCCTTTGCCGCCGACATCGACGCCGCGCAACACTGCTGCCTGATGGCGTTTTATATTGTCGACGGCAGCGGTCGCGTTGCCGCCGTACTCGAAGCGCTGATGCGCGCGGCACAGCGCGGCGTGCGCTGCCAGCTCTTGGCCGATTCGCTGGGCAGCGCCGCCTTTTGGCGCTCCGGCTGGCCGGCGCGGCTGCGGCAGGCCGGCGTCGAAGTTACCCCTGCCCTGCCCTTTGCCCTGTGGCGCTCGCTGTGGGTGCGCAGCGATTTGCGCAACCACCGCAAGATTCTGGTTACCGACTACCGCACCGCCTACACCGGCAGCTACAACCTGGTCGATCCGCGCCTGTTCAAGCAAAGCGCCGGCGTCGGCGAATGGGTCGATGCCGTGCTGCGCTGCGAAGGTCCCGCCGCCCAAGAGCTGGCAGCGGTGTTCTACGGCGACTGGGCGGGCGAAACCAACCGTAATCTCGACGAAACCATCACCTACCTGAGCCACTACACCGCCGAAATGCCCGATTTCGCCCCCGCCGCCGGCAGCACCGCCGACGGCCGCCAGCTGCAGGTGCTGCCCTCCCACCCCGGCGGCGACAGCTCGCTGGTTTACGACGTGCTGACCAACGCGCTCAATATCGCCCAAGAAAGCGTGCTGATCAGCACCCCCTATTTCGTACCCGACGAAGCCCTGCTCAACACCCTGATCACCACCGCCCGCCGCGGCGTGGACGTTACCCTGATTATGCCGCGCCGCGTCGATTCCCGATTGGTGCGCTACGCCGCCGCAGCCTACTACCAGCCGCTACTGGCCGCCGGCGTCAAACTGCGGATGTTCGACGGCGGCCTGCTGCACACCAAAGCCGTGCTGGTGGACGGCCGCTTCGCCCTGTTCGGCACCGTCAATATCGACATGCGCAGCTTTTATCTCAACCTCGAAGTCAGCCTGATGGCCTACGGCAGCGACACCGCCGCCGACATCGCCGCGCTGCTGCAAAGCTATCTGGCGCACAGCGAAGCACTCGACCCCCAGCGCTGGCAGCAGCGCCGCCCCCTGCGCCGCTTCGCCGAACGCTGCGTGCGGCTGGTCAGCCCGCTGCTGTAAGGCCAGCGGCCACCGGTTTGGGGCTTTCCGGCAGCCTGAAAACCCAAGCTGTAGGGTGCGCCCTGCGCACCGAAACACCGCCCAAACGCTTTCAGGCTACCCAATCTACCGGCAATAAAAAGCAGCCTGAAACGGACTTTCCCGTTTCAGGCTGCTTTTTTTCAGGCTGCCGCATTGGCGTTGCCGTTAAAACGCAAAGGGATACATCTGACGGATTTCCCTGTCGCGCTGATCCATCTTGCGGACATAGCAAAAAGCAAAATGGACGGGCACATAAGACGAAGTATTGCCGTTATCCTGCGTGCATTCATACTGCGCGAACTGCTCCCACAGCTTCTGCGATTGGCGCAGATGCCTTTTTTCTACCGTATAGCCCAATGCTTTCAGATAGGTTTTGCGCAGTTTGGCTTTCGTGCGCTTCTCAAGATAAAAGCTGCAATTGGCCAAATCGATACCTTCCAAGCCCACGCAGCGCGGATCGACGTAGATGGGCACATCATATCCGTATACTGTTGCAGACAGAACCATGCCAAGCAAAAAAGCAGGAAAAAACGTTTTCACAACTGCACTCCGAATGGAAATTTGAAGCTTGGAAGTATAAACACAGGACTAATCGTTCGGGCATTTTTGTGCTTTCCCTGCCGTCTTGGCGTACTCGTCAAACTCTCCGGCTGCTGGCCGGCGATATTGCTGCATGCCGGTTTGCTTAAAGGCAGCCTGAAAGCATTTGGGCGGCGTTTCGGTGCGCGTGGCGCACCCTACGGCTTAGGCTTTCAGGCTGCTTTCGCTATGCGGCCAAACGGTACGGTGCTCAAAAATCGAAATCGATCAAAGCGCCGCCGCAGTCTTGTTCGCGCCAGCGCTGCAGCAACAGGCGGTGGGGTGTAGCGGCGGCGGCGCCGGTTTCAATGCGGCTGATACGGTCGCAGCGGAAATGGCGGAAGTCACCGCGCAGGCAGCACCAGGCGGCGAGCAGGCGCACGCCGCGGTCGCCGAAATAGCCGACCGCCACCGGCTGGACTTGGCGGCGGCTGGCGCGTCCTTCGGCGTCGGTATAGTCGAAACACAGGTAACGGCCGCTGCCGAGCGCGGCGCGGATATGCTCCAGCACCTGCGCTTCCTGCGGCGTACAGCCGGCATCGGCAAGCGGATAGAGCGCCATGTTTTCCAGCTCGGCGGCGGCCGGCGGAATCAGGGCGCGGATTTTTTCCAGCGCCGAGCGGGCGGCTTCGCCGGCGCCGCCCTGCCGCGCCGCCCAGCGCAGGCCGAGCAGCAGCGCGGCCAGTTCGTCCTGCCCAAAGGCGGCCGGCGGCATCAGCCAGCCGCCGCGCCATTCAAAGCCGACGCCGGCTTCGCCGCGGATGTCGGCACCCTGCGCGCGCAGCAGGGCGATGTCGCGGTAAACGGTGCGCACGCTGATTTGCAGCTCGGCAGCCATTTCCTGCGCCGGCAGCGGGCGGCGGCTGCGGCGCAGCAGGTCGGACAGTTGCAGCAGGCGTTGGGTGCGGCTCATGGGATCGGGGGGTGAAATAAGGGAAACGGAACGGGCGGACGCTTATTCAGGCTGCTTTGGCCGGCAAGGCAGCCTGAAAGGTGTAAGGGGCATTGCGGGAAAAGCGGCGGTATTTGTGTTTTTGGTGCGCGGTGCGCACCCTACAAGATCGGGCGTAGGGTGCGCACCGCACACCGAAACGTTCGGACAATCCAAAAACAACAAAACCATGTGCAAACGGTTGGGCGGCACGCAAACGACGGAACAAGCAAGCGCCGTCCGGCCAAACAACACGGCGGGCGAACAGACATCCGCCACCAACAGCCCAAACCCGCTTTTCAGGCTGCCTGTTTGTTATTCTGCCGGCGGCAAGCCGAAGTGGCGGTAGCTCAATTCGGTGGCGACGCGGCCGCGCGGGGTGCGCTGCAAAAAACCCTGCTGGATCAGATAGGGTTCGATTACGTCCTCGATGGTGTCGGGACTCTCGCCGATGGCGGCGGCGACGTTTTCCAGGCCGACGGGGCCGCCGCCGAATTTGAAGAGCACGGCTTCGAGAAATTTGCGGTCCATCATGTCCAGGCCGACGGCATCGACATCGAGCATCGACAGCGCGGCATCGGCCACGGCGGCATCGGCGCGGCCGCCGTGTTTGACTTCGGCGTAGTCGCGCACGCGGCGCAGCAGGCGGTTGGCGATGCGCGGGGTGCCGCGGCTGCGGCGGGCAATTTCCAGCGCGCCGTCTTCATCGAGCGCCATTTGCAGCAGCTCTGCCGAACGGGCGACGATGGTGGACAAATCGTCGGCGCGGTAAAACTCCAGGCGCGAAACGATGCCGAAACGGTCGCGCAGCGGGTTGGTGAGCATGCCGGCGCGGGTGGTGGCGCCCACCAGCGTGAAGGGCGGCAGGTCGATTTTCACCGAGCGGGCGGCGGGGCCTTCGCCGATCATAATGTCGAGCTGGTAGTCTTCGAGCGCGGGATAAAGGATTTCTTCAACCACGGGGCTGAGCCGGTGGATTTCGTCGATAAACAACACGTCGTGCGGCTCGAGATTGGTGAGCAGCGCCGCCAAATCGCCGGCACGCTCGAGCACCGGGCCGCTGGTCTGGCGCAGGTTGACGCCCAATTCTTTGGCGATAATGTGCGCCAGCGTGGTTTTGCCCAGCCCGGGCGGGCCGAACAGCAGGGTGTGGTCGAGCGCTTCGCCGCGCGCACGGGCAGCCTGAATAAAAATTTCCAGCTGCGATTTGGCCTTGTGCTGGCCGATGTAGTCGGCCAGCGTTTTCGGCCGCAGGGCGCGTTCGAGCTGCTCTTCCTGGGCGGACATTTTCTGCGCCGCCACCATGCGCGGCGCGGCGTGGGAAGTAAGATTGTCGGTTTCGAGCATAGGGATTGGGCTTTGAGCAAGGCAGCCTGAAAATGGGAAAACGGCGGTTCAGGCTGCCTGAAAAGGGAAAAAACGGGCAAAACCGGCTTTCAGGCTGCCTGAAAGGCGGCGGACGGAATCAGCTGCCGGCCACGGTCATCTTGCCGACCAGTATCGAGCCGACGCGGTTGCCGGCGCGCGGCAGGGCATCGTCGGCAATGCCTTCGATGGCGGCAAACATTTCCTGCAGCCGGCCGGCCACGGTAATGCCGCTGACCGGATAGGCAATCACGCCGTTTTCCACCCAGAAGCCGGCGGCGCCGCGCGAATAGTCGCCGGTCAGGGTATTGACGCCCTGCCCCATTAATTCAGTCAGCAGCAGGCCGCTGCCCATCTGCCGCAGCAAATCTTCGCGGCCGGCGCAGGTGGCGCCGAGCACCAGATTGTGCGCGCCGCCGGCGTTGGCGGTGGTCTGCATGCCGAGTTTGCGCGCGCTGTAGCTGCCGAGAAAATAGCCGCGCACGCTGCCCTCTTCGATTACGAAGCGCGGCGCCGTGGCCACGCCCTCGCTGTCGAAATAGGTGCTGCCGAAACGGCGCGGCAGGTGCGGCTCTTCGCGCAGATTGACGAAATCGGGAAAAATGCGGCTGCCGATGCTGTCGCAGAGAAAACTGCTGTGGCGGTAGAGCGCGCTGCCGCTGAGCGCGCCGACCAGATGGCCGATCAGGCTGCCGGCCACGGTGTGGTCGAACAGCACCGGATAGCTGCCGGTGGGCACGCTGCGGGCGCCGAGACGGGCAACGGTGCGCTCGGCAGCGGTGCGGCCGATGGCAGCGGCAGCCTGAAGCTCAGCGGCATCGCAGGACATATCGAACCAATAATCGCGCTCCATGCCGCCGGCATCTTCGGCAAGCACGCTGCAGAAAATGCTGTGGTGGCTCACCTGCTGGTGGCGCAAAAAGCTGTGGCTGTTGCCGTAGGCAAACTGCGAGTGGCTGCTTTGCACGTTGGTGCCTTCGGAATTGCCGATGCGCGCGTCAAAATCGAGCGCCGCCGCTTCGCAGTTGGTCGCCAGCTCGAGCGCCTGGGCGCTGCCGACATCCCATTCGTGGTATTTGTCCAAATCTGGGGTGTCGGTGGCCATCAGATCGGCATCGGCCAGGCCGGCATAGGGGTCTTGCGCGGTGTAGCGGGCGATGTCCAGGGCAGCCTGAACGGTGCCGGCCAGCGCCTGTTCGGAAAAGTCGGCGGTGCTGGCGCGGCCTTTGCTCTGCCCCAGATACACGGTCAGATCCAGCGATTTGTCCTGGCGGTGCTCGATCTGGTCGGTTTCGCCCAGCCGCACCTGTACGCTCAGCCCCACTGATTCGCTAACGGCGGCTTCGGCAGCCTGCGCGCCCTTGGCCTTGGCCAGCGCCAGCGTGCGCGCCACTACGTCGCTAAGGTCGGATGCTGTGTGTTGGAACATCATGGTTCTCGGGTCGGGATATCAAGGAAAGGGCGGCATTTTAACCGTTTTCAGGCTGCCTTGCGCCAAAAGCGACAAAGCGGCGCTTTTGCTATATGATGCGCGGCTTTATCCGCCACAGCAGCCTGAAAAATGGATACGCACCAAGACGACGAATGGGTCAGCAAGACCGCCAAGAAAAAACAGATGAACGAGTTGCAGGATTTGGGCATGGAGCTGACCCGTCTTTCTGCCGACACCCTGAAAAAAATCGGCCTGCCGGAAGAATTGGCCGAGGCGGTGCGCGAATACCGCAAAATCACGTCCAACGGCGCTTTGAAGCGGCAGAGCCAGTTTATCGGCCGCCTGATGCGCGACATCGACCCCGCCCCCATCCGCGCCTTTTTATCGGCACTCAAAGGCGAAAACCAGGCGCATAACGCCTTTTTGCAGCGGGTCGAACAGGCGCGTAGCCGTCTCTTGGCAGACGATAACGCGCTCACCGCCTTTATCGCCGAGCACCCGGCAGCCGACGCCGGCGTGCTGCGCACCCTGATCCGCAACACGCGCAAAGAGCAGGAGCAGGCCAAGCCGCCGAAAAACTTCCGCGCGCTGTATCAGGAACTGAAACGGCTGATGCAGCCTGAAAGCGCCGTCGAAGCCGAAAATGACGACCAAGAGTCCTAATCAAGAGTTTCAGGCTGCCTGAAAACCGTTTTGCCGTTTTTTCCTTTTCAGGCTGCCTGACAGCCATGCCGCGCAATGTGAAAACACGTTAAAATGCGCCCCTTTCCCCTTATCCCCTTTTCCGCACCGCCATGTTCCATCTGATCGAAAAATACCGCAAACCTTCCCAGTTTCTGCTCGGCTGCATCGCCCTATCGTTTGTCGGCTTCAGCGCCGTCAGCCTGACCAGCCTGGGCAGCGGCAACTACATCGTCCAAATCGGCGAGAAGACCATCACCCGCGAAGATCTCGACCGCGCCCTGCACAACACCCGCAACAGCGGCGGCAGCGGCAGCCGCGAAGAAGTGTTCCAAGCGCTGCTCAACCAGGCCTATCTGCTCGAAGGCGCGAAAAAAATGGGCGTGGCGGTTTCCGACGAACAAATCAAGCAGATGATTGTGGACGATCCCAACTTCCACGACCAAAACGGCGACTTCAGCCCGCAAATCTTCCGCAACTTCCTGCAAAGCAACCGCATGAGCGAAGAGCAGTACACCGACCGCCTGCGCGACCAGTATCTGACTTTCGCCCTGCAGAAAATCTTTGCCAACGGCAGCATTCCCGATACCCAGGTGGCGCAGTTTGCCCGCAGCGTTGCCGCCGCGCGCACCATCCGTCTGGCGGTGGCCGACGAAAACGCCTTTGCCGATAAAGTTATGGTAAACGACGCCGAACTGCAGAAATTCTACCGCGCCAACCAAAAAGCCTACCGCCAGCAGCAGGCGGTGAAATACCAGTATCTGCTGCTGTCGCCGAAAATACTGGCCGAGCGCGAAAACGTGAGCGATGCCGAAATCGACGAAATCTTCAAGCAGCAGCAGGACAAACTCAAGCCCACCCGCCGCGTCAGCATGATTATGGTGCCGATTCCGGTAAAAGGCGGTGATGCCGCCAAAGCCGCCGCCCGCGCCGAAGCCGAAGCCGCGGCACAAGCCGCCAAAGCCGCGCCCGAGCAGTTTGCCGCCATCGCCCAGCGCTTCTCCAAAGACGGCAGCGCCGCCAAAGGCGGCGACATCGGCGACATCAGCCAAAACGGCACGCTGGAAAAACCGCTGGAAGACGCAGTTTTCGCGCTAAACAAAGGCGAAGTCAGCGCCCTGATCGAAGGCAGCTTCGGCTACTACGTCTTCCAAGTGAACGACATCCTCGACAACTCGCCCGCTGCCGTCAAACAGCGCATCGCCCAAGACTTGAAAGAGAAAAAAGCCGTCCAGTCGCTGAAAAAACTGCGCGAAGACTTGGGCGACTATGTGATCAACAACAGCAGCGAGCTTGAAAGCGCCGCCAAAAAATTCGGCGTGCCGCTGCAAAGCGGCGGCGACTGGCTGACCCGCGCCGGCGCCGCCGAGCAAAAGCTGCCTGAAGCGGTAATCGAAGCGCTGTTTGGCAGCGACGTTTTCGACAAAAAACACAATTCCGACCCGATTAGCGCCGCCGACGGCTCGGTATGGGTGCTGCGCGCCAGCGAAACCCGCCCCGAAGCGCAGCTTTCATTCGAGCAGGCCAAAGAGCAGGTGAAGGCCGACTACATCCGCTCGGAAAGCCGCCGCCTGGCCACCGAGCACAACAAAAAACTGCTCGCCGAGCTGCAGGCCGGCAAACAGCCCGCGCTCAACTGGACCAACCCGCAGCCGGTGATGCCCGAGCAGCTGCGCGGCATGATGCCGCCGGCCGACTATCTGGCGATTATGAAAGCCCAGCCCAAAGACGGCAAACCCGCCTACGCCCTGCTGCAGGGCACCGGCATGCCGCAGCTGGTCGAAGTGCAGTCGCTCTCCGAAGTCAAACCCAATGCCGAAGAGAGCGCCGCCATCAAAGAGCAGCTGGCGGTTATCCAAGGCAACACCCTGATTGAAGCCTATCTGCAGAAGCTGCGGCAGGAAATTCCCGCCAAGCAGGGCAGACAAAAGCTCGAAGACCAATAAGCCCCTTTTCAGGCTGCCTGACATCCCCAGGCAGCCTGAAACGCGAAAACAGGCCGTCCACGCCCTTGCAGGCAGCCTGAAAGCGCAGCTTCAACGAAGTTAAAACCCAACCCGCCACACAAGGAACACCCCCACCATGCAAATCATCCGCACCATCGAAGAAATCCGCCAATGGCGGCGCAGCCACGACAGCGTCGCCTTCGTGCCCACCATGGGTAACCTTCATGCCGGCCATCTGGCGCTGGTGGCGCAGGCCAAGCAGGCTGAGCGCCACACCGTGGTCAGCATCTTCGTCAACCGCCTGCAGTTCGGCCAGGGCGAAGACTTCGGCCGCTACCCGCGCACCCTTGAAGCCGACGCCGAAAAACTGCGCGCAGCCGGCGTCGATGCGCTGTTCGTCCCCGACGAAGCCGAACTCTACCCGCGCGTTGCCCAGCAGTACCAGGTCGAGCCGCCCAATCTGCAAAACGAATTGTGCGGCGCCTTCCGCCCCGGCCACTTTCGCGGCGTCGCCACCGTCGTGTGCAAACTCTTCAACATCGTCCAGCCCGACACCGCCTGCTTCGGCAAAAAAGACTACCAGCAGCTGGTGGTCATACAAGGCATGGTCGATGATCTCAACATCCCCGTGCGCATTATTCCCGTCGATACCGGCCGCGCCACCGACGGCCTCGCCCTCTCCAGCCGCAACCAATACCTCAAGCCCGAAGAGCGCGCCGAAGCGCCGCAGCTCTACCGCAGCCTGCAGGCCGTGGCCGACACCGTGCGCGGCGGCAGCCGCGACTACGCCGCCCTTGAAGAGCAGGCTCGCCGCGGCCTGGCTTCGCGCGGCTGGCAGGTGGACTACATCGAAATCCGCGCCGCCGGCAGCCTGAACACCGCCCGCGTCGGCGACAAACAGCTGGTCGTCCTCGGCGCCGCCCGCCTCGGCGGCACCCGCCTGATCGACAATATCGAATTCAGTCTCGAAGACTAAACCGCCGGCCTAAAGGCAGCCTGAAAGCGTTTTGGCCTTTTCAGGCTGCATCAAACTTTCAGGCTGCCTGAAAGCCGTTTTTAGCGCATCCCATCCCCACTACCGTCATTCCCGCGCAGGCGGGAATCTTGTTGGTGTGCAGCAATGCCTGCCAGCAAGGTAGGCTGGGTCTAGACCCAGCATTCCAGCAATGCGGCTTGTTACGTCGCGCGCCAACAAGCCAAGCAAAAAGCAGCCTGAAAACCGTATCCGCGTTTTCAGGCTGCTTTTATGCAAAACCGACTTTCAGGCTGCCTAGCCCCTATTTTCCAGCGTATCGAGAAAACGGCGGCCAAAGCCGGTCAGCACGCTGCAGTCGTCGCGGATGGCCAGCGCGCGGATGCGGCGGTTGTCGTACAGCATCAGCGCCAGCAGCGCGATCATGGCGCCGCCGAAACCGAGCGACATCAGCAGCGGAATCTTGCTTTCCGCCAACAGCAGCAGCAAAACCGCCGCCAGCGCCAGCGCCGCCATCACCCCGATGCGGCGGCGCCGGCAGCGGCGGCACACCGGCACAAACAGCCGCCGTTTGCGCTGCAGCCAGATTTGCGCGGCGGTAAACAGCAGCGCCAAAACAATCAAAACCGGCGCTTTCCACTCGTCCAGCCACGCAAACAGTACCGGCGCAAAAATAAAAAACAGCACCACCGCCGCGGCCGACAGCAAGAGCGCCGCCGGCGGCGTCCAATACAGATTCACGTTTTTGCCTTCTTCCGCCGCAGTCTCAGCCGCGCAACGGATGCAGCGGCAGGGCAACGCGCTGCCGGCAGCGAGCCAGACTTTGCCGCCGCGCCGCCAGCAGCCCTGCGCCGGCTCGTCGCTGGCGGGGGTTTGGTAGGGATTAAAGTCGTTCATGCCCATCTTCCCAAGGCAGCCTGAAAACTATTTCTGCCAATAAGTCTTTACATTAACAAACTCATACAGCCCGAACTCGGACAGCTCGCGGCCGAAGCCGGAATCTTTCACGCCGCCGAAGGGCAGGCGCAAATCGCTGCTGGTGTGGCGGTTGACGAACACGCTGCCTACTTCAAGCCGCGCGGCCATGCGCTCGGCCAGATCGGTATCGGCGGTAAAGATGCTGGCGCCCAGGCCGTAGGGCGTGCTGTTGGCGGCGGCCACGGCGGCTTCGGCATCGGCCACGCGGATAATGCCCAGCGCGGGGCCGAACACTTCTTCGCGCCACATCCGGCATTGCGGGTTGAGCCGGTCGATAAGGGTGGCGGGGTAGAACCAGCCCGGCGTTGTTTCCGACTGCGGCGGCAGCACGCCGCCCGCCAGCAGCTCGGCGCCGTGCGCCAGCGCGTCCTGCACCTGCGCGTGCACGCGCTCGCGCAAATCGGCGCGGTGCAGCGGCGCGAGCGTGGTTTCAGGCTGCATCGGGTCGCCGCTTTTTAGTTTGGCGCATTCGGCCAGCAGCAGCGGGATAAACTCGTCGGCTACGCTGTCGCAGACAATCAGGCGCTTGGCGGCGTTGCACGACTGGCCGGCGTCGCGGAAACGCGAATGGCAGGCTTCGGCGGCGGCGGCGGCCAGATCGGCATCGGGCAGGACGATAAAGGCGTTGCTGCCGCCGAGTTCCAACACGCATTTTTTCAGGTGTTTGCCCGCCAGCGCGGCCAAATGGCGGCCGGTATCGGTGGAGCCGGTAAAGGCCAGCGCATCGCACGCAGCCAGCGCGGCTTCGGTGTTTTCGTGCGCCAGCCACGCCGGCTGCAAGGGCAGACCGTCTGCCAGCTCAAACAGCGCCGCGCTCACCCGCGCCACGCTGGGGGCGGGTTTGACCAGACAGGCATTGCCCGCGCACAGGGCGGGCACGGCAAAACGCAGCACCTGCCACACCGGATAGTTCCACGGCATCACCGCCAGCACCACGCCCAGCGGCGCAAAGGAAACGCCGCTGATGCTGGCCTGGGTAGCGATGGTTTTGCCGGCGAGAAACTGCGGCGCGAGCTTGGCGTAATAGCGGATCAGCGCCAGCGATTTGTCGATTTCGGCTTCGCACTCGCGTAGGCAGCGGCCGACTTCTTCGCACACCATCGCCGCCAAACGGCTTTTATTGGCGGCCAGCCGCTCGGCAAAAGCCGCCAGCTGCGCGGTGCGCTCGGTGATTTTTAGCGCGGCAAATTCGCGCTGGCGCGCTTTGAGCGCGGCAATCTGGCGCGCGGTGTGTTCGGGCGTGTCGGCGGCTCGGGTGTAAAGGACGTCGCCGCTAACGGTGTGGATGCTGGTAAACATGGTTTCAGGCTGCCTGAAAGGATTAACGGGTATGGAGCCAGTCGGCGGCGGACGCGGCGGGATCGGATGCGGCAGCAGCTGCCGGTGCCGCGGCGGATGCGGCGTTTTCAGGCTGCCTTACGGCAGACGCAGCCGGCGGCGGGGCAAAGCTGCCGCCATCTGCCGGCGGCCGGTAAAACATACCGAAACCGATCAGGCTGAACATCATCAGCGAAAAACCGCCGAGCATCAGGCGGGTAAACAGCATTTTTTTCGCCGGCGTTTTCTTCGCCAGCAAGGCGGCAATCAGGCCGATCAGCCCGATCGAGCCGACAATCAGTCCCAGCAGTACCAAAACGGTAAAAAATTTGTCCATAGTGTTTGTCCGATGCGGTTGGCAAAGGCGGCAGATGGTAGGCAAAAGCGCCGCCCGCCGCAAGATTCAGGCAGCCTGAAAGCCGTTTTACGGTTTTCAGGCTGCCTTAGTATAGTGAAACAAAATAGGAAAGATACAAGGCAGCAAGCCGCAGGCAGTACAGGTAGTACGGCAAGGCACAGCAACGCCATAGATTTTCTATTTTGTTTCACTATTTGATGGCATTTGTCCTGCGGGGCGGTTCCTTGGGAAAGTTTGTATCCGCATGGGAAAAGCACAGAAAATTTTTGGGCTTATTGTCCGAACGGATAGGCTTTCGGCAGGAGATAGCGGCCTTTTGCCGCATTGTAACGGGCGACATACCGCACGGTTTTGATATTTTTCTTCAAACCCGCCCTGCTGCTTACCGTAATCAGCAGCGGATAGCGGCCTGCCGCTGCCTTGCCGTGTTTCTGCACGCGCATCGTGCCGTGCGCGTAAGCTGCGCCCCGCATACATTTTTCAAACCCAGCTGCCGGTTTGCTTTCCTCTGTTTCGCAATGTGCCGCCCATTCTTCCGTATCGCTTAAATTGCCAATCCGCTGTTCGCTGATTTTGCTGCCGCTGTCGTGATACACCAGCACCAGCGAACCGGAGCGGTAGCCTTGCGCCGTTTCGCTTTCTTCGGCAACAAAACCCCATTTGTCTTTGCCGAACTGCTCAAACCGCCAATGTTGCGGCGCATCGCCGAACGTGCCCGTATAAATTTCCGGCTTCGCCGCCAGCAGCCGCCAGCCGCCCGATTCTTTTTTGAAGACAAACAGGCCGGCCATGCCTTTGTCCGGATGGTTTCTGCTTGGTTGCTGGCTGTCTGCATACAGTGTCCTGCCTGTAAACAGCAGATAGAGCTGTTTGCCCTGTGCCGTGTGCCGCGTTTTTGCCTGTGCCTGCTTCATGCAGTGATACACGCCGGTTTCCCGGTTGTACGCCTTGCGGTTGAAACGGCAGTGTGCCTTATCGGCGTATTGCGGGTAATACTGCGCCACGATTTGATCAGGTGTTTGGGCGCGAAGTGTTCCGCAGGCAAGCAGTACGGCTGCCATGGGTATCATTTTTTTCATATCGGGCTTCTCCAAGGGTATGCCGTTTTGCTGCTTTATCATCAGGCAGCCTGAAAGGTAAAAAAACCGTTTTCAGGCTGCCTATTCGGCAACGCAATATTCCACTTCGTGCGCTTCGTCGTAGCTGGGAATTTCCAGTTTGCCGAGCAGGCGGCGGATAACGGCTTCGGGAACGCTGTGTTCGCGCTGTTTGTTTTGGCGCAACAGCTGCGGCCAGGGCACTTCCAGATAGACGATGTGGATGCGGGCGCGGTAGTCGGCAAAGAGTGCCGTCCATTTGCCGCGCAGCTCGCGGGTGAGGTTGGTGGCGTTGAACACGAAGTCTTGGCGATCGCGCAGGTATTGGCGGGCTTGCTCTTTGGCGAGTTGGATAACGCGGCCGGCGGCTTTTTTGTCGGCGGGGTCTATGCGGTGGGCGCGGCGGATGTCGTCGAGCGAGAGTACGGGCAGCTTGGGGAAGCGTTGGGCGATGTGGGTGTCTTTGCCGCTGCCAGGCAGGGCGCTCATCATGTAAACGGTGCAGGCGAAGTCGTCGTAGGGGTGGTAGTCGGGGCTGCTTTCGGGGTGATTGAGATAATGGTAACGCGCGTGGCAGCCTGAAAAGGGGTAGGACGCGCCCCAGCTTTGGTTTTCTTCGCACAGGGCTTGGAACAGGGCGATGCGTTCCAGCAGCTCGGCGGTGTCAGGGCAGATGCGTCCGAGGGCGTCGGCTTTGGCGAGGATGGCGAGCCATTGGGTGTTCACTTGCAGGGCGGCGGCGATGGCGGCGTGTTCGGGCTGGGGTTTGTCGATTGCCCACAGCGGCAGCCCGTGCCAGCGCACCAGTTTGGCGACGGCTTCGCGCACGGCGAAGGGGGCGGCGAGGTCGCAATAGAGAATTTGGCGGGCGGTGTGCTCGCCTTTTTTGGCGTGGCGCGGGGAGATGATTCGGGTTTTGCCGTCGCGCTCTTCGGTGACGGTGGTGCTGCGTTTTTCTACGTCGTGCAACAGGGCGGCGGCAAACAGGATGTGCTGCGCCTGTTCGTCCAGTTCCTGATATTCGGGCAGCCTGAAAAGCTCGGCAGCAACCATTTTGGTGTGGGTCAGCACGTCGCCTTCGCCGTGCCATTCGGCATCTTGCGGCACGGCGGCCATGTCGGCGAGCCAGTCAAAACGGGCGGTGAGTGCGTCCCAGTCGGGGGCGCGGTTGGGGGTGAAATGGGGGAATTGCCACATGGCATGCGTCCTTAGGGGATGATTGGTTTTGGTGGTGGAGTGGGCAGCCTGAAAAGGGTTTGGCGTTTTGTTTTTGCCCAAATTAGGCTTTCAGGCTGCCTTTATTTGCTTTGGTATTGGTAGCCGTGCCAGCCGTATTGGTCGTAATCAATCAGCGTGGCGGGCTGCCAAGTTTTGGTCCAATGCACATCGGTTTTAACGTGTTTGGCGCGCACCAGTTTGAACAGGTTGTCAAATTCGTTGGGCTGCACGGGCAAATCACCGTTGTTGGTGGCAAAGCCGTCGCGGTTGCGGATAACCAAGCCTTCGCAGCAGGGAGAGTTGGTTTGCGGGTCGTAGCCGCCGAGTGCGCCGCCGGTTTCCACATAATCCAGCCAGCTCATGCCGAGATTGGCGGTGAGCCAGTCGGCAAGTTGGCGGTTTTCGTCAATGCCGTTGCGGTACATGTCGCGCAGCGGCTGGGTAATCGGCAGCTCGGGCACGGTGGGGAAGTCAAACAGGGCGGCGTAGAATTTGACTTCGTCCCAGCCGAGCCAGCGCTCGCCCTGGCGCACGGCGAATAGATAGAAATAGGATTCCAGGCGGCGGTAGGCGATGGAGTGGATGCCGTAGAGGTTTTCGCCGAAGAGTTCCAAATCGCCCAAATCGTCTTTGATGCGCTGCCAGCGGTCAATCAGCGGTTTGTCCCACGGATGCTGGGTGGGCGCAGCGTGCGAGCGGGCGAAAACGCCGTGGCGGTTGAAGCAGTTGTTTTGCCCGTCGAGTTTTTCGGTGAGCACCAGTGCGTCTTTTTGGGCGAAGGCGGCAAGGTAGCCTGCGGGCATAAAGCGGTCGTCGGAGGTGGTGCCGAGACTGATGGGGGCGTGCAGGCTGCGGCTGTATTTGGTGGATGGGGTCATGGTTTTGGGGGCTTTTTTTGGGATGGTTGGAGCAGCCTGAAAAGGGCGGCGTAGTGGTTTTGATGTTTTAGCTTCGCAATTCCGCTACGCTTTTCAGGCTGCCTTTGGACTGGGATAAGGCAGCCTGAAAGTGGAAAACAACGTTTAAATCAGTTTCTGCAGTTTCATTTCGTTTTTCAGATAGGCGTAGTACACCGGGGCGATGATGATGCCGCCGATGCCGAAGATGCGCTCACACACCACCATGGCAATCAGCAATTCCCATGCGGTCGATTCGATTTCGGCGCCAATGATTTTGGCGTTGAGAAAATACTCCAGCTTGTGCACCACCACTAAAAACACCAGTGAAGCGAGCGCCACATACAGCGAGACGCCCAGGCTCAGGGTGATGATGACGGCGTTGGAAATCAGATTGCCGGCCACCGGTATCAGGCCGACGATAAAGGCGATAAAGAGCACGGTGAGCCGAAACGGCAGCTCCACGCCGAAAAGCGGCAGCAGCAGATAGAGATAAAGGGCGGTAACGGCGGTATCGATCAGCGAGATTTTCACCTGCGCCAGAAACACGCGCTCGAAGCTGCTTTGGAAGCTGGCGATGCGCCGGATCAGCTCGGCTTTAAACGGCGGCATCTGCACGCGGGTGTGGCGGGTGGCCAGGCGGTGGAAGCTGAGCATGGCGCCGACAATCACGCCGATCAGGATATAGACGAAGGAAGTCAGGCTGTTTTTGCTGATGCGGGTCAGGGTGTCGCCGTATTCGCGAACCAGCGCGGCGGCGGCGGTTTTGATTTCCGCCAGGTTGGCCGGCAGCATATTGAGCAGGGCGGGCGGCAGCTCTTTGCTGTTTTTGGTGTCGGCGATAATCGCCGCCAGCTTGCCGATCATGGTGTTGATGTGGCCGCCGTGGATCAGGTGGTAGATGCCCAACGCCATCAGGAAAATCGCCAGCAGCACCAGGCCGATGGTGAGCACGGTCGAAACCAGATTGATGTTGCGCGCGTTGAGCGAGCGGTGCATGCGCGTGTGGCGCGGCAGCAGGCGGCGGCGCAGCCAGAAAATCAGGCGGTTGGTTTTGCTGATAAAGACATAAGTCAGAATCACCGACAGCAATAGCGGCAGAAAATGAAAATACAGCACGCCGATCAGCACGGCGGCCATCAGGATATAGCTGCTGTTGCGCAGGGCGGGGGAAACGGGGGCTTTGGCGCTCATGTGTGTTCTTTATTAAAAACTCAAAAAATCGGATGTTTGTTGTTTTCAGGCTGCCTTGATGATCAGGCAGCCTGAAAGTTTGGCGGCGGCAGGCAGGCACCCTATTCCACCCACTGCACCACTTCGGCGGCGGCGCGGCGGGTTTTGGCGCGCGGCTCGGCGGCGCGGTAGCCGAAAGCGGCCATCAGCGCGGTGCGGTGTTCGGCCGGATCAAGCAGGCCGTTGTCTGCCAGCAGCTGATCGACGGCGGCCTGGTCGAAGCCTTCGACCGCAGTCGAATCGATGCCGATCAGCGCGGCGGCGGTCATCATATTGGCCAGCGCGATATAGCTTTGCTTGGCTGTCCAGTCGTTAAAGGCGCGGGGCGTTTCGTTGAGCCGAAAATCGTGTTCGGCAAAATGGCTGAACTTGGCTTCGCGCTGCTCAACTACATCCGCGGCAATCGCGTGCACTTCGCTCCACATCCGGTGGCGGTAGCCGGCGCGGGTGGCATCGGCGGTGCGGGCAAGCAGGATCATGAAATGGCTGCAGTCGAGCTTTTCCGCCGCGCCCCAAGCCAGCGGCGCCAGCGCGCGGCGCAGCTCGGGATTCTGTATCACCAGAAAACGCCACGGCTCCAGCCCGAACGAGCTGGGCGACAGGCGTGCGGTTTCGAGAATAAAGTCAAAATCTTCGCGGCTGATTTTTTTGTCCGGGTCATAACGCTTGCAGGCATGGCGGAAATGAAAGGCGTCAAGGACAGTCTGTTTGTCGGCAAACACGGCATCGCTCCTGTAATCGCGTGGTGGAAAACGGCGGCATTATAAACCGCCGCACCAACCGAAAGGCAGCCTGAAAGCGCAGGCGGCGTTTAGCCCGCGCGGCTTTGCCCCAAGGCAGCGGCAGCCTGAAAGGCAAAAAGCGCCGCAAATGCAGCCGGCGCGTTTGATTCCGATGGCCCTATCGGCTAAAATGCCGCGTTTTTTCGTTTAGAACCCCAAGGAAATAAAACCATGAAAACCGCACAAGAACTGCGCGCCGGCAACGTATTTATGATCGGCAGCGACCCGATGGTCGTCCAGAAAACCGAATACATCAAAGGCGGCCGCTCTTCGGCCAAAGTGAGCATGAAGCTGAAAAACCTGCTCACCGGCGCCAACAGCGAAACCATCGTCAAAGCCGACGACAAATTCGACGTAGTCGTGCTCTCGCGCAAAAACTGCACCTACAGCTACTTCGCCGACCCGATGTATGTGTTTATGGACGAAGAGTTCAACCAATACGAAGTTGAAGCCGACAACATCGGCGATGCGCTCAAATTCATCACCGACGGCATGGAAGACGTGTGCGAAGTAACCTTCTACGAAGGCAACCCGATTTCCGTCGAGCTGCCCACCATCATCGTGCGCGAAGTCGAATACACCGAGCCGGCCGTTAAAGGCGACACTTCGGGCAAAGTGATGAAAACCGCGCGCCTCGTGGGCGGCACCGAAATCCAAGTGATGTCCTACATCGAAAACGGCGACAAAGTGGAAATCGACACCCGCACCGGCGAATTCCGCAAACGCGCCTAAGCTGGCATCATCAAAAAGCAGCCTGAAAACCGTGATACGCGGTTTTCAGGCTGCTTTTTTTCATTGCCAAAGGATGCGGCGGAGATTTTGCCCCCCCGCCGCACCCGCCTATCCGCCCTGCCCCGCCGGCGGCAGGCAGCCTGAAAAGCGCGGCGTTCAGGCTTTCACCACCAGCGTCCGTGCCAGCAAATCCTGCATGGTGCGGCGCCGGTTGCTGCGGAAAAACAGCATCAGCAGGCAGATCAGCAGGGCAATCGTGCCGACGGGCGATTCCGTTTTACCATTGGCCATTTCCATTTCCCACGGCAGCAGCGCACCAATGACCCACACAATCAGATAGTAGGCGCAAAAGCGCAGCAGAAAATGGCGCACAAAGCCTGCGGTTTCACCATCGGTGGTAATCACGCGGATGCGCATCTGTTTTTTGCCCAAGGTCTGCCCGTCGCGCGACATCAGCACAACCTGGTACACCAGCAGCCCCAAACAAATCAGGACGCCAACCACTATAACGCCGCCAACCAGCAGATTGCGGCTCTCTTCCGTATCCAGAGACCATGACGATGCCGCCAAACCGAGACCGAAAGCCAGCATCACAAACACCACTATCGGAAAAATAAGAACCAGCAGCCAATCGATAAGCGCTGCCGCAATCCGCTGCCACGGCGTTGCCAGCTCTACTGCGTAATCATCGTCAAAATGCTCTTCAACCACGGTGGATTGGTAGGCCTGACGAAAATCATTCATGTTTCAATTCCTTATCTGTTTGCTTGGTAAAACGGGTTGTTTTTTCTTTTGCTGCCGCGTTTTCAGGCTGCTTTGCGCTGCTGCGGCACAGGCAGCCTGAAAACCGCATTTATCAAAACGGTTTATTGTCCGGGCTCGGGAGTGGGCGTATCCCCGCCCTGCCCTGCACCCAGCGCCGCAGTCAAGCCGTTAATATCGCCGCCGTTTAAGCCCAGCTCTTTGAGCAAACCGTCCACCAGCGGGGCTTGGGCGCGGTAGCGCAGGGCGCTGTTGACCATTTGGTCGGAGAGTGCGGGGCTGGTGGATGCGCTTTGGCCGTCGGCTGTGCTGCCGGCCGCGCCGCCCAGGCCGCTGACTTGCAGGATTTTGATGTCGTCGATGTTTTCCATCGGTTTGACCGATTCGCGGATGATGTCGGGCAGGTGTTTTAACAGCGCGAGGCGGATTTGCATGGCAACCTGGTCGGCGCTTAACACATTGGCCGCTTCGTTTACCGCGCGTTTTCCCTCTGCATCAACCTTGTACTGCTGCTCCTGTGCCTGCGCCAGCAGCACTTTGGCATCGGCTTCGCCCTTGGCTTTCAGGCGGGACTGCTCGGCTTCGGCTTCGGCAGCGATGCGCAGCGCTTCGGCTTTGTCCTGCGCGGCTTGTTTTTCGGCTTCGGCGGCCACGGTTACGGCGATGGCCTCGCGCTGGGCGGTTTCGGCGGCGGCAATCAGTTCCACCGCTTTGGCACGCTCGGCGCGCTCGGTTTCGCGCACGGTAATCACGCTTTCTTCTTCGCGCACGGCGGCGGCGCGGGCTTTGTCGGCTTCAGCTTTGGCTTCCGATTCGGCGCGGGATTTTTCGGCGACGGCAATCGCTCTGTCCTGCTCGGCCAACTCGATGGCTTTGCGCCGCTCGACTTCGGCCTGCTCTACGGCCTGCGCCTTGCGGATGTCTTCGTTTTTCACATCGCGCTCGGCGGCGATGCGCTTCAGATCGACTTCGCGCTCGGCGGCGATTTTCGCTTCTTCGGCCTCGCGTTTTTTCGCCGCTTCCTGCTCGGCGATACCCGCTTCCTGTTCGGCGCGGCGCACGGCGATTTCGCGCTCTTGTTCCAATTTGGCGTACTCTTCTTCGCGGGCGATTTTCAAACGCTGCTGTTCGGCTTCGAGATTTTTGGTTTTAATCGCCAGATCGGTTTCCTGCTCGATGTCGTTGCGTTTTTTGCGCCGCGATTCGATGGTTTCGGTGAGCTTGGTCAAACCCTCGGCGTCGAAGGCATTTTGCGGGTTGAAGAAGCGGAAATCGGTCTGATCCAGGCCGGTAAGCGATACGGCTTCCAGTTCCAAACCGTTTTTGTACAAATCCTCGCTCACTGCCTGCTGCACTTTCTGCACGAAATCAACACGTTTTTCGTGCAGCTCTTCCATCGCCATTTCGGCGGCCACGGCGCGCAGGCTGTCGACAAACTTGCCCTCCACCAAGTCTTTGAGCTTTTCCGGCGACATGGTTTTCATGCCCAAAGTCTGCGCCGCGGTGGCAATGCTCTCGGCGGTGGGCTTCACGCGCACGTAAAACTCCGCCGCCACATCCACGCGCATGCGGTCTTTGGTAATCAGCGCCTGCTCTTCGGCGCGGCGCACTTCCAGCTTCAGCGTGTTCATATTGACCGGAATCACCTCGTGCAGCACCGGCAGCACAATCGCGCCGCCGTTCACAATCACCTTCTCGCCGCCGAAACCGGTGCGCACAAAGGACACTTCCTTGCTGGCGCGGCGGTACAGGCGGGTGAGGATGAGGCCGAGTACGAACAGCGCGACGAGTATGACGCCGGCGATGATGCCGATGGAAACTAAGTTCATGGGTTTTCCTTTCTTGGAGAAGGTTTTTTTCAGACGGCTTCCTGCTGCCTGAAACAGGTTTGGAGAAAATCAAACAAATACAGTGGATTCAAATAGAAATACCTGCATCGTCATTCCCGCGCAAGTGGGAATCCAGACTTCGGGATTCCAAGGAAATATTCAAAGATTGCCACAATTCTAAACCTCTGGATTCCCACCTGCACAGGAATGACGGTATGGGTATTTTTATCTGGATTTACATTAAGGCGGCCTATATTTTCAGACGGCCTAAGGACGGCTGAAACGCAGTTCGCGGGCAAACAGGCTGCGGCGTACATAGACCGTTTCGCCGTCGGGCGTTTCAAAACTGCCTTCGCACCAACTGCCGTCAAAATCGCGATGACTTTCGGGCAGGCGGACGGCAAGCTGCCGCGGGCGGCTATAGCGTCCGCAGCGTCCTTCAACGGTCATTTCCACCGCCACACGCTCGAACGGTTTACCCCACAGGCTGGCCGCGCCCGACAGCGAAGCCAACGACCACACGCACAACGCGCCTATGGCCAGCCAGAACAGGGCGGTTTTGCCCCCCGTGGTTAAAAAAACCCTGATGCGGCCGATTGCCGTTTGCCGCAGATAATGGTTGGACGGCAGGCCGAATACGGTTTCTCCGACCAGCACCTTGCGGCTCATCCAGGCCAAAGGCAGCAGCCATGCGGCGGTCAGCGCGGCGGCGGCCTGCCAGGCAAGGGGCGACAAGAGCATGTTGCCGAATATTTGCCGCACGCACGCCAACAGCACCGTTGCCGACACCAGCCCTATCAGTATCCACCAGCCGCGCCTTTTTCTTTTGTCCAAATTGTCGAACAACTCCATAAAGCCGTTTTGCATCGCAACCGACATTTCCCTGCCCCGATCTACCGCGCCCAACTCTGCAATCAAAGCAGCGGTATTGCGGCACAAGGAGGTGGAAAAGCGGCGGCTGTGTCCGTCGGGCGAGATGGTGCGAAAAGAGAAGATGCGGCGCCGCCTATCGCACAGATAATCGAACCGCCAATCGGTCGGACAGCGGAAACGCGTGCGGCCGAATGCACCGTACAGCACCAATTCCCCGCCGCCGATGGAGGCAAAACGGCGGCAGGTCAAGCCGAACCACCAGCCTTCCGAGCGTTTCAGGCCGTAGAGCAAAAACACACACCGCCGCTTTTGCCGCCCAATCGTGCACCGTCGGCAAAAATCCGCTGACGGCAAGGAAAACCAACAATGCGATAAAGACCAATAGCAGCCCCGTTACCAAAGGCATAAACAGCGTGCCCCAAAAAGAGGTGGCAAATACCGTTTGTCTGCCTTCGCGCCGCACTCCTGCCTGCGGTTGCCTGCCGAGGCCGGCCCAAGATACCGAATCGAATCGCTGTCTGTTGCGGTTTTGGCGGTAGCGCGATTTTTTACGTTGTTTGCCCATTATTGTTTGCCTTTTGTTTTTCAGACGGCCTTTTCGGATGGTTCGATATATTCCAGCAGCGGCAGCCCCGTGGCACGGCTGATTTGTTTAGCCGTTTTCTCCGCCGTCTGCCGGTTGTCGCGCAGCAGCAAATCTGCCTCCAGCAGCCGCACATCTTTGCCGCCTTCTTTGCCCGCCAGCCAGATTTCGTTCAAGCCCACACCCAATCCGCTGTATTTCACGCGGCTGTAAATGCCGCAAAACCCCGATAGCGCATAGCGTTTTTCAGGCAGCCACTTGAAACCGTGCAGGCGGTATACGGTCAGTACGTCTTCCTGCACGCTGTAGCGTACCTTGCGCAGTGTATGCCAATGGTACGCCAGCCGCCATGCGGCAAACAGCAGCGCCGCCAGCCAGAACAGCCGCCAGCCGAACCCGCCCCCGCTCCACACCATCAGCAGTGCAAACAGCAAAAACGGGATGCGCGAGAGCAAAGTGCCGAGCGAATACACGGCAAATTCCGCTCTGTCCAAGAGCTTCGGCGCAGCGCGTTCCAGCAGCTTCGGCTGCAGTTCATGTTCCGCCTGCCTTGCCGCCGCCAGCGCGGCTTTGATTTCTGAGGGCTGCCGCCAAGCAGTTTGTGTTTGCGCCGTTTTCCGGCAGCGACACGCACGAAACACCCCGCGCACTTCCGACACCGCCACCGCCAACAACCCGAGCGCCAGCAGCCCCGCGCCGAAATACAGCGGCTTGGGCAGGCCGCCGCTTTGCCAATCCGCCGCCAAACGCAGCAGCCAGACCGCCAGCCAAGTCCACAACCCGGCTGCTGCCAGATTCACCGCCTGCCGCCACGCAGGCAGCGTTTTCGCTTGCAAGGGCTGCAACTGTGCCGGATTGGCCGCCGTCTCCTCCGCCGCACGGATTATTGTGTTGATTACCGGCCGTTTGGCCAAATCCGTTGCCTGCGCGATATGGTTCTGAATTCTGTCTAATTCGTTCAGCGAACCCTTATGCGGCAGGAAATTTTCCTCCAGCACCAAATCGTTCCGCCCATCCGCCGATTCCAGCCACAAGCGCCCGTAGTAGCCGCGGTAATCGTCCCGCACCTTCTCCGCCGCCACCGCCGCAAACATCGAAAGCGGATACTCCCACTGCGCCTGCCAACCCCAACGCCAGCGCCCTTGCAACAGCACGCCGCGTTCTGTGTCCAACCGCAGAAAGTCCCGCGCCGTGAACATGCGCCAATACAGGAAACCAACCAGCGCCGCACCGCCAAAAAACAGCAGCACCATGGCCAAACGAAGCGCCGTATCCACCCCGTCGCCGGAAATATCCGACAGAGTATCCAGCCCGATAATAAGCAGCAGCAATACCCCTGCGCAGACCACACCGATTTCCAGCATCAAATCCTTAGATGTAGCCGGATACAGCATCACGATTTTGCTTTTATTCTGTTGCATGGCTTCCTCTTTATATTACGGCAGGCTACCTGAAAATGTGGGGTATCGGTTTTTAGCACTGCAGAAATTCGGCTGCTATTTTCAGCTAGCCTTAATCCACCAAACTCCCGCTCGGATTCAAAATCGCCTTAAACGTGTTCCCCTCCAGCGACACCAAAAGCACCGCCTCGCCCTGCTTCAGCACGCCTTCGCCGTCGGGCTCGGCCATCACATAATGCGTTTGGCCGAAGCCGTCTTTCACGCGCACTTGGGCAGGGCTGCCGGTGCGGGCTTGGCCGATCACAATCACGCCGACGCGGCCGATTAGCGTGTCTTGCGACACGGCGGTGGTTTCGTCTTTGGGCAGGATTTTGTACAGGCCGCCGGCAGTGGCGCGCACCAGCGGCAGCGAAAGAAACCATACGGCGACGGCAGCCAGCGTGCCGTTCAAATACGCGCCGAACACGGCGGCAAAGGCCGTCTGAAACACATAGCCCACCAGCCCGTACACGGCGAGAAACACCACCAAGAGCATCAACACCGGCACTTTGCCGACATACAGCCAGCTTAAAAACCGCACCACCACGCCGTCGGCCGCGTCCAGCCCCACTTCGGCGTGGGCGCTGTCGGCCAGGCTGTCGGGCAGCAGGTTGTCCAGCCACTCGCTCGCGCCGCCCAACAGCATCGACAACACTTCCAACACGCCCAACAGCAGCATCAGCGCCAGGGCAATGCCGAAGATTTGGTTTTCAGGGGCGGTAATCAGATTCCACATCGGCGGTTTCCTTTATGGGTTTAAGACGGCCTTGGGTTTTTCAGGCAGTCTGAAAGCGGCTTCGTGTGTTTGTCGGATTCAAGAATCCGACCTACGTCTGCTCAATCGCCGCTCACATTCAACACCGGCGCGGCGTTTTCTTCGGAAAGCAGCACGGTCATCATATTGGTTACCAGCTTGGCTTTTTCGCTGTCGCTCATTTTCACGATATCGCGCTGCTCGAGCTGGCGGACGGTGCCTTCCACCATGCCGATGGCGCCGCGCACCAGCGCGTAGCGGGCGGCGATTACCGCTTCGGCCTGCTGTTTGCGCAACATGGCTTGGGCGATTTCGGGCGCGTAGGCCAGGTGGGTGAAACGGGCTTCGTCGATGCTGATGCCCGCGCGCTCGACGCGCTCCTGCACCATGTCGCGGAACTGCTCGAGAATATGCTCGGAATGGCGGGTCAGGCTTTCGGTATCTTCGGCGGCGTAGGGGTGGTGGGTGGCCAGCGCGCGCAGGGCGGACTCGCTCTGCACCTGCATAAAATCGTGGACGTTTTCCACATCGAGCACGGCGGCGGCGGGGTTGCTGATGTGGTAAACGATGGCGGCGGCGATTTCAATCGGCGTACCGGCGGCGTCGTTCACTTTCAGCGTCGGGGTAACGTAGTTGCCCGAGCGCAGGGAAACGCTTTGGGTTTGGTAAATCAGCGGAATAATCCAGAAAAACCCGCTCTCGGACAAAATGCCGGAATAACGGCCGAAACAGGTGCTCACCAGCGCGGTGTTGGGCTGGACGATACGAAAGCCGCTGGCGGCCAGCACAATAAAGACAAACAGCGGCGCGGCCAGCACGCCGACGGTGGAAAACAGCGCCATGGCAATCAGCACGGCGGCACCGGCCAGCATGGCGGCGGCGAGCCAGCCGTTGAGATAGAACATATTGTGTCTGCTACTGGTTTGGTTCATGACGGGGTCTCCTTGATAAATGGCGGAACGGGGTTTCAGGCTGCTTTCAGGCTGCCTGAACGGGGCAGGTTTCAGTTTCAGACGGCCTTCGGATTTGCGTAGGTCGGATTCTCGAATCCGACGTTTTCCCACAGGGAAAAATCCGCGCTGCCGGTTTTAACTTTGCTGAAGCCTGTGGTTTTCAGACGGCCTTTGGGTTATTTCAGGCAGCCTGAAAGCCGCTTCGGGTGTTTGTCGGATTCAAGAATCCGGCCTACGGAACTGACGCGAATCAGTGTTTTTCCAATTCTTCCCGGCACATGGCGGCGTTTTCGCGGCCGTTGTCGGTATTAAGCTGCTGCTGCGCCGCTGCCATCAGGCGGCAGCCTTTTTGCGGATCGGCGGGCACACCGCGCCCTTCGGCATAGGCCACGCCCAGATTGTTCTGCGCCTTGGCATGCCCCTGCGCGGCGGCTTTTTCGTACCACGGCACCGCCAAATCCCAGCGGTTTTGCCGCATATAGTGGCCGCCTGCCTGATACTGCGCTTCGGCTTCGCCCGCTTCGGCACGGCGGATAATTTCCGCAGGCGGCGGCTCGGCTTCGGACTTGGCAAACAATTTGCCAAACGGCGCGGCATTCTGCCAACCGCCGCGCTCATCGGCCTGCTGCACCAGCCACACCAGCGCGGTGGCGGCGGCCAGCACAACCATCATCGCCAGCAGCGGCGCGGTCAGAGCATTGTCGTTGTTGCGTTTCATCGCGTCGTTTCTTTCTTCAGACGGCCTTCGGATTTGCGTAGGTCGGATTCTCGAATCCGACGTTTTCCCGCAGGGAAAAATCCGCGCTGCCGGTTTTAACTTTGCTGAAGCCTGTGGTTTTCAGACGGCCTTTCGGCCTTTCAGGCTGCCCTAGCGCGCCAGCAGTTGGCGGATGCGCTGTTGCAGGCGTTCGCGCTGCTCGGGGCGGCCGTCGGGCAGAATCTGCGCCCAGTCGGCGTGTGCGGGGTCGATGCGCCCACCAAAGCCGCCGAAGCCGTGCATTGTCAGACTGCGCTTTTTCCAATCCAGCGTAAAAACGGCAAGGGCGCGGCCGGCAGTCAGAACGCTGTTGATGCGCTTGAGCATCCACAGGGCAAACATTCCCATCGACACCGCCATCAGCAAAAACGGCAGCGCGTTGGCGGCTTTGAACGTGCCGTCGCTGTGAAAAAACAAATCGGGCAGCATCCGGTGCAGAAACAGAACCGACAGCGGCACGGTAAAACACGAAGCAAACATGCCGAAACGCAGGATGTTCACCGATTTTCGATCGGCATCGCTTAGGGAAACGGTTTTACGCCAAGTCAGCGGACGGCTGCCGTTTTGCGCGGCGGCCTGCAGTTCGGCAAGCGGGGTTTCGGGCTGGGACATGGTTTTCTTTCCAATAATCGGGGCGGGGTTTTCTTTTCAGGCAGCTTGGGGTCTTTCAGGCTGCCTGAAAGCTCTGTATTTCGTCATTCCCGCGCAGGCGGGAATCTTTTTTCAGCTTGGGTGATGGCGTTTTTTTCTGCCGTTTGCCGAAGCACGCAAAAGATTCCCGCCTGCGCGGGAATGACGGCAGTTTTATTTTCAGACGGCCTTTGCCAAGCAGCCTGAAAGGCCGTCTGAAAGCCGCTTCGTGCGCTTGTCGGATTCAAGAATCCAACCTACCGCACTCACTTCTGCGCCTTCAAAGCCGCCAGCCGTTCGGCGATGCGGTTACTGCGGCTCAGGTCTTCCAATTCTTTCAACTTAGCCAGCTGCGCCGCGTCGCTGCCGCTGTGTACGGCGTTTTGTCTGCCCATCACGCGGTCGAAGGCGTTGCCGCTTTTTTCGGCGTTGCGGGCGATGCGCTCCAGGCCGCTGCCGCCTGCGCCGCCGCCCGCTGCCGCGTTTTGCTGCGCGGCGCGCCAGTCTTGCAGCTGCTGCTGCATTTCGCGTTTTTTCGCCTGCAACGCGGCGATAAAGCCTTCGAGTTCTTTTTCTTGCGCGGCGCAGTCGGCGATGGTGTTTTCGAGCACCGGCAAACGCGCTTCGATGTCCATCTGCTCGGCGATGCCGCTTTCGGCCAAATCGTCGCGCGCGGCGGACACGGCGGCGCGGATTTGGTCGGACAGCGCTTCGTGGCGGTTGCTCTCGTCGGCCATTTTCTTGGCGGCCAGATGCTTTTGCGCCAACACTTTGCCCAACTCGGCACGCACTTCGTCAACCGCACGCTCGATTTCGCGGATGCTCTCGTTCATTACCGCCTCGGGCGCAAGGTTTTCGGCAGCGTCAATCAGTGCGTGGAAGCCGCCGCTCACCAGGCGGCCGACGCGGCGGGACAGGGTTTCGCTCATTTTGTTTCCTTTCGTTTCAGGTTTCAGACGGCCTCTGCGCCAACCTCAGACGCACGGCGCACGATATCGGCCAGTTTCAAAGTGTTTTCAAGCTGTTGCAACACGGTATCGTCGTAAGCCGCGCCTTTGCCGGTAACGGCAAGCTGCAAAATGCTGTCGGTCAGGCGCACAATGCGCCACATCAGCTCGCGCTCGTATTTCTGCAAATCGGGCTGCGCGGCCTCTTCGGGCAGGTCGGCGGCCAGCGTGGCGGCCAAATCGGGCAGCTGCTCAAACAGCCGCGCCACGATGTGCGAGTGCACGCCCGCCTGTTTTTCGGCGTTTAACACGTTGCGTCTGGCCGTCTGAAAAAACTGCTCCTGTGCCGTGAGCGCGGATTCGTAATCGCGCGTCTGCGTGTGCGCGAGCCGCGCCTGCTTCAACAATTCACGGATTTTTTCCGACGGCGTATTCGCGCCTTCAATTTTTAACTCTGCAATAAAATCAGCGTCTTCCTGCGTAATTCGCACGCTCACGGGAATGCGGTTGCCTGCGTTCATTTCCATTTATCCTGTTTTGTATTCATTTGTATGCGAATATACATGAAACATTTTCAGTTTTCAATTAAACTGCGAAAAAAACAAAAACAAAATCACAATTCAATGTTTAAAAAGAAAAATAATAAAGATACAAATGTGTGCAAATGCAACACGCCCGCCATAAAAAGGCAGCCTGAAAACCGTGATTGGATTTCAGGCTGCTTTTTTCGTTTCGCCACCGCCCTTCAGGCTGCCTGCCCAAGCAGCCTGAAAGACAAATTCTGCTGCCGATCACGCACCGCGGCGAAAAAACAGTAGAATGCCCGTTTACGCAAACTTACAAAACCGCCATGCCCGCTCCGCTTTTGCTTGCCGATAACAGCTTCGATACCGCCCTCCACAGCTGGGCGGACAACGAGCAGCGGCTGATCGACTGCGCCCAAGCCGCCGGCTGCGATGCCGTGCTGGTGTTTTGCGGCGAAGACGGCATCGTGGTGCCGCGCAGCTACCGCAGCAAGCCCGGCTTTGACCAAGCCTGCGCTACGCTGGCGGCCGACGGCTTGCCGGTGCATGTGCGCCTGTCGGGCGGCGGCGTGGTGCCGCAGTCGCCCGCCGTGGTCAATCTGTATTGGGCGCGGCCGCTATTGAGCGAGCAGCCGGTACGCGATGCCGAGCAGCAGTATCTGGCGCTGTGCGCACTGCTGGAGCGGCTGTTTGCCGAGATCGGCATCGCCACCGGCTATCAGGCGGTGGCCGGCTCGTTTTGCGACGGCCGTTTCAATCTGGCCGCCGGCGGCCGCAAAATCGCCGGCACCGCGCAATACTGGCAGCGCCGCCGCGGCACGCCCAACGGCTACACCGCCCTGCTTTCGGCGGTAATCCTTGCCGGCGATGCCGCCGCGCTGACCGGGCGCGCCAACTGCTTTGAAGCAGCGCTGGGCAGCGATACGCGCTACCGTGCCGATGCCTGCATCGCCGCCGCCGAACATGCCGATACCGATGCCCCAAAACTGGCCGCCGTTTTGCGCCGGCTGCTGGCCGAAGCAGCCTGAAAACTTACGGCATGGCAACGACTCCGTTTGCCTGAAACCGGAATTCAGGCTGCCCGCATACCGCGCTAAGCAGCCTGAAAGCCTGCCGCCCCAATCCATTTGCCCAAGTTTGCCATGAAAAAACTGCGTGTATTTTTATTGTTGTCTGCCTTGATTTTTGTGCTGCTGTTTGCCGTGCCGCAGTATCTGATCCGGCAGGAAATCGCCGCCGCCCAAGACGATTTGGCGCGGCTGGCAGTCAAACCGGCGCCGGCGCAAACCGCAGGCGGCGATGCGCTGTGGCTTTTGGGCTACCGTGCCGAAAGCGCTGCCGAACGCGAGCGTATGATGGCAACGTACCGGCCGCTGCTGATGCGCGGAAGCCGGCCGCCGGCGCTGGCCGAATACGAACTGCCGCAACCAGAGAACGGAGAATTTACCTGTGGCAGCGGCAAAAGCGCCGCCGACTGTCTGGCAGAAATACGTGGGAATCTGCCGCAATACCGCGATCAGGCCGAAAAATATCGGGAGCTGCTGGCCAATATCGACCGGCTGGCGGACTACGATGCTTTTGCCCAGTCCGGCTGGCCGAACGATCACACCGGTTCGTCCGATATGGCACTACCCCGGTTGCAGCATCTGTTTCTCAGCGTTCCCACCGCCGCGCTGGATTGGGCGGACGGCCGGCAGCAGGCGGCGCTGGTGCGCGTTTGCCGCAGCCTGAAAACCGGACGCACCCTGCTGCAAGGGCGCCCAAATATGCTCTATCCGATGGTCGGCAATGCGCTGATTCAAAAACACACCGCGCTGGCAGCGCAAATGCTGGCGGAAGATCCGTCATGGGCAAAGCGCCTGCCCAAAGAATGCGACGACGCCTTTGCCGTACTGTCGCCGCAAGAGCAAAACCTGTGCACCGCAGTACAGGACGAATTTCACGCTTCGGCCAATCTGCTGCGTAAAATGTCGCCCGAGTGGTCGCCGCGCAAAATGTTTACCGTTATGGCTCTAGCCGCAAATATGAGCGATGAAGACAGCATCGGTTCTCTCCGTGTACCGCGCTGGATGATATGGGTGCCGGTGATGGACATCGAACACAGCCGCGCCCGCAGCGCCGCCTATTATGCACAGGGCTGCAACGCCGAAACGGCCGCCGCTCTCGAACGCGACCAAGCCATCATCTGGCAGCCGCCCGCCCAAGCAAGCTGGAAACAGCTCTGGGCCTGCAGCAACAACGGCCAGGGCTGCGTGCTCTCCGATATTGCGCTCACTTCCTGGGACAGCTATTTCCAACATGTGCAGGACAGCGCCATGCAGCAGCGCGCCTTTCAGGCTGCCCTGGCGCTTTACCGTCTGCCCGCCGCCGAGCGCCGCGGCGCAATCGGCCGCATTTTGGCGGAGCATTCCAGCCCGTCGCGCCGGCTGGTGTGGAACGAACAAAACAGCAGCATCGGCTTTGCGCGCTACAGCAAACACCAAACTGAAAGCAGCGACATTCCCGTCAACCTGCGCTAAACTTTTCAGGCTGCCTACAGGGCGGCAATACCGCGGCAAAGCAGCCTGAAAAACCTGCCGCCGCACCCGCTACATAAGGAGAAAAAATGGACTACCCGCGCCACCTGCTCAAACTCACCGATTTCACCCCCGACCAAATCAACGCCCTGCTCGATCTGGCCGCCGAACTGAAAGCCGCCAAAAAAGCCGGCCGCGAAACCCAACGCCTGCGCGGCAAAAACATTGCGCTGATCTTTGAAAAAACCTCCACCCGCACCCGCTGCGCCTTTGAAATTGCCGCGCATGACCAGGGCGCCAAGGTAACCTATCTGGAACCGGGCAGCAGCCAGATCGGCCACAAAGAAAGCATCAAAGACACCGCCCGCGTGCTCGGGCGCATGTACGACGGCATCGAATACCGCGGCCACGGCCACGAAACCATAGAAGAGCTGGCGCGTTATGCCGGCGTGCCGGTGTTCAACGGCCTAACCGACCGCTACCACCCCACCCAAAGCCTGGCCGATTTGCTGACCATGCGCGAACACAGCGGCAAAGCCCTTGCCCAAACCGCCTATGCCTACGTTGGCGACGCCCGCTGCAATATGGGCAACTCCCTGCTGCTGGCCGGCGCGCTGATGGGCATGGACGTGCGCATCGGCGCACCGAAAGAATTGTGGCCGGACGACAGCGTAATCACACGCGCGCACGAGCTGGCCGAGCGCAACGGCGCCCGCATCCTGCTCACCGACAACCCGCAGCAGGCCGTTGCCGGCGTCGATTTTATCCATACCGATGTTTGGGTCAGCATGGGCGAGCCGCCGGAAATCTGGCAGCAGCGCATCGACCTGCTGCGCCCCTACCGCGTCGGCACCGAACTAATGGCCGCCGCCGGCACGCCGCAAGTCAAATTCATGCACTGCCTGCCCGCCTTCCACAACCGCGAAACCAAAATCGGCGAATGGATCTACCAAACCTTCGGTTTGGACGGCGTGGAAGTGAGCGAAGAAGTATTCGAAGGCGCCGCCAGCATCGTTTTCGACCAGGCCGAAAACCGCATGCACACCATTAAAGCAGCGCTGGTCGCCCTGCTCGACCGCCCGCCGCAGGCAGCCTGAAAGCCGGCAAACGGTTTTTCAGGCTGCCTTTGAAACCGTTTGCCGCCGCTCCGTTTTACCGCTTTCAGGCTGCTTTTTTCTCCGAGCCAACCCAAGCAGCCTGAAAACGCCAAACAGACAAAACCACCGCCGGATCGCACTCCGGCGGCGGTTTTGCCGTTTTCAGGCTGCCTTTAGCTACAGCGCGCGGTGCTGCTGCGCCCAGCGGCTGCATTTTTCCAGATACCACACCAGCGCCACCGCGGCGGCGGCCAGCGAAGCAATCAGCGCCGCCCAAAAGCCGTACACCCCCATGCCGGCGTGGTGGGCGAGCAGATAGCCGGGCAGCAGCCCCAGCCCCCAAAAGGCGATGCCGTGGATCACCATCGGCGCGCGGGTGATTTTGTAGCCGCGCAGGGCGTAAGAAGCGATGCACTGGGTGAAATCGAAAAACTGAAACACCGCGGCAAACAGCAGAATATTGGCGGCAATCGCAATCACCGCAGCATCGCCGGTGTAAAACGACGCCAGCGTGCGGCGGAACAACACCAGCACCGTCAGCGTCAGCAGCGCCAGCGCCCAGCCCATCGCCAGCGACACGCCGGCAATGTAGCGGGCGCGGGCAAACTGGCGCCGTCCCAGCGCGAAACCGATGCGCACGGTGGTCGCCGCGCCCACCGCCGAGGGCACCATATACACCACGCTGGTGATGCTGATCACCACCTGCTGCGCCGATACCGTGTCTTGGCCGAAATTGGCAATCAGCCACACAATCAGGGTAAACAGGCTGGCTTCAAGGAAATAAGACAGCCCGATCGGCCAGCCCAGCTGCCAAATCCGCCGCTGCGCCGCCTTGTGCGGCAGGCTGAAACGCGCCGTCAGACCGAAAGCGGCAAAATACGGATTGCGCACGATATGGCCGCCCAAAGCCGCCGCGCTAAACCAAAACACCAGCGCCGTCGCCAGCCCGCAGCCGGCGCCGCCCATCGCCGGCAGGCCGAGTTTGCCGTACACAAACACATAATTGAGCGGCACGTTCAGCAGCAGCGCCGCCCAGCTCGTCCACATCAGCGGCTTGGGGCGGTCAAGGCTGGAAGCATAGGCATAAAGCGCACGGTAAACCATCGCCGCCGGCATCGCCAGCGCCACATAAAACAGATAATCGCCCAGCGTATCCAGCACATAAGCGCCGTAGCCCTTGCCCGCCAGATAGCCCTGCAGCGGCTTGATCAAAGCCATCATCAGCAGCATACCCGCCGCGCCCAGACCCAGGCCGAACCACATGCCCTGGCGGCCGGTTTCGCCGATTTCGCCCTGCTCGCCCGCGCCGTGCTGCTGGGCGATCATCGGATTGAGCGCGGTCATAATCCCCAAAAAAGTGATGAACACCGTGGCAAACACCGCACTGCCCAGCGCCACCGCCGCCAAATCGTCCTTGCCCGCCCGCCCCGCCATCACGGTATCGACCACGCCCACGCCCACCGACGCTATCTGCGCCAGCAGCATCGGCAGCGCCAGCGACACCAGCTTGCCGGATTCAGAACGAAAAGAAGACGGGGAAAAACGGTTCAGGTTCAAAAGCATGGTTCAAACAATCGGAAAAACGACCGGCCGCACCTTTCAGGCAGCCTGAAAAGCCGGCACAGCATAAAAACAGCAGCCAAAAGCCGCGCATCTTAACCGATAGCCGCCGCTTTTGACAGCCGCCCCAACCCCGCCGCCGGCAAGAAAAAGCAGCCTGAAAAGCCGTTTTAGCGTTTTCAGGCTGCTTTGCTAATTCCGCGCCACCCTGCCGGCATGCGGCGCCGGCTGATTCAAATGCCGGCACCGCCCGCGCGGCAGCTGTTGGTTTTCAGGCTGCCTAAAAGTACCAAGCAGCCTGAAAATAGTTTGATTCGGTTTTCAGGCTGCCTGAAAGCACCAGGCAGCCTGAAAATACGGTTAATCAGCCAATCAGCCCTTCAGCGGGCGGATGCCGACGGCGTCGCGCACTTGGTCGAGCAGCTCGCGGGCGCGTTTGCGGGCGCGCTGGGCGCCGGCCTGCAGGATGTCTTCGATGCGCTGCGGGTGGGCGGTGAGCTCGTGGTAGCTTTCGGTGTAGCCGTCGAGCTCCGCGCCGATTTTGGCGGCGAGCATTTTTTTCGCTTCGCCCCAGGCCAGGCCGTCGGCGAGCGCTTGGGCGAAGGCGGCGGTTTCGGCGGGGGTGGCGAAGGCTTTGTAGATGTCGAACACCGGGCTTTCGTCGGTGCCTTTGGGCTCGCCCGGCGCTTTTAGGTTGGTAACGATTTTGTTGACCATTTTCTGCCGCTCTTTGGGCGTTTGGAACAGCGGGATGGTGTTGCCGTAACTTTTGCTCATTTTGCGGCCGTCCAAGCCCACTAAGAGTTCGACCTGCTCGTCGATGCGGGCTTCGGGCAGCACAAACAGCTCTTTGAAACGGTGGTTGAAGCGGGCGGCGATGTCGCGCGCCATTTCGACGTGCTGGATTTGGTCGCGGCCGACCGGCACGGTGTCGGCGTTGAACATCAGGATGTCGGCGCTCATCAGCACGGGGTAGCTGTAAAGCCCCATTTCGATGCCGTGGTCGGCGTCTTCCTGGCCGTTGTCGAGATTGTCCTGCACCGCGGCTTTGTAGGCGTGGGCGCGGTTCATCAGGCCTTTGGCGGTGATACAGGTCAGAATCCAGTTTAATTCCAGGATTTCGGGGATATCGGACTGACGGTAGAAGGTGGTGCGCTCGGTATCAAGGCCGCAGGCAAGCCAGGTGGCGGCCACGGCGCGGGTGGATTCGTGGATGCGCTCGGGCTCGTGGCATTTGATCAGGCCGTGGTAGTCGGCCAGAAACAGGAAAGATTCGGCGCCGCCTTCGGCTGCGGCGCGGATGGCGGGGCGGATGGCGCCGACGTAGTTGCCCAGATGGGGAATGCCGGTGGTGGTAACGCCGGTCAGGACGCGTTTGGTACTCATGCTGTGCTTTCTGTTTGCTCAACTGCCCGCCGGCGCGGCAAAACGGCCGGCGGCGGGGATAAAAAAGGTCGAATCTTAGCACAGGCAGCCTGAAACCGCGCGGGCCGAAACCGCCGCATCCGCGCGGTCGCCCGCTACACGGCAGGCAGCGTATCCGCAGGCGGTACCGCCGTCCGCCGCAGCGGCGGCTTTAATGCTAGAATGGATTTGTTCCGATACCGTATTGCATCCATGTACGCATTTATCCACACCCACGGCAAATGGATCCGCATCCTTACTTACAGCGCGCTGATACTCGCCGCCGTCTATATCGGCGCCTATGCCTCGCTCTACCGCCTGTCCGAACACGACACTCTGCAGCTGGAAGCGCAGGCTGCGTTGCAGGGCAAAAACCGCACCGTGCGCTTTGCCGAGCGCATCGACCGCCGTCTCTTTCCCCGCCCCACCGTTACCCTTTACCACGCCGAGCTGAGCGAAGCCGGCGGCGGCCGCACTGCCTTTGAAGTCGAAGAAATCCGCATCGGCATGGCGTGGAAAAGCCTGTGGGACGAGCCGGAAGTGGAAAAACTCACTCTCGAAAACGTCCGCGCCGACATCAATATCAACGACGAAGGCGTGTGGGACATCGCCGATTTGTTCCAATCCGCCGCGCGTCCCAGCCCGCGTTTCAACCGCGTCAATATCCGCAACGGCACCCTTACCCTGCGCGAAAACGGCCGCCGCTGGCAGCTGGGCGCCGTCGATTTCACCATGACCCGCGCCGACGCCGAAAACCAGCCCTACACCCTGAGCGCACGGCTCGAAGAACAAGACCTGCGGCTGGACATCAGCGCCGCCGGCACCGTCGGCTGGGACGGCAAAACCTTCTCGCTGCCCGATCTGGCCGCCGATTTTTCGGGCGAAGAACACAGCTACGGCTTTTCAGGCAGCCTGAAAAGTTCGCTGCGCTTTGCCGGCGGCACGCCCGCGGCCGACAAAACCACCCTCACCCTCAACAGCAAACGCTACGACAGCAGCCTGAATCTCAGCGCCGATGCCGCCGCGTGGCAAAACGGCCGCGCCACCATCGGCAACCTCAACGCCGTTTTCACCGCCGCCGAAGGCAGCCGCCGCTACAACGGCACCCTTACCAGCCCCAAAGTCAGCGGCAGCGGCAAAGTGTGGAGCAGCGACGAAACCGTCTTCAACCTCAACACCGAAGCCCCCGGCCAAGATCCGCTCAGCCTCAAGCTCGACGGCAGCGCCCAATGGCGCGACGGCACGCTCTCGGTGCCCGAGTTCAAACTCATCAGCCAGCAAAACGGCGCCGACGGCCGCCAGCGCTTCGTTTCCGAATGGGAAGGCAGCCTGAAACTGCCCGCCAGCGGCAACTGGCAGTTCCAAGCCCAAGGGCTGTTCGACCGCCAGCCGGCCAAAATCGAATTTTCCCGCAGCGGCGACAACATCGGCGGCAGCGCCAATCTCGCCAAACTCAACGCCGCGCCCTATCTCGACCTGCTGCAAAGCGAAACCGCCGCCAGCCCCTACCCCGAATGGCACGACCGCAAACTCAAGCTCAAAGTCGATCTGGCGCTGGGCATGCTCGAACTGCCGGGGCTGAACGTCGAAAACATCGCCGCCACCCTCAACGCCGACGCCGAAGAAGCCCGCTTTGATCCTTTGTCGGCCGAACTCTACAGCGGCCGCACCAGCGGCAGCTTCACCGTGCGCAACACCGTGCCCACCGAATACCGCCTGAAACAAAACGCCGAAAACGTCGAACTGCTGCCGATGCTGCAGGATCTGCTGCGCTACAGCGCCATCAGCGGCAAAGGCCGCGCTATTTTCGATCTGTCGGCCAAAGGCTCCGGCCGCCGCGAGCTGCTCGCCAGCCTTTCCGGCAGCCTGAAATTCGACGTGGCCGACGGTCAATGGCTCGGCATCAACCTGCGCGCGCTGGCGCAGGGCCTGCTCGACAAAAAAGGCGGCGGCCCCACCGTCCACACCCCGTTTTCCCGCTTCGAGCTGGAGAGCACGATTGAAAACGGCATCAGCCGCAATACCGTCAAAGCCCGCCTGACCGACCCCGCCGTCGATATGAGCGGCAGCGGCGAAACCAATCTTGCCGAAGGCACCGTCAGCGAAAGCGTGCTGCTGCACAACGGCGAAGGCACGCCGCCGCTGCCGGTACGCATCAGCGGCACCCTCGACAAACCCACCGTCAGCCTCGACTACCAGCAGATTACCGCCGGCATCACCGACCCCGAAGCCAAGAAAAAAGCCGTCCAAGACGCCCTTTCCGGCCAATGGCAATGGCTCAAACGGCAAAAATAACCGGTTTCAGGCAGCCTGAAAGCCCGTTGCAGCGTTTTCAGGCTGCTTTTTACCCCTTTTTATCAGGGAACGACCATGAATCCCCAGCCCAACCTCACCCCGAACAAACCCGGCAAACGCGGCCTGGCACGCATCTTTGCCGCCCTCGGCTATTCGCGCGACGGCCTGGCTGCCGCCTGGCAGTACGAAGCCGCCTTCCGCCAGCTGGTGTGGCTGCACGCCGCGCTGCTGGTTGTGCAGTTTTTCTGCGATTTCGATACGCCGGTGCGCATGCTGCTTTTGGGCGTGTCTTTTTTGTCGCTGATTACCGAAGCCCTTAATTCCGCCATCGAAGCGGCCGTCGACTATATTTCCAGCGAACGCCACCCGCTGGCCAAGCGTGCCAAAGACCTGGGTTCGGCGGCGCAGCTGTTGGCGCTGGTGATGACCGCGCTGCTGTGGCTGATGGCGCTGTACGGCTGAGCGGCGGCATCGTTTTTCAGGCTGCCGCCAACAGCCCAAACACCGCTTTCAGGCTGCTTCAAGCGTTTTGACTATTTTTCAGGAATCCGAGCATGAACAAACTCTCCGCCCTGTGCGCCGCCCTGCTCTTGGCCGCCTGCGGCAATCCGCACGAGCGCTACGTCGGCCACTGGCAGCCCGCCGCCCGGGGCGCCGATCCCTACCGCGTACTCGAAATCGGCAAAAGCGCCGACGGCAGCTACCGGCTGCGGCGCGATGTTTTGGGCGCCCATCCCGCCGACGAAACCCTGCTCGCGCTGGCCGACGGCAGCCTGAGCAACACCGGCGGCAGCCGGCTGACGCTCTCGGACGACGGCCAAACCCTGCAACTGGCCGATGCGCCCTACCGCCGTCTCCCCGACAGCGAAATCGAGCCGCTGCGCGCGCAGGCGCAGTCCGCCGCCGCCGAGCAGGAAAACAACCGCCAGCGCTGCCAAAGCCTGCTGGCCGAATACGCCAACCGCAAGCTGGCGCTGGGCAAGCCCGACGTCACCACGCCCAAAGAAGTGTGGAGCGAAGTGGTCGAGCAGCACCAGCGCCTGGAAGCCGAATACCGCGCCAAAACCCGACAAATCCGCGGCTGCTCGCTGTAAGGCAGCCTGAAAACCTTTTTTCATTCCACTTTAAGGAGTTTCGCCGTGAAAAAACTGTTCGCCCTGTTTACCGTTTTGCTGCTGGCCGCCTGCAGCAAAGGCCACGAGCGCTACGAAGGCTATTGGAAGATGGAAAACGTTTCCTTCCAATACCTGATTCAAATCCAAAAAACCGACGACGGCAGCTATCTGCTCAAAGACGACGTGCTCGGCGGCAGCGGCAGCAGCCAGGCGCTTGAGCCGCAGGACAAAGGCGTGCTCGCGCTGGCCGGCGGCGAAGCGCTGGAGCTTTCGGACGACGGCGCCACGCTGAAGATGGGCAAAGCCGCCTACCGCCGCATCGACGATGCCGAAGCCGCCGCGCTGCAGCAGGCCGCGCAGCAGGAAATCGCCAAGCAAAAGGCGGTGCAGGCGGAAAATCTGCGCCGCTGTCAGGAAAACAGCGCCGCCTATCAGAAAGAAAAAGCCGCGCTGCGGCAGGGGCGCGGTGCAGCGGCAAAAAACGAAGCCGCCCTGTCCGTCGAATACCGCCGGCGCGCGCTCAAAATCCCCGGCTGCCATCTGGCGGCGGACTAAACTTTCAGGCTGCCCCATACCGGCAGCCTGAAAAGCACTTTGCCTAAGCGGCAACATTTTTTTACAATACGCTTTTTTTGGCGACGGGAGAAAGCGATGAATCCTTTGCAGTTTGTCCGCGAAGCCCAGGCTCTGGTCCACCGCGACGAAGCAGGAAAACTGCTGGCGGAAGCCAAGTGGCGGCGCCTGAACGCCCACACCATCGAAGTGTTCCACACCCATGTGGACGACAGCCTGCGCGGCCAGGGCGCCGGCAACCAGCTGTTGGACGCGATGGAAAAACTGGCGGCGCAGGAAGGCTGGAGCGTGCGCGCCAGCTGTCCGTTTGCCCAGCGCCGTTTTAGCGCAGCCTGAAACCTTTTCAGGCTGCTTCTCCGACAAAAAGCAGCCTGAAAAAGCCGCCGCGGCCATAACAAAGCAGCCTGAAAATCTTTTCAGGCTGCCTTTTCGCAAACAGCATTTAGGGCGCGCGGATAATGGTATAGACGCTGCTCAAATCGTAAACCTTGTAGCGCGCCGGCTCGCGGCGGTTTTCGCCGGCGTAGCTCAGCACCAAACCCTGCCGCCGCGCTTCGTCCACCCAGCCGACAAACAGGCCGCTGTGTTCGTTGCCGCGGTAATCGTGGTTCACATAATACAGCCAGTCGCCCGGGCGGATTTGGCTGCTGTCGGCATAGGGGCCGCCTTTCAGGCTGCCTTTGTGCACAGTTTGGCGGCTGTTGCGCGGCACGCCGGCGCGGGTAAACACCAAATCCAGATAGTCCCAGCAGCCGCCCTTAACGATAACGCGCTCGAACAAAGTCATTTTGCGCGCCTGCTCCAACACCGCGCGCGCCTTGCCGCTGCTTTGGCGCTCGGCCGCCGCAATCAGCGCATCATCGCCGGCAGCCGCATTGACGCTGCGGCCGGCAGACGACTTGGACTGAATTTTGGGACGGCCGGCTTTTTTGGGCGCGCCGCCGCAGGAAGCCAAGAGCAGGGCGCAGGCGGCGGGCAGCAGAAATCGGGCGTAAGGCAACACGGCGTCTTCCTCCAATCAAACAAAAACGGCCGCCACTCTAACACAAAGCGCCGCCACAGGCTTTCAGGCTGCCTGAAAAAGCGGCGGCGCCAAACACAAACACAAACCATAAGGACAACATCCATGAACCCCGAAACCGAACGCGACAGCATGCAGTACGACGTCGTGATCGTCGGCGCCGGCCCGGCCGGGCTGGCGGCAGCCATCCGCATCAAGCAGCTTGCCGAAAAAGAAGAACGCGACATCAGCGTCTGCGTGCTGGAAAAAGGCAGCGAAGTCGGCGCCCACGTGCTCTCGGGCGCGGTGCTCGATCCGGTTTCGCTCACCGAGCTGCTACCCAACTGGCGCGAAACCGGCGCGCCGCTCACCTGCGCGGTGCGCGAAGACAAAGTGCTGTTTCTCACCAAAAAACGTGCTTTCAGGCTGCCTACTGCGCCCAGCTTCCAAAACCACGGCAACTACATCATCAGCCTCGGCCTGCTCACCCGCTGGCTGGCGGAGCAGGCGGAAAACCTCGGCGTCGAAATCTATGCCGGTTTTGCCGTCGCCCAAGTGCTCTACCACCCCGACGGCTCGGTTAAAGGCGTCGCCACCGGCGATATGGGCGTGGAAAAAGACGGCACGCGCGGCGACAACTACCAGCCGGGGATGGAGTTGCACGCGCAGCAAACCCTGTTTGCCGAAGGCGCACGCGGCTCGCTGACCAAAACCCTGATCCGCCGCTTCAATCTGGATGCCGGCAGCCAGCCGCAAACCTACGGCATCGGCATCAAAGAAATCTGGGAAGTGCCGCCCGGCCAGTCGCAAAGCGGGCTGGCGGTGCACACCACCGGCTGGCCGCTCGATACCAAAACCTACGGCGGCTCCTTTATCTACCATATGGACGACAACCAAATCGCCATCGGCTTTGTGGTCGGGCTGGACTATCAAAACCCCTATCTCTCGCCCTTTGAAGAATTCCAGCGTTTCAAAAATCACCCCGCCATCCGCCCAATGCTCGCCGGCGGCCGCCGCATCGCCTACGGCGCGCGCGCGCTGGTCGAAGGCGGCCTGCAGTGCCTGCCCAAACTCAGCTTCCCCGGCGGCGCCCTGATTGGCGACGGCGCCGGCTTTCTCAACGTACCGCGCATCAAAGGCACCCACACCGCCATCAAATCCGGCATGCTCGCCGCCGAAGCGCTGCTGCCGCTTTTGGCAGACTGCAGCGAAGGGCAGCCTGAAAGCAATCCCGAAGCCGCATCCTACCAGCAGCTTTTCGAGCAAAGCTGGCTCTACCGCGAACTCCACGCCGCCCGCAATATCCGCCCTTCCTTCAAATGGGGCATGTGGCCGGCCTTTGCCTACACCGCGCTCGAACAATATATTTTCAAAGGCCGCACACCGTGGACGATCAAACACCACGGCACCGACCACGGCAGCCTGAAAAAAGCCGCCGCCTGCCGCCCCATCAACTACCCCAAGCCCGACAACGAAATCAGTTTCGATCGCTTAAGCAGCGTGTTTCTCGCCAATCTGTCGCACGAAGAAAACCAACCCGTACACCTGAAACTGCGCGACCCCGCGCTTGCCATCAGCCTCAACTACCGCGAATACGCCAGCCCGGAAACCCGCTACTGCCCCGCCGGCGTTTACGAAATCGTCGAAGAAAACGGTCGCCCCGAGTTGCGCATCAACGCCGCCAACTGCGTGCAGTGCAAAACCTGCGACATCAAAGACCCCAGCCAAAACATCGAATGGACCTGCCCCGAAGGCGGCAGCGGCCCCAACTACGGCGCGATGTAGGCAGCCTGAAAAAGCGTTTGCCCACACCGCCCCCTGCCCCACCCAAAGCGAAAAACGTTTTCAGGCTGCATCCGTCCAAACAATCGAATCAACAAACTTTCAGGCTGCCCGCACCACGCGCGGTAGCCTGAAAACAGCTGTAGGGTGCGCACCGCGCACCATCACACCGGCCTGACTTTTCAGGCTGCCTTAATATCCCCCACGCAAAAACTTTTATTTCTGTATTGACAGAAATAACCGCAATCCCTAAACTGCGCGCCATGAAACTGAATCCGACTACTGAAAAATTCGTCCTGCACTGGGGCGAGATGGGTGCCAAATGGGGCGTGAACCGCACCGTGGCGCAGATTCACGCGCTGCTCTACATTATCGGGCGGCCGATGAATGCCGAAGAAATCGTCGAAACCCTCGGCGTGGCGCGCTCGAATGTCAGCACCAGCATCAAAGAGCTGCAAAGCTGGCAGTTGGTGCAGACAGTACACATTATGGGCGATCGGCGCGACCACTTTGCCACTTCCGACGATGTATGGACGCTGTTTCGCACCATTGTTGCCGAGCGCCAGCGCCGCGAAATCGAGCCGACTTTGCAGTTTCTGCAAACGCTGATGGAAAGCCCCGAGTTTGCCCAGGAAAACGAAGACGTGCGCCGCCGCATCAGCCAAACCCGCGACTTTATCGGCACGCTCACCGCCTGGACCAACGAAATGCTGCGCCTGTCGGTGGGCGCGATGGCCAAAATCCTGAAACTGGGCGCGGGAATACAGAAGCTGCTGCGTTAGGCGCAGTACCGCGATTTCAGGCAGCCTGAAAGGCAAACCATGAGCACTTTGATGATTTTTCCCTTAGCCGCCCTTGCGCTTGCCGTGTCGGCGTATGCCTATCTTGCCAAAAGGCAGCCTGAATACCCGAATGCGCGGGTGATTGCCGTGTTTACGCTGTTGGGCGGCGGCTTGGGCGGATTGCTGGTGCTGCTGGCAATCGGGCAGGCTTTTGGCGCAGGGGTTGGGGAGTTGTGGCTGCTGGGCATGGCTTTGGGCGTGGCAATGGGCACGCTGCCTGCTGCGTTGTGCGGCGTGCTGCTGGCGTTTTTGCGCGCGGAGTATTCGGGGAGCAACGTGGCTTTGGCAGTAGCGGTGGGCGCGTTGGCAAGCGCAGCGATGGGGCTGGTTTGGGCGCATGACGGCATAGCTGCTGTGTGGACTGCCTGCGTGGGTGGATTGTCGGCGGCGATTTTATCTGCCATTGTGTTGCCCAAGGCGCTGTAAACCGCGTTTCAGGCTGCCTTTGTGCGAACCATTAGGGCAGCCTGAAAGCCGAAGGCTTTAACAAAAACAGTCCCCATATCTGCAAAATTTTTGGGGCTGTACTAGATAAGCCCTAAATTTCACACCACCGGCGCAGCACTTTAAGCTGCTCGGAAGGTGCG
>NZ_JAKOOW010000032.1:488-64945 GCF_022288825.1 Kingella pumchi | reverse complement strand
TGTGAAAGTAGGTCACCGCCAAACCCTTATTCATACCCCCTGCCTAATAAATCATAGGCAGGGGGTTTCCGTTTGCGGGGGAGGAAGGACGTGTGGATTCACTAAAAACAGCATGAAAATCTAACAACCCCGTCTTAAAGACAGTATGAAAAACTTTTCAGGCTACCTTTAGACTTTGACGTCAGGCAATTTTTTACAGCTTCAATACAAATTTACGATAAAGATATTCTCCGCCAAGCAAAAATCCCATTAGAACATAGGAAATAATGCCGGTATAAAGCGCCCATAGATGGTAGGCTTCAACAAATACCAGCAATGCGGCCAGACTGCCGTTTAGCAGAAAAAAAGCACACCATATCTGAGTGATTCGGCGTGTATAAACGACTCCTTCCGGAGGAAGGTCGGGATGCTGTAAGCGGGCGATTTTTTCGATCGCACTCTGTTTTTGGGTAAGGCTTAGTGTAAAGACAAACAACATTAAGCCGCTCACCCATACCGGATACCAATACATACTGTCCGGCAGCCTGAACAACAGGGTAAGGGCAAAAAATGCCGCAACCAATAGCGAAATGCGTTTTTGGATGCGGTCGGACTGAAGATAAGCGCGGCCGAGCCACAGCGCCATCATCAGTCCGGCCAAAGCGTAAAACCAACCCTGGCTGCGACCGTAATACCACAGCAGCGGGTAGATCAGGCTCAGCAGCGTGAGCAGGATTTTGGCGGTAGTACTCACTGGGTGGCGTTATCGGACTGGTAAAGTTTCAGTACCGCCTGCACCACATCGTCCACAGTGCGCACGTTGCGAAAATCGTCGGCCTGCAGTTTGTAGCCGGTTTGGCGCTTGATTTGGTCGAGCAGGTCGATGGCATCGATGCTGTCGATTTCCAAATCTTCATACAGATTGGTGCTGCCGGTGACATTGCTGGTGTCGATTTCAAACATGTTTTCCAGAATATCGAACAAAAAAGCGCGGATTTCGGTTTCGGTCATGGCAGATCCTCAGCTGGCACGTTGTTTTTCGATAAAGGCGGCAAGGGTGGAAACATTGGCGAAGCTGTCGCGCAGTTCCTGGTTTTCGCCGTCGAGCTGGAAGCCGAAATGTTTTTGCACGGCTAATCCCAGTTCCAGCGCGTCCACCGAGTCCAAACCCAGGCCTTCGTCGCCAAACAGCGGCGCCTGATCGTCAATATCGGCGGCGCTGATGTCTTCCAGCCCCAGGCTGTCGATAATCAGTTGTTTGATTTCTTGTTTCAAGTCAGTCATTTTTGCTTCTTTCGTTAAAGTAGTGTTGCAAATAATCGTTCAAACGGCGCGCGGCAATCGGCAACGGATGCTTGGCGAGCCAGTCTTGCGGGTCGATATCGTCGCCCACGCGGAAAACGTAAACCGGTTTTTGCAGCGGGATTTTGTACCACGGCTGGCCTTTTTTGAAATTGGGCGGTTGCATTCTGATGACCACCGGCGTGATGGTTTTTGCGCTACGCAAGCCCATCGAAACCGCGCCGCGGTGAAACTTCACCACTCCGTCCCAGCCGGTGCGGGTGCCTTCGGGGAAAACCAGCAGGCATTCTTCCTGCAAAATCTTATCCACCGCTTCGACAAAATCCATATCTTCATGGTTGGGCAGATAGCCGCAGGAGCGGATTTGGCCGATCATGGCCGGGTTTTTCAGCAAATCGGCTTTCACAATACAGTTGGCTTCCGGTACGCGGCTGAGCAGCAGCACCACATCCAATAGCGACGGATGGTTGGCCAAAATCAGCTGCCCCGGCCGGCCGAGCCGCTCGAATCCTTCAAAACGCACGCTCAAAATGCCCGCCGCAGTCAGATAATGGCTGAACCACAGCCAGGTTTTGGTTACCGTGCGCCGCGCCCGTTTGCGGCTGGCCAAATCGGGCGACGGATTGAGTAAAAACGGAATCAGAAACAGCTGCAGCAGCACGCCGAATACGCCGAAAAACACAAAACCCAGCCCGGTGGCAACCAGCCGCCATGCGCGATTGGCGCGGCTGCTTAAGGACGTTTTTTCTGCCATTGCCAAACCTTGTCCGCATAAAGGTGCTGCCATTCAAGGCAGCCTGAAAGCTCGTGTTGCAGCCACGACAGCGCGCCCCAATAGCCGTTTTGCGCCTGTTGTCCGGCTGCGGCAGGCATTGCGCTCAAACGCCAGCCGTCGCCGCGGCCCAGCAGCATCGAGAGCGCATAAGGGAAAGGTGCGCGTTCGGCAGGGGCGGCCGGATATTGCGCTTGCAAAGGCTCGTCCACCACCGCCACCAGCACCTTGTCGGTACCGTCGGCAAGAAAGCCCGCCGCTTCGGCCAGCGCCGCTTCCAAACCGTCGCCGCGCACCGACAGCGCGGTGTATTCGCTCATATCGCCGCGCAGCATCGACCATTGGCCGGCCAGCGCGTTGTGTACCGACAGCCCGAACGATGTGGGCGACACTTCATTTTCGCGCAGCAGCCCCACCCACAGCGCAAAGCTGCGGTTGATTTCGCCGTCGTGCGACGCCAGTACCAGCGGGCAGCGCTCGTTTTCGGCAACAAGCGGATGGGCAGCCTGAAACAGCAGCCGCGCCGAAACGCCCAGTCTCCGCCGCTGCATGGCGGGCAGGAAAGCCACCGGCGGCGGCGTGTCGGGCAAATCTTCCGCCCGCAGCCGTCCGCCTGCCCACGCCGCCCATTCTTCGCTGCTGTGCAGACGGGTGGACGCGGCATGCCAGCCGAGCAGGTTGAAAGAGAAAGAAAGGGAAGCGTTCATGCGTTTTCAGGCTGCCTGTGTTAAGCGGGCGGCGCATCAGATGCCGCCGCCGGACTGCCCGCTTTGCCGCGGGCGCAAGATGGCGCGGATTATAGCAAAAGGCAGCCTGAAACCCTATGCCCAAAAGGCGTTTGAACGGTTTTTCAGGCTGCCTGAAACGCACTCGGCAGCCTGAAAAGTATTTTGGGACGGCATCGCTGCCAAAGCGGCGCAAAGCAGCCTGAAAACGGCGGCGGCTTGATTGGAATCAGCCTGTGCCGCCGAATGCCGCCAGCTGCCGGTATGCCGGCTGCCGCCAGCGGCCGAATCCCTGCCAGTGTATCTGCACTTTCAGGCTGCCCGGCCACACGGCGGCAAGTAGGAAAGCCTGCTCGCCGGCGGCTGATTGGCAGCCTGAAAGCAAAGGACTGTTGCCAATCGCAAACACTTTTCCCGCCCAGTTTTCATCGTTTGCATGCAGCTGCCAAACGCCGTTATCCGAGCGGCGCAGGCCGACTGCGGCCATATCCGCCAAAACCAAACCGGCGGCTTTGAGCAGCGTTTCTTTCAGCGTCCACAGCAGGTAATGGCCGGCGGCATCGGCGCCGTTTTCTTCCAGCCAGCGGCATTCGTCGGCATGGAGTATCCACTCGCGCCAATGGGCGAAACGGCGCGGGCGCAGCGCTTCCAAATCAATGCCGACGGCAAAACCGTGGGCAAGCGCAAGCGCCGCATGGCCGCGGCTGTGGCTGAGCGAGGAAACGGCGCCGGCCTGCTGTTTGAGAAAACGGCTCACCTGCCAATCGGTGCTGCCGCCGCGCGTGGGATGGGCGGCAAGCAGGGCGCGGTCGGCAGCGGACAAATCCTGCGGCCGGTAACCGGCGGCGCAGTCGGGGCCGGCCAGATAGAGATGCAGGGTATTTTGCGATTGCTGCAAAGCGTTCATTTCAAGTAAACTGCGTTAAGTTTTGTAGCCGTTTGTCTAATCGTTTCACTTTTAGGAGACCGTAATGAAGAAAAGCCATTTTGTCCTGCCCGCGCTGATTGTAGCCGCTTTCGCCGTGAGCGGCTGTAAAAACAGCCAAAGCCCCGAAGACGGTGCCCGTAGCGACAGCCACAGCAGCCAGAGCGACAAAGCATCCAAACAAACTTCCGGCAGATACTGCCGCCTGCTCAAAGACGACGATCCCGGCCGCAAAGGCCGCAAAGTGGTGTACCGTTGCGACGGCCGCGCGGTGATGGCTTCCGAAGAAGCAAAACAACTGCTTAAACCCGACATTCCGGTGAGCTTTGCCGGCGGCGGCCGCGTGATCGAATCCGGTCTGACCACCCGCCAGGCCGCCAACGCCACCGGCCGTTCCGATGAAGTCGCCTGCCAGCGCGCCTTTATCAACGCCGCCCACAAATTCCAGGAAACCGCCGCCAAACGCGGCGCCACCCGCGTGAGCAACTTCCACAGCATTTACGACCGCAAACCGATGCACGGCGGCCAGTACGACTGCGAAGTCGGCACCTTCCACGCCCGCGTGGTATTCAAAGGCGACCTTGCCCGCTAAACGCTTACAGCATCCGAAGAATGCAGGCAGCCTGAAAACCCGTTTTGCCGCCCCGTCCGGCGGCGCAGCAGGTTTTCAGGCTGCTTTTTTTCCTTGGATAGGGAGGATTTATGCTGAAAACGCTGGCTTTATTCGTGCTGACCGCGCTGGCCGAAATCATCGGCTGCTGGCTGCCCTATCTGTGGCTGCGGCAGGGAAAAAGCGCCTGGCTGCTGCTGCCTGCCGCCGCTTCGCTGGCGCTTTTTGCCTGGCTGCTTACACTGCATCCGACTGCCAGCGGCCGCGTGTATGCCGCTTATGGCGGCGTGTATGTGTGCGTGGCGTTGCTGTGGTTGTGGCTGGCCGACGGCATCGCCCCGCGCCGCAGCGACTGGCTGGGCATGGCGCTGTGCCTGTGCGGCATGGTGGTGATAATGCTCGGCGGCAAACGGCTTTAAAGGGCGCAAAGCAGCCTGAAAACCTTTGCGCCGCCGTCGGGAGCCCTTGGAAAACGGGCAAAACCGTTTTCAGGCTGCCTGAAAGCACCGCCCGCGCGGGCATGACGCCGCGGCCGTTTGGCGGTAAAATCGCGCCCTAAATCCGCACCGCTTGCCGTTTTGTTTTGCCGGCAGCGGTGTTCTTGCCGTCTAAACGCCGCGTTGTTGCCTGGCCGCCGCCTGTTTTGCCGTTTCAGGCTGCCTTTTTTGTCTGCTGCCCATGAACATCATTGCCCTGATTCCCCACTACCGCCATCCGACCACCCTGCCGCAGGTGGTCGCCGCCCTGCGTGCTGCCGGCCTGCCGGTGCTGGTGGTGGACGACGGCTCGGGCGAAGAATACCGCGCGGCGGTGGAAGCGGTGTGTGGAGAGGGCGTTCAGGCTGCTTTCCGGCCGGTTAACGGCGGCAAGGGCAGCGCGGTGAAATGGGGGGTGAAACTGGCCGCCGAACAGGGCTACAGCCATGTGCTGCAAATCGACGCCGACGCCCAGCACGATTTTGCCGACATTCCGCGCTTTGTCGAAACCGCGCGCGCGCAGCCGCAGGCGGTGGTTTGCGGCCGGCCGGTGTACGATGGCAGCGTGCCCAAAGCGCGGCTTTACGGCCGCAAAATCACCGATTTTTGGAACGCGGTAAACACCTGCTCGCGCGACATCAAAGACGGCATGTGCGGCTTCCGCATCTATCCGGTTGCCCCGTTTTTGGACGTGGTGCATCACGAAAAGGTGGGTGATCGTATGGATTTTGACAATGAAATCCTGATCCGCCTGTACTGGCGCGGCCTGCCCTTTGTGTGGCTCGACACCCGCATCGCCTACCGCGAAGAAGGCATTTCCCATTTCAGGCTGCGTGCCGACAACTGGCTGATCAGCAAAATGCACACGCGGCTGTTTTTCGGCATGCTGGCCTGGCGCTTGGGCGGCGGACGCAAAAAACGGCAGCGCCACTGGTCGGCGCAGCGCGAGCGCGGCAGCCCGCTGTTTCTGAAAATCAGCGTGTGGCTGGTGCGCTATCTGCCGCTGTGGATCGCCCGTGTGGTGGCGGCATTGGTGGCGGCGTATTTTTATCTGACTTCGCGCAGCCAGCGCCGTGCCGTGCGCCAGTACCAAAGCAGCCTGAAAAATCATTTTCCCGATGCGCCGCTGCCCGCACGCTTTGCCGTGTACCGCCAGTTTGCCGCCTTCGGTCAGGCGGTGGCCGACCGCTTTGCGGTGTGGCAGCGCAAAATCACCGCCGACAATCTGGTGTTGGAAGACCCCGACGGCCTGTTCTCCACCGTGCGCTGGCACGAAGGGCGCGGCCAGATTCTGATCTGCTCGCATCTGGGCAATATGGAAATCTGCCGCGCGCTGGTGTCGCGCCATCCCGGCTTCAAAATGAACGTGCTGGTGTATGACGCGCATTCCGCCGAGTTCAGCCAGGCGCTCAAAGCCGCCGGCGCCAGCTACATCCAGCTGATTCAGGTGGACAAGCTCGATGCCGCGCAGATGCTGTCGCTGTCGCAGAAACTCGATGCCGGCGAATGGATTGCCATCGCCGCCGACCGCACGCCGGTGCGCGGCAACAAAACTGTGGCCGTCGATTTTCTCGGCCGCCGCGCCGAGCTGCCGCAGGGGCCGTGGCTGCTGGCCGGCCTGCTCAAAGCCCGCACCAACACCATTTTCGTGCTGCGCGGCCGCGGCCGGCGCTACCATCTCTGTCTCAAGCACTTTGCCGACATTCCCGCCTGGACACGCGCCAACCGCGAGCAGCAGATTGCCGAAGCCGCCCAGCGCTATGCCCGCCTGCTCGAGCAATACGCCCGCCGCGCGCCGCTGCAATGGTTTAATTTCTACGATTTTTGGAATACCCCGCATGGCTAAACACGTTTATCTGCGCCACAGCACCGAGATGGAAGTCCCGTTTTTCGACGTTGATGTGATGAACATCGTCTGGCACGGGCACTACGTCAAATATCTCGAAGTCGCCCGCTGCGACCTGCTCGACTTTATCGGCTACAACTACGCGGTGATGCTCGAGCGCGGCTATATGTGGCCGGTGGTCAAGCTCGATCTCAAATACGTGCGCCCCGCCCGTTTCGGCCAGAAAATCCGCGTTGAAATGGCGCTTACCGAGTTTGAAAGCTGCCTGAAAATCGACTACACCATCTGCGACGCCCACAGCGGCGCCAAGCTCACCCGTGCCACCACCACCCAAGTCGCCCAGCGCATGGACAACGGCGAAATGCAGTTCCAAACGCCCGACTGCTGGCAGGACGCGCTGCGCGGCACCGCCGGTTTTCAGGCAGCCTGAAAACGCCGGCAGCAAAAACGGGATAAGGCTTTCAGGCTGCCTTTGCTTTTGCCCGAACAGGCAGCCTGAAAACGGCAAAAACGCCAAACGGCACGGTAAAAACCGTGCCGTTTGTTTTTCAGGCTGCCGGGAATCAGAAGCGGGTGCCGAGGCTGATGTGCCAGCGCAGCCGTTTGTCGTGGTGGCCGTAGGCGACGTCGAAAGAAAAAGGGGCAACCGGGCTGAACCAGCGCAGGCCGATGCCGGTGCCGTGGCGCATGGTCATGTCTTTGAAGTTGCGGGCAACGCCGCCAACATCGTGAAACAGCGCGAGGGCGAAACTTTCTTTAATCGGAAACTGATATTCGGCGCTGGCCACCGCCATTGCGCGGTCGGGCAGGATGGCGGAGCTGTCGCTTAAGCGGCGGCCGATGCTGTCGAGCTCGTAGCCGCGCACCGACGAGGCGCCGCCGGTGCGGAACATCAGGGTGGAGGGCACTTCGCCTTCGGTTTGTTTTTGGGTACTGTACACATAGCCCAGTTCGCCGCGCAGCACCAGCGTGCCGATTTTCTTGTTTTCCGGCGTGAAGTAGTAGCCGGCATTGGCTTTGACCCGCGCCAGCGGCGCCGAAGAGAGCAGCTTGCCGAGAGTTACGCCGACTTTGCCGTCGAGATAGTAGCCGTTGGCCGGGCGCAGCAGGGTTTCGATGTTCTGCCGCTTCCAAGATGCAGTGAGCATGGTAGCGTGGCTGCGGCCGATGCGGGTTTTGCTGTCGGGCACTTCGCTGTTTTCAAAAACGAACTCGATGCCCAGCCGCGCATCGATGCCGTCGCGGTCGCGCACGCGCCACAGGCCGCCGCTAACCGCGCGTTTTTCCAGCTTCTGCGTGGTGCTGCGCGAATAGCCCAGGCTGGTGGTGTAGTAGTAGCCGTGGTTGTTGCGCGGCTGGCTGATGCCGACGGAGGTATTGGTCTGGTAACGGTCGATGGAAGTGGACAGCGAGCCGACGTAGCCGCGCTTGAACAGGTTGTAGTGCGAATAGCCGAGGCTGCCGCCCAAGCCGTAGGCGGAATCAAAACCAAGACCGGCTTCGAATTTCTGGCGCTTGACTTCGGATACCGCCACTTTCACCGGCACGCGGTCGTTTTCCATGCGCTCGAAGTCGGCCTGCACCGAAGCGCCGGCGTAGTGGCCGTCGCCCTCGAGCGACTGCTGGTAGTCAAGCAGGCTGTCGAGGCTGTAGGGATCGCCCGGGCGGAATTTGGCCAGATCGCGCACTACGCTTTCGGGATAACGCTCGGTGCCGCTGATTTCAAAGTCGCCGAAATAAACCGGCTGCTTGCTGTCGATGGTTACTTTCAGATCGGCGCTGTTGGTGGCGGGATTGATGGTGGCGCGGGTGGTGGAAAATTCCGCCAGCGGGTATTTGCGCCGCGCCACCGCGCCGAGCACCGAAGTTTTGCTGCTCGACCAGTCTTCCTGGCGGAAAGGCGCGCTCACCGGCAGCCGCCAGCCGGAGAAGGCGTCTTTGTAGTAGCTGCCCAAATCGTCTTCCTGCAGGATGTCGCCCAACAGTGCCACCCCCACTTTGTCGATGCGGGTGCGCTTGCCCAGGTCGATTTTCAAAAGATAGCCCTTGCCTTCGGGAACAATGTTGATTTTGGCGTTGAAATAGCCTTCGGTTTTGAGCATGTTGAGCGCGTCGTTGGGCGCGTCTTCCAAAAGATAGCCGACTTGTTCGCTGTCCAAATCTTCGGTGCGCTGGTAGTGGATCAGCGGCAGGTGCTGTTCGAGCATTTTTTTGATGTCTTTGTCGGCCACTTCGATGCGCACGGGGTGGCGCGGCGTGTATTTGGGCGTGTCGTCGATATCGTCGTCGCTGTCGGCCGGTTTGAGCCAGCGCTCTCGGATGCGGCTTAACACGCCGGTTTTTTTGTCTTTGCTTTCTGCGGCGGCGCTTTCGGCGTTTTCAGGCTGCTTTTGTTCCGTTTGTTGAATGCTCTGTTCGGGCTGCGTTTGCGCGGCCGCCGGCGCCGAGGCAGCCTGAAAGCTGTCGTCGGCAAGGGCGGGCAGGCTCAGCCACAGGCTGAGGCAGAGCAGAAAACAAAAGGGGCGCTTAGACATGTGCGGGTGGTGCGGAAACAAAAAAGAGCCGCATTCTAACATCGAACGGCAGCGTCTGCTTTTCAGGCTGCCTGCCGCGCCGAAGGCAGCCTGAAAACAGCGGCGCGATGCCTGCCGCTTTGCTGCGTTTTGCCGCCGCCCGGTTTTCAGGCTGCTTTGCCCCGTGCGGCGCGGTGGCGCACGATTGCAACACACGGCTACCGCTGCCGTATCCGTGCGCCGTTTTTTGATACCGCTTCTTGTCGGCAGGCAGGGTTTCAGGCAAACTGCCCGCTTTTTCGCGGCACCGTTTCAGGCTGCCGGTTTTCCGTTTCCGATTTCCCCGATTTATGTCCGAATTTTCTTCCCGCAACCGGATCGACACCCTGCTGAAGGTGGAAACGCCCGAGGCTGTCGATATCTATCTGCGCCCCGCTTCAATATTCTCGCGCTCGCGCGCCTATCTTTTGGACTTGCTTATCCGCTTTATTTGGCTTTGGCTTTCAAGCTGGCTGCTGAGCCTTCTTATCGGCCTGCTCGGCGTGAATTCCGATGTGTTTATGATGCTGTTTTTTCTGAATCTGTTTTTTGTTTTGTGGCTGTACCACGTGCTGTTTGAAGTGCTGTGGAGCGGGCAGACGCCCGGCAAGCGCGTTTTCGGCCTGCGTGTGGTAAACGACGACGGCACGCGGGTGGGCTGGAGCGCGGCGATGATGCGCAATCTGGTGCGGCTGGCAGACGGCCTGCCGTTTTTGCACGGCGTCGGCATGGTGGTGGCGCTGTGCGACCCCTACGGCCGCCGCCTGGGTGATATGCTGGCGTCCACGGTGGTGGTTTATGCCGAGAAAAACCGCGCTGCCGCCGCGCGTTTGTCGCTGCGCGGCGTCGAAGCGGTGGCGCCGCCGGTGGTGCTGACGCGCGAGGAGCAGCAGGCGGTGCTCAGCTTTGCCGAGCGCCGCTCGTCGCTGGCGCCGGTGCGGGCGCAGGAGTTGGCGGAGATGATGGCGGTGTCGATTTTCGGCGGCCAAATCGGCGGCGACCCGCAGCAGCTGATACTGGGGTTGGCGAAATACTATGCCGGCGAAGAGCGTAAGCAGGAGGGCGTTGCGGCATGAGACAGCTGTTTTTTGAAGAGCAAAACAACGCTTTCTGGCAGAAATTCGAGCAGGATTTGCAGCTGCTGGAGCAGGACAAGCGCCTGCCGCCGGCGCGCACCGAGTGCTTTGTGCAGCACTACCGCACCGTCTGCCACCATCTGGCGCTGGCAAACGACCGCCATTATTCGGGCAGCCTGACTTCCTATCTGCAGGCGCTGTGCGAGCGCGGCCACCAGCTGCTTTACCGCGGCCAGCGCCAAAGCCTGCTGCCGCGCTTTGTCGAATTTGTCCGCAGCGGTTTTCCGCAGGCGGTGCGCGCCGAGAAAAAGCTGGTCATCGCCGCCCACCTGATGTTTTACCTGCCTTTTTTGCTGGCCTTTTTGCTGGTGCTGGTGCTGCCGGAGAGCAAGCTGGACGAGGTCCCGGGCTTCGATAGTTTTTCCGATTTGGAAACCATGTATAACGATATGCAGAAAGCCTATGGCGACGGCAGCAACCGCGATTTCAGCCAAAACATGATGATGTTTGCCTATTATGTGTTCAACAATATCGGCATCGCCTTTCGTGCGTTCGGCAGCGGTGTTATGTTCGGGCTGGGCACGGTGTTTGTTACCGTGTTCAACGGCTGGATGATCGGCGGCAGCATGGCCTATATGATCGGCAAACCCAGCGGCCCGGCGTTTTTCTCGTTTGTGATTACCCACGGCGCTTTCGAGCTGACCGGCATCGTGCTGTCGGCGGCCGCCGGTTTGCGGCTGGGCGCTGCGCTGCTTTACCCGCAGGGCTTGTCGCGCCGCGATGCCTTGAAAGTGCAGGGTAAAAAAGCCATCGCGCTTTTAAACGGCGCTTTTTTGATGCTGTTTATTGCCGCGATTATCGAAGGCTTTTGGTCGCCGCTCACCAGCGTCCATATGGCTGTCAAATATGTGGTCGGTCTGGGTATGTGGGTTTTGGTTTATGCCTATCTGATGTTTGCCGGCCGGCAGGGGGGCGCAGAATGAATATTTGGGAAACGCGCCTGAACTTCCGCCCGCGCAACGGCTGGGAAGCGCTGGATTTGGGCACGCGCCTGTTTCAGGAACGCCCGTTTCTGTACATGGGGCTGTGGGCGGTGTATTCGCTGCCGTTTTACGGCCTGCTGATGCTGGTGTTCTGGCAGCAGCCGGCGTGGGCGGGATTTCTGATCTGGCTCTTGAAGCCGGTGTTTGAAGCGCCGCTGCTGCAGCTGATGTCGCGGCAGGTATTTGAAGATCTGCCGGGCTTTTCAGGCTGCCTGAAAAGCAGCTGGCGCAGTCTGTGGCGGCCGCGGCTGATCGGCGATCTGACTTGGCGCCGCCTGAGCATCCGCCGCAGCCTGGTGCTGCCGCTGACGGTGCTGGAAGGCTTGGGAGGCAAAGCGTGGTCGCGCCGCAGCAGCGAGCTGTCGCGCCGCAGCAGCGCGATGGCCGGCTGGCTCACTTTCGTCGGCATCCACATCGAAATGATCCTGTCTTTCGGCCTGCTGCTGCTCGGCATCTGGTTGTGGTGGGAAGATCCGACTTCCACCTTCTTCGGCAATCCCTTTACCAATCTGCGGGCGTGGAACGAACTCGGGCGGCTGTTTGAAACCCTGTTTGTTACCGACGACGGCATCGTGGTCAACCGCATTTCCAATCTGATTTATGTGCTGGTGCTGTGCTTCTGGCAGCCGATTTATGTTGCCAGCGGCTTCAGCCTGTATCTCAATTCGCGCACGCTGGCCGAAGGCTGGGACATCCGGCTGGCGGCGCGCAAAATCCAAGAGCGGCTTACCAAGAGCAAAAGCGCGCTGTGGGCGCTGCTGCCGCTGGTGTTTGTCGTTTTCGCCCTTTCAGGCAGCCTGAAAGCGCAGGCTGAGCCGCTACCGGACGAGCAGAAAATCGAGCGCATCAAGAAAAACGAACTGTCGTCCAAACCCTTTCCCCGTCTCGAAAAAGAAACCAAATGGGTGAAGAAAGACCAGAAATACAAACCGCCCGAACTCGATGTCGCCCTGCCCAAAACCAAAGCCAAAGCGCCGGTGGGCGTCAATATGGTGATTTACCTGATTGCCGCGCTGGCGCTGGGCGGCGTGTTGTTTCTGCTGTGGCGCTGGTCGGCGCATTACTCGGGCAAACTCGAAGGCGTTGAAGTGCCCGATACCCTGTTCGGCATGAAAATCACCCCCGAGAGCCTGCCCGACGACGTGGCGGGCGAAGTGCTGCGCCTGTTTGAGCGCGACCCGCGCGCCGCGCTCAGCCTGCTGTACCGCGGCAGCCTGTCGCAGGTTGCGCGCCGTTACGGCATTCCGCTGCGCAGCAGCGATACCGAGGGCGAAGTGCAGCGCCGCATCGAGCGCCTGAAGCCGGAACTGTCCGCCTACTGGCGGCTGCTGACCACCAATTGGGTGGCGCTGGCCTATGCCCACTGGCAGCCCGACCGCGAAGCGGTGCACAGTTTGTGCCGCGACTACCGCCGCCTGTTTGCCCTTGCCGAGAGTGAAGGCAGCCTGAAAAACCATAAGCGCAACACGGCAGGAGGTGCGGCATGAGTAAAGTCAGAATCCTGCTGCTGGTGCTGGTATTGGCGCTGCTCGGCGGCGGGCTGTATTTCGCCACCGGCTGGGAGCGGCGCCAAGTTACCGTGTGGAAAAACGACGTCCGCGCAGAATGGAGCCATCGGGAAAAAGAGCTGCTGGGCGTGCAGGCGCTGCTCAAAGCCCAAGGCCGCCAGGACAAAGACATCGAGCTGGTGCAGTTAAGCGACAACGTCAATCTGATCGCCCCCGGTACCAACCAGCTGCTGATTGTGTCCGACAGCAACCTGAAAACCCGTACCGATGCCGAAATCCTGCTCGACTGGGTGGCGCGCGGCAACCATGTCGTCATCGAAACACCGACCGATTACAGCATAGCCGAAGACGACGATGAAGATGAAGAAGACGAGCAGGAAGAGCGCTACGGCTACAGCAAAGCCCTGTTCGAAACCCTGAAGCTGAAGCACGGCGAAAAAGAGTTTCCGGAAGCGGAAAAAGAGCAAGAGGCGGTTGCCATCCATCCGGCCTGCGCCGACAGCGAGAAAAAACGTCTTGCCGCCGCTGAGGTGATGTCCGATGACGAAAAACGGCTGGAACGCGATTTCAATCAGGACAAGTACGCCCGATTGAACGTCAAACAGTGCAGCTTCTACATCAACAGCATCAAGCTGCCTGAAGGCAAAACCCTGTATTTCGACAATAACCACCACGGCCGCCTGCTGCAGCCGCAGGCCGGCAGCCAGGTGATGTTCCAAGGCGAAAACCATCTGAGCGGCAGCCAGATTGTCCGCGTGCGCCACGGCGAAGGCAGCCTGACTTTCAGCAGCACCACCAGTTGGCTGAAAAACCCCGAATACCCGCCGCGCGCCGACAGCGGCCTGAAGCTCTACGACCACGCCTATCTGGTGTCTTATCTGGCGCAGGGCAAAAGCAAAATCGTGCTGCTGGGCGAATTGCGCAGCCGCACGCCGCCGCTGCGCAAGCCGGTGCTGTGGATTATTCTCACCAAATACGCCGCCCTAAGCTGGCCGCTGCTGGCGGTGCTGGCGCTGGCGGTATGGCGGATTGCTGCCCGCATCGGTCCGGTGCGCAGCCTGCCGCCCGCGCCCGAGCGCTATCTGGGGCAGCATCTGCTGGCGCAGGGTCGCTTCTTGGCGCGCCACTTCTCCGAGCGCTCGATTCTGGCCGATTTGCAGCAGGAACTGCTCGAACATCTGGAGCGCCGTTATCCGTCGTGGCACCAGCTGACGCCCGCCAAGCGGCTGGACTTTGTCTGCAGCCAGACCAAACTTTCCGCCGATACCGTCAAACCCTGGCTCGAGCCGCTGCCTGCGCACGTCGGCCCCGTCGAATGGCTGGCCATGCTTTCCAAGCACCGGCTGCTGATGCGCCGCCTGCCGCATAAATGGTACTGAATCAGGCAGCCTGAAACCGAAAAAGCAGCCTGAAAACCATCCGCAGCGCTTTTCAGGCTGCCTGCATCCCAAGCAATTATCCGCAATCCGAACCTTAAGGAAGAACCGATGAACGAAACCCCAAACACCCAGTCCGCCGCCGCCCCGATGCAGCAGGGCATGCGCGCTGTCCAAGTCCTGCGCCAGCGTTTGAACGACGTGCTGATCGGCCAGTCGAAAGTGGTGGACGAAGTGCTGACCGTCTTTCTCGCCGGCGGCCACGTCCTGCTCGAAGGCGTGCCCGGTACCGGCAAAACCCTGCTGGTGCGCTCGCTGGCGCAGACCTTTGCCGGCGAATTCCGCCGCATCCAGTTCACCCCCGACCTGATGCCGTCCGACGTAACCGGCCACTACCGCTACGACGCCCACAACAACCGCTTCGAGCTGCGCCAGGGGCCGGTGTTCACCCACCTGCTGCTGGCCGACGAAATCAACCGCGCGCCGGCGAAAACCCAGTCCGCGCTGCTGGAAGTGATGCAGGAGCGCAGCGTCACGCTCGACGGCAACACCCACCGGCTGCCCAGCCCGTTTATGGTGCTCGCCACCCAAAACCCCATCGAGCAGGAAGGCACCTACCCGCTGCCCGAAGCCCAGCTCGACCGCTTTATGTTCAAAGTGATGATCGGCTACCCCAACCACCAGGACGAAACCCGCATGGTCGGCGCCGTGATCGCCAGCAGGGGCAACGACATTCTCAACGACAACACCCCGCAGCATGTGTTCCAGCCGCAGCAGATCGAGCAGCTGCAAAAGCTCGCCACCCGCGTGCAGGTCGATCCGCAGATTATCGACTACGCCGTGCGTCTGGTGCAGTCCACCCGCGACTGGCCGGCGCTTTCCGTCGGCGCCGGGCCGCGCGCCGGCATCGCCCTGATCAGCTGCGCCCGCGCCTACGCGCTGATTGCCGGCCGCGAATACACCACCCCCGACGACATCAAAGCCGTGTGGCTGCCCGCCATGCGCCACCGCGTGCGCCTGTCCACCCAGATGGAGATGGAAGGCGTGCACGTCGAGCAGGTGCTGAACGAGCTGGCCGCCAGCGTTTCCGCCCCGCGGCTGTAAGGCGCTGCCATGAGACCGACCAGACGGCTGATTGCCGTAATGGCAGCCTGCGTTGCGATAGCCGCCTTCGGGCTGCTGCTGCAAAAACTGGGGCAGGGCAGCGACGGACTGTTGGCGAAGCAGGCCGGTGCCGGCGGCGCGGTATTGGTGGCGCTGGCCGCGCTGTTTGACGCCTTTTCCAGACACCATCCGCCCGAGCCCCAATTCGAGCGCCACCTGCCGCACCAGTTTGCCCAAGGGCGGGCGCATACCGTCGAAATCACCGTCAGTCCGCCAAACCAGGGCTTGTGGCGCCAGCCGCAGCAGCTGATGCTGGCCGACCACGCTCCGGCCGACTGGGAATGCAGCCCGCCGCTGCTGCACGTCGATACCCTGCCCGGGCGCATCAGCATCGCCCGCTACCAGGCCAGTCCGCGCCACCGCGGCCGCGCCTACTTTTCCCACATCGAATACTGGCTGCCCAGCCCCTTCGGACTTTGGCAGCGCCGCCACCGCGCCGAATTGCCCGCGCAAATCGACGTGCTGCCCGATTTCAGCCGCATTCTCGGCGCCGATTTGATCGGCCTGCAGCGCTGGCTCAATCTGGTCGGCGTGAAAAAACTGCCCCGCCTCGGCCTCGGCCAGGACTTCCACCAGCTGCGCGACTACCAAGACGGCGACGACATCCGCAATATCGACTGGAAAGCCACCTCGCGCATGAGCCGCCCCATCGTCCGCACCTATCAGGACGAACAAGACCAGCAGCTCTTTTTCCTGCTCGACTGCGGCCGCAACATGCGCCTGCAGATGGGCGACAAAAGCCATTTCGACCACGCCCTGCAGGCGATGCTGCTGCTCTCTTACACCGCGCTCAAGCACGGCGATGCCTCCGGCCTGCTCACCTTCGCCCACCCCGAAAGCCGCTTCGTGCCGCCGCACAAAGGCATCGAGCAGCTCGGCCGGCTGGTGCAGGGCGTGTTCGACATCGAACCCTCGCAGCAGGCCGCCGACTTTGAAAGCGCCGTCAATCTGCTGCTGCAAAAGCAGAAACGCCGCGCCCTAGTCGTCGTGCTCTCCCACATCGACCACGAAGACGACCAACGCCTGCTGCAGCACGTCCAGCGCCTGCGCAAGCACCACATGGTGCTGTTCGCCGCCCTGCGTCCGCACGCCGTGGACAGCGCGCGGCAGGATGCCGTAAACAGCGAAGACGACGCTCACCGCTATCTCGGCGCCCTGCATTACGAAAAACAAAGCGCCGAAATCATGCAGAAATTCCAGTTTGCCGGCATCCTCGCCATCAACGTGCTGCCCAAAGAACTGAGCAGCCAGCTGATCAACCACTATCTGAAACTCAAACGCGGCCGGGGTTGGTAGGCAGCCTGAAACGCCCGTCGGCACGCAAAAAAGCAGCCTGAAAAAGTTTCAGGCTGCTTTTTGTTTTACTGCCTTTCGTTTGGGGGCTGTCTGGCGGCGTTTTTTGCGTTTGGAGCGGCCGAAGTCGAAAATATCGAAGCAGTTGCAAAACTCCAAGGCGCAGTCGGCGCTGCGGCAGAAGCGGGATTTGAAGGCGGCGCTGTCGCCGCAGGTTTCGGGCAGATGCAGGACATCCGGCGCGCAGTCGGCAATATCGGGAACGCAGTCGCCGCGCTGGTGGTAGGCCATACCGCCGGCGCGGCGGCGCAGGTTTTCCGCCCGACAGCGTTCAAAGCGCTTTTGCAGCACCCGCCAGCCTTTGAGCAGGCCGTAGCGGCGGATCAGCCGCCGGCCGACGCCGGAGCAGCCGCTGCCGCCGTGCTTCAGCCGGTAGGCGCAGCCGTAGCCTTTGTGCGGCGAGATGCGGCGCTGGTAAACGGCAATCGCCGCCAGCACCAGGCGGGCGGGCAGTTTTTTCAGGCTGCAGAAAATGGCGTTCATGGCGGCGGTGTCGGGTTTGAAAGCAGCCTGAAAAGCCCAATCCGGCTTTCAGGCTGCCTGAAAGTGAAAAACGGTTTTCAGGCTGCTTGGGGTGTGGCGGCAGCCTGAAAGCTGAAGTTAAAAGGTGTAGCCGGTTTCCAGTTCGTCGTCGCCCACCAGCTCGAGCAGCAGGGCGTAGAGCGGGGCGAGGGCGGGGTAGCGGCGGGTGGTGCGGCGCAGATAGTTGAGAAAACGCGGAATCTCGGGGCGGTATTTGTCTTTGCCGTCGCGCCACCACAGGCGGGCGAAGATGCCGGCTACTTTGAGATGGCGCTGCACGCCCATGAATTCGTACCAGCGGTAGAAGGTGTCGAACTCGGCGGGCACGGGCAGGCCGGCGGCGCGGGCTTTTTCCCAGTAGCGGATAACGAGGTCGAGGGTGAATTCTTCTTCCCATTCGATAAAGGCGTCGCGCAGCAGGGAAACGAGATCGTAGCTGATCGGGCCGTAGAGGGCGTCTTGGAAGTCGAGAATGCCGGGGCGGCCGCCGGTGAGCATGATGTTGCGCACGATAAAGTCGCGGTGGACGAAGACTTTGGACTGCGCTTCGATTTCGGGCAGCAGCGCGTCCAAACCCTGCTGCCAAAGCTGGCGCTGTTTGAAGTTGAAGGGTTTGCCCAGCTCTTTGGCGGCGAACCAGTCGGGAAAGAGATTGGCTTCGCGCAGCAGGATGTCGCGGCTGTATTCGGGCAGCACGCCGGGGCGGGAGGCTTTTTGCAGGATGATTAACTCGTCCAGCGCTTTGAGCAGCAGGGCTTTGTGGGTTTCAGGCTGCGTATCGTGCTGCATGGCGGCGAGATACTGCACTTTGCCCAGGTCGTTGAGCGCGATAAAGCCTTGTTTTTCGTCGCGCGCGAGAATCTGCGGCACATTGAGCATGGAGAAGATTTCGCGCACGCGCACATAGGGTTCGGTGTCCATTTTGTCGGGCGGGGCGTCCATGCAGACAATGCTTCGCCCGTCGGCAAAACGGGCGCGGAAATAACGGCGGAAATCGGCGTCGGCGGCGGCGAATTCGAGGGCGAATTCCTGGCCGGGAAACTGCTGCTGCAGCCAACTTTTTAGCTGGGTCTCTCGTTGCATAATCGGATTTTCGGTTAAAATGGCCGCCATTTTAATGTAAAACCGCATACGGGGTATGATTTTGCCGCGTTTATCCGCACACACACCACTGGTTCTGGCTTTGGGCGCCGTTTTCTCAACGGCGGCCGCTGCCGAGGGCACCGCAACGGCGGCGGACGGCTGGAGCCGTTCGGATTTGAGCTGCCGTGCCGGCGCGCAGTCCGGCGACGATTTGCCGCCGGCCAAAGGCAGCGGCGGCGCGGTTTTGCCGGAAAACGCCACCCGCATCAGCGCCGATCGCATCGCCGGCCAGACCAATGTGCGCGCGCGGGCGGAAGGCGATGTCATCATCGAGCGCAACGACCAGACCCTGAACGCCGATTGGGTCGATTACGACCAGCAGGCCGATGTCGTGCGCGCCGGCGACAGCTTCACCCTGACCCGCGGCGACGGCCAGACCGTGCGCGGCAAGGAGCTTCATTACGATTTGTCGCGTGAAAGCGGCCGTACGGCGGATGCGCAGTTTGCCGTCGAACACGAAAGCCGCCGCCTGCAGGGCGTCAGCGCCGAAATGGAAATGCGCGACAAAAACCATTACGCGATGCGCGGCGTGAAGTTCAACACCTGCAATCCGGGCGACCGCTCGTGGTACATTCAGGCTGCCGAACTGAAAGCCGACCGCGAAAGTGGCATCGGCACCGCCCGCCACGCGCGGTTGGTATTCGGCGGCGTACCGGTGCTTTACACGCCGTGGGCGGACTTCCCGCTCAACGGCAACCGCAAAAGCGGCCTGCTGGTGCCGACCATTAAAATCGGCTCCGACGGCACCGAGCTCGAGCTGCCCTATTACTTCAATCTCGCGCCCAATTACGATGCCACACTCGCCCCGGGCATCATCACTGCGCGCGGCGCCACGCTCGGCGGCGAGTTCCGCTATCTGCAGGACAAATATTCAGGCAGCCTGAAAGCCAAATACCTGCCGCACGATCGTCGCAGCCCGCACCGCCACCGTTACGAAGCCGAATTCGCCCATCTGCACCGCTTCAATACCGACCTTTCCGGCGGCATCGACTACCGCCAGGTGTCCGACGATGACTATTACCGCGACTTTTACGGCCGCAACGAAATCGCCGAAAACGTCCACCTTAACCGCAGCGCCTGGCTGGACTACCGGCGCGACCTGTTCGGCCAGCCGGTGCAGATGCGCCTGTCGGTGCAGAGATACCAAACCTTGAGCGACGCGCAGGGGCGCAAGCAGCGGCCCTATGCCATCCTGCCGCGCTTCTCGGCCGCCTGGCAGAAAAATTTCGGGCTCGGGCAGTTTAATATCGACACCCAGTTCACCCGCTTCGAGCACAGCGAGCTGCAAAGCGGCAGCCGGCTGGTGATTTATCCTTCGTGGCAATGGGATTTCAGCCGCCCGTGGGGTTATGTGCGGCCGAAAATAGGCGTCCACGCCACCCGCTACTGGCTCAAGGGCAAAGACGGCTACGAGAGCCGCACGCTCTCTCGCGTGCTGCCGCTGACCAATGTTGATGCCGGCCTGGCTTTCGAGCGCAAAACCACGCTGTTTGGCAAAAGCTATCTGCAAACTTTAGAACCGCGCGCGTTTTACAACTACATCCCCTCCAAATCGCAAAACGATCTGCCCAATTTCGATACTTCGCTCAACGGCTTCAGCTATGCCCAGCTGTTTCGTGAAAACAGCTATTCCGGCCAAGACCGCATCAATGCCAGCAACAGCCTGTCGGTCGGCCTGCAGAGCCGTTTGATCGACGCCGCCACCGGCGCCGAGCGCTTTCGCGCCGGCATCGGCCGCAAATACTATTTCCGCGACGACAACGTGCTGCTGGACGGCAGCATCGAGCACGGCCGCCGCTGGCGCAGCGACATCGCCGCCTTTGCCGGCGGCCGCATCGGCGACAACTGGCACGCCGACCTTTCCTGGCACTACAACGAATCGGCCAAAGCCACCCAGCGTTTCGACATCGGCGCCAGCTACAATCCCGAGCCGGGCAAAGTCATCAGCGCCCGCTTCAAATACGGCGCCCGCGAAGAAATCTACACCGGCTTTTACGGCAAGCTCAAACACATCGACTTCGCCGCCCAATGGCCGATAAACGAGCGGCTTTACGCCATCGGCCGCTTCAACTACAGCCTGTCGCCGCACACTCCGCTCGAGCAGATGGCCGGGCTGGAATACAAAAGCGCCTGCGGCTGCTGGAGCGTGAGCGTGGTCGGCCAGCGCTATGTAAACGGGCTCAACAGCCGCAAAAACGCCTTTTTCGTCACCCTGCAGCTCAAAGACCTGAGCAGCCTGGGCAAAGACCCTTACGAACAGCTGCGGCTCGCCATTCCGGGCTACAGCAAAACCAACGAGGTAAACCGCAAATGAACGCACCCGTCCGCACCGTCGCCGCCCTGATGCTGGCCGCCGCCTTTCAGGCTGCCTTTGCCGCCGGCGACGCCATCCGCCCGCTCAATAGCATTGCCGTCGAAGTCAATTCCAGCATCATCACCTACGGCGACATCGCCCGCATGGTCAAAGAATTGCGTGCCAATCCCGCCAACAAAGACATTCCCGACGAACAATTAAGCCAAGCCGCCAAAAGCCGGCTCGTCGAACGAACGCTCTTGGCCGACGCCGCCCGCCAGCAGGGCTTGAAAGTGCCCGGCGCCGCGATAGACGCCGAACTTTCCCGCCGCGCGCAAGAGCAGAAAATTACCGTCGATACCCTGTACCAGCGCGCCGCCGCCGCCGGCTGGAGCCGCAGCCAGTACCGCCTGGAAACCGCCAAAGACATGCTGATCGAGCGCATGTTCTACGACATCGGCAGCAGCGTGCGCGTTACCGACGGCCAAATCCGCCAATACATCGACCAAGCCCGCGCCGCCGGTCAGCCGCTGCCCGCCGCCCAGCCCTACACCGTTTACACCGTGCGCCGCATCCTGCTCAACGCCGAGAGCGAAGCGCAGATGGATGGCGTCGGCCAGCGGGCGGCGCAGATTGCCCAGGCGCTGGCCAAAGGCAGCGACTTTGCCGCCGTCGCCCGCCGCTACTCGCAAGACAGCAGCGCCGCCAACGGCGGCCTGATTGAAGGCGTGAGCGACGGCATGCTGCCCGAGCGCGTCGAAGCCGTGCTGCACAGTTTGCAGCCCGGCCAGATGTCGCCGCCGATTGCCGCCGGCAAAAGCTGGCAGATTATCCAGCTGGTCGGCAGCCGCACCGAAAGCGATCCGGCCAAAGCCCAATATCAGGCGGTGCGCAGCAAGCTGGCCGGCGAAGCCCGCCAGCAGGCGCTGCAGCAGTTTGTCGGCCAGCTTCAGCAAAGCGCCGTAGTACGCGAATACTGATTACGCGGCAATGTTCGTTTCAGGCAGCCTGAAAGCCGTTTTCAGGCTGCCTCCGATTAAGAGAAAACACCCGATGAAAAGACTACTCATCCCCCTGCTGCTTGCCGCCCTCAGCAGCAGCGCCGCCGCCCTCAGCCCCCGCGCGGGTACGGAAATCGAATGCCCCGTCGGCGGCGAAAAATTTTGGGCGCAGATGTACGACGACGTTCCCTACCAAATCTGCCCGGGCAACAAACTCGTCTTCAAAACCGACCGCTACGGCAAATTCACCCCGCAGGAGCTGGCGCGCTACCGCCGAATCGTCAACAGCCAAGCCTACCGCAGCCTGCCCAAAAATGCCGGCGACGAATACTATCTGGCCGCCTTTGCCGAACTTTCCGGCGAATACAGCGCCAGCCGGGTCGGCTATTTGTATTTTGAAGCCGCCAACGGCGCCGCAGATCTCAGCCGTACCGAAAAACAGCGTCTTTACGCCAAAGCCTTCCGCTATCTCAAACAGGCGTTGCGCGAAACCCACGACCCCATCGAGCTGAACAACACCCGCTACGCGCTGGCCAATATGTACCGCATCAGCGGCGACTTCGCCCAAGCCGGAAAAATACTGCAGCAGTTGCAAAAACAGCCCTTAAGTCCGCGCAACCGCAAGCAGCTGGAGTATGTTCTCGAGTCTGTCCGTCTCAAAGACCGGGGTCACATCCTCAGCGTATTCGACGGCAGATAGGCAGCCTGAAAATCCGTTTCAAAAGTTGAATGTCAACACGCCCTAGCCGTTCCATCCCCAAAAGGAGAAAGCATGAAACTCTATGTTTACGACCACTGTCCTTTCTGCGTCCGCGCCCGCATGGCCGCCGGTCTGCTCGGCAGCGAAGTCGAAACCCTGTACCTGCCCAATGACGACGAAGCCACGCCGATCAGCATGACCGGCGTTAAAGTGCTGCCCATCCTGCAAAAGCCCGATGGCAGCTTTATGGGTGAAAGCCTGGACATCGTGCGCTATTTCAACGAACAGGCCGGCGGCAAACTCGACGACAGCGTACGCCCCGAAGTCCAAGCCTGGTTCGACCGCATGCTCAAAGCCGTGCTGCCGCTGGTGTGGCCACGCGACATCCAACTGGGTCTGCCCGAATTTCCCAACGAAGCCGCCATCGCCTATTTCCGCGAGAAAAAAACCGCCGTTATCGGCGACTTTGACCGGCATCTGGCCGACACCCCGCAGCTGCTCGCCGGTATTGCCGCCGATTTGGCACAAATCGACGGTTTGATCCATTCTCCCGAATCCGTCGGCAGCCGCATCGGCATGGAAGACATTCTGGTTTTCCCGCTGCTGCGCAACCTGACCATGGTGCGCGGCCTGCAACTGCCGGCCAAAACCGCCGCCTATGTTGAAAACATGAGTAAAAAAAGCGGCGTGCCGCTGTTTGCCGAGCGCGCCGTTTAAGCCGGTTCAGGCAGCCTGAAAGCTGCCGACCGGACAATCCAAAACAAAAAGCAGCCTGAAAACCGGATTCCCGGTTTTCGGGCTGCGCGGCTTTCAGGCTGCGGCAAGAGAAAACCGCCGGCGGCCGAAGCTGCGGGCGGTTTTGGGCGTTTGCTGCTTTATACGTTGCGTTTGAACATATTGCCGTATTTCTGGTTGAATTTGTCCACGCGGCCGGCGGTATCGACGATTTTCTGTTTGCCGGTGTAAAAAGGATGGCATTGGGAGCAGACTTCGATGTTGAAGTCCTCTTTTTCCATGGTGGATTGGGTAGTGAATTTGTTGCCGCAGGAGCAGCTTACGTTCACTTCGTGGTAGTTCGGGTGGATGTTTTGTTTCATGGGGTTTCCTTTAGGGTTGCGGGCATAGGGAATGTGCCTATGCTTCAAGAAGCGGCGCATTATCCTGATTTCGGTGTCTTTTGGCAAGCAAAACCGCAGGATGGCCGCCGGATAGGCAGCGCAGATGGGGCGGTGGCGGACGGCTTTCAAGGGGGCGGCCGCGGCGGCGGGAATTGCAACGGGAATCTTTATAGTACAATCACGCCCTTTGAACGGAACCGAAGGCTGCCTGAAAGCATGAAAACCCTACCTTATTGGCTGCTGTCGCTGGCGGTGGTTGCCGCCGACCAAATCAGCAAATTCGCGGTGCTGGAGCGTTTTGCGCTGTACGAGCGGCTGAATGTGATCGACGGCTTTTTTGATCTGACGCTGGTTTACAATCCCGGCGCGGCGTTTAGCTTTCTCGCCAATATGGGCGGGGCGCAGCGCTATATTTTCGTGGTGCTGGCCTTTGCCATCAGCATCTGGCTGGGCTGGAACGTGGTCAAAGGCGGCTTCGGCCGCTTGGGCAACTGGGCGGCGGCGATGATTATCGGCGGCGCGATGGGTAATGTAATCGACCGCTTCCTGCACGGCCAGGTAGTCGATTTTCTGCTGTTTTACTGGCAGAACCACTATTACCCCGCGTTTAACGTGGCCGACAGCTTTATCTGCGTCGGCGCGTTTTTGCTGGTGTTGGAGAGTTTTGCGCAGGGGCGAAAAAACAAAGGGCAGGCAGCCTGAAAAGGCTCAGATACGGATTGCAGACATGGGCAACAAAACCATTATTCTGGCTAACCCGCGCGGCTTTTGCGCCGGCGTGGACCGGGCCATCAGCATAGTCGAAAAAGCGCTGGAAAAATTCGGCGCGCCGATTTATGTGCGCCATGAAGTGGTGCACAACAAATTCGTGGTGGACGGCCTGCGTGCCAAAGGTGCCATCTTTATCGAAGAGCTCAAAGATGTGCCGCCGGGGGCAACGCTGATTTATTCCGCCCACGGCGTTTCCAAAGCCGTGCAGGACGAAGCGGCCGAGCGCGGTTTCCGCGTGTTTGACGCCACCTGCCCGCTGGTTACCAAAGTGCACAAAGAAGTGGCGCGGCTCGATGAGCAGGGCTATCAGGTGATTATGATTGGCCACGCCGGTCATCCCGAAGTGGAAGGCACGATGGGGCAGCTGCCCGAAGGCGCGATTTTGCTGGTGGAAACCGTGGCCGATGTGGCCAAACTCGAAGTACGCAATCCCGACAAACTTGCCCATGTCAGCCAGACCACGCTGTCGGTGGACGAAACCCGCGACATCATCGCCGCCCTGCGCGAGCGTTTCCCCGCCATCAAAAGCCCGCACAAAGAAGACATCTGCTACGCCACCACCAACCGCCAGGAAGCGGTGAAAGCTCTGGCCGACGAATGCGACATCGTGATTGTGGTCGGCTCGCCCAATTCGTCCAATTCCAACCGCCTGCGCGAAGTGGCGGCGCTGCGCGGCGTTGAAGCCTATATGGTCGATAACGCCAGCTATCTGCAGCGCGAATGGTTCGACGGCAAAAAAAGCGTCGGCGTAACCGCCGGCGCGTCCGCCCCCGAAGTGCTGGTGCAGGAAGTGATCGACACCCTGAAATCATGGGGTGTGAGCGATTTGAAGCAGGGGCAGGGCACCGAAGAGAGCATTGTTTTCGTGCTGCCCAAAGAGTTTCGCGAATAAGGCACCCGCCGCCATCAAGGCAGCCTGAAAAAGCCTTTCAGGCTGCCTTGACTTTGCCTGCGCCGCCCCAATATCGGCGCCCATCTGTTATTTAACCCAATTTTAAACACACCATGAGCCAACAAGACTATTACGAAGCGCTCGGCGTTTCCCGCTCCGCCGGCGCCGACGAAATCAAAAAAGCCTACCGCAAGCTGGCGATGAAATACCATCCCGACCGCAATCCCGGCGACGCGGCGGCCGAAGAAAAATTCAAAGAAATCCAAAAAGCCTACGATGTTTTGTCCGACCCGCAGAAAAAATCCGCCTACGACCAGTTCGGCCACAGCGCCTTTGAAGCCGGCGGCGGCCAGGGCGGTTTTGAAGGCTTTGGCGGTTTCGGCGGCGCGCAGGGTTTTGACTTCAGCGACATCTTCAGCCAGATGTTCGGCGGCGGTGGCGGTCGCCAGCCCAGCTATCAGGGCGAAGACTTGCAGTACGGCATCGAAATTTCGCTGGAAGAAGCCGCTGCCGGCCTGAAAAAACAGATTACCGTGCCCAGCCACGAAGAATGCGGCGTCTGCCACGGTACCGGCGCCAAACCCGGCACCAGCGCCACCACCTGCCGCACCTGCCACGGCTCGGGCACCGTCCACGTGCGCCAGGCGATTTTCCAAATGCAGCAAACCTGTCCGACCTGCCACGGCTCGGGCAAGGAAATCAAAGACCCCTGCCTGCAGTGCCGTGGCGACGGCGTGGTGAAAAGCAGCAAAACCATCGACATCAGCATTCCCGCCGGCATCGACGACGGCCAGCGCATCCGCCTGACCGGCGAAGGCGAACCCGGCAGCCACGGCGCGCCCGCCGGCGATTTGTACGTCCACGTGCGTGTGCGGCCGCACAAAGTCTTCCACCGCGATCCCGAAAACCCCACCGACCTGCACTGCGAACTGCCGATCAGCTTCACCGTGGCCGCGCTCGGCGGCGAAGTGGAAGTGCCCACGCTCACCGGCAAAGTCAAACTCAACGTGCCCGCCGGCACCCAGGGCGGCAAACGCCTGCGGGTGAAAGGCAAAGGCGTCAAATCGGTGCGCGGCAACCATATTGGCGACCTGTACTGCCACATCGTTGTTGAAACACCGGTTAATCTGACCGACCGCCAAAAAGAGCTGCTCGAAGAATTCGAGCGCATCGCCACCGGCAGCGGTCACAACCAGCGCCCGCGCGAAAAAAGTTTTTGGGACAAGGTCAAAGACGTTTTCGACTAAACCCCGCCGCCACAAAGCAGCCTGAAAGCCGGTTTTCGGTTTTCAGGCTGCCTTTGCAAATGACTCAAAAGCAGCCTGAAAGTTCCCCGCATCCCATTCCCGCGCCGGCAGGCACCTTGCCCAAGCCGCTTTCAGGCTGCCTTTCTCCCTTTATTGCCCAGAGTATTGCCAACCATGAATCCGCCTTCTCCACCCGCCGGCGTGCTGCTTTTCGGCTTCGGCTTTGTCGGCCGGCCGCTGGCCGAACGCTTTTATCTGAGCGGCATCCCCGTGCGCGCGGTCAAGCGCCGCTGCGCTTCGGACGACGTCAATCTGCCGCTGGCCGTCGATTTCACCGATTTGTCGGCGCGGCCGTGGCAGCCTGAATGGGCGGATTTCCCAACGTGGATACTGCTGCTGCCGCCTTCGCAGCTGGCCGGCTATGCCGACGCGGTGGCGCATCTGGCCGACTGCGCCGACCGGCACGGCGTGCGCCATCTGCTGTTTGCATCCAGCATCAGCGTGTATGGCGACGAAGCGCGCCGCTGCGACGAAAACAGCAGCCTGAATCCGCAAACCGAGTCCGCCCGCCAGATCGCCGCCGCCGAACAAGCCTGCCTGGGCAGCGGCGTGGCGGCGGTGGACATTCTGCGCCTGGGCGGACTGTATGCCGCCGAGCGCCACCCGCTCGAGCGCCTGCTCGCACGCGGCGGCGCGATTGCCGGCGGTAACCGGCCGGCCAATATGCTGCACCGCGATGCGGCGGTGGACGCCTTTTTTCAGGCTGCCTTAAACCCCAACGGCCGGCGCATCCGCAATCTGGTCGAAACCCCGCATCCCAGCCGTAGGGACTTCTACACCGCCGAAGCCGCCAAACTCGGCCTGCCGCCGCCGCAGTTTGATCCGGCCGATGAGAGCGGCGGCAAAACCGTATTCAGCCTATACGCCGGCGAACCGTATGCGCCTTAGACTGCGGGCAGCCTGAAAAGGCTGCCCGCATTGGTTTTGCCGCGTCGGCAAACCTGCTTTCAGGCTGCCTTGAAATTGCCGCCGTTTGACTATCCCAAAGCAGCCTGAAAGCCGCAAATGGCGTTTTCAGGCTGCTTTTGCCCTTTGCGCGGCGGCGCCGGTTTTTTCGCACAGGAAATCGATGAAGCTGCGCACTTTGGCGCTGAGGAAGGTGCGGTTGGGGTAGGCGGCGTAGAGGGTGGCGGTGAGGATGTGCCAGTCGGACAGGATGCGCACGAGGCGGCCGCTTTCAAAGTCGCGGCGCACCGTCCATTCGGGCAGGTAGCCGATGCCGCAGCCGGCAAGCACCATCTGGTGCACCATCAGGGTGTTGTCGGCGCGTACGGGGGCGGCGGGGGCGAGGGTGAAGCTGTCGCCGCCGCGCGTGATGCGCACGCTATCCATGTCCACATAGCTGGGCAGAACGAAGTCGAGCCGCGCGGCCTGCTGCGGGGTGGCGGGGGTGCCGTGTGCAGCGAGGTAGTCGGGCGCGGCAGCGAGGTAGAAGCGGATGTCGGAGAGCGGGCGCACAATCAGGCTGGGCGGGAGATCGTCGGTGCTGACGCGCAGGGCGAGGTCGATGCCTTCGGCGATCAGGTCGGCCTTGCGGTTGTCGAGTATCAGGTCGAGGGAAACCTGCGGGTGGCGGCGGCGGTATTCGGCCAGCCAGCCGCTGAACACGGGGTTGGAGAACCACATGGGCATGGTGATTTTGAGACGGCCCTGCGGGGTGTCCGCGCCGCCGGCGGCGCGTTCGGCGGCGGTGTCGAGCGTTTCGAGGGCTTGGACGCAGCAGCGGTGGTATTGTTCGCCGGCTTCGGTGAGGTGCAGGTTGCGGCTGTTGCGTTGCAGCAGTTTGGCGCAGACCTGCTTTTCCAGATGGGAAACGTGCTTGCTGGCCATGGCGGTGGAGATGCCGAGCTTGTCGGCGGCGCGGGTGAAGCTGCCGCAGCGGATGACTTCGCGAAATACGCGCAGGCTGAACAGGGTGTCCATGTGTGTCTTTCGTTTCCTGTCGGGAAAGGTTGCGTCAATGCCGCGAGTATATATCTGCGGCGGGGCTTTATCTATAATGCCTGCTTTGTGATAATTGTTGTTATTTGAAAGGAAGTCCCCATGAACGCTTTGAACCGTTTCGCCCCCGCCGTGCTTTCCCTGCTGCGCATTGCTTCGGCCTATATGTTTATGCTGCACGGCACGGCCAAGTTTTTCTCTTTCCCCGTTTCGATGGGCGGCGGCTCGCCGTTGGGCATTTATCTGGCGGCGGCGATTTTGGAAGTGGGCGGCGGCTTGCTCTTGCTTTTGGGCTTGCTGACCCGTCCCGTTGCCTTTATTCTGTCCGGCCAGATGGCGGTGGCCTATTTTATGGCGCACGCTTCGCAGGGCAACGCGCTGTTCCCGATTGCCAACGGCGGCGAGTCGGCCGCGCTGTTCAGCTTCCTGTTTCTCTATTTTGCCGCAGCGGGCGGCGGTGCGTGGTCGCTGGACAATCTTTTGTGCAAATCCCGTTCCCAATAAGGAGTCCGATATGTCTTACCAAGCCCTGCAACAGGCGGCCGAAGCGCGCCGCTCGGTGTACGCCCTGAATAAAAACCTGCCGCTGCCTGCGGGCGAAGTGGCGGCGATTGTCGAGCACGCGGTGCGCCACACGCCCTCGTCTTTCAATTCGCAGTCCACCCGCGCGGTGGTGTTGTTTGGTGCGGAACACGAAAAACTGTGGCAGTTTGCCGAAGACGCGCTGCGCGCCGTCGTGCCCGCCGAGTCTTTCGAGCCGACGGCGCAGAAGCTGGCGATGTTTAAAGCCGCTGCTGGTTCGGTGCTGTTTTTTGAAGACCAGGACGTGGTAAAAGGCTTGCAGGAAAAATTCCCGCTTTATGCCGACAACTTCCCCGTATGGGCGGAACACGCCGACGCCATGCACCAGTATGCGGTGTGGACGACGCTGGCTGCCGCCGGTATCGGCGCCAATCTGCAGCACTACAATCCGCTGATTGATGCCGCCGTTGCCCGCGAATGGGGCATCCCCGCTTCGTGGATGCTGCGCGCGCAGCTGGTGTTCGGCGGTATCGCCGCGCCGGCAAGCGACAAAACCTTTGCGCCGCTGGATGGACGCTTTAAGGTGTTTGGCGCCTAATATCACGGCTTATACGCAAAGCGGCAGGCAGCCTGAAAATCTGGTTTAAAGGTTTTCAGGCTGCCTGTTTGCCGTTTTTCAGGCTGCTTGGACGGCGCAGCGTTTTCAGGCTGCCCGCCGCGGCGAAAACGGCTACAATCGGCCGCTGTCGCCCCCATCCGAAAGACTGCCATGCCGCCCAAGCTGCGTTCTGCCGCCGCCACCTTTGCGCTCACCCTGCTGCCTGCGGGCTTTTTGGCGCTGATGGTGGCGGCGCCGCTGTATTCGCTGCTCTCGTATCAGGAAGGTGTGCCGCTGTGGCGCGAAGTGGCGGGCGATGCCTATTACCGCCGCCGCCTGCTGTGGACGCTGCTGCAGGCGGCGGCCACCGTGCCGCTGACGATGATTATCGGCATCCCCGCCGCCTGGGTGCTGGCGCGGCTCAAGTTTCGCGGCCGCGCGCTGGTGCTGCGGCTGCTGATGCTGCCCTTCGTTACGCCGACGCTGGTGGCCGGCATCGGCGTGCTGGCGCTGTTCGGCAGCCACGGCGCGCTGTGGCCGGGCTGGGAAGACACGCCGTGGCTGCTGCTTTACGGCAATGTTTTTTTCAACCTGCCGGTGATGGTGCGGGCGGCCTATCAGGGGCTGCTGCAGGTGCCGGCCAACCGCCTGTATGCCGCGCAAACGCTGGGCGCCGGCGCCTGGCGGCAGTTTTGGCTCGTCGAGCGGCCGGTGCTGCTGCCCTGGCTGGCCGGCGGCGCCTGCATGGTGTTTCTCTACTGCTTTTCCGGCTTCGGGCTGGCGCTGCTTTTGGGCGGGCAGGACTACGCCACCATCGAAGTCGAAATCTACCAGCTTATCGCCTACCAGCTCGATATGGAACACGCCGCCGTGCTGGTGTGGCCGGTGCTGGCCGTCAGCGCGCTGGCCGGCGGCGGCTATGCGCTGGCCAGCCGCTGCAGCAGCGAAAACCGCGTCCGCCCGTGGCAGCCTGAAAGCGCCCGCGGCATCGGCCAGCACCTGCTGCAATGGGCGTCTTTGCTGCTGCTGGCGCTCTGCTGCGCCCTGCCGCTGGCGGCGGTGGCTTTTCAGGCTGCCCTGGCCGGCGCCGACGGCTGGCGTGTGCTGCTGGAAAAAGAAACGCTGGCCGCCGCCGCCAATACCCTGCGCTTTACCGCCGCCGCCGTCGCCCTGTCTGCCGTGCTCGGCGTGGCGCATGCCGCGCTGGCACGCCGGCTCGCCTGGGTGCGCGCGCTGACCTTTCTGCCGTTTATGGTGTCGCCGGTGTGCCTGTCTTTCGGCGTGCTGCTGCTGTATAACGACTGGGCGGCCGAATTGCCGATGCTGATCGCGCTTTATGCCCTGCTGGCCTATCCTTTCGTGACCAAAGACGTGCTCGCCGCCTGGGACGCGCTGCCGCAGGCCTATACCGACGCCGCCCGCGTGTACGGCGCCACGCCTTTTCAGGCTGCCAGCCGCGTTACCCTGCCGCTGCTGCTGCCCGCCCTGCGCCGCGGCCTGACGCTGGCGGCCGCCACCGGCATCGGCGAATTTGCCGCCACGCTGTTTTTGTCGCGCCCCGAATGGACAACGCTCACCACCCTGATTTACCAATATCTCAGCCGCCCCGGTGCCGAAAACCGCGCGCAGGCGCTGGTGCTGACGCTGGTGCTGATGCTGCTGGCCGCCGCCGTTTTCCTGCTGCTGGATGCCGCCGAAAGGCGCCGCCGCCGCACCTAAATTCCGTTCAGGCAGCCTGAAAACGGCTTTCAGGCTGCTTTTTCCCATTCCCATTCTCTACCCACCTTAAGGAGCAAAATATGCCCGCATTCAACCACCCCTATTTCGGCCTGCTCGATAGCGACGCCATTGAAGACGATGTCGATGTGCTGTGGGAGAGCGAAGCCGATGTTGCCGGCCGCAGCGTCGAAATTCAAATCTGGGCGCGGCAGGGCGCTGAAGCCGATGCCGCCGAGCTCGACCAGTTTGCCGAGCGCCTGCAAAACCTGGCCGAACTCGACCGCCGCGCCCGCGCCGCGCTGGTGCGGTATCTGCAAGACGATGGCGAATACATTAGCCTGCACCGCGAAGAAATGGACGGCGGCGACGCGCTGCCCGCCGAGCCTGCCGTCTTTGCCGATGCCATGACGCTGTACGGCATCGCCCTGTGGCACCAAGACCCCTTCGGCGAAGGCGATGCGCTGGTGCTCGACTATATGATCGACCCCGAGCGCAGCGACCAGATTCTCGCCGTGTCCTGCACCGCCGCCGGCGACATCACCGGCGTAAACTGGGAAAGCTGACGCCCCAAAAGGCAGCCTGAAAAGCACCAAACGGCTTTCAGGCTGCCTTAATCGTTTGAACAAACGTTAAAGCAGCCTGAAAATATCTTGCCGGCTTGGGTGTCGGTTAAACAGGTTTCAAACCGCCGCGCCGTTTGCCAGCGCCGCGCCGCTCTCAACGCCGGAAACAAAGCCTTCCACCAGCGCCGAAAAGCGCTCGGGATGGCTGAGAAACGGCGCGTGGGCGGCTTTGTCGAACACTTCCAGCCGCGCGGCAGGCAGTTTGGCGGCCAGATATTCGCCCATCCGCGGCGGGGTGATGGCGTCTTTGTTGCCGTAAACCAGCAGCACCGGCTTGCGGATATCCGCCAGCAGCGGCCGCGCGTCGGCCTGATTGACCGCGTCCAGCGCCTGCTGCAGCGCCGCGGGCGCGCCGTGGCGGACAACATCGGGCAGCACGGCGTCGATCATCGGCCGCGCGTCGGCGACGTTCAACAGCTGCAATTCAAGAAACTGGCGCATGTATTTCGGATAGTCTTCGCCAAACAGCGCCACCATGCGCTCGAACATGGTTTTGTGCACGCCCTCGGGATAGTCGGGCGCGGCGTGCAGCTTGGCAAACGACGCGCACAGCGTCAGGCTGCGGACTTTGTGCGGGTGGCGGGCGGCCAGATGCAGCGCCGTCAGCCCGCCGAGCGACCAGCCGAGAATATGCGCCGGCGCATCCAGCGACTGCGCCAGCGCGTCGGCGGCAGCTTCAACCGAAAACGCACCCTCCAGCGGCGCGTCGCCGTGGCCGGGCAGGTGGGGGGCGGCGGTTTCGCGCCGCGTAAAGTGCGGGCGCAGCAGGTCGAAAATCCGGCCGTTGGCGCCCCATCCGTGAATCATCAGCAAGGGGGAAGCGTTCATGTTGTCTTTCCTGTTTCCAAAGCGCTGCCTATTATGCCACGCCTTTCAGGCTGCCTCGCCACCCAAAGCGGGCTTGGACGGTCTGTGCGCGGGCTGCGCGGACGACTTGCGGCGGCTTTATTCCGATGCGGTCTCAGTATGCCCGCTGTGCGCCCTGCCCAGCGCGGCGGGCGCGGTGTGCGGTGCCTGCCAGAAACAGCTGCCGCCGCACGAAGGGCTGTGGGCGTCGCTGGCCTACCGTGCGCCGCTGGTGCAGATGGTGCACCAGTGGAAGCATCTGGGCGACAGCGCGATGCTGCGGCCGCTGGCGGCGCTGATGGCCGGCAACCCGCCGCCGTGGCTGAATGAAGCCGGCATCGATACGCTGCTGGCGATGCCCTTGAGCCGCGAGCGGCGGCTGTTTCGCGGCTTCAACCAAAGCGGCGAGCTGGCAGCGGCGCTCGGCGGCCGTTTCAGGCTGCTGGTGGCGGCGCAGGATGCGGTATCGCGCCGCCACCGGCCGCCGCAGAGCACGCTGCCGCGCGACGAGCGCCGCCGCAATGTGCGCGGTATTTTTCAGGCTGCCCCGTCGGAGTTGGCGGGAAAAAAAGTGTTGCTGATCGACGATGTGATGACCACCGGCGCGAGCGTGGCAGAACTCGGGCGCAGCCTGCGCCGCGCGGGGGCTGCGGCGGTTTTCGTGTGGATTCTGGCGCGAAATCAATAGGGTAATTTGGCAAAAAATATTTGACGTGCGGGCACGCTTTGCGGCATAGTTCGCTGGTTTTTTTGTTAGGAAAAGTGCAAAACACTTTATAAATCATAACAATAAAAACTATCGTTTGTTTTTTCAGATTTATGTTCGACGTCGTCCTCTACCAGCCCGAAATTCCGCAAAATACCGGCAACATCATCCGCCTGTGCGCCAATACCGGCTGCAGGCTGCATTTGGTGAAGCCGCTCGGTTTTCCGCTCGACAGCGCCAAGATGCGCCGCGCCGGGCTCGATTACCGCGAATTTGCCGAGCTGGCGGTGCACGAAAGTTTTGCCGACTGCCTGGCCGCCCTTTGCGGCCGCCGCATTTTCGCGCTGACCACCAAAGGGCAGAGCCGGCCGGATCGCACGGCTTTTCAGGCCGGCGACGTTTTTGTCTTCGGTTCGGAAAGCCGCGGGCTGCCGGCCGAAATTCTCGACACGCTGGCGGCGGAGCAGAAAATCCGCCTGCCGATGATGCCCGAGAACCGCAGCATGAATCTGTCGAACACCGTTGCCGTTACCGTTTTCGAAGCGTGGCGGCAACTCGGCTACGCCGGTTCCGTCTAGCGGGAGTTCCCGCAGGCAGCCTGAAACCGGCCGCGCCACCCACCCCTCCAACTCAAGAACTGGACTTCGTTTTGACCCAACTTAAAAATACTTTTTTCACCACCCTCACCGTTATGATGGCTTTGGGCAGCCTGAGTTCCTGCGCCTCCAAAACCCAAGCCCCGCAAGGCAGCGCCAAAAAGGCCGCCGCCCGCACCGTTTACAAAGCGCCGCAAAACGCGGAAAAACTGCATCCCACCGCCAATTTGAGCTACAAAGTGGCCGGCCGGCGCTACTATCCCCAAGCCCACGTCAAGAATTTCGTCCAAACCGGCCGTGCCTCGTGGTACGGCCCCGGTTTCCACGGCAGGAAAACTTCCAGCGGCGAGCGTTTCAACATGAACCAGCTGACCGCCGCCCATCCCACCCTGCCGATTCCCAGCTACGCCAGAGTCACCAATTTGGCCAACGGCAAAAGCGTGATTGTGCGCATCAACGACCGCGGCCCCTTCCACGGCAACCGCGCCATCGACCTTTCCAAAGCCGCCGCCTCCCAACTGGGCTTTCTGAAAAGCGGCACCGCCCAAGTGCGCATCGAGCAGGTGCCCTCGCCCAAACGCAACAACACGCCGGCCACCATCGTCGCCCAGCAGCAGCCCGACGACAGCACCGGCAAGGTTTACGGCAGCGGCAACGAGCTGTATGTCAGCCTGCGCACCTTCGCCGACAAAGCCGAAGCCCAGGCTTTTCAAGAGCTGACCGCTAGCCGCCTGAGCGCCGCCAAGCTGGAGCAGACCGCTTCGCTGGTGGAAGACAAAAGCGGCTACATCGTCCGCGTCGGCCCCTTCGCCGAGCAGCGCAAAGCCGACGAAATGCACAGCCGCCTGAGCCGCCAAAACGTGATTTAAGCCTTTTTCAGGCTGCCTGCAAGGCAAACGCCCGCACCGCAACGGTGCGGGTTTTTATTTGCCTGTTATCCGGCTGCGAACAGGACTTTCAGGCTGCTTTTACCGGATTCGGGCAGCCTGAAAGCTGCGGCGGCGGCAAAACGCCGTATAATCCGCCGTCCGCGCCGCCTGCCGCTTCAGGCAGCCTGAAACGACAGACAGCGCGTTTTTTTTTCACACTTTTCCCCATCCGCCCATGATCAGCAGACTCTCCGGCACGCTGTTGGAAAAACAGCCGCCGCAAATCGTGATAGACGTCCACGGCGTCGGCTATGAAGTCGATGTTTCCATGCAAACCCTTTACAGCCTGCCCGCTATCGGCAGCACGGTGCAGCTTTACACCCAGCTGATTGTGCGCGAAGACGCGCATCTGCTGTTCGGTTTTGCCGAACGCGACGAGCGCGCCGCCTTCCGCCAGCTGCTGAAAGTAAGCGGCATCGGCGCCAAAACCGCGCTCGGCATCCTGTCGGCGATGAGCGTGGCCGAGCTGGCGCAGGCGGTGGCGCAGGAAGACGTGAAACGGCTGTCGTCCGCGCCCGGCATCGGCAAGAAAACCGCCGAGCGTATGGTGTTGGAATTGCGCGGCAAACTGGCCGGCGGCGACGGCCTGCCCGCTGTGGCCGCGGCAGCCGAAGGTGGCAGCGAAGACGTAGTCGGCGCGCTGCTGGCGCTGGGCTACAGCGAGCGCGAAGCCCGCGCCGCCGCCAAAGACCTGCCCGCCGGCACCGAAACCGGCGAAGGCGTGCGGCTGGCGCTGCGCAAGCTGCTGAAAAGCCAGTAACCGCCGTTTGTTATGGTTTTCAGGCTGCCCGCGCCGCCGGCAAAGGCAGCCTGAAAACCCCGTTTTGCCGCCTTTCAGGCTGCTTTTAAGGAACCCCGATGAGCGAAACCCCTTCCGTGCGCACCGTCGCCTGCCCCACCTGCCGCCGTCCGGTGGCGTGGACGGCCGAGAGCCGCTACCGCCCGTTTTGCAGCGAACGCTGCCGCCTGATCGACTTGGGCGCGTGGGCGGACGAGCGGCACGTTGTGCCCTGTGCCGACGACGATCCCGATTTCGACGGCCTGCCGCCGCATTGAAAGCGCACCATGAACGCAACCGATTTTGCCGTTTCCCCCAGCCATGCCGGCGTCGATGAAGCCGGCCGTGGCCCGCTGGCCGGCAGCGTGTTTGCCGCCGCCGTTATCCTGCCCGCCGCTTACGATCTGCCCGGGCTGGCCGACTCGAAAAAGCTCAGCGAAAAACAGCGCGACCGCCTGGCCGCCGCCATCAAAGAGCAGGCAACGGCCTGGAGCATCGCCAGCGCGAATGTGGCGGAAATACTCGAACTCAACATCCTGCACGCCACCATGCTCGCCATGCGCCGCGCGGTGGCCGGCCTGGGGCGGCAGCCTGAAAAAGTGTGGATAGACGGCAACCGCGTGCCGCCGGATTTGGCGGTGCCGGCGCAGGCGGTGGTGAAAGGCGACGGCAAAATCGCCGTGGTTTCCGCCGCCAGCGTGCTGGCCAAAACCGCGCGCGACGCCGAAATGTACGCGCTGGCGCAGCGCCACCCCGAATACGGCTTCGAGCGCCACAAAGGCTACGGCACCGCCGAACACCTGGCCGCGCTGCGCCGCCACGGCGCCCTGCCCGAACACCGCGCCGCCTTCGCCCCCGTGCGCGAAGTACTGGCACAGGGGCAGCTGTTTGGCGACAGTTAAACGCTGTATGATTCGCATTTCCGTCAAACATAAAGAGTCTGCCATGTCCCATTTCCGCCACGAAGACGCCGAACAATACGACCAGCGCATCAGTTTCGTTCTGCCCGGCCACGAGCTGCTGCACCAAAGCAGCGCCGCGCTGCTCGCCACCCTGCTGCCTGACGACGCCCGCATTTTGGTGGTAGGCGCCGGCACCGGTGCCGACGTGCTGGCGCTGCACCGCCAGAATCCGAGCTGGCATTTCACCTGCGTCGAGCCGCTGGAAGCGATGCTGGAGCAGGCGCGCGCGAAAACCGCCCACATCGTCAATCTGCATTTTCATCTGGGCTTTCTCGCCGAGCTGCCGCCCACCGAGCCTTTCGACGCCGTGCTCTGCCAGCTGGTGTCGCACTTTATTCCCGAGCGCGCCGCCAAGGGCGAATTGCTGGCGCAAATCGCCGCGCGGCTGAAACCGCAAGGCTGGCTGGTGCAGACCGACGTGGTGGAAAGCGACGAAATGCCGGCGCTGACCCAATTTGCCTTGGCCAAAGGCATGCCGCCCGAAGCCGCGCCGAGAATCGCCCAACGCTTTGCCGAAGACATCCACCCCCTAAGCGCCGAAGACTTCGAGCGCCTGGCCGGCGAAAACGGCTTTGCCGTGCGCAAACACTATTTCCGCAGCCTGACCGTTTCCGGCTGGCTGCTGCAGCGGCAGAACTAAGTGCCGCGCCAGCCCCGCCGCCAAACAAAAGCAGCCTGAAAGCCGTTTGCAATGGTTTTCAGGCTGCTTTGCGTGCGGGGTAGGGCGAATGCCATGCACCGTTTTGCATCGGTTTGCTGTTTGGGTGCGCGGAGCGTCCCTGCGGCTGACAGCGTAAGGCAAAAGCAGCCTGAAACCGCTTAAAACGGCTTTCAGGCTGCTTTTTATGTTTGCCGTTTCCGTAGGGTGCGCACCGCGCACCGGCTATCCGGTTGGGTTGCTTTGGTGCGCGGGGCGCACCCTACGGTTGTTGTGTTCGAAAGGGGGAAAACGACGTCGTACATCGGGCTTTCAGGCTGCTTTGCGTGTTTGCCGTTTCAGGCTGCCGGCAAGGTGGCAGGCAGCCTGAAAGTTTAATCTTCGCTGTCCAAAAAGTCGTGGCGTTTGTTGTGGTAGGACTCTTCGTTTTCGCCGTGGTGCCAGTAGGGGACGGCGTAGCAGCGGGCGGCGGGCAGCGACCAGTCGCGGCGGGCGCTGTGGCGCAGTTCGGCCACCATGCCGGCTTCGCCGGCGATCCAGACGAAGGTGTCGCTGTCTGCGGCGGGGCGCAGGCTGCGGAAGCGTTCGATCAGCGGCGCGGCCTGTTCCATGCCGCCGAAAAAGGTGTGCAGGCGCACGGCTTCGGGCAGCGGCAGCGCGGGCAGGTCGGCCTTTTCGGGCAGCCACAGCAGCACGTCGCCGGCGGCAGTTGCGGGCATGTCTTCAATCATCGAGCCGATGGCGGGCAGCGCCGACAAATCGCCGGCAAACAGGTAGCGGGCGGCGGGTTTGAGCATCGGCGAGGGGCCAGCGGGGGCGGAAACGCCGAGGGTTTGGCCGGCGGCGGCGTTGCGGGCGAAATCGGCGGCGGGGCCGGCGTCGCTGTGCAGGACGAAATCAATGCTGATGGTGCAGGCGTCGCGGTCGTAGCCGCGCAGGGTGTAGGTGCGGCCGATGGGGCGGGTGGATTTGTCTGCCCATTTGGGCCCCTGCGGCGTGGCTTCGGGCAGCACCGGCACTTCCTGGCCGGGCAGCGGCAGCAGCAGTTTGATGTGGGCGCCGTTGCAGACAAAGGGGTAGTCGGCCAAATCGGGGCTGTGAAAAACGATGCGCCGCAGGTTGGGGCTCAAATCCTGGTGGCTGAGCACGCGGATGTGGCGGGCGCGTTTGGGATTGGGGGCGGTCATGGTCGGAATCGGGATGGTGTGGTGGTTCGGATGCGGCGCGGCAGTCTGAAACGGCAAAACGCCGCGGCAAAGAGTTTTCAGGCTGCCTGTAATCCGCGCTGTTTGGCGCGGGCAACAGGCAGCCTGAAAGGTGCAAGCGGGTTTATTTCACGAAGCGGGCGTCGGCCTTGAAGGGCGCGCTGCTGGTGGGCTTGGCGGTGTAAAAGCGGGTGAAGGTGCTGTCGAGCTTGGTATGGATGTGTTTGCCGTCGACGGTGGCTTCGGCTTCGAGTTTCACGCCGCCGCCGCTGGCTTCGCCTTTTTTCATGTTCGGCAGCTCAAGCTCGCGGATGCGCAGCACGGGGTTTTCGACTTTGGCTTCTTTGCTCATCAGCTGTTTGCCGACCGGACGGATTTTGTCTTCGGCGCTGTGCGGGGCGGAGCCGCCGTCATCGTCCACCACGCCGATGTTCAGCAGGCGGGCATGGGCGATGTCGGCCTTACCTTTGACTACCGGCACGCCGATGAAGAGCTTGATGCCGCGGTGCACATAGGCGGTTTCGCGCCATTGGGTCTGGCCTTCTTTGGGCGGTTTGGTTTCGGCGGTAACAGAATAGGTACGACCCATCACCATGATTTTGTAGCCGGGGATTTTTTGTTTGCCCAGGCCGTCGGTGATGTCGTCCACCAGCTCGGGGGCGGAGAAGTCTTTGTTGGCGAGCACGCGGGCGGAGGTTTCGGCCAGATAGGCGGGTTTGCCGTCGATGCTCAGGGTTTGCTCGTGGCCGAAATCGGCCGCGGCGGCGGGCAGGGCGGCGGCGCCGAAAGCGGCGGCCAGCAGCAGGGCGGTTTTTTTCATGGTTTTGCCTTTCGTTAAAAGCGGTTGGGGGAAGAGCGGTTTTCAGGCTGCTTGGGTTTCAGGCAGCCTGAAAACCATAAAAACAATAAATATCAGGGCTGAGGCCGGCAGGTGTCATCGGCCTTGCAGCGGGCAAACAGCCATTTAAGGTTGTCGTTAATCGCCGGCAGCAGCACGGTGGCGTGGGTTTCCTGCGGATAGAGTTTCCATTCGCTGTGCAAAACCTGCGGCGGCACGGCGGAGAGCTCTTGGGCGATGTGGCGGGCGTCGCGCACCATGCCGCGTTTTTCCAAAAGCTCTTTGCGCGCGGCTTCCTGCGGCATCCACGGCACCAGCGTCTGCTCGTATTCGCCGACGGTAATGCGCAGCCCCAGCGGCGCGCGGCCGGCGGTTTGTTTTTTCAGCTTGGCGGCGTTTTTGACAAAGGGCGGGATGTTTTCAAGAATGCGGCGCTGGTTCCACCACACCGAAGGGCTGGCGGCCAGGTAGTTGTTGAAACTGCCGGGGTGGACGAGCAGGCTGTAGAGCGTAAACAGGCCGCCGTAGGAGTGCCCCATCAGCCATTGCTGGCTGCGGTTTACCGGATAGCGGGCGGCGATTTCGTCGCGCAGCCGGCCGGTGAGAAAACGGTGGAAATGCTCGCCGCCGCCAAAGCGCTTGCTCATGCGGTCGCCGCTTTGCGCGTAATCGGCCGAGGGCGGCGTGTAGTCTTCGGCACGGGCGGCGAAATCAAAAAGTTCGCCGTTGGGATAGCCGACGCCGACAATCAAGAGCGGCACGGCATTGTTCTCTTCTGCCCGCATCACCATGTTTTGTGCGGCGCCGGTAACCATCGGAAACAGCGCGTCGCCGTCGAGCACATACAGCACCGGATAGCCGCTTGCCGGCGCTTTGCCCACCGCCGCCACTTGGATGCGGTATTCGCGCTTTAGGCCGGCACTGTCGCGCAAGATAAATTCCTGCGCGCCCACTTGGGCGGCGGGATGGCTTTCAGGCTGCGCCGCCGGCGCGGCAAAGGGCAGCAGCAATAGGGCGGCGGCAAGGTATTTTTTCAAAGGTGAAGTCATGGTGTGTGCGGGTCGGCCAAAGCAGCCTGAAAAACAAACAGCACGGCATTCTGCAACAAATGCAAAAGATTATCAAGATTTGGCAGTTTTGCGTTAGCCGCGCGCTTTCAGGCTGCCTGCCGCGCAATCGGCTATAATTTGCCGGCATTGTTTTATTCAGTAGGGGTTTGTTTCATGCATCTTGACCGACTCGCCGGCCGCGATGCCCACCTGCGCGGGCTGCTGCATGCCGCGCGCCATTGGCAGCAGCTCGATGCGCTGTTCAAAAGCCTTCTGCCGGCCAATGTTGCCGCGCACTGCCATGCTGTTTGTGTGCGCGAAGGCAGCCTGGTGGTTTATGCCGACAGCGCGATGGCGGCGGCGCGGCTGAAAATGCTCGCCGGCAGCCTGCTGGCCGGCTTGCAGCAGGCCGATGCCGGCATCAGCGGGCTGAGCATCAAGGCGCGGCCGCAGCCTGCCGCCGCCGCGCCGGAAAAGGACTTTCACATCAGCGAGCAGGCGTTGGACTGCTTCGAGCGCACTGCCGGCGAGCTGGCGCACCATCCCGAGCTGGCCGCCGCCATGCGCGCGCTGGCCGAACGCCACCGCCGCTGAACTGCCGTTTCAGGCTGCCTGAAACGGCTTTTTGGTTAAACCAAAACAACGCCGCCCGCGGCACGAAATCCGCTAAAAACCGCCGCCAAGCCGGCGATAATTTACATCCTTTTACGCATTCCCGCATAAAACCTGATAATGGCTTTCAAAAAAGAGCGCATAATACGCGCTTTGCCGTTTCGCCCTTTGGCTTCCCATTCTTTTCTTTACCGTTTTAAGGAGTTTGTTATGAAATATTACATGAGCCTGATTGCCGCCGCTGCCCTGGCCTTGAGCGCCTGTGGCGACAACAAGCCCGCCGAACAGCCCGCCGCGCCGCCGGCGCAGGAAACCGTGGCTTCCGAAGCCGCGCCCGCATCTGATGCGCCTGCCAGCAAAGCTGCGTCCGCTCCTGCCAGCGAAGCCGCCGCTCCGGCTGCCGGCGAGTGCGCCACCGTGGTGGAAAGCAACGACGCCATGCAGTACAACGTGAAAGAACTCAACGTTAAAGCCTCGTGCAAAGAGTTCACCGTTACCCTGAAGCACACCGGTTCCGCCAAGAAAGCGGCGATGGGCCACAACATCGTAATCGCCAAAACCGCCGACGTATCCGAAATTCTCAAAGGCGCCAACGAAGCCGGTGCCGACAAAGACTACCTGCAGGCCGACGACCCGCGCATCCTTGCCCATAGCGGCATGATCGGCGGCGGCGAAGAAACCACGCTGAAGCTCGACACTTCCAAGCTGAGCAAAGACGGCGACTATGAATTCTTCTGCTCCTTCCCCGGCCACGAAGGCGTGATGAAAGGCAGCGTGAAGCTGGTGGACTAATCCCCGCATCCGAACCCAAGGCAGCCTGAAAAGCCCGCGCGGCGTTTTCAGGCTGCCTTTTTGCGCTCTGGCAGCGCCGTATCCGCTATATAATCCGCCCGCCGCACGGCCTTGCGCCCTGCTAAACCGTTTGTCCTTTTCCACCGCCGCCGAACAGGCAGCCTGAAAACTTCCCGCACCCGCCATCATGTTACGCAAACTCTATTCCGCCCTATGGTATTTCGCCGCCCCGCTGATCCGCCGCTATCTGCGCCGCCGCGCCGAGCAGGCGCCCGCCTATCTCGAGCATTGGAACGAGCGCTTTGGCGGCGCCTATCCCGATCCCGTGCAGGATGCCATCTGGGTGCACGCGGTGTCGGTGGGCGAAACCCGTGCCGCCGTGCCGCTGGTGGCCGAACTGCGCCGCCGCTTTCCCGACGCGCCGCTGCTGCTCACCCAGATGACCCCCACCGGCCGCACCGCCGCGCAAAGCCTGTTTGCCGATGCCCAATGCCGCTATCTGCCCTACGACCGCCCCGACTGGATCCGCCGCTTTCTGCGCGAACACCGGCCGCGCTTCGGCGTGCTGATGGAAACCGAATTGTGGCCGAACCTGCTCTACGGCTGCCGCGAAGAAAACGTACCGCTGTTTCTCGCCAACGCCCGCCTGTCGCCCCAGTCTTTCGACAGCTACCGCAAAGTCGCGCGGCTGGTTACGCCGATGCTGGGGCAGCTTTCAGGCTGCTTTGCCCAAACCGAAGCCGATGCCGCGCGGCTGGCCGAGCTTGGTGCGCCGGCGCCGCTGGTGTGCGGCAACACCAAATACGATGTTGAAATCCCGCCCGCCGCCGAAACCGCCGCCGCCGCGTTTCGCAGCCTGATTGGCGATCGGCCGGTATTGGTTGCCGCCAGCACCCGCACCCACGGCGACGAAGACGAAGCGGCGAAAATCCTTGCAGCCTGGCGCGCCTACCGCGGCGATGCGCTGCTGGTGCTCGTGCCGCGCCACCCCGAGCGTTTTCAGGCTGCTTTCGACAGCGCGCAGGCGCTCGGTTTCAAAGTGCAGCGGCGCAGCGACGGGCAGCCGCTTGCCGCCGACACCCAAGTGTGGATCGGCGACAGCATGGGCGAAATGTTTGCCTACTATCTGGCCGCCGATTTGGCGTTTGTCGGCGGCAGCCTGGTCGATACCGGCTGCCAGAACATCATCGAGCCGCTAGCCTGCGGCAAGCCGGTGCTGTTCGGCCCGTCCACCTACCATTTTCAGGCTGCCTGCGAAGGCGCGCTGGCCGCCGGCGCCGCCCTGCAGGTGCAAAGTGCGGATGAATTAACCGCACTGGCCGGCGAACTGCTGGCCAAGCCGCCGCGCTATGCCGATTTGGCGGTGCAGGCGCAGGATTTTGTCGGCCGCTACCGCGGCGCCAGCGCCAAAACCGCCGATGCTGTCGCCCAAGCGCTGAGCCGGCGGCAAGGCGTTCAGGCAGCCTGAAAAAACCAAACCTGTTGCGGTGCGGTTTTTTGCCATAAAAATGCGAAAATCAGGCGAAAAACGCGGCGGGCAGCCATTTTGTAGGCATTTTCCCGCCACTGTCCGCATTTTCGGGCGCCAAAGTTTGGGCAGCCCCGCCGCGATGGGCTAGAATCCCGCCTGCCGCCGCGCCTGCTGCGGCACCCGCTATTAGCTATTAAGGAGACCCCCCATGCGCCGCATTTTGCTGCCCTTTACCCTTTCCGCCGTTTTGCTCGGCCTGTCTGCCGCCGCGTCTGCCGGCGAAAGCATCCATTTCAACAGCCCCAGCGGCAAAATCCACTGTGCCGGCGATTCCCGCCTGGAGTTCGGCAAAGACGGCTGGTGGGGCGTTACCTGCGAAATCCGCGATTCCGTGGAAAACATCCGGCCGCAGCAAAAACGCCCGAGCGTTGAAGAATGCCCGCTCGATTGGGGCAACAGCTTTTCGCTGGAAGCCAACGGCCGGCCGACCGTCGATTGCCGCGGCGACACTTCCATGAAAGCCGGCAGCCCCACTCTGGCCTATGGCAAAACCATCCGCGGCCGCGGCTGGCAGTGCACCAGCCACCAAGACGGCATGCTGTGCAAAAACCGCAGCGGCCACGGCTTTAAGCTGAGCAGCAAGCTCCAGCAGTTGTTCTGATGCCGAATCTTTCAGGCTGCCTGAGCGTCTTTCAGGCAGCCGGCGCGGTTCGCGACTGTTAAATCTAACCATCTAAACCGATCTTTTTTCAGGCTGCCTGCCGGTTTTCAGGCTGCCTGTTACCCGCCACGGAATCCCGCCATGAGCGCCACACCTGAATACGAAACCTTCCGCCAAGCCTATCTGGACTACGCCGCAAGGCAGCCTGAAAACGACAAACGCTGCCTGCTGGCGGCTTTGTCGGCGGCGGATGCCCATTATCCGGCCGACGCGCAGACTTCTTTCGGCGAGCCTTTGCTCGCGCACCTTCTGGCGGCGGCGGATACGGCGGCGCAGATGGATCTGCTGCCCGACGCGGTGGCGGCAACGGTGCTGGCCGATATGCCGCGCCACTGGCCGCAATGGGAAGAAGAGTTGGCCGAATGCTGCGGCAAAACGGTGTGCACGCTGGTGCGTGGCATCGACGAAGTGCGCAAGCTCACCCATTTTGTCCGCGTCGATGCGCTGGCTTCGCCCGAAGAGCGCGCGGCGCAGGCCGAAACCATGCGCAAGATGCTGCTGGCGATGGTGTCGGACATCCGCGTGGTGCTGATTGCGCTGGCGCTGCGCACCCGCACCATGCAGTTTCTCGGCAGCGTGCCCGACAGCCCGGAAAAACGCGCCGCCGCCAAGGAAACGCTGGATATTTTCGCGCCGCTGGCCAACCGCCTGGGCGTGTGGCAGCTCAAATGGCAGCTCGAAGACTTGGGCTTCCGCCACCAGAATCCCGAAGAATACCGCCGCATTGCCAAGCTGCTCGATGAAAAGCGCGACGAGCGCCTGCAATACATCGACGCCTTTTTAGGCAGCCTGAAAGCCGAGCTGGCGGCGCACGGCATCCGCGATTACGACGTTGCCGGCCGCCCCAAACACATCTATTCCATCTACAAAAAGATGGTGAAGAAAAAGCTCGATTTCGACGGCCTGTTCGACATCCGCGCCGTGCGCGTGCTGGTGGGCACCGTGCCGGAGTGCTACACCGTGCTGGGTATCGTCCACAGCCTGTGGCAGCCGATTCCCGGCGAGTTTGACGACTACATCGCCAATCCCAAAGGCAACGGCTACAAATCGCTGCATACCGTGATCGTCGGCCCTGAAGACAAGGGCATCGAAGTGCAGATCCGCACCAAAGAAATGCACCAGTACAACGAATTCGGCGTGGCCGCGCACTGGCGCTACAAAGAAGGCGGCAAAGGCGATTCGGCCTACGAGCAGAAAATCGCCTGGCTGCGCCAGCTGCTCGACTGGCGTGAAAACATGGCCGAAAGCGGCAAAGAAGATCTGGCCGCCGCCTTCAAAACCGAGCTGTTCAACGACACCATCTACGTACTGAGCCCGCACGGCAAAGTGTTTTCCCTGCCCGCCGGCGCCACCCCCATCGACTTTGCCTACGCCCTGCACAGCGATTTGGGCAACCGCTGCCGCGGCGCCAAAGTGGACGGCCAGATCGTGCCGCTCTCCACCCCGCTGGAAAACGGCCAGCGCGTCGAAATCATCGCCGCCAAAGAAGGCGCGCCGTCGGTAAACTGGCTCTACGAAGGCTGGGTCAAATCTTCACGCGCCATCGCCAAAATCCGCGCCTACATCCGCCAGCAAAACGCCGACGCCGTGCGTGAAGAAGGCCGCAGCCAGTTTGAAAAAACCATCGCCAAGCTCGGCAGCAAGCCCAATTACCAGCAACTGTGCGAAAAACTCGGCTTCAAAAGCACCGACGAGCTTTACACCGCACTCGGCCAGGGCGAAATCACCCCCCGCGCCGTGCAAAAAGCCGCCGGCGCCCTGGACGAAACGCCAAAAGAGCCGGTGAGCGAGATCAGCATCGTCAAAAAATCCAAAATCAGCCAAGGCCGCAAAAACGGCATCCTGGTGGACGGCGAAGCCGGCCTGCTCACCACGCTGGCCAAATGCTGCAAACCCGCGCCGCCTGACGCCATCGTCGGCTTCGTTACCCGCGACCGGGGCATTTCCGTACACCGGCGCGGCTGCCCGTCTTTCGAGCATCTGGCCGCCACGCAGCCTGAAAAAGTGATGGCCGCCGAATGGGCGGCGCAGCACGACGGCAGCCAAGTGTTCGCCATCGACATCGAAATCCGCGCCCAAGACCGAAACGGCCTGCTGCGCGACGTTTCCGAAACGCTCTCGCGCCACAAAACCAACGTAACCGCCGTGCAAACCCAAAGCCGCAACCTGGAAGCCAGCATGCGCTTCACGCTGGAAGTCAAACAGGTAAACGACCTGCCGCGCGTACTGGCGGCGCTGGGCGAGATTAAGGGCGTAATCAGCGTGGCGCGGCTGTGAAAAAGCAAAAGGCAGCCTGAAACCTTTTCCCGCCCCAATCTCACCAAACAACGTCATTCCCGCGCAGGCGGGAATCTTGCTCGGTATTTGAAAATATTTGAAAAAACAAACCATTGCTGAAATTCCGACAAGATTCCCGCCTGCGCGGGAATGGCGTCGGGCGGGAAATTGGGTGTTTGGCAAAAGTAAAGCCGGCTTGGGTTTGTAATCTCAACTACGCTGATTTTTGAAGCAGCCTGAAAAAACAAGGCAGCCTGAAAACGTATTTTCCGTTTTCAGGCTGCCTTTTTATGCGGCCGAACTACAGCGCCAGCCAGCCGAAGCAGTACACCATAATCCCGGCAATCGCCACATAGGCCAGGGCATAGGGGATGGCGGAGCGCAGGAAGCTGCCTTCCTGGCCTTGCTGGTCGATGGCGGCGGCGGCGATGGCGATGCTCTGCGGCGAAACAATCTTGCCGCCGGTGGCACCGGCGGTGTTGGCGGCGGCCAGCCAGCTTTTGTCCACGCCGATCTGGTCGGCCACGGTGGCCTGCAGTTTGCCGAACAGGATATTGGACGAAGTGTCGCTGCCGGTGGCGAAGGTGCCGATGGCGCCCACCAGCGGGGCAAACAGCGGATACAGCCCGCCGGTGGCGGCAACCAGTGCGTTGGCAATCACGTTGATCATGCCGCTGTGGCTCATAATCGCGCTCATGGCCACCAGGCTGATGATGGTGGTGGCTGATGCTTTCATTTTCAGCGTGGTGGCGCCCAGAATCGCCATCAGCTTACCGGCTTTCACGCCCTGCACCAGGCCGCCGATAAAGGCGCCGAGAAACAGCATCAGGCCGGCATTGGAGAGCCAGCCGAAGTTGAAGGTTTTGCCTTCGGCGTAGATCGGCAGGTGGATTTTGCTCACCAGATGGCTTTTCAGAAAGCCGCTCACGGGGCCTGACAGCGGGCTGGCAAGGATGATAAACAGCAGGATAAAGCCGTACACCGCCCAGGCTTTGCCGATCTGCCCCCAAGTGAAGCTGCCGCCTTTGCCGCCTTCGGCAATTTTTGCATAGGCCACGATGAAGATAATGCAGGCGATGCTGCCCAAAATGGCCGGCGTTTCCGCGCCGATAAAGTAGGCGGCGGCAAACTGCACCGCCAGCGAAATCCCGCCGATAACGGCGGCCAGGATAATATTCGGAATCAGGTATTTGCGGCTGCGGTCAGTAAGAAACAGAATCACAAACGGCACCAGAAACATCAATACCGCCAACTGGATAACGGTATCGCCCGCCACGGCATGGGTTTGCGCGGCGGTCACTTCGGTGCCGTACACTTCTTTGGCCAGCGTCAGCACCGGCACGCCCACCGCGCCGAAGCCGGTGGCCACGCTGTTGCCGATCAGCGAAACCAGCGCGGAAAAGGCGGGCTTGAAACCCAGCCCGACCAAAATCGCCGCCGGAATCGCCACCGCCGTGCCAAAGCCCGCCATGCCTTCGAGCAGGCCGCCGAAGCCCCACACAATCAGCAGCACTTGCAGGCGCTTGTCTTCGGAGATGCTGATAAATTGCTGTTTGATCACGTCAATCTGCTTGCTTTCCAGCAGCACGTTGTAGCTGAACAGCGCCATCAGGATAATGATTAAAATCGGAAAAACGGCTTTGAGCACGCCTTCGGCAAACGCCCAGCCGACATAGGCGGCGGAATAATTTTTAGGCAGCGTGCCGAAGCCGTCCATATTCGGTACGGCAAATACCGCCACCAGGGCGGCGGCGGCCAGCGCCAGCAGCGCGCTTTTGTCGCCGCTCATTTTCAGCCACATCATCAGCACCAACAGCAGCAGAATGGGCAAAACAGAAAGCAAAATGCTCATGGTGTTCTTTATCCTCGGGTTGAAAGCCGCGATTGTAGCTTATTTCGCCCCGCGCATAGCCGGAATTGTTTGCGGCTAAGGGCTATATATCCGGCCGGCAAAAACGTAGTCGGCCTTGAGCCGCAATGCCCCGCCGTTTTTCAGGCTGCCTGCGGCTTTGGCTCGCAGTATAAAAAAGGCAGCCTGAAAGTCGGATTGGCGGTTTTCAGGCTGCTTTTGGTATCGCCGGAAAGTGAAAACGCCCCTGATGCGGATGGGGGGGGCGTTTGCCTTTTGGCGCGGTGCGGGCTTATCAGGACTCGAAGCGCTTGAATACCAGCGAGCCGTTGGTGCCGCCGAAACCGAAGGAATTGGAAACTGCGGCGCGGATGGGCATTTGCCGGGCTTGGTTGGCGCAGTAGTCCAAATCGCAGCCGCCTTCGATGTCTTGGTTAAAAATGTTGATGGTGGGCGGGGACACTTGGTGGTGAACCGCCAGCACGCTGTACACCGCTTCCACGCCGCCGGCGGCACCCAGCAGGTGGCCGGTCATCGATTTGGTGGAATTGACCACCAGTTTTTTGGCATGGTTGCCGAATACCGCTTTGAGCGCGTTGGTTTCGTTGGCGTCGCCCAGCGGGGTGGAGGTGCCGTGGGCGTTGACGTAGTCGATTTCGTCGGCGTTCAGACCGGCGTCGGCCAGCGCGTGGCGCAGGGCGAGGGCGGGGCCTTCGGCATTGGGGGCGGTGATGTGGTGGGCGTCGGAACTCATGCCGAAGCCGACCAACTCGGCATAGATTTTGGCGCCACGTTTTTTGGCATGCTCCAATTCTTCCAGCACCAGAACACCGGAGCCTTCGCCCATCACGAAGCCGTCTCGGTCTTTATCCCACGGGCGCGAGGCGGTGGCGGGGTCGTCGTTGCGGGTGGAAAGGGCTTTCATCGCGGCAAAACCGCCGATGCCGAGGGTGCATACCGCGCCTTCGGCGCCGCCGGCCAGCATCACGTCGGCATTGCCGTATTTGATCAGGCGGGCGGAATCGCCGATGGCGTGGGCGCCGGATGTGCAGGCGGAAACGATGCCGTAGCTGGGGCCGCGGTAGCCTTTGAGAATGGTAACGTGACCGGAAATCAGGTTGATCAGCGAGGCGGGGATGAAGAAGGGGTTGATTTTGCGCGGGCCGTCGGCAAAAACGGCGCGGGCGGTTTCTTCGATGGAGGGCAGGCCGCCGATGCCGGAGCCGATATTGACGCCGACGCGGTCTTTGTCGAGAGTCGGGCAGTCGTCAAGGCCGGCGTCGGCCACGGCCTGCAGGGCGGCGGCGATGCCGTAGTGGATGAAGCTGTCCATGCGGCGCGCTTCTTTGGGGCCGATGTACTGGTTGATGTCGAAATCTTTGACTTCGCCGGCAATCCGGCAGGCGAGATCGGAGGCATCAAAACGGGTAATGGCGCCGATGCCGCTTTTGCCGGCCAGCAGGTTGTCCCATGCGCTCGGGATGTCGTTGCCTACCGGCGATACCTGTCCCAAACCGGTGATGACTACTCGTCTTTGATTCATAAGTGTTTCTCTGTGTGATGTAAAGAATGCGCCGCCGCTGCCGGTTTTTTGCGCCGGTCAAGAGTGCGACAGCCTCCGATGCAGGAATATCCTTAATCAGAGGCTGTGGCGTAAGTGCGGCGAAATTAGGCCTGGTGCGCTTTGATGTAGTCGATCGCGGCCTGAACGGTTCTGATTTTTTCGGCTTCTTCGTCGGGAATTTCGCAGCCGAAAGCTTCTTCCAGAGCCATTACCAGTTCAACCACGTCCAGAGAATCGGCACCCAGGTCGTCTTCAAAGGAAGATTCGGGTTTGATGTCGGCTTCTTGAACGCCCAGTTGCTCGGCAACGATGCTGATGACTTTTTGTTGGATGTCTGACATTTGTGTAGTCCTTAAAATGAAAACTAAGCCTTGCGGCGGGAAAATTAGGGAAGTATCGCTGCGGCGGCGAACGCCTAGAGCTTTTTACCTATAATTGATGCTGCGCGATTTTAAACGCAATTATGCGATTTTGGCTACTCTTGGCCGAAAAATCTTTTCAGGCTGCCTGTGCGCCGTGTTATTCGCTGATGGGAACGTAGCCGGCAACCGCATCGGCGCCGTCGCCGAAAAAGTAGTTTTCCATCTGCTGCGCCAGATACTGGCGGGCTCGGGGGTCGGCCAGGCTGAGACGGTTTTCGTTGATGAGCATGGTTTGGTGGCGCGTCCAAGCGTCCCATGCTTCTTGGGAAACGTTTTCGAAAATGCGCTTGCCCAGTTCGTTGGGCAGCGGCGGGAATTTCATGCCTTCGGCTTCTTTGCCGAGTTTGACGCAATGTACCATGCGGCTCATTTGGTGTTCTCCTAAAGAGGAATGTGTGGAAACCGGCGCGCATATTAGCAAAATTTGCCGTAGCCGTCATGCGCCGAACTTTGGCACATAGGTGCCGAAATTGAGCCGAAATAAATGAGAGTGAGTATATATTATATTGTTTATTCTTGATTTTTTGCTTTTTAGGCTGCTTTTTGCGTATGCGCTTGCGCTTGGTAGGGGTGAAACTTGACGTAAGTCAATGATTGTTGCCGTATTACGGGTAAAGGCGCTGAAATTGCTTCTAAGGGCGCATATCCCCGCAACAGCCGCAGCAGCGGCCGTTGCGCACACCCACAACCCCTTGAAGGAGCATTTATTATGTCTTTTATTTTCTGGACTGCCGATCTGGACACCGGCTTTGACGACATCGACGAGCAGCACAAAATCCTGGTTGACCACATCAACAAACTCTACGATGTCAACGAAACCGGCGATCGCGAACAGATTTTGAACGAAATCCAAGGCGTAATCGACTACGCCGGTGTGCATTTCGGCCTGGAAGAGCAGATGCTTGCCGAAGCCCAGTATCCGATGCTGGAGCCGCACAAAAAAGTACACCAAAACTTCGTTACCAAGATGGTTGATTTCCAAAGCCGCTATGAAAACGGCGACAACGAAGCCGTAGCCGAAATGCTGAACCTGCTCGACGGCTGGTTGTTCCGCCACATCCGTCTGAACGACCACGGCTATATCGACTGTGTGAAAAAATCCGGCGTGCGCCGTTAAGCCGCTATCCGATAAAAGCAGCCTGAAAACCATGATTGGGGTTTTCAGGCTGCTTTATTGTTTGAGCGTTCCCGCTTTGTATCCCGGCCGACCGCCGTTATTGCGCCGGTGATGACGAAAAAGCCGGCTGCGTGCGGTGGGTGGCGTTTGAAAAGGCAGCCTGAAAGGTTTTCAGGCTGCCTTTTGCCGTATGAATCGGGCTTTATTTCACAATCTGTGCCAGCTCGCCTTTGGCATAGCGTTCGGCCATTTTTTCCAGCGATACCGGCTTGATTTTGCCGGCTTGGCCTTCGCAGCCGAAGGCTAAGTAGCGGGCGATGCAGATGTCCTTCATTGCTGACACGGTTTTGGCCAGGTATTTGCGCGGGTCGAATTCCGACGGGTTTTCGGCCATAAAGCGGCGGATGGCGCCAGTGGATGCCAGGCGCAGGTCGGTGTCGATATTGACTTTGCGCACGCCGTATTTGATGCCTTCGACGATTTCTTCCACCGGCACGCCGTAGGTTTCGCCGATGCTGCCGCCGTATTCGTTAATCACTTTGAGCCATTCTTGGGGAACGGAGCTGGAGCCGTGCATTACGATGTGGGTGTTGGGCAGCGCTTCGTGGATTTCTTTGATGCGGTCGATGCGCAGCACGTCGCCGGTGGGCGGGCGGGTGAATTTGTAGGCGCCGTGGCTGGTGCCGACGGCAATCGCCAGCGCATCGACGCCGGTGTCTTTCACAAAACGCACGGCGTCTTCCACGCTGGTGAGCATTTGGTCGTGAGAGAGCTTGCCGACTGCGCCGACGCCGTCTTCTTCGCCCGCTTCGCCGGTTTCCAGATTGCCTAATACGCCGATTTCGCCTTCCACCGACACGCCGCAGGCATGGGAGAAATTGACTACCGTGCGGGTTACATCGACATTGTATTCGTAGCTGGACGGGGTTTTGCCGTCGGCCAGTAGCGAGCCGTCCATCATCACCGAGCTGAAACCGAGCTGGATGGAGCGCTGGCACACATCGGGCGAAGCGCCATGGTCTTGGTGCATCACCACCGGAATATGCGGGAACTCTTCCACCGCTGCGAGAATCAGGTGGCGCAGAAAGGGCGCGCCGGCGTATTTGCGCGCGCCGGCCGAAGCCTGCACGATTACGGGCGCGTTTACCGCATCGGCGGCTTCCATAATGGCGCGCATCTGTTCGAGATTGTTGACGTTGAAGGCGGGCAGGCCGTAGCTGTGTTCGGCGGCGTGGTCGAGCAGCTGGCGCATTGAAACGAGTGCCATAAAGCGGGTGCTCCTGTTGTAAGCAGTACGGGTAATTAGCGATATAACTGTAACGCTATGTAATGAAGCGCGCGATTATATCAGCAGCGCCAAAGGCAAACCAAGGGCGCAGGCAGCCTGAAAACGATAGCTGATTCAGTTTTTTTACTTTTATCCGCGTAAACTTGCTTGACAATAGCGTAAATTTTTTTAAAGATACGCAGCCGCGACCGCATGGTAGCGGCCGCCGTTTTTTTATTGCCTGTAGTCTGCGGTATTTTTTTTTGAATTATCAGCCGGCTACGCACGCGGCGTATCGTAAAGGCAGCCTGAAAGCTGCCGCCACCCTCCCTCCGCGCTTTCGGGCTCGGGGGCAAAAGAAAAATAGCTGAAAGGATGGTATTCAAGTGAACCAAGCATATCGAATCTGGCTGGCCTTGGGGCTGGGCGCGGCGCTTGCCGCCTGCAGCGGCGAACCTGCCGCGCAAAAACCCATACAGGTGAGCAACGAACCGGCCGAAAAGCAGGAAATTGTGGTCAATAACGGCGCCGAGCCGGAAACGCTCGACCCGCACAAATCTTCCGGCGTGCCCGAAAGCAATATTCTCAACCAACTGCTGGTCGGTCTGACAGGCACCGATCCCGACGGCAAAACCGTTCCCGCGCTGGCGGAAAAATGGGAATCTGCCGACAACCAGACTTGGGTGTTCCACCTGCGCGAGGCGCAATGGAGTAACGGCGATCCGATTACCGCCGATGATTTTGTTTACAGCATGCGCCGCGTGGTCGATCCGCTGACCGCTTCGCCCTACGCTTCCTATCTGGGCGATGCCAAAGTGAAAAACGCCGAAGAAATCGCCAACGGCAAAGCCAAACCGGAAGAGCTGGGCGTAAAGGCGCTGGATGCCAAAACCCTGCAAATCACCCTGTCTTCGCCGGTACCGTATTTCCCCGATATGCTGGTGCACAGCTCCACCCGTCCGGTTAATGCCAAAGTAGTGGAAAAGCACGGCAGCAAGTGGACTCTGCCTGAAAACTTCGTCGGCAGCGGCCCTTTGCGTATTGCCGAGTGGGTGGTCAACGAAAAAATCGTGCTCGAGCGCAACGATAAATTTTTCGGTAACGCCGACAACAGCATCAGCCGCCTGACCGTTTTGCCGATTTCTTCGCCGATTACCGATGTCAACCGCTTTAAGGCGGGCGAAATCGATATGACTTACAACGATCTGCCCAGCGACCAGTTCAAGCAGCTGAAAGAAGAAATGGGCGATCAGATGAAAATCTCCCCCTATCTTTGCACCTATTATTACGAGTTCAACCACCGCCAGGCGCCGTTTGACAATCCGAAAGTGCGCCGCGCGCTGTCGCTGGCTTTCGACCGCGAGCTGTTTGTCGAGAAAATTGTCGGCCGCGGCGAAGCGCCGGCCTACCAGCTGACACCGACCGCCACCCAGGGCATGAAAGACTATGTGCCGGACTGGAAAGCCTGGGATAAGGCCAAGCGCTTGGAAGAAGCGAAAAAACTGCTGCAGGAAGCCGGCTACAGCGCCGAGAAGCCGCTGAAGTTTGAAATTCTCTACAACACCAACGAAAACCATAAGAAAAACGCTGTCGCCGTCGCCGCGCTGTGGAAAGAGAATCTCGGTTTTGTCGAAGCCGAACTCAACAACCAGGAATGGAAAACTTATCTCGACGGCAAGCGCAACGGCAAATTCCAAATGGCGCGCTCCGGCTGGTGCGGCGACTACAACGAACCGTCGGCCTTCCTTAACGTGTTCAAGTCCAACAACAGCAGCAACTACGGCCGCTACAACAGCCCGGCTTATGACGATTTGATGCGCCGGACGCTGGCACCCGGCGTCAGCAGCGAAGAGCGCGCCGAGCTTTATCACAAGGCCGAAGCTGAGCTCGACAAAGACAGCGCGTCGATTTTCGCCTACCACTATGTGAGCGCCCGTTTGGTCAAACCCTATCTGAGCGGCTATTCCGACCGCGACCCGCTGAACTACTGGCAGGCAAAAGACTGGAAAGTGATGAAACACTGACCGCCGCCGCTTGAGCTTCTCCCAATAAGGAAAAAGGTTTCAGGCTGTTCAGGCAGCCTGAAAACCGTTTTCCCATAATAAACTTCACAAACACTACCGCTATGCTGAAACTGATTCTCCGCCGCTTCTTGGAAGCCATTCCAACCATGCTGGTGCTGATTACCGTGTCCTTCTTCGTGATGCGGCTGGCGCCTGGCAGTCCCTTTACCGGCGAGCGTAACCTGCCGCCCGCCGTTCTGGCGAATATCGAAGCCAAATACCATCTGAACGACCCCATCTGGCTTCAGTATCTCAACTATCTCAAACAGCTGGCGCACGGAGATTTGGGGCCGTCCTTCAAATACAAGGACTACTCGGTCAACGAGCTTTTGGCGCAGGCGCTGCCGGTGTCTTTGGAAGTCGGCGTGTACGCCTTCATCATTGCCGTAATTGTCGGCATGCTGCTGGGCATTTTCGCCGCGCTCAAGCAAAACAGCTTTCTCGACTACGGCACCATGGCGCTGGCGATGACCGGCGTGGTCGTGCCCAGCTTCGTCAAAGGCCCGCTGATGGTGCTGGTGTTTGCCGTGATGCTCAAATGGTTTCCGGCCGGCGGCTGGAACGGCGGCGCGGTGCAGAATATGGTGCTGCCGGTGTTTGTGCTGTCGCTGTCGTATATCGCCGGCATTTCGCGGATTATGCGCGGTTCGATGATTGAAGTGATGAACAGCCCGTTTATCCGCACCGCCCGCGCCAAAGGCCTGTCCACTCCCTATATCGTGCTCAAGCACGCCCTGCGCCCCGCGATGCTGCCGGTGATTTCCTATCTCGGCCCGGCTTTCGTGGGCATCATCACCGGCGCGATTGTCATCGAGACCATCTTCGGCCTGCCCGGTATCGGCCAGCTGTTTGTCAACGGCGCGCTGAACCGCGACTACGGAATGGTACTCGGCCTGACCATTCTCGTCGGCGTCCTGACCATTCTCTTTAATGCGGTGGTCGACATCCTGTACGCGATGATCGATCCCAAAATCCGCATCGACTAAATCCCTGCCCGCCGCCGTGCAGCCTTTGCGCCAGCCCGATGCTGTCCCAAAGCGCTGCGCCGCCGCAGGCAGCCTGAAAAATACCCATACCGCAATCAAGGAACCATTTTGCTATGTTGAGCAAGAAACAAACCGAAGCCGTTGAGCAGATGGCGGCGGAAGCCGAAATCAAAGGCCGCAGCCTGTGGCAGGACGCCTGGCGCCGTTTCAAACGCAACAAGGCCGCGCTGGCCAGCGTGTTAATCGTCGCGCTGATTACCCTGTTCGTAATCTTCGTACCGCTGTTTTCCGGCTTCAATTACGCCGATCCCGACTGGAGCAATATGCAGATTGCCCCGTCAGTAGAAACCAAACACTATCTGGGCACCGACACCCTCGGCCGCGACCTTTTGGTGCGTGTGGCCATCGGCGGGCGCATTTCGCTGATGGTCGGCCTGGCCGGCGCGCTGGTGGCGGTGGTGGTCGGCACCGTGTACGGCGCGGTATCCGGCTATCTGGGCGGCAAGGTCGATACCCTGATGATGCGCTGGCTGGAAATTCTCGGTGCCTTCCCGTTTATGTTTTTCGTGATCCTGCTGGTTACTTTCTTCGGCCGCAACCTGATCCTGATTTTCGTCGCCATCGGCATGGTGTCGTGGCTGGACATCGCCCGTATCGTCCGCGGCCAGACCCTCGGCCTCAAGCGCAAGGAATTTATCGAAGCGGCGCACGTTTGCGGCGTGTCCGACGTCAATATCGTGCTGCGCCACATCGTGCCCAACGTGCTGGGCGTGGTAGTGGTGTATGCCTCGCTGCTGGTGCCCGGCATGATTATGTTCGAATCCTTTCTCAGCTTCCTCGGCTTGGGCGTGCAGGAGCCGATGACCAGTTGGGGCGCGCTGCTGCAGGAAGGCGCGCAGACCATGCAGGTAGCGCCGTGGCTGTTGCTGGTGCCCTCCGCCTTTCTGGTTACCACGTTGTTTTGCTTTAACTTCATCGGCGACGGCCTGCGCGACGCCCTCGACCCGAAAGACCGCTGAGTATTTTCAGGCTGCCTGAAACAAACGGAAAAAAACTATGGACACACCACTGCTGCAAGTACGCGATTTGCGCGTGCAGTTCAAAACCGAAGACGGCCAGGTTACCGCCGTCAACAATCTCAACTTCGTGCTGCGTCAGGGCGAAACCCTCGGTATCGTCGGCGAATCCGGTTCCGGCAAATCGCAAACCGCCTTCGCCATCATGGGGCTGCTGGCGAAAAACGGCATCACCTCCGGTTCGGTGCAGTACGACGGCCGCGAGATTCTCGGCCTGCCCGCCAAAGAGCTGAACAAAATCCGCGCCGAACAGATCGCCATGATTTTCCAAGACCCGATGACCTCGCTCAATCCCTATATGCGCGTCGGCGACCAGTTGGCCGAAGTGCTGCGCCTGCACAAAGGCATGAGCAAGTCCGACGCCTGGGCCGAGTCGCTGAAAATGCTCGATGCGGTCAAAATCCCCGAAGCGAAAAAACGCATCGGCATGTATCCGCACGAATTTTCCGGCGGCATGCGCCAGCGTGTGATGATTGCGATGGCGCTGCTGTGCCGTCCGCGCCTGCTGATTGCCGACGAACCCACCACTGCGCTCGACGTAACCGTGCAGGCACAGATTATGGCGCTGTTAAACGAGCTCAAACGCGACTTCAACACCACCATCATTATGATTACCCACGATTTGGGCGTGGTGGCCGGCATCTGCGACCGCGTGCTGGTGATGTACGCCGGCCGCACCATGGCCTACGGCCCCACCCACGAAATCTTCTACCACCCCACCCATCCCTACACCATCGGCCTGCTCGGCGCCGTGCCGCGGCTGGACGGCAACGAAGCCGAGCTCAAAACCATCCCCGGCAACCCGCCCAACCTGCTGCGCCTGCCGCAGGGCTGTCCCTTCCAAGAGCGCTGCAGCTATGTGATGGACATCTGCCGCACCACCCCGCCCGAACTCAAATTCCTGCCCAACGACCGCCAGCGCGCCTGCCATTGGGAACACCCGCACCACAACATCGCCATCGAACCCGCAGCCGTTCAGGAAGGAGCCGCACGATGAGCAGCCAGCCCCTATTGCAAGTACGCGACGTGCAAACCCACTTCAACATCAAGCGCGACGGCGCGATGTTCTGGCAAAAACCCGCCACCCTCAAAGCCGTCAACGGCGTATCTTTCGATCTCAAAGCCGGCGAAACCCTCGGCGTGGTCGGCGAATCGGGCTGCGGCAAATCCACCCTTGCCCGCACCATTATCGGCCTGGTCAAAGCCCGCTCCGGCAGCATTTTGTTTGACGGCGAAGAGCTGGTCGGCCTGTCGCCCAAAGCCATGCGGCTCAAGCGCAAAGACATCCAGATGATCTTCCAAGACCCGCTGGCATCGCTCAATCCCCGCATGAGTGTCGGCCGCATCATCGCCGAGCCGCTGCGCACCTACTATCCCAATCTCAGCGATGAAGAAGTCCAGCAGCGCGTGTACACCATGATGGAAAAAGTCGGCCTGCTGCGCAGCCAGATTAACCGCTACCCCCACGAATTTTCCGGCGGCCAGTGCCAGCGCATCGGCATCGCCCGCGCCCTGATCCTGCAGCCCAAGCTGATTATCTGTGACGAGCCGGTGTCTGCGCTCGACGTTTCCATTCAGGCGCAGGTGGTCAACCTGCTCAAGCAGGTGCAAAAAGAAATGGGGCTGGCGCTGATTTTCATCGCCCACGACCTTTCCGTGGTCAAACACATTTCCGACCGCGTGCTGGTGATGTATCTGGGCAACGCCATCGAGCTTGGCACCGACAGCGCGGTGTACGACCACCCCACCCACCCCTACACCCAGGCGCTGATGTCCGCTGTGCCGCTGCCCGACCCCGATGCCGAGCGCAGCAAAGTCATCCAGCTTTTGCCCGGCGATCTGCCCAGCCCCATTAATCCCCCTTCAGGCTGCGTCTTCCGCACCCGCTGCCCGATTGCCGACAGCGAATGCGCCGAAAGCAAGCCGGCCATGGTCGGCAACGACATCCACCAAGCCGCCTGCCTGAAAAACCGCGTCCCCGAGATTGCCCAGCGCTAAAGTACGGATGGTAAAAAGCAGCCTGAAAGCCCGCAAAAACGGTTTTCAGGCTGCCTTTGTTTTTCAGGCTGCTTTCTAGTAAGGCAGGTTGGGTCTTGACCCAACGCTTGCTGAAAAAAACAGGCCGCGTTCTGAAGCATAGCGCCGAAAGTTCTATGTTTGGCGGGCGCCGGCCTATACAATCCCGTCCTTTTACCGTGAAGGAGAGCATGATGCTGAAAAAAGTCCTGTTTGGCGCCGCGCTGGCGCTGAGCCTTGCCGCCTGCAGCCAGGAGGGCGGCGCCCCCGCCCAGAGCAGTGCCCCGCAGCCTGAAGCCGCGGCCGGTAGCCTGATAAACAAAATCAACAATAAAGAAACCCTGCTGGTCGGCACCATGGGCACTTACGCGCCCTTTACCTACCACGACCAGGACGGCAAGCTCACCGGTTACGATGTCGAAGTTACCCGCGCGGTTGCCGCCAAGTTGGGGGTGCAGGTCGAATTTAAGGAAACGCCGTGGGATGCGATGATGGCCGGCCTGAAAGCGGGGCGCTTCGATCTGGTGGCCAACCAGGTGGCGCTGACCACGCCCGAGCGCCAGGCGACGTTTGACAAGGCCGAGCCCTACAGCTGGAGCGGCAAGATGATTGTCGCCCGCACCGACCACGCGCCGATTGCCAAGCTCGAAGACATCAAGGGCGTGAAAACCGCGGTGATGCTCTCGTCCAACTACGACGAAGTCGCGCAGAAAATGGGCGCCGATATCGTCCACACCGACACCATGGCGCAGGGGCTGCTGATCGTGCAGCAAAAGCGCGCGGAGATTACGCTGAACGACGAACTCTCGCTCTTGGACTACCTGAAGAAAACCCCAAATTCCGGCCTGAAATCGGTATGGCGCACGCCGTCTGAAGAGAAGCTTGGCGCCGGCCTGGTAATCAACAAGGGCAACGACGAAGCGCTGGCGAAAATCAACGCGGCGATGAAAGAGCTGCAGCAGGACGGCACGCTGAAGAAACTCGGCGAGCAGTTTTTCGGTGAAGACGTCAGCGTGAAATAGGCAGCCTGAAAGCCGGTTTTGCCTGATAAAGTAGCCTGAAAGCGGGATCATCCGTTTTCAGGCTGCTTTTTGCCTGCCGCGCCGGCAAAACGGTATGTGCGGCGCCCTATTATTTGGTACCCTGCGTGCTGACCGTATCGGTATCGTTGCCGCCGTCCTTTTTTGCCCGACTGCCCGCCATGCGTATTCTCAGCTACAACATTCAGGCTGCCATCGCCGCCGACAGCTATCTCAGCTATCTCACCCGCCTGCACCGCCAAGTGCTGCCCGGCGCCGCCAAAGAGCGCACGCTTTCGCGCATTGCCGCCTATATCAGCGCGTTTGACGTGGTCTGCCTGCAGGAAATCGATCTCGGCGGCCTGCGCAACGGCTTCAAAAGCCAGGTGCGCCAGCTGCTCGATGCCACGCCGTTCAGCCATTATGTTGCCCAGACCAACCGCGCCGTCGGCAAGCTGTCGCTGCACGGCAATCTGATTTTGTCGAAACTGCCGCTGCGCGAAGTGTGCAACGCGCCGCTGCCCTCGCGCATTCCCGGCCGCGGCATGCTCGCCGCCGCCATCGGCCGGGGCGACGATGAAATCGTAGTTGCCAACGTCCATCTCAGCCTCGGCCGGCTCGACCAATACCGCCAGCTGCGCCACATCCGCCAAGCCCTGTCGCCCTACCGCCGCGTGTGCCTGCTGGGCGACTTCAACTGCCCGCCGCAGGCGCGCCAGCTTTCGGTGCTCACCGCCCACGGCTACCGCCACATCAAAGGCTGTTTGCCCACCTATCCCAGCTGGCGGCCAACGCAGGCGCTCGACCATATCTTTCTCAAGGGCAGCCTGAACGGCCACGGCCTGCCGCAATTATTTGTCGCTTCCGACCATCTGCCGGTGGCGGTACTGGTGGAAACCGCAGCCGGTGGCGATATTTAACGGCAGCCTGAAAGCAGCAGCCTGCCGCATCCCCAAAGCAGCCTGAAAGCCGCAATCGTGCTTTCAGGCTGCTTTTTGCTGTGAAGCGTGCCGGCTGTGCCGTTCTCCGCGGCAGCCTGAAAACCGCAATGCCCCCGTTTTGCGCCGGCAGGCGGCGGCTCGGCTTTCAGGCTGCCTGCATCCGGCCTAAGCCGCTGTTTTTCAGGCTGCCGGCACGCGGGGCAAAGGCAGCCTGAAAGGCGGGGCGGCGGCGGGGCTGTGTTAGAATCCCGCCTTTGTTTTTCAGGCTGCCTGCCATGTCCTCTCCCCGCTACATCCCCCTGCGCGCCCATTCCGAATTTTCGATTACCGACGGCATTATCCGCATCAAAGACCTGGTCAAACGCGCCGCCGCCGACGGCAGTCCGGCGCTGGGGCTGACCGACCTGATGAATGTGTTCGGGCTGGTGAAGTTCTACAAAACCTGCATGGGCGCGGGCATCAAGCCGCTGATGGGCGCCGACGTGCGCATCGCCAATCCCGACCGCCCCGAAGCGCCCTACCGTGCGCTTTTGCTGATCCGCAACCACGCCGGCTATGTGCGCCTGAGCGAACTTTTAACCGCCGCCTACACCGATGCCGCCCGCAGCGAGCCGGCTTGTTTGCAGCCCGAGTGGCTGGAAGCGGGCGACAACAGCGGGCTGCTGTGCCTGTCCGGCGCACATCTGGGCGAAGTGGGCGCGCAGCTGATGCTGGGGCAGCCTGAAAAAGCCGCCGCCGCCGCCCGCCGTTATGCCACGCTGTTTCCCGATGCCTTTTATCTGGAATTGCAGCGCCTGCCGGAAAAGCCGGAATGGGAAACGGCGGTTTCAGGCAGCCTGAAACTGGCGCAGGAAATGGATTTGCCGGTGGTGGCGACCCATCCGGCACAGTTTATGGCGCGCGAAGACTTCACCGCCCACGAAGCGCGAGTGTGCATTGCCGGTGGCTGGACGCTGGCCGACAAAAAACGGCCGCAGGAATTCGCGCGCAGCCAGTATTTCGCCACGCCGCAGGAAGTGGCCGAACGCTTTGCCGACGTGCCCGAGGCGCTGGCCAACACGCTGGAAATCGCCAAGCGCTGCAATCTCACGCTCACTTTGGGCAAAAACTTCCTGCCGCTGTTTCCCACGCCCGAGGGCATGAGTTTGGACGACTACCTGACCAAACTCTCCAACGAAGGCCTGCAGGAGCGCATGGCGCAGCTGTATCCCGACGAGTCCGAGCGCGCGGCGAAAATGCCGGAATATCAGGCGCGGCTGGATTTTGAACTGGGCATCATCATCCAGATGCAGTTTCCGGGCTACTTCCTGATCGTGCAGGATTTTATCAACTGGGCGAAGCAAAACGGCTGCCCTGTCGGCCCGGGACGCGGCTCGGGTGCCGGCTCGCTGGTGGCCTATTCGCTGAAAATCACCGATCTCGACCCGTTGAAATACGCGCTGCTGTTCGAGCGCTTTCTCAATCCCGAGCGGGTGTCGATGCCCGACTTCGATATCGACTTCTGCCAGTCCAACCGCGGCCGCGTAATCGAATATGTGCGCGAAAAATACGGCGCCCAGGCGGTGAGCCAGATTGTTACCTTCGGCACGCTGTCGTCCAAGGCCGTGATCCGCGACGTCGGCCGCGTGCTCGATCTGCCCTTTTCGCTGTGCGACAGATTGTCCAAGCTGATTCCGTTGGAAGCCAACAAGCCGCTGAGCCTGGAAAAAGCGATGGAAGCCGAACCGCAGATCCGCGAGCTGATCGAAGCCGAGGAAGCGGACGAGCTGATGGTGCTGGCGCAAAAGCTGGAAGACTTGACGCGCGGCCTGGGTATGCACGCCGGCGGCGTATTGATCGCACCGGGCAAGATTTCCGATTTCAGTCCGGTGTATCAGGCCGATGCGTCGTCGTCGCCGGTATCGATGTACGACAAGGGCGACATCGAAGACATCGGCCTGGTGAAATTCGACTTTCTCGGCCTGCGCAACCTGACCATTATCGAAATGGCGCAGGACAATATCCGCGCCACCACCGGCGATGCCGTCGATGTGGCCGCCATCCCGCTCGACGATCAGGCGGCCTACCAGATTTTCCGCGACGCCAACACCACCGCCGTTTTCCAGTTTGAATCCAGCGGCATGAAGCGGATGCTGAAAACTGCCCACACCACCAAGTTTGAAGAACTGATCGCCTTTGTGTCGCTCTACCGCCCGGGGCCGATGGACAACATCCCCGATTTCGTCGCCCGCATGAAAGGCGAGAAATTCGCCTATATCCACCCGCTGCTGGAGCCGGTTTTGGAGCCGACTTACGGCATTATGGTTTACCAGGAGCAGGTGATGCAGGCCGCGCAGATTATCGGCGGCTACTCGCTCGGCGGCGCCGACCTGCTGCGCCGCGCGATGGGCAAGAAAAAGCCCGAAGAGATGGTCAAGCACCGCGAAATCTTCGCCGAAGGCGCCGCCAAACAAGGCATCTCCCGCGCCAAAGCCGACGAAATCTTCGACTATATGGAAAAATTCGCCGGCTACGGCTTCAACAAATCCCACGCCGCCGCCTATGCCCTGATTTCCTATCAGACCGCCTGGCTCAAAGCCCACTATCCCGCCGAATTCATCGCCGCCACCATGTCCAGCGAACTGGACAACACCGACCAGCTCAAAGTCTTTTTCGACGACGCCCAAAGCAGCCTGAACGGCATCACCTTCCTGCCGCCCGACATCAACGAATCCGACTACCGTTTCGTACCCGACGGCCAAAAACACATCCGCTACGCGCTCGGCGCCATCAAAGGCACCGGCGAAGCCGCTGTTGCCGACATCGTTGCCGCCCGCAAGGCCGGCGGAAAATTCAAAGACCTGTTCGACTTTTGCGAGCGCGTCGGCAAGCAGCACGTCAACCGCCGCACCATCGAAGCCCTGATCCGCGGCGGCGCCTTCGACAGCATCGAGCCCAACCGCGCCATGCTGTTGGCCAACGTCGAACTGGCCATGAACCATGCCGAACAAAAAGCCGACAACGCCAACCAGGGCGGGCTGTTCGATATGGTCGAAGACGCCATCGAAGCGCTCACGTTCGTTCCCCACGCCCCGTGGAGCGAAGCCGAACAGCTGGCCGAAGAAAAGCAGGCCGTCGGCTTTTACCTTTCCGGCCACCCCTTCTCGCCCTACGCCGGCGAAGTGCGCGAACTGGCCAAAACCCCGCTCGCCCAACTGCGCCCGCAAGAAGGCAGCGTGCGCGTGGCCGGCTTTGCCACCGGCATCCGCAGCATCATGGGCAAGCGCGGCCGCGTCGTCTTTATCCAGCTCGAAGACGACAGCGGCAAAGCCGAAGTAACCGTTGCCGGCGAACTGCTCGACGAGCTGCCGCGCGAAACACTCAAAAGCGACCAGATACTGGTGTGCGACTGCCGCATCTCCGCCGACACCTTCAGCAGCGAAGGCGGCTTGCGCATCCACGCCAACAGCGTACTCACGCTCAACCAGGCGCGCTGCCACTATGCCGCCGCCCTGACCCTGCATCTGGAGCCGCACCACGACATCGCCGCCCTGGCCGAACTGCTGCGCCCGCACACCGACCCCGCCGCCGAACGCCGCATCCCCGTGCGCCTGAACTACCGCAACCGCCACGCCGCCGGCAGCCTGATGCCCGCCGCCCAATGGCGCACCGCCCCCAACCCCGAACTGCTCGCCGCCCTGGAAACCCTGCTCGGCAACCGCGCCGTGCAGATCGACCGCTAACGGCAGCCTGAAAAAAGCAGCCTGAAAACCGTTTGTTTGGCTTTCAGGCTGCTTTTTGTATTTCAGGCTGCTGCGAATATCACCGGCAGCCTGAAACAGGAAGCAGATTAGGCAGGTA
>NZ_JAKOOW010000032.1:0-394 GCF_022288825.1 Kingella pumchi | reverse complement strand
TCACCTTTTCGCTGACAGCCGGAACCCAAACACAGGTTTTCGGCTGTTTTCGCCCCAAATCACTCCTGATTTTACCCAAATATCCCCTTTTTTCTCCCCAGTCACCCCATAATAAGGCATCCGGACCGCCTTTTAGACGGCAACAGGCACACTTAGCCTGTTGGCCGCTTTCAACAGGTTTAAACACATCGCCTTCAGATGGCTTTGCGCACTCACTTTGAGTAGACCAAAATAGGCTGCCCGGGCATAGCGAAATTTACGGTGCAGCGTACCGAAGCTTTGTTCGACCACATACCGGGTCTTCGACAAATACCGGTTACGTTTGGTTTGCGCTTCCGTCAGCGGACGGTTGCGGTGGGCTTTGCGCATAATGCCGTCCTGTAACCGATGCTCT
>NZ_JAKOOW010000031.1:7516-9294 GCF_022288825.1 Kingella pumchi | reverse complement strand
GCGAAGGCCGCCGCACCCTGGATCTGGACGAATCGACCTACAGCAAAGAGCGCGGTTTGGTCGGCAGCACAAGCCGGTTGGACCAATACCGGCGCCAACACGACGAAGCAGCCGGCAGCGTGATTACCGGCCGCGAAGTCAGAACGGCCTCCGGCGGCGACACCCGCATCCGCGGCAGCCAAGTCATCAGCGACGGGCAGACCCTGATTGCCGCCCAAGGCGGAGTACGCATCGACGCCGCAGACAACCGCTACCAGGATTGGGAAAACCACGAGCGCAAAAAGTCCGGCCTAACCGGCAGCCTGAAAAACGGCGTAGCGATGGCCGGTTACGGCAAGACCCAAGAAAACCTGCAGCAAAACAGCGTATCGTCTGCCGTAACCTCCTCGCAGATAGGCAGCCTGAAAGGCAACACCACCGTAGCGGCGGGCGGCAAACTGAGTACCGAAGCCGCACAACTGTATGCCGGTGGCGATCTGAAGCTGCAGGGGCGCGAAGTTTCCCTTGGCGAAGCCTACAAACGGAACGAGCGGCACAGCGAAGCGCAGCACAAACAGAGCGGCTTCTCGGTCGGCATCACTTACGACCCCTATACCGCCGGCAAAAATGCCTGGGACAAAGCCATGCAGGGCGGCGGGTACAGCGACAGTATCGTCGGCAACTGGATGCAGCGCAGCAGCGCCTCAGCCAAAGCCAGCCAGGCGGCGGGCACGCCCGTTGTGATCAGCGGCGGCCGCAGCCGCAGCACGCAGGTGCAGGATGGCAGCAGCGCCGAAGCCGTCGGCAGCTCGCTGACAGCCGGCCGCCATCTCAGCATCCGTGCCACCGAAGGCAACATCGAAGCCAAAGGCGCACAAATCTCCGCCGAAGGCGATGCCCTGCTGTATGCCCGCGACGACATCCGACTGCTGGCCGCGGCCGACAGCCGCCGGCAAACCGGCAGCAGCAAGCGCAGCGGTTTCTCCATCGACAACCGCGACCATATCACCCCCTTCGGCACCTTTAACGATCAGGGGCAGGCTGCGGGCGAGATCGGCAGCATCAGCGGCAGCACCCTGTCCGTGGGCGGTAAAACCCGTCTGCTTGCCGAAAAAGGCAATATCGCCGTCAGCGGCAGCAGTCTGGTCTCCCAAGACGACCTGCTGCTTAAAGCCGGCGGCGACATCGACATCCGCGCCGCCGAACACCGCCAAAGCCAGAGCGAGCGCCAAGTTTCTTCCGGCATCGGCAGTGCCGTTATTTCCGACACCGAGCACTTTAGCGGCTGGATGAAAAATCGCCGCGAGAACGAGGGCGAAGAAACCCTGCAGACCGCCAGCCAAATCGGCAGCCTGAAAGGCAGCGTCCGCATCGACGCCGGCGGCGCCTACCGCCAATCCGGCAGTGATGTTGCCGCTGCCCGCGATATTGACATTGCCGCTCAAAGCGTCGATATCCGCACCGCCGACAATCACGGCCGCAGCCGCCAAAGCGAGCGCGACCTTAAAATCGGCACCTTCGCCAAAATTTCCTCGCCGCTGATCGATCTGGTCAACGCCGCCGAGGGCGCCGCCAAAAGCAAAGCCGACGACCGCACCCGCGCCCTGCAGGGTCTAGCCGCCGGCGCCCAAGCCTACCAACTGGCCGATGGCGTCGGCAAAGTGGCCGACGCCGTCAAAAACCAAACCGGACAGCAAGGCGCCGTCCTCTTGTCCGTTGAAGCCGGTTTCGGCTTTAAAACCGCCAGCAAAGAGCAAAACCAAAACTACCGCCAAAGCCAACAAAGCAGCCTGAAAGCC
>NZ_JAKOOW010000031.1:7032-7406 GCF_022288825.1 Kingella pumchi | reverse complement strand
CCGTCCAAGGCAGCAACATTACTGCGGGCGACACCATCCGCCTCGATTCCGCGCGCGACATCCGGCTGCTCTCCGCCCAAGACAGCCAACATCAGGACGGCAAAAACCGCAATGCCGGCGTACAAGTCGGCGTCGGGGTTTCCGTTGGTGCCCAAACCGGCGTCTATATCTATGCCGAAGCCGCCTACGGCAAAGGCAAAAACCGTTCGGACAGCCAAACCCATCAAAACACCCTGCTGCAATCCGACAAACTGCAGCTCAGCAGCAAGGGCAATACCGTGCTCAACGGTGCCCAAGCCCATGCCAAACGCATCGACGCCGATGTCGGCGGCACCCTTTATATCGAAAGCCCGCAGGACACTGTCGAACAGGAA
>NZ_JAKOOW010000031.1:2597-6918 GCF_022288825.1 Kingella pumchi | reverse complement strand
GAGCGTATCCGGCAACTACAACCAAAGCAAAGCCAGCGGCCACAGCCGCAACGTCGGCAGCCAGAGCGGTCTCTTTGCCGGCGAAGGCGGTTATCACATCAAAGCCGACAGCGTCCGGCTTAAAGGCGGCGCCATCGCTTCTGCCGCAGACAAAGACCACAACGAACTCACCGCCCGCAGTTTCAGCTTTGAAGACATCCGCAACGAAAGCAGCTACAGCGCCAGCAGCATGGGCATCGGTGCCGGTTACGGCGGCAGCCTGAAAGGAAGCGACGGCTTCAATCAAAGCGCCTTCGGCCGTGCGTCCCAAACCGCCGGCCAGAACATGAACAAAGGCCTCAACTACAGCCCCACCCTGCCGCAGCATGAAAGCGGCGGCAGCCAAGGTTATACCCGCTCTGTACTCAGCGAAGGCAACATCACCATCGACGGCAAAAAAACCAGTGCCCGCGCTCTCGGCATCCATACCGATTCGGCCACTGCCCATCATAGCGCCGATGCCGTTCCCGATCTGCAAAACCTACTCGACAAACAGCAAACCATTGCCCAATCGACTGCCGCCATCCACAGTGCCGTCGGCACCTATAGGGGCAACCGTGCCAAAGCGGCAGCCGAAGAGCTGGAAAAACAACAGGCCGCCCACGAAGGCAGCCTGAAAGAGCGTAACGACGGCAGCTACGAACACTATCTCAGCCTAAGCGACGCACAACGGCAGCAGGAGCTGCTGGCCCATTCCCCCGCCTACGCCCAAGCCTACCAAGAAGCCCGAAGCTGGGGCATAGGCGGCAGCAAAAGCCGTGCGCTTAGTGCCGCCGAAACCCTGATTACCGGCGCCCTGGGCGGCCAGGGGGATCTGCAGCTGGCGGCCAATACGTTGGCGCCGTATGCTGCAGCCGCCATCGGCAAGCGCTTCGGCCACGGGGAAAACAAAAACGAAGCCGCCCAAGCAATCGGCCACTTTATGCTCGGCGCAGCTTTAGCCTACGCCAACGGTGCCGACCCGCTTGCCGGCGGCAGCGCTGCCGTTGCTGCCGAACGCGCGGCTGGGTACCTGGCCAAACAATACGACGACGGCAAGATCGCCATCGACCCGACAACGGGAAAATTCAATCCCAACCTTCTGCCCGAGCACATTAAAGAAGAGATCAAAGCGCAGACCGGCGCCATCGCTTCGGTGGTAGGTGCGGCGGGAGGCAGCCTGAAAGGCAGCGGCAGCACCAACGGCAACAGCAATGCCCTGTTCAACGCACAGGTAGGGGGTGTGTTGGGGCAGAATGCGGTGGAGAATAATGCCCTTCTGCCAAATATTCACGAACATAAAAAATTAAGTCCAACTGGACAAAAAATACAAAATTATTTGTTATCTAAGGGTGTAGCTTCGATCAATAGCATTTTGCAACAGTACGCAAAATGCCAAAATGACGATTGCAGAAGAAAAGTCCAAACAGCTCACTTAAACAATGAGGCTCTTGCCCAATATTTTATTTTGGAGGGTATTCGAACCAGAAAATTTACGATAGAACAAGTTTCTGATTATATGGCTAGAGATTTACGGACACTGGCCCACTCAGATAGTTTAAAAGGTTCTGATATGCAACCGATAGGTAATGCATATGGTTACGAACCTAAAGGTTATGAGAGTTTAACTAATATTCAGGCAGGCGGAATAGGAACTATGGGAACTGCTGAATTAAACCAGATAATCTCTCAGTATTTCCATACTAAAAATAAAGGGCTTACTCCAAACGAGCTGGTTGTGGTCAATAATGGCTTAAGGATAATGTATGATGCAGAACAGCAAAAAGCAGGCTATTCGGCATTAATCAATGCAGTAAAAACAGGAGATTTCACCTCACCTGAATTGAGACAGGCTGCATTGCTTCTCCTTATTCATGGTGCGCATAATAAATTAAGCAATTCATTAAACAATAGAATAGTTGGGAAGAAAAATATTGATCGAAATAAGTATCCCATAGATTACGGAGAACCGTTCAAAGCTAAACGTAATCATGATGATCTCAATACAAGGAAAAATCTAAAAAACTTTAATGACGAGATTCACAAGAAAATCTATAACCAAGATCCAAGAAGAATTGAAACTGTTAAGGCGGAGGTTCCGTCCGGAAAGGCTGTGCCTGTCGGCGAAGCCCGCATTCCCCCAAACCTCCAAGCGGTAAAAGGAACAACCGTTACCTTGGCACAGGAACAACGCCTGGCCAACGGGGAGCTGATACCGAGAGGCTCTGTGGTAACGTGGTCGGACAATGCGGTGAAGGTGGTGCGGCCTGACGGAAGCAAACGGGTGTTTAGCAGCCGGGATTGGGAACAGAAGGCATTGCCGAAACCACCGAAAGATTACAGAGATGACATCAACATAGGGAGAAACAACCCTAAATATAATCAGCAACGGCATGAAAAAATCGAATCCCACAACCCAAACAGAATAGAGGCGATACGCCAACGTAATGCTATTTCTTCTGCAGAAAGGCAGGCTGATGCATTAAAAAGGTTGCAAACGTCTGGCCGTACCCGCCTACCTGGACAACCGCAAAAAGGAAAGCCTGGTGCTGCTAGAGAAATGTCTCGTTCAGATAATCCGAATCAAACAGCCGAGGCTTTTGCACGTCGATATTTAGGCAGGAAACCTACATTAATGGAACGAGTCGAAGGTGAAAAATTATACGGAGGTAAATGTGTGGGCTGTTGGAAAGCGCAAATGCCGGATGGAACCTTTGTGGTGTATAGGCCAGCAGGTAATGCTTCTATGACTAAGGGAACTACAGCGTCTGTTGATATTAATAATCCAACATTAAATAACTTAAATATTAATTTAAAGGGCAAGCCAACAGAGCTGAAATTTAAATTCCCTGCTAGATAAGGATATTTTAATGAATTTAGAGACAGCAGAAAATATTCAATGCGAATTTGAGTATTTAGCATTAGATGCCTATTTCCCAATGCATTTTGCATCGCATGGACAAGGAAACAAAGATTGGCAATTTGCAGTTGAATTCATATATAGATTATTAATATGTCAATTAGCAATTCTTGAGCCTGTTAATTTGGAAACAGAAAAAGATATTCTAGGTTTTTGTCATAAACTAGCAAAACAAAATCCTTTTGGTAAGGATAATGGAGTGTGGTATTGGGGAGAGATTATATTAACAAAAAAGGGGCTAGATTTAATAATAAAATATATTCCTGAGGCATTTGAGGAGTGGAATGGAAAGAAATTTGAATTAAATACTCCTTTCATAAAAACATTAGAATCCATATTTATTGAGCATGGGGTAGAATGGGATGAGAATAATCCACTATTTCCTATTGCATCCTTAATGCATTCTTAAAAAATGATTAATCTTACTTGTTTTATTAAAATGTTACCTAAAGTATTTAAGATTGCTGGAGAGTTGCGACACTAAACGACACAATTGTTTACCGTCCTGCCGGATATGCTGGCAAAGATACCCTACCCACTACAGCAACGGTAGAAATCCATAATAATCAGGCCATCCGGTTACTGAATAACAATAAAAACTTAAAATTAAAATTTCCACAAAATTAATTTTTCTAGAAGGGTAAACTTATGAAGATGAACGAACGACAGGCAGCAGCCATGCAAGATATTTTTTATCAATTAGCTTTTGTTGATACAGAACCAGTAGACCTTCCCAATTCAGGGCTTGATTGGCAGGAAACAGTAGAGATTATTTACCGGCTGTTTACCTTGAGATGGATGGAATTTTGGCCGCAGAAAGAGATTACGGATGAAGACATTCGGGAGTATTGCCGGAATCTTGCTTATTACAATCCTAATTATGATCTTGAATCAAAAGGATACGATTTTGATGTTGCCTGGATTTATCATTGGCTTACACATATTAACCTTACCTCCGAGGGAGAGGTATTCTATTTTAAATATTTTGATCCCGAAGTAGTGAACAGTGCAGAAGACGACAATGCCGTGAATCCCGCCTTTATCGATCATCTTGAAAGCATCTTTGAAGAAAACGATATGCCGTGGGGTAAGATATTTTTTCCCGTGCAGAGTATCGAGTAAGCATAGAATGCAGCTGAGGCTTTTGCACGCCAATTGCCGCAACCAGCCGACGACCGCACCCGCGCCCTGCAGGGTCTAGCCGCCGGTGCCCAAGCCTACCAGCTGGCCGATTCCGTCGGCAAAGTAGCCGACGCCGTCAAAAACCAAACCGGACAGCAAGGCGCCGTTCTCTTGTCCGTCGAAGCCGGCTTCGGCTTTAAAACCGCCAGCAAGGAACAAAACCAACACTACCGCCAAAGCCAGCAAAGCAGCCTGAAAGCT
>NZ_JAKOOW010000031.1:2118-2492 GCF_022288825.1 Kingella pumchi | reverse complement strand
CCGTCCAAGGCAGCAACATTACTGCGGGCGACACCATCCGCCTCGATTCCGCGCGCGACATCCGGCTGCAGTCCGCCCAAGACAGCCAACATCAGGACGGCAAAAACCGCAATGCCGGCGTACAGGTCGGCGTCGGGGTTTCCGTTGGTGCCCAAACCGGTGTCTATATCTATGCCGAAGCGGCCTACGGCAAAGGTAAAAACCGTTCGGACAGCCAAAGCCATCAAAACACCCTATTGCAGTCCGACAAACTGCAGCTCAGCAGCAAGGGCAATACCGTGCTGAACGGTGCCCAAGCCCATGCAAAACGCATCGACGCTGAAGTCGGCGGCACCCTTTATATCGAAAGCCCGCAGGACACTGTCGAACAGGAG
>NZ_JAKOOW010000031.1:1722-2001 GCF_022288825.1 Kingella pumchi | reverse complement strand
GAGCGTATCCGGCAACTACAACCAAAGCAAAGCCAGCGGCCACAGCCGCAACGTCGGCAGCCAGAGCGGCCTCTTTGCCGGCGAAGGCGGCTACCACATCACCGCCGACAGCGTCCGGCTTAAAGGCGGTGCCATCGCTTTATTAGGCATAAGTAACAAATTTACTGCTCAATCTGAGAAACGGGGCACTAAGTAACAAATTTACTGCCGAAAATTTATTTTTCAGAAAAATAATCCTGAATAAACTTTATCTTGTTAGCCTTACTCATACCGTGATGA
>NZ_JAKOOW010000031.1:1049-1589 GCF_022288825.1 Kingella pumchi | reverse complement strand
CAAATCGGGATGCTCTTCAAACACAAACAGGTTGCCCATGTTCCGTTTCAGGCTGAAATAGGCGCTGCGCAGTCTGGGATGGGTGTAGTGGGATTTACCCGTTTCGGGGTTCTTTGTGCGTTCGTTGAAGAAGTCTTTGTGCCGTTCGAACCATGCTTTCAGGCTGCTTTCAAAGCCGGCTCTGCGGCCGCTTTTTAATGTCAGTGCCAAGTGCCACAGCTCTTGCCCCGCAGCTGTTTGCGGGTTGCGCGTCAGGTATCGGCCGACGGTTTTGACTTGGTGGAAATGGCAAAGTTGTACGGGAATATCGGGGAACAGTTGCGGCAGACCTTTACGGCCGTCGCAAACGATGCTTTGTATTTCAATGCCTTTGGCTTTCAGGCTGCCGATGGCTTCGGCGTAAAGGGCGTTGTTTTCGTTTCTGACTTAGGTTACCGAAAGCGCTTTGCCGCTGATACTGTCGAACAAAACCATGACGCCGAAACGGCGCCCGAAGTAGGTGGTATCCATCACGACGTTGGTGCATTGGGGTTCGGCAAG
>NZ_JAKOOW010000031.1:0-963 GCF_022288825.1 Kingella pumchi | reverse complement strand
TTTTGAGATGGCGCAGGATGGTTTGGCGGCTGCATCCGCAGGCGGCGGCAAGCTGTGCGGCAGTTTGTTTGCCTGCGGTGTAGGCTTGCCATAGGGCTTGTGGGTTTATCCGTCTGCCGCCGTTGAAATACTTAGGGGCTTAGGAAGCAAAATCACCAAAAACAGTGATAAGCTTATGAAATGAAATTAAAAAACAAGTATCAAAAGTTCAGCAAAATTTCTGAACCACAATTTCGTCAAATTCTACGGCTATTTGCCTTGGATTTGACTGCTTCTGATACTGCCAGATTAACTGGCATCAGTGTCAGAAGTATCAACACGCTATTCTTAAAATTACGGCAACGGTTAGCTGCTGAATGTGAGCAGCAAACTCCTTTTGATGGTGTTGTTGAACTTGACGAATCCTACTTTGGTGCGAAGCGTATTCGTGGTAAACGCGGAAGCGGTGCTGGTGGTAAAACCATCGTCTTTGGGGTACTCAAACGGGGAGATAAGGTCTATACGGAAATCGTACCCGATGCCTCCAAAGCTACGCTACAAAAGGTTATACGCGGACATATCTCCATTGAGAGCGTCATCAATACTGACGGATGGCGCGGTTATCATGGTTTGATTGATATGGGATTTGCAAAGCATTTTAGGGTGTATCACGGGCAAAATGAGTTTGCTCGTGGAGCGCAACATATTAACGGTATTGAGTCGTTTTGGAGTTATGCGAAACACCATCTGATACACAACATGGTGTAGCAAAACATACGTTTTACTTGCATCTGAAAGAAACTGAATTTCGCTTCAATCACAGACATGATGATTTGTACAAAGTACTGCTGAAAATGTTGCGGAATGATCCTTTAAAATGATTTTTGCTTCCTAAGCCCCTCTGCAAATAAAAAAGGGGCTGTACTAGATAAGCCCTAAATTTCACACCACCGGCGCAGCACTTTAAGCTGCTCGGAAGGTGCG
>NZ_JAKOOW010000030.1:512-6118 GCF_022288825.1 Kingella pumchi | reverse complement strand
ACTGCAACCTTTTTGTTTGGGTGGCGGGATTTTATTCCGGACAGTAGTGCGCCTGCGCGGGAATGACGGCGTTCAGATGAAATTCGGCTTTTTTGAGATTCGAGGTTAGCAAAAATTTCAGGCTGCCTTCCCCATCTGGGGAACAGGCAACCTGAAAGCCGTCCAAGCCTTATTTCGCGCCGTAGTTCGGCTGCAGCAGGGCGCAGACCGGGCGCTCGCGGCCGCGGCGGCGGCGCTGTTCGCGTCCGGCGATGCGGCCGCAGGAAGCGGCGGGGTCGGAGTTTTGGGCGCCGGCGTTGGCGGGAACGGCGTCGCGGCGGCGATCGCCGGGGCGGGTGGCGGGGCGCTCGCGGCTGTCGCGGTTTTCAGGCTGCCTGTCGGCGGCCTGCTGCGCCTGTTCCCAGCGCGGCTCGAAGCCTTCGATGCGCGACACGGGCAGCTCGTTGCCGGTCAGCTCTTTGATGGCTTCGTACATTTTCTGCTCGTTTTCGTCCATCATCGAGATGGCGACGCCGTCGGCGCCGGCGCGGCCGGTGCGGCCGATGCGGTGGACGTAGTCTTCGGGCTGGGCGGGCAGCTCGTAGTTGATCACAAAGGGCAGCTCGGCAATGTCGAGCCCGCGGGCGGCGACGTCGGTGGCCACCAGCACGCGCAGGCTGCCTTCTTTGAACTGGGCAAGGGTTTCCAGGCGGGTCTGCTGCGATTTGTCGCCGTGCAGGGCTTGGGCGGACAGGCCGCGGCGCACCAGATCGCGGCTGACCTGATCGACGCTCTGCTTGGTTTTGCAGAACACAATCACCTGCGGCATATTCAAATCGACAATCAGCCGCTCGAGCAGGTCGCGTTTGCGCACGGTATCGACGGCCAAAACGTGCTGTTCGACATTGGCGCTGGTGGTGTTCTGCGCGGCCACTTCGACGGTTTCCGGCGCGTGCATAAAATCCTGCGCCAGCTTGCGGATGGCGGGGGCGAAGGTGGCGGAAAACAGCAGGGTTTGGCGCTCGCGCGGCAGCATCTGCATGATGGTGCGGATGTCGTCGATAAAGCCCATGTCGAGCATGCGGTCGGCTTCGTCGAGCACCAGGATTTCCACTTTGTTGAGACTGATGTTTTTCTGTTTGACGTGATCGAGCAGGCGGCCGACGGTAGCGACGACGATTTCGCAGCCGGCGCGCAGGTCGGCGGTTTGTTTGTCCATGCCGATGCCGCCAAAGAGCACGGTGTGGCGCAGCGGCAGGTTTTTGATATAGCTCTGGGTATTGACGTCGATCTGGTCGGCCAGCTCGCGGGTGGGCGTGAGCACCAGCATGCGCACGGGGTGCATGGCCGGCGAAGTGCTGGCGTTGGCGTAGCGTTTAAGCCGCTCTAAGCTCGGCAGCATAAAGGCGGCGGTTTTGCCGGTGCCGGTTTGCGCGGCGGCCAGAAGGTCGTGGCCGGCCAGCGCTTTGGGAATGGCAGCAGCCTGAATCGGGGTGGGGGTTTCATAGCCCTGGTCGCTGAGCGCGGCAACGATTTCGCTGCCCAGGCCGAGTGAAGAGAAGGGGTTCATGGCGGGGAATCTTTCTGCAACAAGAGCGCGCGGCGGCGGCTTTCAGGCTGCCTGCGGCGCGGCGGAAAACGAATGGGGAAAAGGGCGCCGCCGCGCCGGTTTCGTCTTTTTCAGGCTGCCTGAAAAAACGGCGCCCGCGGCATTGAAAAAGCGCGGTGTTTGGTTATACTGCCGCCCGTTTGCGGCTGGCCGCATTCTAACAGAATCCACCCGACGATGACCGACAAAACGCCCCCTTTCCACGGCAGCTACCTGCCGCAACAGGTGCAGTTTCTGCTCAAGCCGATCAGTGTAGAAACCGTGGCCGACACCGTGCACAAAGAAGCACTGATCCAAAGCGGCCGCCGCCATTACAGCGAAATGCTCAGCCCCGAAGCGCCGCCTTCGCCGCAGTATCTCGCGCTGTTTCAGGCTGCCTTGGCGCGCAACGGCCGGCGTATGGCCGCCGACTGCCTGCAGCTGGCCGCGCTGGTTGCCGCGCGCCGCGATGTGCCGGTGCTGGTGTCGCTCGCCCGCGCCGGCACCCCTGTCGGCGTGATGCTGCAGCACATACTCAGCCGCCACTACCGCCGCGCCGTGCCGCATTATTCGCTGTCCATCATCCGCGACCGCGGCATCGACGCCAACGCCCTGCGCCATATTCTCGCGCAGGGGCACGACAGCCGCAGCCTGGTGTTTATCGACGGCTGGACGGGCAAAGGCGTGATCAGCCGCGAGCTGCACCGTTTTGTCGCTGAGTTTAACCGCCGCCACGGCACCGCCATCGACAGCAGCCTGTACGTACTCTCCGATTTGGCCGGCACCGCCGGCACCGCTGCCGCCTGCGACGACTACCTGATTCCGTCGGCGCTACTCAACGCCTGCGTCAGCGGGCTGGTCAGCCGCTCGGTGCTCAACGAAGCCATCGGCGAAAAGGACTTCCACGGCTGCGTTTATTACCGCGAGTTCGAGCCCTTCGATTTGTCGCAGTCCTTTATCCGCGAACTCACCGCCCACAGCGACCCGATGCAGGAAAACGGCCTGCCCGCCGCCCGCCCCGCCGATACCGCCGCTGCGGCGCAAACCAGCCGCCGCTATCTGACCGAAGCCAAAGCACGCTACGGCATTGCCGACGAAAACCTGATCAAACCCGGCATCGGCGAAGCCACCCGCGTGCTGCTGCGCCGCCGCCCCGGCCTGCTGATTGTGCGCGATGCCGCCTGCGCCGACACCACCCACCTGCTGCAGCTGGCGGCGGAAAAAAACGTACCCGTTGAAGAACAGCCCGATTTGCCCTACCGCGCCGTTTCCCTAATCCGCCAGCTGTGAGTTTCAGGCTGCCTGCCACTTTAAAAGCAGCCTGAAAACATATCGCCGCCCGAATTGGCGGTTTTCAGGCTGCCGGTTATCAGACCAAACAGCGGTCGCCTGCTTGCCTGTTTCAACGCTGCGGCACGCACCCGTTAAGCCCGCATTTTCAGGCTGCCCTATCGCCCCCAAAGCAGCCTGAAAAGCAAAACCGCCCTGTCCCGCCTTTCAGGCTGCCTGCCACCCGCCACGACATCCGCCCCGCCGCAAAGGAGTACCATGCACCATCCCCACCGACTCGGCGCCTGCCTGTACGTTCCCGCCACCCATCCGCAGCTGGGCGAAATCACCGCCGGCCGCCGTCTTGCCGATGTCCGCAGCCTGATTTACTGCACCGAAGACGCCGTGGCCGAACACGAGCTGCCCGCCGCGCTGGCCGCGCTGCGCCACGCCCTGCCGCAGATTGCCGCCGGCGATACGCGCAACCATTTCGTACGCGTGCGCAATCCCGCCGTGCTGACGCAGGTGCTGGCGGTTGACGGCGTGGAAAACCTGCTCGGTTTCGTGCTGCCCAAAACCACCGCCGACACCCTACCCAGCTACGCCGCCGCTCTGGCCGGCCGCCACCTGCTGATGCCGACACTGGAAACCGCCGAAGTTTTTGAAGAACACCAAATGCTGCACCTGCGCCAAATGCTGCTGCAGGACGAATGGCGCAGCCGCATTCTCTGCCTGCGCATCGGCGGCAACGACCTTTTGAACTGCCTGCACCTGCGCCGCCCGGCCGACGCCACCCTGTACCAAACCCCCATCGGCAGCCTGATCGCCCGCCTGGTCGGGCTGTTCCGCCCGCACGGATTTCATCTGTCGGCACCGGTATTCGAGTGGCTCGACAAGCCCGAACTTCTGGCGCAGGAAGTGCGCGAAGACCTGCGGCACGGCCTAACCGGCAAAACCGCCATCCACCCCGCCCAAACCGCACTAATCGAAGCGCACTACCGCGTGCCCGCCGCCGATATCGCGCTGGCGCGGCAGATTCTGGAAAGCAAACAGGCCGTCTTCGCCGCCAACGGCGCCATGCAGGAACCCGCCACCCACCGCAACTGGGCGCGCAATATTCTCGCTGCCGCCGAAGTGTTTGGCAGCAGCGACTAGACCGCACCGCCGTTAGCGCTGCAAAAAAGCAGCCTGAAAACCGGATTGGCGGTTTTCAGGCTGAGACCTTTGCAAAATCCCCCCCAAAATCCCCTAAATTACCACCAAGACATTTAGGGGATTTTGGGGAATTTTGCAAAGGTCTCGGTGTACGTTCCAACAATTTCTGCAGGTCGTCTGAAACGGTGGCGAGTTCGCCTTTGGCAATGGCGGTGTAGGTGGAAACCCACGCTCCAATCTGCCAATCGGACGTGTCAGGGTACGCGGTTTTGCGGCTGGCAAAGGCTTCTTCTAGGGTTTCGTTGTGGTAGCGGTATGGCGCGTTCCGGTGATGGTGAGGCTCATGGTGGGTTTTCTTTGTGTTATGGTTCGGACAACCTGAAAAAGGTTCTTTGTTTCAGGTGAAGGCTGTTTTTTGTAATTAAATTCAAGCTGGTACAGCGTTGCCGATGCCCTTTAAGCAATGATATTCCCATCAGCTCAAAAAGCAGCCTGCACCCGGTTGCGGCCGGGTTAGGCGCTTATCGCGACGGCTTGAGTCCACCGGTGAAGAGGAAGGCGGGAACCAATATCGGGCTTAACAGCAACATGCCGATTGAGCTGCCATCCAGCGGTTTGACCGAACGCTGCGTGCGGCCATTTTCATAAATCCACAATCTGATGGGTTCGGCACGCCGGTATTGCGCCAGCAGCGCTTCGCGGTTTTCCAGCTTCACCTGCTGCCAGTCGGTGTCCGCATCGATCCATGCGCGGATGGATTTGCCATCGTCCGTTTTAGACACATAAAACTTTTGACCAAGCTCGGTAGTAATCCTTCGGGTTCTCAGTTGCGTCTCGAATGCTTCCAGGTTTTTCTCACGGCTCTCGCTGTACGGGTAATAGGCATCCAGTTGGACACGTTTGCCGGAGATGTTCCGCATAATGAGCCGGTAGCGGACAGCATCATTGAAAATGCCCGCCTGCTGCGCCGCTTGGAAAATAGGCGGCAGGGTGATGCGGTATTCGTTTTTGTCGGTGATGATATACATCTGCGGTTTGGTGCTGTTGCCTGTGCCCGCCTTCTCACCGTAAAAACCCAGTATGTTTTCTTGGCGGGACAGGGTTGGCGTGTAGGTGTCTACCGTGCATGCACCCAACAGCAGGGCGGCAATGATGGGGAGGAGGTATTGTTTCATGGTATATCCTTTAAGGGTGGTTGATGAAGGGTTTTGGTGTGCAGGCTGCTTTTTGGATTTCAGGTAGCTTACTGCCATTTTACTTTCCTAACAATCCGTTTTTCTCCAAATAATCCCGCGCCACATTTTCCGCGCTTTCACCTTGCACTTTCACGCGGTAGTTCATCTCGCTCATTTCCGCTTCGCTGATTTTGCCCGCCAGTCGGTTCAGCGCGGCCACGATTTGCGGATTTTTTTCGGCAAATTCGGCTTTCATCAATGGCGCGCCCTGATAGGCGGGGAATAGGGCAATATCGTCTTTCAGCAGGCGCAGCTGATATTGCTTCAATTCTGCATCGGTAGAAAAGGCTTCAACCAAGTCGATTTTGTCGTTCAGCAGCGCCGTATAGCGCAGGGCGGGCTCTAGGCTAACAGCATGAGACCTTTGTAAAATCCCCCCC
>NZ_JAKOOW010000030.1:0-341 GCF_022288825.1 Kingella pumchi | reverse complement strand
TTACCTTCGAGACCACCGCGGCCGTCCCGCCTATCCCCTGCTATCCATGTTCAAAGCCGTCCTACTCGGACAATGGCACAGCCTCTCCGATCCCGAGCTCGAACACAGCCTCATTACCCGCATCAACTTCAACCTGTTTTGCCGTTTTGACGAACTGAGCATCCCCGATTACAGCACCTTATGCCGCTACCGCAACTGGCTGGCGCAAGACGACACCCTGTCCAAATTGCTGGAACTGATTAACCGCCAACTGACCGAAAAAGGCTTAAAAGTAGAGAAAGCATCCGCCGCCGTCATTGACGCCACCATTATTCAGACCGCCGGCAGCAAACAGCGTCAAG
>NZ_JAKOOW010000003.1:584-23292 GCF_022288825.1 Kingella pumchi | reverse complement strand
AACCATTACCGTAGAACTGATCGCCCCGATTGCCATGGAAGAAGGTCTGCGTTTCGCCATCCGCGAAGGCGGCCGTACCGTTGGTGCCGGCGTGGTTTCTACTGTAATCGCTTAATCGAAGGATACCGAATCAATGCCAAACCAAAAAATCCGTATCCGTCTGAAAGCCTACGATTACAGCCTGATCGACCGCTCCGCGCAGGAAATTGTTGAAACCGCCAAGCGTACCGGCGCCGTTGTTAAAGGCCCGATTCCGCTGCCGACTAAAATCGAGCGTTTCAACCTGCTGCGTTCTCCCCATGTGAACAAAACTTCGCGTGAACAGCTGGAGATCCGCACCCACCTGCGTCTGATGGACATTGTGGATTGGACCGACAAAACCACCGATGCCCTGATGAAACTGGATCTGCCGGCAGGCGTGGATGTAGAAATCAAAGTCCAATAATTAGTGGCTGAAACAAAAAACCGAACGGGTTTCCCGTTCGGTTTTTTTGTTTGGTAGATGGGTAAAGGGTAAGCGGAGAAAGTAGGGAAGCGATGAACAAATTGACGCACCAATATCCGAAATGTTTACAGAATACGCAGACGTTCAATCCGTTTATCCAAGCTGGGATGCGAGCTCAGCCATGTTTGGGCGTGCTTGGCATCGGATTCGCCGGAGATGCCCATTGTCGTAATATCTTGCCGCAAACAGCCGCCGCGACCACGCAGGCGCTGCAAGGCGCAAATCATTTTCGGCACGCCGACCAAACGGGCGGCGCCAACATCGGCGCGGTATTCGCGCACGCGGCTGAAACGGTAAACGATTACGCTGGCAAAAAAGCCGAAGAAAAACTGAAAACCGAGATAAGCGGCGAAATACACTCCGCCAACCAGCCGTTGACCGGCTCCAAGTTTTGCCGCCATGCGGCTGACGGCATGGGCGGGAAACACCACCACCGTATTCACCACACCCTGCATCAGCGCCAGCGTGAGCATGTCGCCGTTGCCGATATGCGCTACTTCGTGCGCCAGGACCGCTTCCACTTCATCGCGGCTCATATTTTCCAAAAGGCCGGTACTTACCGCAATCAGCGCGCGGTTTCGGCTGCTGCCGGCGGCAAACGCATTCAATTCCGGCGAGTGGTACAGCGCCACTTTGGGCGGCTGCAAATCCCATTGCTGCGACAAATCCCGCACGCATTGCAGCAGCCATATTTCCGTATCGTTTTTTGCTTCGCCAACCACTTGGGCGCCAACCGAATTTTGAGCCAAAGTTTTGGAAAGCAGCACGGATATTAAGGCACTGGCCACCGCCAGCAGTGCAAAATAAAATAGGCTCGAGAGCGTGTTTACACCGCTGCTCCAGCCTAAAAATGCCAATACCGCCCCCAGTTGCAGCATCATCGCGGCAATTGTAGCGGCAAACAGAAAAACGCGTTTCATGTGGCGTGCACCCTGCGGCGGATAACCGCCTATTATGTTTATGGAACAAATTCGACAGCGGCGGATTATGACAACAAATGCCTAGAAAAAACACATGTTTTCGGCAAAACTGTGCAAAGCCGTTTTCAGGCTGCCCCAAAGGGCGAACCCCTTGAAATCGGGTATTGTGCAGTTTTGGGAAGAAGCGGCTGTTAACCGGCTTAATTTTTCTTTACATCATGCCTGAAAACGTAAGGGCTGGGCGGACGATCCGCAAGCCTTTCAGGCTGCTTGGCGGGAAAAGCAGCCTGAAAAAAGCCGTCCGGTTTCCCGAACGGCTGTGGCAGTGTGTGTTTTGGTGTCCTTTTGCGCCTAGCGTACGCCTTTTTTCAGCAAATCTTGATAACCGCCGTGGTTGCTGACTTGGGTGTAACCCATTTTTTTCAGTTCCTGCAATGCGGCTTCGGCACGGCGGCCGCTGCGGCAGTAAAGATTGATGGGCGCGTTTTTATTGGGGCTGACGGCAGCGATTTTGCCGGCGATTTGGTCAACGGGAATATTGACGGCACCCTGGATATGGCCTTCGGCAAACTCTTCAGGCGTGCGCACGTCTATCCAGATGCCTTTGGCTTTGGCCGGCTGTGCGGCGGCCTTGGCGGCGGTTTGCGGCGTGGCCTTCGGTGCGGCTTGGGCAGTGGCAGACAGCGCGGCAACAGCGGCAAGCAGCATCAGGCGGGACATTGTTTTCATGGCGGTTCTCCGTGTGAAGTATGAAACGGCGCGAATTGTAGCGCGGACTGTTTGGCCGTGCCAGCGCAGCCGGTTTTTGCAGGCAGCCTGAAAGCGGCAAATCGGTTTTCAGGCTGCCTGTATGCCGTTGCGTTTTAGCGTTGGCTGTCGATGGCTTCCAGCGCGCGCAGGGCGTAGGTGTAGGCAGCGCCGGCGTTCAGCGAGATGGCGGTGGCCAGTGCGCCGGCGATTTCGCTGTCGGTGGCGCCGGCTTTGGCGGCTTTCTCGGCGTGGACGCTGATGCAGCTTTCGCAGCGGGTAGTGATGGCGACAGCGATCGCAATCAGCTCGCGCGTTTTTTCGTCCAGCGCTTCGGCGGCAGCGGCCTGTTCGAGCGCGCCGTAGGCCTGCAGCATTTTCGGATGGTTTTTGCCCAGCGCGGCAAAAGATTTTTTCACATGGGCGGTGTGTTCGGGCCAGTTTTGAAACATGGTATTTCCTTTCGTGATTGGGTTGACGCTGCGGATTATGGCGATAATCTGCGTATAATAATCTGCAAATCGTCTCAAAGAATGGTAAAAAACGATGGATGTGTTGGACAAACTGGTCGAATTGGCGCAACTAGCCGGCAGCGTGGACACCCAATGCCTGTTTCAGGGCGCATGGTATGTGCGCCACGAAGCCAGCCGCGTGCGCGGTGTGGTGCACATCGTTACCCGCGGTTCGGGCTGGATTAAGATCGACGGCGAAAACCAGGCGCGGCTTCTGCAGCAGGGCGATATCGTCTTTTTCCCGCGCACCGCCGGCCATGTGCTCAGCAGCAGCGCCGGCTGCGGCAACTGCGAAGACACGGTAGAGAGCAGCCGGCAAGGCGCGTTTACCGTGAAAAGCAGCAGCGGCGAAGGCGGCCAAATGCAGCTTTTCTGCGCCCGTTTCGAATACGAGCAACAGGCCGAACTGATTGCCGGCCTGCCCGCCATGCTGCGCCTGCATCTGGACAGCCCCGAGCTGTGCTATCTGGTGGAAATGCTCAAAGGCGAAGCCGCCGGCCTGCGGCAGGGTTCGACTTCGGTGGTAAATGCGCTGTCGGCGGTGCTGCTGGTGCTGATGCTGCGCGCCTATCTGGCGCAGGAAGGGCAGGAGCTGCCCGACGGCGTACTCAAAGGCTGGCGCGACAAACGCCTGCGCGGCCTGATCCAAGCGGTGATCGAGCAGCCTGAAAAACCGTGGAACGTTGAAGACATGGCCGCCGAGGCCAAAATGTCGCGCGCCCACCTGATGCGCCTGTTCCGCCAGCAAACCGGCAGCAGCCCGCATGCCTTTGTCAGCCGCATCCGCCTGCAGCAGGCCGCGCTGCTGCTGAAGCAGCGTGCCGATTCGGTGCTGTCGATCGCGCTGTCGGTGGGTTTCAGCTCGGAAACCCATTTCGGCAAAGCGTTTAAAAAAGAATACGGCATCTCGCCCGGCCAGTACCGCAAGCAGCCGCAGGAAGCGGTGGCGGACGGCGGCTTTGTGATTTAAACGGCCCATCCGCAGCGGATGGCGGCATGGCGCCGGTGCCAAAAGCAGCTTGAAAGATTTTCAGGCTGCCCAATGCCCGGGTGCTTTGCCGCAGAGCAAAAAGCAGCCTGAAAGCCGCGTATCCGGTTTTCAGGCTGCTTTTTACCGTTTCGGGCTGCGGTTTACACCGGCTTTTGGCCGTCGGTTTCAAACTTGAGCTGCTGGTGGAATTCGCGCGCCTGCCGTTCGGCCTGGCTGCCGAGATCGTCGAGCATCAGGGCGACGTATTCGGGGAAAATGTAGATCGAGCCGAGCTTGGCGCGGGCGGCGTCGGTGGCGGGTTCAAGACTGGGGATGGCGACGCTGCGGTCGATTTCGCCGTCCCAGGGAATGTCGAAACGGCGCTCCTGATAGCGGATGGGCATGAGTTCGCAGGGCTTGCGGTGCAGCAGGATGCACAGTGCTTGGCCGCTGAATACGTCGTAGAGCCAGGCATCGCCGCGGTCGTTGTTGAACAGCAAAAAGGCGGAGGGTTCGGCGGTTTCAAAGCCGGTGGCGGTTACGTAGTCCTGGCCGTCGAGCGTGTGGCGCTCGAGCACGAAGCACTCTTCGGTGAGCGGGGTGCGGCCGTAGCGCTCGCCGGCGGCGTAGCATTCTTGGGCGTGCGACCAATTCTGGTATTTGGCTTCTTTGGCGGCGGCGTTCAGCAAATCGGACATCTGCCCGCCTTGTTTGCTCTGGCGCTTTTTCGCCTGCTTGCGCAGGTGCTCGAGGGTTTCTGCGGTGGTGTGGATGTATTTCATTGGGGTTCCTTTGCGGGTTTTCAGGCAGCCTGAAAGTCGGTTGGGGCTTGATAGGTTTTCAGGCTGCTTTGATACGGGAAAGGCAGCCTGAACAGCGGTTTTCTGTTTTCAGGCTGCCTGTTGGTGCCGGTTTAGGCGTCGATATTCTGTGCCACCAGCGCGTTGTTTTCGATAAAGGCGCGGCGCGGTTCGACTTCGTCGCCCATCAGGGTAACGAACACTTCGTCGGCGGCGATGGCGTCTTCGATGCGCACTTTCAGCAGGCGGCGGACGGTGGGATCCATGGTGGTTTCCCACAGCTGCTCGGGGTTCATCTCGCCCAAGCCTTTGTAGCGCTGGATCATCAGGCCTTTTTGCGCGCCGGCGAGCAGCAGGTCGAGCGCGTCTTCAAAGGAAGCAGCCTGAAGCGGTTCGGCGTCGCCTTTGAATACCTGCAGCGGCGCGGAAAATTCGAGCGCGGCGAGTGCGGCGGCGGTGGAGGAAAGGGTTTGGTAGGCTTTGCTGTCGAGGAATTTCTGGTCGAGATAGCTCACCATCACGTTGCCGTGCAGCTTGCGGGTGATTTTCAGGAAGTGGCCGCCTTCTTGTCCGGCAACATGTTCCAGCGCCACTTCTTCGTGCTGCAGCACGGCGGAGAGCGCGGCGATGGCGGCTTGGGCGGCGGCTTCGTCGGCCAGGCTGACGGCGGGCACGTCCAAGAGCGCGCGCAATACGGCGGCGTCGATCACGCGGCTTTCTTGGGCGATGGTGCTGCGGGCTTTCAGGAATTTGCGCGCGGTTTTGGCCAGCTCGGCGCCTTCAATGACGCGGCCGGCGGATTCGATGCGGGCTTTATCAACGGCCAGACCGAGCAAAAATTCGTCTTTTTCGGCTTCGTCTTTCAGGTAGCGCTCCTGCTTGCCGTGCTTGGCTTTGTAAAGCGGCGGTTGGGCGATGTACACATAGCCGCGCTCAATCAATTCGGGCATCTGGCGGTAGAAGAAGGTTAGGAGCAGGGTGCGGATATGGGCGCCGTCCACGTCGGCATCGGTCATGATGATGATGCGGTGGTAGCGCAGTTTTTCCAGATTAAACTCTTCTTTGCCGATGCTGGTGCCCAGCGCGGTAATCAGGGTGGCGACTTCCTGGCTGGCGAGCATTTTCTCGAAGCGGGCTTTTTCCACGTTCAGGATTTTGCCTTTCAAGGGCAGGATGGCTTGGAATTTGCGGTCGCGCCCTTGCTTGGCGGAACCGCCGGCCGAATCGCCCTCCACCAAGTAAAGCTCGGACAGCGCCGGGTCTTTTTCCTGGCAATCGGCCAGTTTGCCGGGCAGACCCAAGCCGTCCATCACGCCTTTGCGGCGGGTGATTTCGCGCGCTTTGCGGGCGGCTTCGCGGGCGCGGGCGGCGTCGATGATTTTGCCGGTGATGATTTTAGCGTCGTTCGGATTTTCTTCGAGAAAGTCGTGCAGCGCGGCGCTCAAAACTTCATTGACCACGGGGCCGATTTCGCTGGACACCAGCTTGTCTTTGGTTTGCGACGAGAATTTGGGATCGGGCAGTTTCACCGACAAAATGCAGGTCAGCCCTTCGCGCATATCGTCGCCGGCGGTTTCGATTTTGGCTTTTTTGGCGATTTCGTTGGCTTCAATGTATTGGTTGATGGTGCGCGTCATCACCTGGCGCAGCGCGGTCAAGTGGGTGCCGCCGTCGCGCTGCGGGATGTTGTTGGTGAAGCACTGCACGTTTTCCTGATAGCTGTCGTTCCACTGCATGGCGCATTCGACGCTCATGCCGTCTTTCTCGCCGAAAGCGTAGAACACTTTGTCGTGCAGCGGCGTTTTGTTGCGGTTCATATACTGTACGAAGCCGGCCACGCCGCCGGAGAAGGCGAAGTTTTCGTGTTTGCCGTCGCGCTTGTCGGTCAGCTCGATGCCGACGCCGTTGTTTAGGAAAGAGAGCTCACGGATGCGCTTGGCAAGAATGTCGAACTTGTATTCCACCAGGCCGAAAGTGTCTTCGCTGGCGAGAAACTGCACGCGGGTGCCGTGTTTGCCGGCCGGGCAGTCGCCCACCACTTTTAAGGGTTCGACCGCTTCGCCGTGGCGGAATTCGACGAAATGCTCTTTGCCCTCACGCCAGATGGTCAGGCGCAGCCAGTCGGAGAGCGCATTGACCACCGACACGCCCACGCCGTGCAGGCCGCCGGAGATTTTGTAGCTGTTGTTGTCGAACTTGCCGCCGGCATGCAGCACGGTCATGATGACTTCGGCGGCGGAGCGGCCTTCTTTGGGGTGGATGCCGGTGGGGATGCCGCGGCCGTTGTCTTCGATGGTGATGGAGTTGTCGGAATTGATGGCGACGGTGATTTTGTCGCAGTGGCCGGCCAGCGCTTCGTCGATGGCGTTGTCCAACACTTCGAACACCATGTGGTGCAGGCCGCTGCCGTCCTGCGTGTCGCCGATATACATGCCCGGGCGCTTGCGCACGGCTTCCAAACCTTCCAATACCTGAATGCTGTCGGCGCCGTATGCGGCGGTTACTGTCTGTTCGGTCATTTTTGTGTCTTTTCCCAAAAAAAAGCCGCCCTCTCAGGCAGCCTGAAAGGGCGGATTATACCCGAATTCGGCAGGCTTTTCAGGCGTGCCAAGGCAGCCTGAAAAGACGGGTGCCGCTTTTTCAGGCTGCTTTGTCGTCTGCGCGATAGGCATCGAGCACCGCCACCGCATCGCGCAGCGACAGGCCGTAATGCTCGCGCAGGGTTTTGATATCGGCAATGCGCCGGCCGCTGAGATGTTCGGCCATCCAACGGCGGGTTTCGTCGGGTGCGGCGTCGAAGCGTTCGCGGGCGCTGCGGGCGGCGGCGCCCAGTTTCCACGCCAGCCACCAGTAGACGGCGTTGGCGGCCAGCAGCACCGCGCCGGCTGCCGGCGTGGCGGCATCGCCGATCCGCCACCACAGGCACAGGGCGGTGATGGTGGCGAGCGAGCAGACGGTTTGCAGTTTCATCATGGCGGCGGGCTTCACGGTTTTTCCTTGTTAAAAACAGGCATGCGGTGATTGTAGTCTTTTCAGGCTGCCTTTGGCAGCTGGCGGCGATGCTGTTAGAATTCCCGCACTTTTGACAGACGGCTTTTATCTGCGGGAGAAAACCATGAAAACCACCACAATGATGCTGTTGGCACTGGCGGCATTGGCCGGCTGCGGCGGCAAATCTTCGGGCAAACTGCCGGCCGTTTGCGCCGATGCGCTGACGCAGTACGCCAAGCTCGACCAGGCGCAATGGAAACAGCTGGATCTGTCGGTGCAGCTGGGTTTGGGCACGGTGCTGGAGCAGGGCGGCGGCAAGGAAAAGGCCGCGCTCTCGGCCTGGCAGCAGAGCATGGCCGACCGCTATGCCGTTACCAAAGACCTGCAGGGGCAGGAAGCGGCCGATGCCATGCTGGAAGAAACCGAAACGCAATGTAAGGAATGGCAGCAGGCGATGCAGTCTGCCCAATAAACCCGCGCCGCCCGCCACCGCAAGCGGGCGGCGGTTTTTGCACAAACGTTTTTCAGGCTGCCCGCATACACAGGCAGCCTGAAAACATCCAAGCGCAACCCAAAGGAAACATCATGCAGACAGAAGCTCTTATCCGCCATATTTCAGGCTGGCTCAAAGACTACGCCGCCGGTGCCGGCGTGCGCGGTTACGCCGTCGGCATTTCCGGCGGCGTCGATTCGGCGGTGGTGTCCGCGCTGTGCGCCAGAAGCGGCGTGCAGCTGCTGTGCGTCGATATGCCCATCCGCCAAAAGGCCGACCAGCTCGAGCGCGCCCGCAACCACATCGCCGCGCTGCAACGGCAGTTTTCCAATGTACGTGCCATCAGCGCCGATCTGACGCCGCTGTTTGAAGAGTTCGAGCGCAGCGTGGCGCTGCCGGATGCTAAGCAGCAGGAACTGGCGCTGGCCAACACCCGCTCGCGCCTGCGCATGAGCACGCTTTATTACTACGCCCAAACCCACGGCCTGCTGGTGGCCGGCACCGGCAATAAGGTTGAAGATTTTGGCGTCGGCTTTTTCACCAAATACGGCGACGGCGGCGTCGATGTCAGCCCGATTGCCGATTTGCTCAAATCGCAGGTATACCGGCTGGCCGAAGCGCTGGGCGTATCCGAATCCATCCGCGCCGCGGCGCCGACCGACGGCCTGTGGGACGGCGAGCGCACCGATGAAGAGCAGATGGGCGCGAGCTATCCCGAGCTGGAATGGGCGATGGCGCAGCATGAAGCGGGCAGGGCGCGCGAAGAGTTTGCCGGCCGCCAGCAGCAGGTGTTTGATATTTACACCCGTCTCAACCGCGCCGCCCAGCACAAAATCCAGCCGATACCGGTGTGCCGCATTCCTGCCGAACTGTTGGATTGAACCATGCCGCCCAAAATCGTTTTTTTCGATATCGACGACACGCTCTATCTCAAACACGAGCGCCGCATTCCCGCTTCCACCCGCGATGCACTGCACCAGTTGAACGCGCGCGGCATCATCACCGCCATCGCCACCGGCCGCACTCCCGCCGTGCTGCCCGAGCCAATCCGCCGCCTGATGGACGATACCGGTATGGAGATGTTGGTGGCGGTCAACGGCCAATACGTCGAATACCGCGGCCGGCCGCTGGCGCAGTTTGCCATGCCGCCGGTGCAGGCCGAAGCGGTTTCAGGCAGCCTGAAAGCACACGGCATCAGCCACGGCTTCGTTTCCGCCGAGCGCATCAGCGTGGCGGCCGCCGACGAGCCGCTGCACCGCTCACTCGGCGATCTGGCGATTCCCTATGAAGCGGACAGCGGCCATGTCGGCCGCGAACCGGTATATCAGATGCTGGCCTTTTATCCCGAAAGCCGCGACGCCGAAATTGCCGCGCTGCTGCCGCCGCAGCTGAAAACCGTGCGCTGGCACCCGCAAGGAGTGGACATTATCGAGCGCGCCGGCTCCAAAGCCCGCGGCATCCGCGCCGCCTTGAACGCGCTGGGTTTGGAAATGGCCGACGCCATGGCCTTTGGCGACGGCCTAAACGATCGGGAAATGCTCGAAGCCGTCGGTTTCGGCGTTGCCATGGGCAATGCCCTTGCCGAACTCAAAGCCGTTGCCCGCCACGTCTGCCCCGCCGCCGCAGAAGACGGCATCGCCCGCGGCTTGCGCGAGTTGGGGCTGATCGATTGATGGATCGGCTAAGGCCATAAAACGAAAACACGGCAAAACCGGCTTTCAGGCAGCCTGAAAGCCGGTTTTGCCGTGCCGTTTGCGGTTTCAGGCAGCCTGAAACGCGGGCGGGTTTATTTGACGATCTCAAACCAACCTTTAACGAGCACCCATTCACCATTTTCCTTGGTAACCTTGACTTTATAGCTTCTTAGCGCTTTGGCGTAGGAAGAGCGGTCGCTGAATACATTGATTTCGCAAGTAAACACACCCTTCTTGATGTAGCCGCCGCTGGTTCGGGCGCAGGATTGGCCTACTGTCAGATGGGTTCCGGGCGGCAGTTTGTCCACGATCGGCTGCGCCAGCTTGCGCACGGTTTCCTGGTTGGGCGGCACAAAGGTAATGTCGCCGGTGCTGAAATATTTGTAGCCGGCAAACACAATGGCGGCCGTTATGATGAAGTTAAGCAGTTTTCCTAAGTCCATTAGTCGTTCCTTTCGTATCGTAAAAAACCAACAAGTTTATCCGCCAAACATGCGGCGTGCCAATTCTGAAGTTATTCCGCTTTCAGCACCGACAAATCGGTCTGGCCGGCGGCCGTTTCATTGTCTGCCCTTTCAGGCTGCTTGGCAGCTTCTTCCGCCGCCTGCCGCCGTTTCTCCGCCAGATACAGCCCGATTTGGCGCACCAATTCCTGCGTGCCCTGATGCGCCAGCGCGCTGATTTCAAATAGGCGCGGGGTTTCGGTGTCGAAGCCGAAACGGTCGTCCGGCGCGGGGAACTGCCAGCCGGTGGCTTCAAGGAAAGCGGCTTTGCGCGCGGCGGCTTCTTCGGGGCTGAGCATGTCCAGTTTGTTCAGCACCAGCCAGCGCGGTTTGTCGTAGAGTTCGGCGTCGTATTTGCGCAGTTCGCCCACGATGGCCAGCGCTTCGGCGGCGGGATCGACGCTGTCGTCAAACGGCGCCAGATCGACCACGTGCAGCAGCAGGCCGGTGCGCGAAAGGTGTTTGAGAAAGCGGTGTCCCAGCCCCGCGCCTTCGGCGGCGCCTTCGATCAGACCCGGGATGTCGGCCATCACAAAGCTGTGGTTTTCGTCCAGCCGCACCACGCCGAGATTGGGGTGCAGGGTGGTGAAGGGGTAGTCGGCCACTTTCGGGCGGGCGGCGGAAACAGCGCTAATCAGCGTTGATTTGCCGGCGTTGGGCATGCCCAACAGGCCGACGTCGGCCAGCACTTTCAGTTCCAACAGCAGGCGGCGGCTTTCGCCTTCTTCGCCCGGCGTGGCCTGCTTGGGCGCGCGGTTGACCGACGATTTGAAATGCAGGTTGCCCAGCCCGCCCTTGCCGCCGCGCGCCAGGCAGACGCGCTGGCCGTGGCGGGTGAGATCGGCGACGGTTTCGTCGGTGTCGATGTCGCGGATCAGCGTGCCGACGGGCATTTTCAGTTCGATGTCGTCGGCGCCCGCGCCGTAGCGGTCGGAGCCGTGGCCTTTTTCGCCGTTTTTGGCCTGGTAGCGTTTGATAAAACGGTATTCCACCAGCGTGTTGGTGTTTTCGTCGGCCACCGCAAACACGCTGCCGCCGCGTCCGCCGTCGCCGCCGTCGGGGCCGCCGCGCGGCACGAATTTTTCGCGGCGGAAACTGACCGCGCCATTGCCGCCGCGTCCGGCCGCCACTTCGATTTTGGCTTCGTCGATAAACTTCATAATCTCTCTCGAAGGGCTTTTCAGGCTGCCTGAAAACCCGAAATGGGAAAACGGCACATTATACAGGAAGCGGCACGGGGCTTTGGCTATAATCGTGTGCTCGGCAAGGCAGCCTGAAAGGACGATGATGGACAACCAAACAGAACGCGGCTGGTGGCGCGCGGCGCGGACGGCGCTTGCCGGCAACCTGCTGACCGGCGCCGGATCGAATCTGGTTTTTGTGGTGTTTTTCAGCAAGCTGGAAGATTGGAGCGAAATCTTCGGCCTGTTTCTGACGGTGCTGCTTCCGTGGAGCCTGTTTAGTGCGCTGATTGCTGCGGCCGCTGCCGGTATGGCGGGCTGGATGACGCGTGATAGGGCATGGCATCCGCGCTGGCGGCGCAGGCTGTTTGCCGCTTCGCTGCTGTGGGGGCTGATTTCCTGTGTTGCCGTGATAAGGTTGGTTCAAAGCTGGGTTTTGGTCTGGCCGTGCAGTATGCTGCTGACCTATTTCTGCCTGCGGCCGCCAAAAGGCTTCGGCAAGGCAGCCTGAAAGGCGGAAAACAGGTTTTTCAGGCTGCCTTATCCGGCGTTTACGGCTGCAGCCGTCCGCCCTTAATCTGCAGGCCGCCCAGCCGTCCGGCGAGGCCGTGGTGGCGCAGCGCGTGGGTGATGGCAACGGCCAGACCGTCGGCGGCGTCGGCCTGCGGCGTGCCGGAGAGATTGAGCATCTGCACCACCATATGCTGCACCTGCTCTTTGGCCGCCTTGCCGCGCCCGACCACCGACTGCTTGACCTGCAGCGCGGTGTATTCGTAAACCGGTAGCCCGCGCAGCACCAGCGCCGCCAGCGCCGCACCGCGCGCCTGGCCGAGCATCAGCGTGGCGGCGGGATTGACGTTGACAAACACCTGCTCCACCGCCGCCTGCGCGGGACGGTAGGTGGCAATCAACTCGTCGATATGCTCGACGATCACGCCGATGCGGCCGGCCAGCTCGTCTTTGGGGATGGTTTTGATGCAGCCTGAAGCCACATAAACCTGCTCGCGGCCGATAACGTCGATAATGCCGAAACCGGTGCTGCGGCTGCCGGGGTCGATGCCTAAAATTCTTAAGGGGCGCTGGCTCATGGCGGAACGGGAAAACGGGAAAAGGCGGCGATTATAAGGCAAAGGCAGCCTGAAAACCTTTTCAGGCTGCCTTATAATCCGCCCCCATGAACACGCCCGATTCCGAATTCGACCTTGCCCTGTTTCTGAAAACCCTGCCCGCGCTGCCGGGGGTGTACCGCATGATTGCTGCCGATAGCTCGGTGCTGTATGTTGGCAAGGCGGTGAATCTGAAGCGGCGGGTGTCGGGTTATTTCCAGAAAACCGCCGGCCACTCGCCACGCATCGCGCTGATGGTCAAGCAGGTGGCGCGGGTGGAGATTACCGTTACCCGCAGCGAAGCCGAGGCGCTGATTCTGGAAAACAATCTGATTAAGTCGCTGTCGCCCAAATATAATATTCTGTTTCGCGACGACAAATCCTATCCCTATCTGATGCTCTCCGGCCATGAGTTCCCGCAGATGGCCTACTACCGGGGCAGCCTGAAAAAGCCGCACCAGTATTTCGGCCCCTATCCCAACGGCTACGCGGTGCGCGACAGCATCGAGGTGCTGCAAAAAGTGTTCCAACTGCGCACCTGCGAAGACAGCGTGTTTGCCCACCGCGAGCGCCCCTGCCTGCTGCACCAGATCAAGCGCTGCTCCGCGCCCTGCGTGGGTGCCATTTCGTTTGAGGACTACCGTGCTTCGGTAAACGAGGCCGCCGCTTTTCTCAACGGCCGCACCGATGTGCTGAGCCAGACTTTGCAGCACAAAATGCAGCAGGCCGCCGCCAATCTGCAGTTTGAAGAAGCCGCGCGCTACCGTGACCAATTACAGGCGCTGGGGCTGGTGCAGAGCCGCCAGTTTATCGACAGCCGCAACCCCGACGCCCCGCACAATATCGATATTCTCGCGCTGGCAGTAGAGCAGGGCGGCGTGTGCATCAACTGGACCAGCATTCGCGGCGGCCGCCACGTCGGCGACAAAAACTTCTTTCCCGACACCCGCCACGACCCCGATCCCAACGGCCAGGACTACGCCGAAGCCTTCGCCGCCCAGCACTATCTGGGCAAAACCAAGCCCGATCTCGTCATCAGCAATTTCAGGCTGCCTGAAAGCCTGCAGGAAGCCGTCAGCAGTGAGCACGGCAAGGCCGTCCAATTCGTTTCCAATACGCGCGGCGAGCGCAAAGTGTGGCTCGACATGGCGGTGCAGAACGCCCGGCTCGCCCTGTCGCGCCACCTGCTGCAAAACAGCAGCCAGATCCGCCGCACCGCCGCGCTGGCCGAACTCATCGGCCTGCCCGAAAACGAACTGCAGCGGCTCGAATGCTTCGACATCAGCCACACCCAAGGCGAAGCCACCGTCGCATCCTGCGTGGTGTACGACGAACACGCCATCCAGCCGTCGCAATACCGCCGCTACAACATCACCACCGCTAAAGCCGGCGACGACTACGCCGCCATGCGCGAAGTGCTCACCCGCCGCTACGGCAAACTCGCCCAAGCCCAGGCCAACGGCGAAAGCGTGCGCTGGCCGGACGCCGTGCTCATCGACGGCGGCAAAGGCCAAATCGGCATGGCGCTCGAAGTATGGGAAGAGCTTGGTCTTACCATTCCACTGATCGGCATCGCCAAAGGCCCCGAGCGCAAAGCCGGTTTGGAAGAACTGATCCTGCCCTTCCAAAACCGCAGCCTGCGCCTGCCCGACAACAGCCCCGCCCTGCACCTGCTGCAAACCGTGCGCGACGAATCCCACCGTTTCGCCATCACCGGCCACCGCAAAAAACGCGAAAAAGCCCGCATCACATCGTCGCTCAACGACATCGCCGGCATCGGCAGCAAACGCAAAGCCGCGCTGCTCACCCGCTTCGGCGGCCTGCGCGGCATCCAGGCCGCCAGCATCGACGACCTTGCCCAAACCGAAGGCATCAGCCGCGCGCTGGCGGAAAAGATTTACGCCGCGCTGCACACGCATGCGTAAATGCAAAAAGGCAGCCTGAAAACGGTTTAAGCGGTTTTCAGGCTGCTTTTGCGGCGAAACACCCGTTTCAGGCAGCCTGAAACGGGTGTTGTGCGTTTGGGCGGGTTTAATGGCGCCGTGCTTTGAAGCCGATCAGGTGGCGGCGGGTGGCGGCCCAGGCGCCGGCGATGCCGAGCAGGCAGACGACAATCAGCACCGATACCGTTTCCCACCAATAGAAAGTGCGCCACTGCAGATTGATGCCGTAGGGCTGGAAAATCTGGGTAATCAGCGGGCGGGTCTGCGCCATCAGCCAGGTGCACAGGCCAAGGCTGAGCAGGGCGGACAGCAGGCTCTGCCAGGCGGCCTGATAGAGAAAGGGGCGGCGCACAAAGGAAGAGGGCGCGCCCAGCAGTTTGGTGATTTCGATTTCTTCTTTGCGGCTGAGAATCTGCAGGCGGATGGTGTTGTGTGCCACCAGCACAAAGGCAAAACCCAGCGTTACCGCCAGAAACCAGAAAATCTGGTTGGCCAGGGTGTTGAGACGGTAAAGAGTCTGCATCCATTCCTGGTCAAGCTGGGTGCTTTCCACCATCGGATAGGCGGCAAGGTCTTTTTGCAGCGCGAGCACCGCCTGCGGATCGGCATCGGCGGGGGTAACGACAAAGGCGTCGGGCAGCGGGTTTTCGTCGAGCATCGACACCACTTCCTGCGTGCCCATCGCCGCTTTCATTTCTTCCAGCCCTTCGGCTTTGGCAACAAAACGGCTCTCTTTTACCCGCGGGTCGCCGGCGAGCAGTTTTTGCACGGCGTCGGTATCCGCGCCGGCGGCGCCCATGTCCATATACAGGGTGATCTGCGGCACGCCGCTTAGGCGGTCGAGCACGTTTTTGCTGCTTTGCACGCCCAAGTAGAGCGTTAGCGGCAGGGTCATGGCGATGGCGAGCATGGCGAGTATCATCAGCGCGGCCAGCGGCTGTTTGAAGAAATAGGCGGCGGCGCGGCGGGCACTTTCCCAGTGGAGCGACAGATAATTCATGATGCGAACCTGCCTTCCTGCAGGCGCAGGATGCGGTGGCCGTAGTCCTGCATCAGGGTTTCGTCGTGCGCCGACACGATGACGGTGGTGCCGGCTTCGTGAAAGGTTTTAAACAGTTCCATAATATCGAGCGCGTAGGCGCGGTCGAGGTTGGCCGAAGGTTCGTCGGCAATCAGCAGGCTGGGCTGGTGGACGACGGCGCGGGCGATGCACAGGCGCTGCTGCTCGCCGCCTGAGAGACCACGCGGGTCGGCGGTTTCGCGTCCGCCCAAACCGACTTTTTCAATCGCGATGCGGGCGCGTTTGTCGGCGGTTTTGCGGTCGTAGCCGATAATCCGCAAGGGCAGCAGCACGTTTTCCAGCACGTTGCGGTCAAACAGGATTTTGTGGTCTTGGAACACGATGCCGATGTGCTGGCGCAGGTAGCACAGCTGGTTGTCGGAAAGGCGGCCGATGTCCTGTTTGTTCATCAGCACGCGGCCGCCGCTGGGGCGTGTGATGCCGGAAATCAGCTTCAGTACCGTCGATTTGCCGGCGCCGGAATGGCCGGCGATGAAAATCATCTCGCCTTTGGCAATGGCGAAGCTGACGTTTTTCAGAGCCTGAAAACCGCCCTGATAGGTTTTGGATACGGATTCGAATCGAATCATGGATCAAGCACTCCCGTGTTTTCAGGCTGCCTGCAGACGCGGGCGCAGGCAGGCAAAGGTGGCGATTATAAGCGGACTTTGCGCGCCGCCCCAAACGCTGCCGCCGGCCGCTTGGCGGCGCTTGCGGCAAAAAAGCGCCGTTAAACAGAAAATTGCCGTATTAAAGGCAAATTTTGCTATAATCGCGGCTTTTCGCGCAGCAGCGGCAGCCTGAAAAACAGGCAGCCTGAAAATACCGCCAAGGCTGCGCCAATCCGAAACCAGACAGGAGATTTATCATCGCACAAGAACGCGAAGCACGTATCAACGGCGAAATCACCGCCAAAGAAGTGCGTTTAATCAGTGGCACGGGCGAACAGCTCGGCGTGGTATCCGTAAAAGAAGCCCTCGCATTGGCCGAAGAGCAGGATGTGGACCTGGTGGAGATTTCCCCCACCGCCAAACCGCCTGTGTGCAAGCTGATGGACTTTGGCAAATACAAATACGAGCAGTCGAAAAAACGCGACGAAGCCAAGAAAAAACAAAAACAGGTGCAGATTAAGGAAATCAAATTCCGCCCAGGCACCGACGAAGGCGACTACCAAATCAAAATGCGCAACATCGTGCGCTTTTTGAGCGAAGGCGACAAAGTCAAAGTTACCCTGCGTTTTCGTGGCCGCGAGATGGCGCACCAGCAGCTGGGCGCCCAACTGCTCGAGCGCGTGAAAGAAGATTTGGCGGAAATCGGCCAGGTGGAGCAGTTCCCGAAAATGGAAGGCCGCCAGATGGTGATGATGATTGCGCCGAAAAAGAAATAAGCCTATAATCCCGCGCCTTTCGCATCCGCCGCGCGCGAAAGGCGTTTTTCAGCGGCAAAAACCGTGGCAGCGGGTTTCAAGTGCGGATTTTTCCGCCTCCTTCTGCCTTATCCTATAAGTAACCCGGAGTTTTCCATGCCTAAAATGAAAACCAAATCCAGCGCGAAAAAACGCTTCAAAGTGCTGGGCAACGGCGGCGTGAAACGCGCCCACGCGTTCAAACGCCACATTCTGACCAAGAAAACCACCAAAAACAAACGCCAGCTGCGCGGCACCTCTATGGTGAACGACCGCGATTTGGCTTCTGTTGCCAAAATGTTGCCCTACGCATAAGGAGATTGAAACATGCCACGCGTAAAACGCGGTGTAACCGCACGAGCCCGTCATAAAAAAGTATTAGCATTGGCCAAAGGCTACCGCGGCCGCCGTAAAAACGTCTACCGCGTTGCCAAGCAGGCGGTAATGAAAGCAGGCCAGTACGCCTACCGCGACCGCCGCCAGCGCAAACGCCAGTTCCGCCAGCTGTGGATCGCCCGTATCAATGCCGGCGCCCGCCAAAACGGCCTGTCTTACAGCAAATTCATGAACGGCCTGAAACGCGCCGCCATCGAGCTGGACCGCAAAGTATTGGCAGACTTGGCCGTATTCGACAAAGCCGCTTTCGCGCAGCTGGTTGAAAAAGCCAAAGCCGCTCTGGCCTAATCCGCCGCAGCCGCAATGATTCAAGGGAAACCGTTTTCGGTTTCCCTTGTTTTTTCGTGTTGTCCGGCGTGCCTGCCTAGACGAAACCGGCAGGGTAGGGCGGTGGCGTATTGCCGCTTGCAGGCAATATGGCTCAAACCAAGCATGCAAAAAAGCAGCCTGAAAAGCACCAATCGGCTTTTCAGGCTGCTTTTATTGCGCGTCTGGCCAAATCAAACGTGGAAACTTTCGCCGCAGCCGCAAGACTCTTTCACGTTCGGGTTTTGGAACTTAAAGCCTTCCTGCAAGCCTTCTTTGGCGTAGTCCAGTTCGGTGCCGTCCAAATAAACGTGGCTTTTGGGATCGACGAATACTTTGACGCCGTGTTCTTCAAAAACCAAGTCGTCGGGATCGACGGTGTCGGCGAATTCGACGGTGTAGGCCAAGCCGGAGCAGCCGCTGGTTTTCACGCCCAAGCGCACGCCTTCGCCTTTGCCGCGTTTTTCGAGAAAGTCGCGGATGCGTTCGGCGGCATTGCTGGTGATGGTAATCATAATTTTGCCCTTTCAGAATGAGTGTGTCCGATATGCGGGCGATTGTACCGCAAACAAGGTTTTCAGGCTGCCTGAAAAACCACAGCCGGGCGCGGGGTTTTAGTGCGACATAATCTGGCGCAGAAACTGGCGCGCGCGTTCGGTTTTCGGCGCGGTGAAAAACTGCTCGGGCGTCGAGTCTTCGAGAATCTGCCCCTGATCGACAAACACGATGCGGTCGGCCGCTTCGCGGGCGAAGCCCATTTCGTGGGTAACACACATCATGGTCATGCCGCTGAAAGCCAGTTCCTTAATCACTTTGAGCACTTCGCCCACCATTTCTGGGTCGAGCGCCGAAGTCGGCTCGTCAAACAGCATCACGCGCGGCTCCATTGCCAGGCCGCGGGCGATGGCGACACGCTGCTGCTGGCCGCCGGAAAGCTCGGTGGGAAAAGCGTCGGCCTTGTGCGCCAGTCCTACCGTTTCCAGCAGCGCACGCGCTTTTTCTTCCGCCGCCGCCTTGCCCAGGCCTTTGACTTTAACCGGCGAGAGCGTGATGTTGTCGAGCACGCTCAGGTGCGGATAGAGATTGAAATGCTGGAACACAAAGCCGACTTCGGTGCGCAGGCGGTTGAGATCGGTTTTCGGGTCGGCCACATTGACGCCGTCCACCCAGATTTCGCCGCCCTGCACCTGCTCGAGCTGGTTGACGGTGCGGATCAGCGTCGATTTGCCGCTGCCCGACGGGCCGCACACTACCACCACTTCGCCTTTGCGGATGTCGAGACTGACGCCATTGATTACATGCAGGTTGTTGAAATGTTTGTGGACGTTTTGAAAGCTGACCACGATGTCGGAAGCGGGTTTTGCCATGGGATTCTCCAAAGTAGGGCGGGCGTTTTCAGGCTGCCTGCGCGGCCAGGCGATTGCTCAGGGCAACGTAGCGCTCGGGCGCGACGGCTTCGGCGCGCTGCTGCGGGTCGATGCCGGCGGCGGCCATGTCTGCTTCGCCGGCCAGCCCTTTCAGATTGTTGCGTAGGGTTTTGCGCCGTTGGGAAAAAGCCTGTCTGACCAGCGCGGCAAAGCCGTCGAAATCGGCGGCGGTGCCGATGCGGCCGCTCTGCGGAATCATGCGCACCACTGCCGAATCGACTTTCGGCGCGGGCGTAAACGATTCGGGCGGTACGTCGATCAGTTTTTCCATATCGAAAAAATACTGCAGCATCACGCTCAGGCGGCCGTAATCGTTGCTTTCAGGCTGCGCCACCATGCGCTCGACCACTTCTTTTTGCAGCATAAAGTGCATGTCTTCGATTTCGCCGGCATAGGTGCTGAGCTTGAACAGCAGCGGCGTGGAAATATTGTAGGGCAGGTTGCCGACGATTTTTTTGCGCCCGGGCACGCTGGAAAAATCAAACTGCAGCACGTCGCCTTCGTGGATCTGCAGCTTGGCGGCGAAAGGCTGCGCGCGCAGGTAGGCGATGATGTCGCGGTCGATTTCGCAAACGTGCAGCCGGTTCAGGCGGCGGCACAGCGGCTCGGTAATTGCCGCCAGCCCGGGGCCGATTTCGATAACGGTGTCTTCAGGCTGCGGCCGCACGGCATTGACGATGTCCTGAATGATGCGCGTGTCCTGCAGGAAATTCTGGCCGAAGCGCTTGCGTGCCTGATGGGGTTTCATGGAAATGTGCCGGAAATCAAAAGGGCGCCATTGTACCGAAAAGCATTGGCACTGTGCTGAAAACGGCTAAAAGCAGCCTGAAAGGGATTTTCAGGCTGCTTTTGGTTTTCAGGCTGCCTTTATTTGGGTTAAAGCGGATAACAGGCAGCCTGAAAACGGTTAGCCGCGCCGGCGCTCGAGACCGTCGAAAAAAGCGAGCAGGGTGTCGGGCAGCCAGCGCAGGTGGCCGCGGCCGCCGCCGCTGACAAAGCCGCAATGGCCACCGTGCTCGGGCTGCAGCAGGCAGACGCTGGGCGAGATATCGGCGGCGGTAGGCAGGCTGTCGGCGGGAACAAAGGGATCGTTGCGCGCGTTCAGCAGCAGCGTCGGCACGGCAATGTTTTTCAGCAGCGGCTTGGCGGACGATTGGGCGTAATAGTCGTCCTTATCGGCAAAACCGTGCAGCGGCGCGGTGTAGCGGTTGTCAAACTCCGCCAGCGAGCGGCAGAAACGGCGGCGGCCGGCCGGCACTTTGCCCATCAGCGTGTGCATGAAATAGGGCGTGTAGAGCAGGCGCGACAGCCCGCTTTCGAGCAGGCGGCTGCCGGCACCCAAATCGAGTGGCGAAGACACCGTTGCCGCGGCGGCGGGCAGGGCGGCAGCGCCTTGTTCGCCAAGGTATTTCGCCAGCACATTGCCGCCCAGCGACACGCCGACCGCATAAATTTTACGGTAGCGCGCTGCCAGAAGCGCGAGCATATGTGCCGCTTCGCGGCTGTCACCGCTGTGGTAAAGCCGTTTGGACGCCACGCCGCCGCAAGAGCGGAAATGGGCGACCACGCCGTGCCAGCCGTGCGCGCGCACGCGGTGCATCAGTTCGACGGCGTAATGGCTGGTGCTACTGCCTTCGAGCCCGTGAAACAGCACCACCAGCGGCGCGTCGGGGTCGGCGGCATCGACAAAATCGTAGGCGGCCAAATCTTCGCCGTAGCTGTCGGGCAGCAGCTCGCGGCGGTAGGCGGGCGGCGGCGACTGCAGGGCTTTGGCGTACAGCGTTTGCGCATGGCCGCCCTTGAGCCAGGGCGGCGCCTGCAGCGGCGGCAGCTGTTGCAGCAGATCGTGCGGATTCATGGCAAAACTTTGCGGTAACAAAAACGGCGGCCAGTATAGAAAAGCGCGGCGGCAGCGGCAAGGGCAGCCTGAAAACTATCCGGCGCGCGAAAAAGGCGCTGCTCATTCTTTTCAGGCTGCTTTCGGGATTGGGATTCGCCGGCGGGCGGCAAAGGGCTTTCAGGCTGCCTACAGCGCCTGCGGCAAGGCGGTTTTATCCGGTTTTCGCTATGGCAAAGACAGGCAATTCTTGCTAGACTACACGCCGCAACAAACTGCCTGTGCCGGCACGGAGCGCAGGCGGATTTCCACCACCAACCGCCTTAACTAAATGGAGAATGGCATGAGCAACCTAGATTCCTTGTTCCAGCAGATCAAACAGCGCGATCCGAACCAAACCGTATTCCACCAAGCCGTTGAAGAGGTATTCGGCAGCCTGAAACCGTTTTTGGACAAAAACCCGCAATACACCAAAGCCGGCCTGCTGGAGCGCATCGTCGAGCCCGAGCGCGTGATTATGTTCCGCATCTCTTGGGTGGACGACCAAGGCCAAGTGCAGGTAAACCGCGGCTACCGCATCCAGATGAACTCCGCCATCGGCCCCTACAAAGGCGGCCTGCGCTTCCACCCCACCGTAGATTTGGGCGTGCTCAAATTCCTGGCTTTCGAACAAGTCTTCAAAAATGCGCTGACCACCCTGCCGATGGGCGGCGGTAAAGGCGGTTCCGACTTCGATCCCAAAGGCAAATCCGATGCCGAAGTAATGCGTTTCTGCCAAGCCTTCATGACCGAACTCTCCCGCCACATCGGCGCCGATCTGGACGTGCCCGCCGGCGACATCGGCGTGGGCGCGCGCGAAATCGGCTACCTCTACGGCCAATACCGCCGCGTACGCAACGAGTTCGCCTCCGTACTCACCGGCAAAGGTCTGACCTACGGCGGCAGCCTGATCCGCCCCGAAGCCACCGGCTACGGCACCGTGTACTTCGCCCAATTCATGCTGAAAACCAAAGGCGAGGGCTTTGAAGGCAAACGCGTGGTGATTTCCGGCTCCGGCAACGTTGCCCAATACGCCGCCGAAAAAGCGCTGCAACTGGGTGCCAAAGTGCTGACCGTTTCCGACTCTTCCGGCTTCGTCAAATTCCCCGATTCGGGCATGACCGAAGCCCACTTCGACGCGCTGCAGGAAGTGAAAAACGTCCGCCGCGAGCGCCTGTCGGTGTTTGCCAAAGAGCAGGGTCTGGAATACTTCGAAGGCAAACGTCCGTGGGCCGTGGCCTGCGACATCGCGCTGCCCTGCGCCACCCAGAACGAACTGGATGAAAACGACGCCAAAGAGCTGCTGAAAAACGGCGTCAAATGCGTGGCCGAAGGCGCCAATATGCCCTCCACCCTCGGCGCGGTTGAAGCCTTTATCGGCGCGAAAATCCTTTACGCCCCGGGCAAGGCCTCCAACGCCGGCGGCGTCGCCACTTCCGGTCTGGAAATGAGCCAAAACGCCATCCGCCTGTCTTGGAGCGCCGAAGAAGTTGACCAACGCCTGCACGGCATCATGGAAAACATCCATGAAAACTGCGTGGCCAACGGCAGCGAAGGCGGCTATGTGAACTACGTAAACGGCGCCAACATCGCCGGCTTCAAGAAAGTTGCCGAAGCCATGCTGGCACAAGGCGTAATCTAATCCCCGCCTAAACGCGCGGCGGTTCGGACTCTTTAGAGTATCCGAGCCGCCGCGTTTTTTTGTGCCGGCAGGGCAGGGCGCAGGCAGCCTGAAAGCCGGGTTTTCGGTTTTCAGGCTGCTTTGGGGTTGCGCAGTTTGCTGCCCATCGGCAGGTCGTAGGTTGGGTCGAGCCCCAACAAAATCTTTAAGCGTTAAAAATGTTGGGTTTGGCAACCCAACCTACCTGCTTTC
>NZ_JAKOOW010000003.1:394-478 GCF_022288825.1 Kingella pumchi | reverse complement strand
AGATGCTACCTTAGATGTAAACCCAATTTTACACAAGAAATTGTATCTTACTGTTTTTATTGATTATGTTTTGTTGCATTTTTC
>NZ_JAKOOW010000003.1:0-313 GCF_022288825.1 Kingella pumchi | reverse complement strand
CGGCAGTTTTCTGCCGTTTTCTTTTTGCTGCGGCCGCTAGCTTTGCGGCCGATAGCGGTGCGGCTCGTATGGCTTGCCGGTTGTATGAACGTAGTAGGCGATAGTAGCCAGTTTTCGCATGATGGCGCCGATGATTACTTTCTTGGGCTTTTTCTTTTTGGTTAGCCGTTTTATCAGCTCTGGGAAGTAGCCGTTACGGTAAGCGACCATTGCGGGCATAAACAGGGCGCCGCGCAATTGTCTATTGCCGTAGTTTGTCATCTGCTCTTTGCCTTTGACGCTTGTGCCGGATTCTTTCTTTTGCGGCACTAGT
>NZ_JAKOOW010000029.1:414-1774 GCF_022288825.1 Kingella pumchi | reverse complement strand
GGGGCGGCGATGTCCAGACGGCCGCCGTCGATTTGACCGCTGTTGCCGATATGGGCGCTGCGGATGCGGGTTTCGCCGGCGCCGAGAATGCGGCCGCTAGGACTGCCCATTGTGCAGTATCTTTATCCATGCCTAGAGTTTGCAATCAGAGCTAATTTTTCTAGTTCAGAGTCCGAACCTTTAACATAAAAAGTCACAAAAGTTGTAGGACCTCTTGTAAATGAATTGCTATCAGATACTTGATATGGTTCAACCATAGTCGGTATTTCAGAGAATATCCTTTGCACTCTTTCTCTATTATCCGTTTTGTAACCTAATTTACCTTCTTGTTGAGCTTCTGTTATCAATAATGCAAAACAAATCCCAAACATAATTACCATACAACCAAATATGGTATTTAGATTTTTATTGATAAGATGGAATGGCATTAAATGAATCTCCAATACTAGGTAAGTTTGCAGGAATAAATCGTTGAATATTGCTAGAGGTTGCCCTGTTTTTTTGATCTGCGGAGGCATACCACATAATCAATTGCGCCTAAGCCACATGACAAAACCATCACTACCTAATAAAGATTAACACATTTAATTAGGATATATACCTTCTATATAATCCTTATTTAAATAAAAACTCTTATAAAAATCTATGTCATCTGTCGGGATTGAAAAAAAGATTTTATCTTTCTCATCAGGTTTAAATTTGTTATCAATATTAAAAAGAGAATAAGGATCACAATGAGTTCGACATACTAATGGTAAAAATTTATATCTTGGATCATGAAATATTCGATATTTATCAGGATCGAAAGATGCTAAAAATTCATCAATATTGGTATCAGATATTTTGTCATCACTAATAAACATCGCTAGAGATGGGCGACCTTGATTTTCCATTTGTTGATTAGTAAAGGCTATAAATGCTAACTTGCCATTGTCGTCATACCATATAGATTTATAGTTATTGCCTTTGGGAGAATAAATTCTAGCAGCACATAACATAGGTCTATCTTTACAGTCGTTATATAGAGTTTCATCAAACTCAACTGCATGGCACAATAAAGGCAATAGAAAAAAAAGGGTTATTAATTTATTACTATACATAAGACGGCTTTCTATTTATTCGATAATAAATCTAGTTTTCAATATTTGATTTTGTTTTGGATTAGTGTACATAATAAATTTTACTGCTCCAAAATCTGATATTAAACCCACAACCTTTCCATTTTCTGTATAATTTTCAGGCTTAGTTGTTCAGGCTGCTTTTGCTGTCGATGCTGCTTTGGCCGTGGGCGTAAAGGGTGCCGCTGTTGTCGGTTTGGCCGGCGTTAAGACGCAGGGCGCCGCCTTCTTGGGCGGCAACC
>NZ_JAKOOW010000029.1:0-331 GCF_022288825.1 Kingella pumchi | reverse complement strand
GCCGCTGTTGGCCAGCTGTCCGTCGGCGCTGAGGGTCACGCCGCCGGCACCGGCGTAAATCTTGCCGGCGTTGCGGATGCCGCTGCCGGCATCGGCGGCAATCAGGGTGATCTTGCCGGCATACATGCCGCCCAGGGCGCCGGTGTCGATGGCAAAGACGGGAGTGCCGCCCGCAGACGGCGGGTTGCCGGCTGCAGACGGGGTTTTGACACTGCCGGCGGCGTCGGTTTGGCCGCCGGCGGCAATCACTTGGATGTCCTGCCCCCAAATGCCGCCGTCAATCTTGGCGGCACGGCTGAGAATGCGGGTGTAGTCGGCACCGCGCCCGTCA
>NZ_JAKOOW010000028.1:31815-32369 GCF_022288825.1 Kingella pumchi | reverse complement strand
CTCATGAGAAATCCCCTAAATGTCTTGGTGGGAATTTAGGGGATTTTGGGGGGATTTTGCAAAGGTCTCTCCCTGCGATATCCGCCGCACAAAAGGCCGTCTGAAACCCTTTTTCAGACGGCCTCTTCCTTGCCGTTTTGGCGTCGCCACTGCGCTGCGCAGGCTGCATCCGAAGTTTCGCAATGCCCTGCGGTTCCCAAACAGTGCGGCCTGAAAGCGGTTTTGTATAGACACGCAGTTGGCCGATAATCCGCTTTTTTCTTGCGGAGGTAACAATGGCGCGCGGCTCGGATGTCCAATCACAAAACAAACAGATTAAGGAAAACTGCCTGCGGGAAGCCCGCTATTAGCGCGAACACGGCCTGCCTGATGTCTTGGCGCAAGTTTGCCGAGAGCACGGAATCGATACCAAACGCGCCGTGTTTTTTGATGTGGGCGGCTCGTTTGACAACAATAGTTTTCACGAAGCCGAATATCTCTACGGTTGGGTCATGCACGGGCGGGGAGCAGATTGTTTATTTTGAGATCGAACTTGCGGAAGACGGTTCCCCGCC
>NZ_JAKOOW010000028.1:28964-31726 GCF_022288825.1 Kingella pumchi | reverse complement strand
GCAATGGCGGGACGCTGCCGCCGATTTTAATTTTTGCCGGCACAATAAAGGGTTTGGAAAAGGCTTGGGAGCGATTTTGCAAGAAGTATGGGCGGAAATGAACGGGACGCAGGCAGCCTGAAAGCCCGCCGGCGCTTTTCAGACGGCCTTTGCCGCTTGGGCGATGCGGTAGAGGATGGCGGCGGCCGGCTTCCGGATGTCGTAGTGGCGGTAGGGGCGGCTGCTTGCAAACTGTGTTTTCAGACGGCCTGCCGCCTGTCGGCTGCCCGCATCAATCCTGCCCCCATCCCCCCGCCTGCCACAGTCGTCGATACACGCCGTCTTGGGCGAGCAGTTCTTGATGCGTGCCGCTTGCGGCGATTTGTCCGTCAGCGACGACGACGATTTGTTGCGCGCCGCTGATGGTGCTTAGGCGGTGGGTGATGACGATGACGGTTTTGTCTTTGACCAGCGCATCAATGGCCTGCTGCACCGCCACTTCGCTTTCGGTATCGAGTGCGGCGGTCGGTTCGTCCAAGATGATGATGGGCGCGTTTTTCAGCAGGGCGCGGGCGATGCTGATGCGCTGTTTTTCGCCGCCGGAGAGTTTGCCGCCGATGTCGCCGACGCGGGTTTGGTAGCCATCCGGCATTGCCATGATGAAGTCGTGGCAGCGCGCGGCGCGGGCGGCGGCTTCGATTTCTGCGTCTGTGGCGTCGGCTTTGCCGAGGCGGATGTTGTTGCCGATGGTGTCGTCAAAGAGGTAAACGTCCTGGAAGACGACCGAGATTTGCCGCATGAGGTCTTGCTGCGTCAGGGCGCGGATGTCGCTGCCACCGATGAGGACACGCCCCTGCTGCGGGTCGGCGTAGCGCATGATGAGGCGGATGAGGGTGGTTTTGCCGCAGCCGCTGTGGCCGACCAATGCGGTCAGCGCGCGTTCCGGGATGTGCAGATTGACGCCGCGCAGCACGGGCTCGGGGTTGGCATCGTAGTGGTAGTGGACGTTTTCAAAGGTGATGTCGTGCCGCGTGGGCGCTGCCGCTTCGCCAACACGCTCCAGCGGGGCAACGGCGAGTAGTTCCTGCAAGCGCGCGTAGCCCTGCTGCACCATGCTGTAGATGCCGCTCATCGAGAGGATTTGTCCGAGCGGCTCGGCGAAGCGGATGCAGGCGACCATCAGCGCGGCGAGCAGCCAAACGTCGAGGCTGCCGCCGGTTATCCACACCATGCCCGCCAGCAGAATCAGCAGCATCAGCAGTTCGACGGCGGAACCGAGCAGGGCGTTGGGCAGGGTTTCGGCAAGCAGCGCGTCGCGCTGGATGGTTTCGACCGCGCCGATGGCTTGTTGCAGGCGCGGCAGGCGGCTGCCGGCGCTGTTCGCCGCTTTTAAGACGGGCAAGCCCTGGCTGTATTCGAGCAGTTCGGCGTTCAGGGTGGCATTGGCGCGGGCGAGCCGCGCTTTGGCGCGCGCCATCAGCGGCTGCGTCCAGTGCTGGATGGGGACGATGAGCGGGAAGCTGATGAGCAGGATGAGGCCGAGGCGCCAGTCCCACAGCATGGTCAGCAGCGCGGTGGCAAGCGGGGTGAAGATGGCGGCAATCAGCATGTTGCTGACGATGAGGGTGTGGTTGTAGGTTTCGTCGATGGTACCGGCGAGCAGCGCGTTCAGCTCGCCGCTGCGCTGGCGGTAGAGGGTTTGCAGGGGGATGCGGCGCAGGTGTTCGCCAAGGTGGCGGCGCATGGTATCGCCGGCGCGGGCGCAGTTGCCGTGGTAATCGTAATCCTGCGAACGCCAGCGCAAGATGCTGGAAAGGACGAGCAGCGCGGTCAAGGCGAGCAGCCAGAGGACGGCAGCGCGCTTGTCGCCCGCGCCCAGCGCCAGGCAGATGGGAACAAGCAGGGCGAAACTCGCGCCCTGCAGGCTGGCGGCGATGACGCTGTCGCGCAGGCAGCGCTTGAGGACGGGCGCTTGTTCACCGGCGGCGTGCAGGATGGTGCGGTAGATGTGGATGGGGTTCATGGGGGACTCCTTTGCGGTGGGTCGTAGGTCGGGCATTTATGCCGGACGTTTTTGAATTTTGCCGGCGCAGGTCGGGCATAAATGCCCGACCTGCGGTCTGATGGGGGAGATGGTATCTACGGGCTGTTTTTCAGACGGCATCCAAGGCAGCCTGAAAGACAGTTTTGCCGTTCCAATACCAAGCCGCTTTACCGCTTTCTTATTCCGTCATTCCCGCGCAGGCGGGAATCTTTTCTCGGCGGCGGCAATGTTGGTTTTTTCCACCGCAGCCGTATCGCAAGCAAGACTTCCGCCGATGCGAGAATAACGCCGCAGCAGGCTTTCAGGCTGCCTTCAAGGCCGTCTGAAAGGCAGCCTGAAAACCCAAACCGCCTTTCAGGCTGCCTATTATTCCGCGCCGCCGATGCGCCAGTGCTGTGCGGCTTCGCCTGCCTGCCACAGTTTGGCGTAGCGGCCGTTTTGTGCGATGAGTGCCGCGTGGTCGCCTTGTTCGACGAGGCGGCCGTGGTCGAAGACGAGAATCTGCGCGGCGTGGCGGATGGTGGCGAGGCGGTGGGCAATCATCAGCACGGTTTTGTCCTGCATCAACGCCGCCAGCGCGCGCATCAGCAGCGCTTCGTTTTCGGCATCGGCAAAGGCGGTGGCTTCGTCGAGAATCAGCACCGGGCGGTTTTGCAGGATGGCGCGGGCGATGGTGATGCGCTGGCGTTCACCGCCGGAGAGGGTGGCGCCGCGTTCGCCGACGGCAGTTTGGTAGCCA
>NZ_JAKOOW010000028.1:407-28857 GCF_022288825.1 Kingella pumchi | reverse complement strand
TGATGAAGTCGTGGCATTGTGCGGCACGCGCGGCGGCTTCTACTTCGGCGTCGCTGGCGTCGGGCGTGCCGAGGCGGATGTTGTCGGCAATGGTGCCGCTGAAGAGGAAGTTGTCCTGGAAGACGAAGGCGACTTGCGCCATCAGCGCTTCCGGGGTGAGGTGACGGATGTCGGCACCGCCAATGCGGATTTCGCCGCTGTCGGCGTCCCAAAAGCGCGGAATGAGGCGGGCGACGGTGGTTTTCCCTGCGCCTGAACTGCCAACCAGCGCGGTCAGGCTGCCTGCTGGCGCGGTGAAGCTGATGTCGGTCAGCGCGTTTTCGGCGCGGCCGGAGTAGCGGAAATTGACTTGATGGAAGCTGACGCTGGCGTCTTTTGGCGTTTGCGGCGGCGCAAGTACCGGCAACACCGGCGCGTCCAGCACTTCGATGATGCGTTCGGCGCTGATTTTGCCCTGCTCAATCAGGTGGTAGAGCGAGATATAGGGCAAAAGCGCTTCCGCCATGCCGGTGCCGATGAGCAGCACGGCGAGCCAGGTGGCGAAGGGCAGCGCGTCCGCCTGCCACCAGTAGAAACCCGCCCAGAGCAGCACGACCAGGGTCGGCATCGGGTTCAGTATCAGCATGCCGCTGCGCGCCGAGCCACCGACCGAGCGGTACCAGCCGATGAGCATGGCGAGGTAGTTATCCAGCGCGCGCTGGTAGCGACCGAAGCTGGTTTCGCCGCCGTCGAAGGTGCGCACCACCGGCATCGCCTGCACGAATTCGACCACAGCAACGTTCACCTGCTCGCGCGCGGCGTTGTAGGCGGCGGTGGACTCACTCGCGCCGCGCATCACCAGACCAAATATCACCATGCCGACGGTCAGCACGGCAGCGGCAACCAGGGCGAGGCGCCAATCGACCACGAGCAGCACGACAAAGGCTATCAGCGGCGCGGCGTAGGCGCGGGCGTAAAGCGGCGTGCTGTCGGCAACAAAAACGTGCAGACCGCGCACATCGTCCTGCATCACCTTGGTCAGCGCCGCCGCGCCCCGGTCGTGCAAGAAACCGAGCGAGACTTGCGCGAGGCGTTCAGCAAGCTGGCTGCGAAGCAGGGTTTCGAGATGAAAAGCGGCAAGATGCGAGACGCGGAAGGCGTAGGCGCGCACGGCAAAGGCGGCAAGGGTGAGGACGAGAAGCAGCGCGGCGAGCCACCAGTCGGCGCGACCGGTGAGCAGGTCTTTGAGAATCTGCGCCATGACGAGCAGGGCGGCGGTGGAAAGGACGGCGGCAGCGGTGGCGATGGCCATCGCGCGGCGGATTTGCGGGCGCACCGGGTCGATGATGCGCCAGGGGGAAGGGGCTTTGGGCTGGGACATGGGATTCTCCCGACGGGTTGCACGGTGCGGGAGATGATAGCGGGTTTTGTTTGCGTCGGAAACGGGAAGCGCGGCGAAAGGCGGCCTGAAAGCGCGGCTGGGGTTTTCATAGTGAGCCCACACAAAAATCTACGGCGTTGCTGTGCCTTAGGGGCTGTTGACATTTGGTATTGCGGCGGTTTTTACGCCATAAAACGGCATCTGCCGCGTTGAAAACACCCGCAATGGGCGGCATTGGCTCGCGTTTTCGCCTTGCATCTGCCGCTTTCTGACGCAAAATCTGCTTCGCAAACCAATTGTCAACAGCCCCTAGCTCGAAGAGGGCGGTTTTCTACGGCATTGGAAATGCTAAGAAAACCAGCCCTGTATTACTACTTGTACTGTCTGCGGCTTGCTGCCTTGTATCTTTTTCATTTTGACTCACTATATTTTTTCGGTGCAGACCTGTTTCGCAAACAGATTGCCAATACGCCGGATATCCTGTTGCACCATAAAAAAGGCCGTCTGAAACCTTTTAAAGGTTTCAGACGGCCTTTTGTTGTTTGCCGTTTGTGAGGCCGTCTGAATGCCGGTTGATGCTTTCAGACGGCCTCTTGTCGACGTAATTAATCCAGTTTTTTAAAGTGGCGGCGGCGTTCGAGTTCGCTCAGATAGCGTTTGCGCAGGCGGATGGACTGGGGGGTGATTTCGACCAGTTCATCGTCGTCGATAAACTCGACCGCGCTTTCCAGCGTCAGTTTAATCGGCGTGGTCAGGCGCACGGCTTCGTCGGTGCCGCTGGCGCGCACGTTGGTGAGCTTTTTGCCTTTGAGCGGGTTGACGACCAAGTCGTTGTCGCGGCTGTGGATGCCGATGATCATGCCTTCGTAGAGTTTGTCGCCGGGGGAGACGAACATGCGACCGCGGTCTTCCAGGTTCCACAGGGCGTAGGCGACGGCTTCGCCTTGCTCTTGGGAGACGAGTACGCCGTTGTGGCGACCGGGCATGTCGGGTTTGACGGGAGCGTAGTCGTCGAAGACGTGGCTCATCAGGCCGACGCCGCGCGTCATGGTCATGAATTCGCCTTGGAAGCCGATCAGGCCGCGGGCGGGGATGTGGTATTCGAGGCGGGTGCGGCCGTTGCCGTCGCTTTCCATATTGGTGAGCTCGCCTCTGCGGCGGCCGAGTTCTTCCATCACTGCGCCCTGGTTGTCGTCGGGTACGTCAACGGTCAGGTTTTCATAGGGCTCGCATTTTTGGCCGTCGATTTCGCGGAACACGACGCGCGGTTTGCCGACGGCCAGTTCGTAGCCTTCGCGGCGCATGTTTTCCAAGAGAATGGTGAGATGCAGCTCGCCCCGGCCGGATACGCGGAATACGTCGGCATCGGCGGTGTCTTCCACGCGCAGGGCGACGTTGGTGAGCAGCTCTTTTTGCAGGCGGTCGCGGATTTGGCGGCTGGTTACGAATTTGCCTTCGGTGCCGGCCAGCGGGCTGGTGTTGACCATAAAGTCCATGGTCAGGGTGGGTTCGTCCACGCTGAGCATCGGCAGGCCGACGGGGTTGTCGCGGTCGGCAATGGTAACGCCGATGCCGATGTCTTCGATGCCGGAAATAATCACGATGTCGCCGGCTTCGGCTTCTTCCTGCGGCACGCGCTCCAGGCCTTTAAAGCCGAGCAACTGGTTGATGCGGCCTTGGGCGACTTGCTGCTCGTGGTTCATCACGGCAACGACCTGGCCGGGCTTGATGCGGCCGTTGAGAATACGGCCGATGCCGAGGCGGCCGGTGTAGTTATCGTAGTCGAGCTGGGAGATTTGCAGTTGCAGGGGGGCGTCGGCATCGCCGCTGGGGGCGGGGGTGTGTTTCAGGATGGTGTCGAACAGCGGGCGCATGTCGCTGCTGTCGTCGTTTTCGTCGAGCTTGGCAAAGCCGCTCAAACCTGATGCGTACACAATCGGGAAGTCCAGCTGCTCTTCGGTGGCGCCGAGATTGTCAAACAAATCAAATGTCTGGTCGATTACCCACGAAGCGCGGGCGGTGGGTTTGTCGATTTTGTTAATCACAACAATGGGTTTTAAGCCCAGCGCCAGCGCTTTTTTGGTCACAAAGCGGGTTTGCGGCATCGGACCTTCTTGGGCGTCAACCAGCAAAACCACGCAGTCGACCATGCCCAATACGCGCTCCACTTCGCCGCCGAAGTCGGCGTGTCCGGGGGTATCGACGATGTTGATGTGGTAGCCTTCGTATTCGATGGCGGTGTTTTTGGCGAGAATGGTAATGCCGCGTTCTTTTTCGAGATCGTTGCTGTCCATCACGCGCTCGTCCACCTGCTGGTTGGCGCGGAAAGTGCCGGACTGGCGCAAGAGCTGGTCAACCAGCGTGGTTTTGCCGTGGTCAACGTGGGCGATGATGGCGATGTTGCGGATGTTTTTCATGGTGTTTGTGTATCGGTAAATGGCAAAAGGCGCGGATTCTAACATATTTTAACTGTGGCTTCCGCGCTTTACATTGGATAAAGGGGCGGTTCAGCGGCCGAACAGCTCGGCCACCATCCGCGCCTGCTCTTCGCTGTAAGGCTCGGCGCCGATGCGGGCGGCAAGGGCAAACTCGCCCGACAAACCTTGCGCGGCGGCGGTTTGCTGCCAGAGATGCAGACGCTCGGCATCGGTGGTTTGCTTTTTCAGGCTGCGTACGGCGCGGGCGGCGCGTTCGGTATCGGTCGGTTTCATCGGAACTCCTGCTGTCATTTGGCAAGACAAAGTTTTCAGGCTGCCTGGTGGTTCAAGGCAGCCTGAAAAGCGTTTTACGGATTCAAAATCCGCGCCACCAGAGCTTTTTCCTTGCCCTGCATATCGGGAATCTGCACCTGGATGCCGTTGCCGGGGGCGACTTCGGCCGCTTCGCCGCCGCGTTTCATCGCCTGCAAAACTACGGTTTGGTTGCCGGCGGGGTGGATGATTTCCAGCGTGTCGCCGACGGCAAAGCGGTTTTTCACGTCCACCGTGGCCCAGCCGTCGGCGTCGATGGCGCTGACCTGGCCGACATACTGGCTTTGCTTGGAGAGCGAATGGCCTTCGAGATAGTTTTGGTATTCCTGCGTTTGGTGGCGTTCGAGAAAGCCGGTGGTGTAGCCGCGGTTGGCCAGACCTTCGAGTTCGGCGAGCAGGCTGTAATCGAAGGGGCGGCCGGCGACGGCGTCGTCGATGGCTTTGCGGTAGGCTTGGGCGACGCGGGCGACGTAGTAAACCGATTTGGTGCGGCCTTCCACTTTCAGGCTGTCCACGCCGATTTTTGCCAGTTCGGCCACCTGCTCGACGGCGCGCAGGTCTTTGGAATTCATAATATAGGTGCCGTGTTCGTCTTCCATAATCGGCATGTATTCGCCCGGGCGGTTGGACTCTTCGAGCAGGAAGATTTTGTCGGCTTTGGGGTGGCGTTTTTGGCCGTTGATGCCTTCAAAGGCCTGGTTGGCTTCTTCCTGCGCTTTGTTGAAGTCGAAGCCTTCGAGCAGTTTGGCGTCGCCCATGTCGTCGATTTGCGCGTCGTGGACTTTGTAGTCCCAGCGGCAGGAGTTGGTGCAGGTGCCTTGGTTGGGGTCGCGGTGGTTGAAGTAGCCCGAGAGCAGACAGCGGCCGGAATAGGCGATGCACAGGGCGCCGTGCACGAAGACTTCCAGTTCGATGTCCGGGCATTCCTGGCGGATTTCGGCGATTTCTTCCATCGACAATTCGCGCGACAGAATAATGCGTTCGACGCCGATGTTCTGCCAGAATTTCACGCCCCAGTAGTTGGTGGTGTTGGCCTGCACGGAAAGATGAATCGGCATCTCCGGCCAGCGCTCGCGCGTTACCATAATCAGGCCGGGGTCGGCCATAATCAGGGCGTCGGGCTTCATGGCAACCAAGGGTTCCATGTCGGCGACAAAGGTTTTGAGCTTGGAGTTGTGCGGCAGGGTGTTGCAGGTGAGAAAGAATTTTTTGCCGCGCCGGTGGGCTTCGGCGATGCCGTCTGAAAGCACGTCGAGCTTGGCAAATTCGTTGTTGCGCGCGCGCAGGGAGTAGCGCGGGCTGCCGGCGTAAACGGCGTCGGCGCCGTAGTCGAAGGCGGTGCGCATACGCTCGGGGCCGCCGGCGGGCAGCAGGAGTTCGGGAGATTTCATGGTGTTTGTGCTGTGTTTGGTGTGGTGAAACGGTTTTCAGGCTGCCTTTGGATGTGAAGGCAGCCTGAAAGGTTTGAAAACGTCTGAAAACAAGGATTTCAAGCGGGGCGGATTATCCGCGCTTTCGCAGGCTGGGGCAAGGCGGGGCATGGGATAGGGTCGGCAGACGGGCTTTCAGGCTGCCTGAAAGCTCAGGCGTCCAGTTCCACGCCCAGCCGCTCCATCAGCGCGGCGAAGGTGTCGGCCGAATCGAAGTGCAGCACCAGCGTGCCTTTTTTGCGGTTGCGGCTTTTGACTTCCGCCACCACGCCCAGCGACTGGGTAAGGGTTTCGTTCAGCCGGCGCAGGTCGGGATCGATCTGCTTGGGTGCTTCCGGCTTTTTGCCAGCGAGCAGGTTTTGGCTGCGGCGCTCGGTTTCGCGCACCGACCAGCCGTTGCGCACTGCTTTATTGGCCAGATCGAGCTGGTCGGCCACCGGCAGGCTGAGCAGGGCGCGGGCGTGCCCCATTTCCAGGCTGCGCGCAAACAGCAGATCCTGCACCGGCGCGGGCAGTTTCAGCAGGCGCAGGCTGTTGGAAACCGCGCTGCGGCTGCGGCCGACGGCTTCGGCCACGGTGTCGTGGGTGAGGCCGAACTCGTCGATCAGGCGCTTCAAACCCTGCGCTTCTTCGATGGGGTTGAGGTTTTCGCGCTGGATGTTTTCGATCAGACCGATGGCCAGCGCGGCTTTGTCGTTGATGCGTTTGACCACGACCGGCACTTCGGTCAGACCGGCGATTTGCGCGGCACGCCAGCGGCGCTCGCCGGCGATCAGCTCGTATTCGGAAAGGCCGTATTCGCGCACGATCAGCGGCTGGATAATGCCCTGTGCCTTGATCGATTCGGCCAGCTCGGCCAGCGAAGCGTCGTCCATCTGGCTGCGCGGCTGGTAGCGGCCGGGCTTGATGCTGGCAACCGGCACGCTGTCCAAGCGTTCGCCGTCGCCTTCGTTCAGGCTGCCGCTGCCGGCAATCAGCGAATCGAGCCCGCGGCCGAGGCCGCTTTTCGGTTTGGTGGACATGGTTTTTTCCTGTGGTTGGAGCAGCCTGAAAACGGATTTGCGCTGTTCAGGCTGCCTGAAAAACGGGTTATTCCGCCGTTTCCTGCCGTTTGTTCTGGCGCAGCCATTCGCGGGCGGCGGCTTTTTGCTCGTCGCTGCCGTATTGCAGATCGCGTATGGCGCGGCGCTGGGCGGCGCGGCGGCGGTCTTCTTCAAGCTGGCTTTCGCGGAAACGCTCGCGGTTGGCGGGGGCGGCGCCGCTGCCCTGCTGCGCTTGCGCCCGCGCCATTGCCTGAGCGATCAGCGCCGCGGGGTTAAACGCGGCTGCTGTGGCGGCGGGACTGCCTGCGGCGGGCGCGGCGGCGGCCGTTTCGGCCTGCCGTTTTTCGGCGATGGCGGCGCGGCGCTCGGCCTGGCGGCGTTCGCGTTCGGCGGCTTCCTGCTCTTTGCGCCGCTGCTGCGCCTGATAGCGGCCGTAGGCATGGGCGGCAGCCTGAAAGCGTTTGCCGCTGCCGGGGCTTCTGTCTGAGGCAGCCTGAAAACGCGGCGGTTCGGCAAAATCGTCAAACAAATGCGCGCGCGGCAGGCTGTCGTCGGCCACCGGCAGCATATGGATGCAGTCCACCGGACAGGGCGCGACGCACAGGCCGCAGCCGGTGCATTCGTCGGTCAGCACGGTGTGCATCAGCTTGGAGGCGCCCATAATCGCATCGACGGGGCAGGCGCGGATGCAGGCGGTGCAGCCGATGCAGACGTCTTCGTCGATCCACGCCAGCGCGGCGGGCTGGATTTTCGCCGGCGCCTGCTCGGGCACGCCCAGCGTCTGCGCCAGATCGCGCATCACCCGTACCCCGCCCGGGGCGCACAGATTGACTGCCGCTTCGCCCGCGGCCATCGCTTCGGCATAGGGCAGGCAGCCTGAAAAACCGCATTCGCGGCATTGGGTCTGCGGCAGCAGGGCGTTAAGGGTGTGGGCGCTGGGCTTCATCGGGTAAGGGTTTGAAACAAAAGGGCGCGATTATAGCCCAAAGCACTGCCGTCTTCTATGCCCGCCGCCGCCCGGCCTAAAGGCAGCCTGAAAAGCGGGGCAGGGCGGTTCGGGCTGGCTTGGGGCAATGCGGGCGGATGGGCGCGACGCGGCCGGTTTGGTACTGCGCGGCGGCAAGGCAAAAAGCAGCCTGAAAACCGCGAATCCGGTTTTCAGGCTGCTTTGGGGTGTGTAATCAGGCTTTGAGTGCGCGCAGGCGCTCGACGGACGGGGCGTAGTAATAGCCGCCGGACACGGGCAGGCTCATGCGCTCGAGCACCAGGTCGGTCTGGCCGTCGATATCGCCGAACATGCTCAGCAGCTGGGCTTCGATATTGTGCAGCCGTGCGGCGTAGGCGATAAACATCAGCCCGTGTTCGCCGCCCGAAGCGTTGCCGAAGGGCAGGCTGCGGCGGACGATTTTCAGGCCGACGCCGTTTTCTTTGAGATTGACGCGGCCGATGTGCGAGCGCGGCAGGCGCTGTTCTTTGGAAAATTCGATGTCGTCTTCTTTGGTGCGGGCGATGGTTTCTTCCTGCTCGGCCAGATTGTAGCTTTCCCATTTTTTCAAGTCGTGCAGGTATTTCTGCACCACGACATAGCTGCCGCCGGCGCCGGCTTCGCCTTCCGGTACGGTGCCGATGCGGCGGATTTCGGGGTCTTCGTGCGGGTTTTCGGTGCCGTCGACAAAGCCGTCGAGACCGCGGTTTTGGTGGCGGCGGAAACCGTGGGTTTCGCTTTTGACGGCGATGGCGCCATCAAACGCGGCCAGTACGTCGCGGGCAAGGGTGAAGCAGGCGTCGTGGTTTTTCGATTGGATGTGGATCAGCAGATCGTGCTGGGTGGCGGGCGCCAGACCCTTGCCCAGCGGGGTGAAGTTTTTCAGTTCCGCCGCTTCGGCTGTACGCTTCAGGCTGCGCCAGAAATCGCTGCCAAAAGCAAGGGTCAGCCCCAAGTCTTCGCCGGCAAACTGGCGCTGGCGCGCTTCAAGGGCGCTAAGGGCGGCCAGACAGGCAGCCTGAACGGTATCGGGGCTGAGAATATCGGCTTCGATAAAGAAACCGGCCTGCGCGGTTTCGGGGATGATGGCGGACTGGGGGGTGCTCATGTTTTCTTTCCTTTTTGGTTTGTGTTTGGTGCGGCGCAAGCGCGATACAAGCGCGATAAGGGCGCGGATTATAAAGAAACTGCGCGCGCCCCGCCATGCACTCGGCGGGCGTTGAATCGGGGCGATAGCTGCAGCCTGCATCGGCGCAGGCAGTCTGAAAAAACGGTTTCAGGCTGCTTCGAATAAATAAAGGCAGGCACTAGTGTTTGTATTCTATAATGCCGGACTTTCGCCGCTGCCGCGCTCAACGCCGCATACGGGCTTTATGCGCTTTTGGGCGGTTTTTACCGATAATTTGCTGGACATCTGCCGCTATTTTCGCCAAAATCCGCGCTTTTGCCCGCGTCGGATTTATCGGGGTAAACCGCAATTTCATCACGAAAGAAGATAACCATGGATTTAAGAAAGCTGAAAAAACTGATCGATCTGGTTGAAGAATCCGGCATCGCCGAAATCGAGGTAACCGAGGGCGAGGAAAAAGTGCGCATTACCCGCACGCCGCACAACGCCGCCGCAGTTTATGCCGCCCCCGCACCCGTTGCGCCGGCAGTGGCCGCAGCCGCTCCTGCCGCCGCACCCGCAGCCGCGCCTGCTGCCGCTCCGGCCGGCCGCGATTTGTCCAACGCGCAAAAATCGCCGATGGTTGGTACTTTCTACCGCGCGCCCAGCCCGTCTTCTCCGGCCTTTGTCGAAGTCGGCCAAACCGTTAAAGCCGGCGACACCCTGTGCATTATCGAGGCGATGAAGCTGATGAACGAAATCGAAGCGGAAAAATCCGGCGTCATCAAAGAAATCCTGGTGGAAAACGGTACGCCGGTGGAATACGGCGAACCGCTGTTTATTATCGAATAAGGGCTTTCAGGCTGCCCCGGGCGCAAGCGTGAGGCAGCCTGAAACATTTGCGGCGGCAGCCTGAAATGCTGCCGGCCGCCTTTTCAGGCAGCCTGAAAACTTGGAAACAGGAAATCCCATGCTGAAAAAAGTTTTAATCGCCAACCGCGGCGAAATCGCCCTGCGCGTATTGCGCGCCTGCCGCGAAATGGGCATCGCCACCGTGGCGGTGCATTCCGAAGCGGATAAGGACAGCCTGCACGTCAAGCTGGCCGACGAATCGGTGTGCATCGGCCCCGCGCCTTCGCCGCAGAGCTATCTGCACATCCCGTCGCTGATTGCCGCCGCCGAAGTAACCGGCGCCGACGGCGTCCATCCGGGCTACGGCTTTCTGGCGGAAAACGACCGCTTTGCCGAGCAGGTGGAAGAGTCGGGCTTTGTCTTTATCGGCCCGCGCGCCGAAACCATCCGCCTGATGGGCGACAAAGTTTCCGCCAAAAAAGCGATGATCGAAGCCGGCGTGCCCTGCGTGCCCGGTTCCGACGGCGCACTGCCCGACAATCCCGCCGAAATCCTGAAAATTGCCGATAAGGTCGGTTTTCCCGTCATCATCAAGGCTTCCGGCGGCGGCGGCGGGCGCGGCATGCGCGTGGTCGAGAAAAAAGAAGACCTGATCAAATCGGTGGAAATGACCAAAGCCGAAGCCGAAGCCGCGTTCGGCAATCCGATGGTGTATATGGAGCGCTTTTTGCAGCGCCCGCGCCACGTTGAAATCCAGGTTTTGGCCGACGAACACGGCAACGCCATTTATCTGGGCGAGCGCGACTGCTCGATGCAGCGCCGCCACCAGAAGGTGATCGAAGAAGCGCCAGCGCCGGGCATTACCGCCGCCGAGCGCAAAAAAATCGGCGAAGCCTGCGTTGCCGCCTGCAAGCGCATCGGCTACCGCGGCGCCGGCACGTTTGAGTTTCTCTACGAAGACGGCGAGTTTTTCTTTATCGAAATGAACACGCGCGTGCAGGTCGAACACCCCGTTACCGAGCTGGTTACCGGCATCGACATCGTGCAGGAGCAGCTCAGAATCGCCGCCGGCCTGCCGCTGCAGTACAAGCAAAAAGACGTGGTGATTGAAGGCCACGCTTTCGAGTGCCGCATCAATGCCGAAGACCCCTACACCTTCATCCCCAGCCCCGGCCTGATCGAAAGCTGCCATCTGCCCGGCGGACTCGGCGTGCGGGTAGACAGCCACATCTACCAGGGCTACCGCATCCCGCCGAACTACGACAGCCTGATCGGCAAAATCTGCGTGTACGGCAAAACCCGCGAGCAGGCGATTGCCAAAATGCGTGTCGCCCTTGCCGAGCTGGCGATTACCGGCATCAAGACCAATACCGCGTTGCACCGTGATCTGTTTAACGATCCGGGCTTCTGCGAAGGCGGCGTCAGCATCCATTATCTGGAACACTGGCTGGCCGAGCGTAAAGAGCAGTTGCAAAAATAAGCCGACAGCCATGGCAAAAGCAGCCTGAAAGCCGGAATTCCGGTTTTCAGGCTGCTTTTTGATGCGCCTATCCGGCGCTGCTGTCGGTGTTACCCGAAACGGTTTCAGACTGCTTGGACGCGGCGCCGGACTGGGCGGCAATAAAAAACGGTTAAGCATCGCAATGGCTCAACCGTTTGAATCATTTGGTGGGTCCGGTGGGGTTCGAACCCACGACCAAGGGATTATGAGTCCCCTGCTCTAACCCCTGAGCTACAGACCCAGTGTTCAGGAAAGGCGCGGATTATAGTCCAAGCGCCCTAGGCAGGCAAGCTGCGGCCGGCTGACGGCGCCGGCGCCAACGCGGTACAATACGCCGCTTCAACCACCACCGCCTTTTCAGGCTGCCTGAAACATGCACGACAAGCTCTCCCCCGACGCCCTGATCGAAGCCGCGCTGCTGACCCAGAGCGAAGCCCTGAGCGAAAAGACCCTGCGCGCCCTGTGCGAGCCGCCCTTGTCGGCCGACAAACTGATCGACGTATTGGCTGCGCTCAAAGCACGCTGGCAGGGGCGCGGTTTGGAATTGGCGCACACTGCTGAGGGCTGGCGTTTCCAGATCGCCCCGCCGGCCTTTGCCGCCCTGGGCAGCCTGAACGAGCAGCGCACGCCGCGTTATTCGCGCACGGTGATGGAAACGCTGGCCATCATCGCCTATCAGCAGCCGGTTACCCGCGGCGACATTGAAGCCATCCGCGGTGTCGCCGTCTCGCAAAACGTGATGCAAACCCTGCAGGAGCGCGGCTGGATCGAAGTTATCGGCCAGCGCGACAGCATCGGCCGCCCGTCGCTGTGGGCAACCACCGCCGCATTTTTAAGCGACCTGCGGCTTGGCAGTTTGGAAGAGCTGCCGCCGCTCACCGAACTGGGCGAACTGCTGCTGCCCGAGCTTCAGGCTGCCGCGCCGGCAGACGAAGGGGTGGCCAAGCCGGTGTAAGCGCTGCTTTGCGCAGTCTGCTGGTCGTTTCAGCAGAAATAATTTTTTAAAACAAAAGGAAAACCGATGCCGAATACTTTTGCCCGCGTGCGCGCCGTTGCCTTTGATTTGGACGGCACGCTGTGCGATTCGATTCCCGATCTGGCCGGCGCCGCCAACGCCATGCGCGTCGAACTGGGCATGGCGCCGCTGCCGCAGGAGCAGATTCAAAGCTATGTTGGCGACGGCATTGCTGCGCTGGTGCTGCGCGCGCTCAGCGGGCAGTACAGCGGCGGCGATGTTGCCGAATCCCTGCGCAGCGAAGGTTTTGCCGTTTTCGCCCGCCACTACGCCCGCCATCTGGCCGACGCCACCCGTCCCTATCCGCACACCGAAACCGCGCTGGAACTGCTGAAAAGCCTTGGCCTGCCGCTGGCGGTGGTTACCAATAAAAGCGAAGTGCTGGCGGTGAAACTGCTGCGCGAATTGCAGTTGGACGGTTATTTCAGCCTTGTGGTCGGCGGCGACACCCTGCCCGAGCGCAAGCCTTCTGCCGAGCCGTTGCGCCACAGCGCCGAAGTGCTGGGCGTCGAATGCGCGCAGCTGCTGATGGTCGGCGATTCGGCCAACGACATACTCAGCGCCAAAGCCGCCGGCTGCCCCGTTATCGGCGTGCGTTACGGTTACGGCGATATGGATGCGCTCGCCGCTGCCGCCGAAACCCGCCCCGATGCGCTAATCGACAGCCTGCCCGAACTCTACGAGCTGCTCAAACCCGTTCAGGCAGCCTGAAAGCACAAGAAAGGCCGACAGCCATGAAAGAAGGCAAATCGCTCAAAGCCCGCGCGCTCGATCTGCTCGCCCGCCGCGAATACAGCCGCTTGGAACTGAAGCGCCGGCTCGCCCCGCATGCCGAAAGCGAAGACGAAATCGACAGTCTGCTGGCCGAATTGTCCGACCGCCAATGGCAGTCGGACGAGCGCTACGCCGAAGCCTTTATCCACAGCAAAAGCCGCAGCCGCGGCCGATTGCGCCTGCAGCAGGAACTGGCCGCCAAAGGCGTGGACGAATCGCTGGTACGCGCCAATCTGCCCGACCGCGACACCGAACTGGCCAACGCGCTGGCGGTGCTGCACAAAAAATTCGCCGCCCCGCCGCAGGACTTTCAGGAAAAGCAAAAACAAATCCGCTTTATGCTCTACCGCGGCTTCGAGATGGACATCGTTCAGGCTGCCCTTAAAGAAGAGTGGCCGCAATAGCAGCCTGAAAACCAAAGAAAACGGTTTTCAGGCTGCTTTTTTGCAGGCGGAATACGAAACCCCAGCTACGCGGATCGTCCGAAAAACCAACGGCGCAGCAACCATTTGAGCAGCGCAAACAGCGGAAACGACAGCAAAAACAAGATAAAGCCATGCCCCGCGCTCCACGATTTGAACGACAGCGGCACCACCTTGCCATCCGCCGTAATGCGGTATCGCTGCGTGAACTGCGCGGTGTCGTAATTCACAAACAATTCAAACGAATCAGGCGCAACGGGTGTTAGGCTGAAAAACCGACCGTTCTCATCATCGCGGCTGAACGCTTGGCGCAGCAGGGTTTCGTTGCTTTTCAGATTGTGCAGCCGCTGCGGCAAAACCTCGCCCTGCGGCGTGCGCACCAAAACGGTGAACATCGGGCTGATTGCGTCGCCTTCGGCGTATTGCTCGGCGGGCAGTTGGCGAAAGCCCCACGCCATCACCATCATCAGCAGCCACCATGCGATGATGTGGACAATGGCGTTGAGCAGTTTGAGCGCGGCGGTGGTAAAAAAGGTGCGCGGGGTCATTTTCAGGCTGCTTTTATGTGGTGGGAATAGGCTTTCAGGCTGCCTGCACCCATTCGATTAACGCTTGGCGCAGGCTGTCGAGGCCGTCGCCGCTTTGTACCGACAGGCGGACGGCGGCGGGCAGGCCGTCGGGGCGGCGGGTGATGCCGTTGTGGCGTTCGTCGGCGGGCAGCAGGTCGGTTTTGTTGTAGATCAGCAGCTGCGGGACAGCTTCGGCGCCGATTTGTGCGAGTACGGCGTTGACGTCGTCGATTTGGCGCAGATGATCGGGATTGGCGGCATCGACGACGTGCAGCAGCACATCGGCCAGCGCGGTTTCTTCGAGGGTGGCGGAAAAGGCGGCTACCAGCCCGTGCGGCAGGTCGCGCACGAAGCCGACGGTGTCGGTGAGAATCAGGCTGGCTTCGGGGGCGAGGTAGAGCCGCCGCGCGGTGGTGTCGAGTGTGGCGAAGAGCTGGTCTTGCGCGAGGACGTCGGCTTTGGTCAGGCGGTTGAACAGGCTGGATTTGCCGGCGTTGGTGTAGCCGACGATGGCAAAGGTTTTCAGGCTGCCTGAAAGGCGGGCTTTGCGGCGGGTCTGGCGCTGTTTTTTGACGGCATCAAGCCGGCGGCGCAGCTGGGTGATTTTGGTTTGGATCAGGCGGCGGTCGGTTTCCAGCTGGGTTTCGCCGGGGCCTTTAAGGCCGATGCCGCCTTTCTGGCTCTGCAAATGGCCGTAGCCGCGCACCAGCCGGCCGGCCAGGTGGGTGAGCTGGGCGAGTTCGACTTGCAGGCGGCCTTCCTGGCTTTGGGCGCGGCGGGCGAAGATGGCCAAAATCAGGCCGACGCGGTCGAGTACGCGGCATTGCAGGATTTTTTCGAGATTGCGCTCTTGGGTGGGGGTGAGTTCGTTGTTGAAGACGACGAGGTCGATGTTTTCGTCCTGCACGGTTTGCGCCCATTCTTCGGCTTTGCCGCTGCCGACCATCAGGGCGCTGTGGGCGCGGTCGCGCTTGGCGCTTTCGGTCCGCACCAGTTCGCCGCCGGCGGCGCGCACCAGTTCGGCCGCTTCGGCCAGGGCAGCCTGAAAGGCGCGTTCGCGGCTTTCGCTGCTGCCGGAAAAGCTGTCGGCCAGCATCAGGCCGGCCAGCATCACCCGCTCGGAGCGTTCAAGGGATTTGTTTGGGGTGTGGAATCTGTGGGTCATGGTGGGGTAGGGCGTATCGTTAAAGCTGCAGTTTTTCAGTAAATTTATGTAAGCCGAGTTTTTAGTTTGTAAGGGAGAGCAGCCGCAACGATAGCGCAATCTGCCGGAAAACGGGAAGTTTTTTGCGTCTGCCGGCACGGCGTCGGCCGCTTCATGGCAATAGTTTTGCAAATGGTTTTTCGATTCGGACGGACTTTGGCAGGTGGTGCCGTTGTGCGGCACTGCCTTTGTGCTTGTAAGGGATGCCGCCGGTTTGCTTGGGCAGGAATGGCTCTGCTGCGGCGTTTGGCTGTGGGAATTATGTTAGAATCTGTTTGAGGAATGTGTTTTTTTGTTTTGGCCTATGTGGTTCCAAACAAAAAATTTATACCGTTTTACATGAATTAAGCCCGTTACTCCGCTTGCCTTTCAGGCTGCCTGAAGGATTCGGCGGAGTAAAATTGTGGCAAAGAAAAGCACGGATTCCGTTTTAAACAAGGAAGATGTATGGACGATTCGATGATGATAATGCTGGTCGGCGGCTTGGCCGTTGTACTGGTGGCGCTTATTTTTCTGCAACGCCGGCAGAAAAACGGCGGTAGCTCGCCGGCGCAAGAGCGCAAGAAAGTCAGAGGCGGGAGCGGCCGTAGCGCACGCGAACCGGAACCCGAGCCAGAGCCGGAAGACGAGGAAGTGGCTCAGGCGGTTGCCGAAGCCGAGAAATGGGACTGGAGCGCGACTGCCGGCGGCAGTGCGGTGGACGATACCAAAGTGTCGGTTCAGGACGTGGACGCGCTCACTGAATTTAATGTTTACAAACAGTTCGGCTACTATGACAAAGCCGCCGAGTCGCTCGGCGATTACTTGGCCAACAGCCGCAGCAACGACCCGAAACTCATCGCCGAGCTGGCGGATTTGTGGCTGCAGGCCGGCAATGTCGATGCGCTGGCTGAGGTGTTGAACACTTACTCCGGCAGTTTCAGCCGCGATCAACTGACCCAGTATGTCAAAGATGGTCTGGCAGTTGACGAAAACCATCTCGGTTTGCGCGTTTTGGCGGAAAGCAACCTGGGCTGGAGCGTGAAAAAAACCGCCGAGGAAATCGGCGAGAAAACCGGTTTGGCCGATATTCCGCAAACACCTGCTGCCAAGCAAAAGGAAAGTACCCGTGCGCAGGCGGAAGCCCAAACAGCCGCTGCAGGCCTGGCACGGAAAATGCTTGTTTCCGGCAACGGAGTTTTGCGGGAAATCAGCAACGACGAAAAAGGTGCCGTATTGGCATTCATGCAGCCTGAACAGGGCGTGCGTCTGTTGAAAAACTCGCTGACTTATGATGCTGCCACCAAGTATCTGAATAAAGCCATCCGCCATTCGGACAAACCCGCGGCTTTGCTGATTGATGCGCTGACACTCGATTACCGTGCCAACAACATCAACGGTTTTGCCGACCATCTGTGGAATCTTTACTATACGCTCGGCCAATACGGCCGCCAGGTGAAGGAAAGAATGCTCGGTTGGGGCTACAACTTGGGGCCGCATCCTTTGTTTGCGCGTTTGGAAACCAATCCTTCTGATGCGGCACTGCGCGAAATCGGTGTCCAGCAGGGTTTGATTGACGGCGGCAGCCTGAAAAAAGCGCGTTATCAGGCCTTGGTATCTGAAAACGTCGATATGGTTGCCGAGCCGCGTACGCCTGCCGAACGGATTTTGAAAGAAGTCGATTCGCTGCTGATGTACGGCCAGTTGGACAACGCGATGAATCTGCTGGAAGAGTCGATTTTGTCCTATCCGCAGGAATCACAGCTTTATATTGCGTTGTTTGATTTGTATGAGCGTGCCGAAGAATGGACTCGTTTGGAAACGCTGCTGCAAGAACTGCGCGGCCAAGTGCAAACTCTGCCGGAAGAAGTGGTATTGGCGATGAGCCAATTGCTGCAACGTTTCAATAACGGCTCATTTGGACATTAAATAATGATGAACAACAATATACCGCAGGTTAAAACGGTCAAATTGCTGTTGCTGGCGATGGAAGAACAGCAACAGGCAATGTTTAAAATGGCCTTCAAAATGCACAGCACCACCAATTATCAGGTGCTGGATGCATCTTCGGGCGAAAAGCCCGAGTTGGTGATTGTGGACGGCGACAGCCCTGCCGGCATCAGCGCTTGGCTTAAAGCGAAGGGCGATTATCCCAATTCGACCGTAGTGCATTTTGCCAAATCTCCCCCGTCTGTTACCGCACCGCATCTGCCCAAACCGATTAAGTTTGATACCCTGTTTCTCAATTTGCGTAATCTGATGCAGGGCAACGGCATCTGGGTGGTACAGGGCGGTGTTGCTCCGGTACATGCCGCAGCACCTAAAAGCCATGCTCCGGCATCTTCCCGCGCCAGCGAGGTAACCATTCCGCGTTTTGATCCGAATACCGGCCTTTTGGGCATAGTGCGTCGAACCATTTCTGCCAATAAAGACACCTTGATCAACTGGAACGGCAAGCCGATTCTGGCTCTTTTTCCCGAAGCGCAAAAAGCATGGTTGGCCATTGATGCCGCACAATTACACACTTTATGCCAGCAGGAAAATCCTGCAATTGAAGTGCAGGCGGTTGGTGGTAATGTAATCGAGCGTGCAAACAGCTCTTTACAGGCCGTTTTGTGGCAAGTTGCATTGTGGACAGCCAACGGCCGTCTCGCCCAGCCTCTGACACCCAATACCATATTCCAGCTTAAATACTGGCCCAATCTGACCCGCTTGGCTCCATTGGCCGAATCTATGCGCTTGTCGGCATTCCTGACCCGAACCGCGGTCAGCCTGAATATGCTCTACAAAATGATGCCGCTGGATATGCCGGACATCCTGAACTACATATCCACCACCTATCTTACGGATTACTTATCCGTTAGCGGGTCGATGGCAGAAGCTCAGAGTAAGGCGCCTGCTACTATCCAGAGTGCGCCCCCGCGTCCCAGACCGGCCGTTGCGTCAGAAGATTCCGAATCTGCCGCGCCCAGACCGGCAGGTGGCGGTCTCTTGAGCAGGCTGATGAAAAAATTACTGAATAAATAATAATGAAGAGGTACTTGCCATGATGGTAGAGAACAAAATTATCTTTACAGGGCCGGTGGGTGTAGGCAAAACCACTGCGATTGCCGCTTTGTCGGACGAACCTCCGGTACAGACCGACGCCAGCGCATCGGATATGACCGCTGTGCGCAAAGGTTACACCACCGTTGCGATGGACTACGGCCTGATTCAGCTTGACGAGCATACCAAGGTTCACCTTTACGGCACTCCGGGTCAGGAACGTTTTGACTTTATGTGGGAAATTCTCAGTAAAGGCAGCATGGGTTTGGTCTTGCTGTTGGATAACACCCGCGTGAATCCTTTAAAAGACCTGAAGTTTTTCTTGGACTCGTTTTCTGATTTGTTGAAAACCGCTCCTTTGGTTGTCGGAGTGACCAAAATGGATATCCGTTCCGTTCCCGGGATAGACGTCTATCAGAAATATCTGATCCAGCATGGTTTGAATGTGCCGGTATTTGAGGTTGACGCCCGCAATGAAGATGATGTCAAACAGCTGGTAACCGCCATGCTGTTTCAAATTGATCCTGGTTTGGAGGTATAGTCGTGGAATCTACTCTGTCATTACAAACAAATCTTTACCCGCACATTACGCCGGCTGGGGCCTTCTATGCAGTAGCCAATAAAAGCAGCAGCGCCAGCCGCACTTTATTGTCCAATGTATTACGCTCAGGCGGCAAACAGCCGATTACCCAGCAAAAACTGCTCGAATGGGCGGAAACCGACGACTTGGATACCGCATTAAACCTGCTCTACCGCCTGCAGCGTTTGGAATTTCTCTACGGCAGCGAAACCCCGCCCGAAGTTCCCGAGCTGACCGACGATACCCTGGCCAATCTTTTACCGCATCTGTCCGATAGCCACAAAGCCCTGTTGATCGACCAAGATGGCTTCTATTTTGCCAACTCCGGCTTCAACCACGAAGCTGCGGAAGAGGTGGCCATTTTGGCCAGCGAAGCCATTCGTCTTTCCGAGCGCCATGCCCTGTTGATCAAAAACAACCTGAACATTTATCAAAACGCATGGGGCTTGTGCGACCCTGTCGGCCAAAGCGAACTGACTTTCTTCCCGATATACATCAGCGATGCCAAATATATTTTGGTTACCGGCGGCACGCCCCAGCTGCACAAAGACACCTTCGTTTTACTGGTGCGCGCCCTTTATCAAACCGTAGATGCGGCTACCGGTTTCGGCGGCTCGTTCTAACACAAGATAACTGATTGGAAAATTAACATGAACGAACAACTTCTTACCTCCATCTTGAGCGACTTGAACAGCTCTTCGGTTGATATTACCGCTTCCGCAGTGATTTCTACGGACGGTCTGCCGATCGCCCACCTGCTGCCCAACAGCGTTGATGCCGACCGCGTCGGTGCCATGTCTGCAGCGCTGCTGGCCTTGGGCAACCGCACCACCCACGAACTCGCCTGCGGCGAACTGGAGCAGGTGATCGTGAAAGGCAAACTCGGCTATACCCTGCTGATTCAGGCAGGCGGAACCAACGTACTGTGCCTGACCGCCAAAGAAAGCGCCAAGCTCGGTCTGATTCTGCTCGACGCCCGCCGCGCTGCCCGCAGCATTGTCGATATCACTAAATAAGTTTTGATTCTTAATAAAGCAGCCTGAAAACCGAATTTCCGGTTTTCAGGCTGCTTGCTTTTGTCGGTTTAGAAAGCGCAGTCGCCCGCTTTCTGGGTGGTGCGGATTTCCCGGCCGCTGGGCAGGGTCAGGGTGCTGCTGATGCCGAAAGAAGCGATGGCGCCGAGCGTGGATGGGTCGGCGGTGCAAATGTCCAGCTTACGCATGTTTTGGAAAAACTCCTGCCATTTTTCCGGTGTAAATGCCGATTCTTGTACCGACGGGCTCAGGCGGTAGCGGTAGTGGACGGTATCGTTTTCCAACACGATTTGGTACAGCACCAGCCCGAAGCCGTCATTTTGCGGCAGTGTGCTGTTTAGGCGGCTGACGGCCAGCTTGGCGGAACTGAGATCGCGCTTGCGGCGGATTTGTTCCGGCGTGTTTTCGCTTAGCAAACGCCGGCAATGGCCTTTTTCCAATCGGATGTTAAAGGTACGGCTGCCGTTTTTCAGCTGCTGCCGGTATTGGAAATCAAGCGGCAGATAGTCGTTGACTTCGCGCAGTTTTTCTTTCTCCACGCACGCCGTGACATCAGTGCCGGTTTGGTAGTTGGAGCTCTTCGTAGCCGAAAGCGGAGAGCTGCGCGGCATCGCCGGCGCTGGCGGGGCGGCTGTTGATTCGCAACTGCAGGCGGCCGTTGCTATAAACCAGGGGTAAGATTTCGATGCGCTGGCCGCCCATAGTCTGCCGGTACGGCAAGTGGCGGTTGGTTTCCCTAATCAGCTGCGGCAGCGTTTGCAAAAATTCGGCTTCCTGCTGCGCACTCGGCGCGGCCTGTGCGGCAGGCATAGCCATCGGCAGGCAGAGCAGGGGCAGCAGGTATCGGTAGGCAGATATGGTTTTTCCTTGGATTTTGCCTTATTGGCGGGAAGGCGCAGCCTGAAAACGGATTTCCGGTTTTCAGGCTGCCTTTGTTTGGGTGTTGGCGGGGTAGGGCGGGGTTTAGAGTTCGCCGTAGGAATGCAGGCCGCCGAGGAACATATTGACGCCGACGAAGGCGAAGGCGGTAATCAGCAGGCCGACCAGCGCCCACCAGGCCAGCACTTTGCCGCGCCAGCCGGCCACCAGCCGCAGATGCAGCCAGATGGCGTAGTTCAGCCACACAATCAGCGCCCAGGTTTCTTTGGGGTCCCAGCTCCAGTAGCGCCCCCAGGCATCGGCCGCCCACAGGGCACCGAGTATGGTGGCGATGGTGAAAAACAGAAAGCCGACGGCGATCACTTTATACATCGCTTCTTCAATCTGTTCGGCCGGCGGCATCAGGCGGTTGCCGTGCAGCGACAGCAGTTCGGCCGCGGCAAACATGGCGGCGATGCAGAAGGCGCCGTAGCCGATGAAGTTGGCGGGAACGTGCAGCTTCATCCACCACGACTGCAGCGCGGGAATCAGTGGCCGGATTTCGTGTGCGCCGCGCTCAAGGCTGTACCACAGCACAAAGCCGACCAGCACGCACATCAGGAAATACACGAAGGCGCCGAGTTTCTGCATGGAGAATTTGCGCGAATAGTATTGGTACATCAGCGCGGTAATCACCATAAACAGGATAAATACTTCGTAAAGGTTGGACACCGGAATGTGGCCGTCGTTCGGGCGCAGCAGATAGCTTTCGTGCCAGCGCACCAAAAGGCCGGTAAAGCCGGCCAGCGCCGCCGCCCAGGCGCAGCCGTCGCCCAAGCCGAGCAGGATGTTGCCGCCGCTGCTTTCAGGCTGCCGCCGCTGCTTGAGCCAGGCGCCGGCGGTACCGGCGGAGTAGGCGAAAAAGGCCAGTAGTGTTAGCGCGCACTGCCACATAATCGCCGGCTGGCTGGCGAGCAGGTAGCGCAGCAGGAAACGGCCGTGGGTGCTGTCGCCGCGGCTGATGTCGCCGTCGTACAGACCGACGGCCAGATAGGCGAGCGCTACGGCGGCGGGAATAAACCAGCGCAGCGGCTTGAAGAACCAGCCCAAGCCCACCGAGGCGGCGGCGCTGAGCCAGAGAATGGCGGTTTCGTAGCCGTCCATGCGGTGCGGTATTTTGAGCTGTACCAGCACGGCGATGGCGAGAATCACGGCGGCGTAAAGGCCGTCTTTGATGTCGAGAGAGCGGAAAAAAGAAGTTTCGCGCAGCAGTTCGTGATCGATTGCGGGCGCGGCGTAGCCGGGATGTGGCGCCGTTTTTTGCAGCAGTTCGTGCTCGGCGCGGACGGTTTGGGTTTGTTCGGTCATGGCGTGTTCTTCAAAATCGTGTGTGCGGGTGTTTTCAGGCTGCCTGAGTGCAGATGCAGCCTGTTTTAATGTAAAAATTTGTTTGCGCGGCGGATTATAAAGAAAAAATATCCGCTGTGCTGTTAATTGTACTCAGTCTTTCGGCCTAGTTCTTTCGGCCGGGTGTTTTCAGGCTGCCTGAAAACGGTGCGGGGCAGGGTGCCGGCAGCCTGAAAAACTTTTTCGCTTGTCTGCCTGGGCGGGTAGGAAAACTGCCGGCAGTCGCGGGAGTGCGATGCGGTGTGGAGCAACCTTTTTCAGGCTGCTTTAACTTTCAGGCTGCTTTGGAATTTTCAGGCAGCCTGAAAACAGCGTGCCAGCAGTTTCAGGCTGATCTGTACCACCCAGCCGACGCCGAAGGCAAACAGCAGGGTGCCGATGCCGACGGTGCCGCCGAGCAGCCAGCCGATCAGGCAGACCACCGCTTCGATGGCGGTGCGCACGCTGCCGATGCGCCAGCCGCTGGCCTGGCACAGGCCGACCATCAGGCCGTCGCGCGGACCGGCGCCGGTGTGGCAGGTCAGGTAAAAGGCCGACGATACGCCGATCAGTACGATGCCGCCGACGCACAGCGCCGCGCGTACCGCCAAGCTTTCCGGCGGGGCGACGAAATGGACGAATACCCCCAGCCCGCCGGCAATCAGCAGCATATTCAGCACCGTGCCCAGCCCGGGCTTGAGCCGCAGCGGTATCCAGCCCAGCATCACTACCGCGCTGATCATCAGCGTTACCGTGCCCAATTCGCCGCCGCTGATGCGTGCGATGCCCTGCGAGAGCACCGTCCACGGCGTCGAGCCCAGCCGCGACACCACCAGCATGCCTTCGCCAAAGCCGAACAGGCTCAGTGTGACCAACAGCACCGCCAGCGGTTTGGCTTCGGTAAACGGCCACATTGACGAAGCCGTCCACGGGGTTACGGGCAGGATGCGGGAGTAGTTTTCTTTTTTCATCTTATTCTTATGGTCGGGTTTCAGGCTGCAGGCAGCCTGAAAACGGCGGCGGCGCCTATTTGGCGGTTTTGCCGCCGCCCAAATCGGCGGCTAGCCGCTCGAGATCGGCCAGATGCTGCGGAAACTCGCGCGCCAGCTCGCGCTCGCTGCGGGTGGCGCTCATGGTAAAACGGATGCTGTTGCCGTCAAACAGCAGCCAGGCGCGTTTTTCGCGGACGTAAAACATAAACAGCGTGCCGGCCACCAGCAGCACCGAGCCCAGATACACCAAGAGCGCGCCGGGCGATTTGGTCATCTGCAGCGCCGACATATTCACCGCGCGGTAGCCGTCCATCTGCAGCAGCACCGGCGATTCGAAGCGGGTTAGCGCGGTGTAGCCGTCCAGGCTGTTGAGCACGAAGCGGCCGCGCACTTCGCCGGCAGGAATCGGCGGCAGGCCGCGATCGGCCAGCGCATCATCGAGCGCGATATTGATGGCGCCGTAGAGAATCTGGTACATCAGCTCGCCGGTTTTCTGCTGGTCGGCGGCGGGAACGGTGCTTTTGATGTGGCGGTCGATGGCGACATAGCCGCCTTCGGCGAACTGGCGCAGCAGGTTTTCGGTGGCCAGTTTGAACTGCGGGCGCACGCTTTCGCCGACATTGGCCTGCGCTTTTTCCACCACGCGGCTGCGCCGTTCGGGATCGAGCAGCAGTTCGCGCAGCGCCATAAAGCTGTCGAGCCGGCCGGCGGGGTCGGCGGGCAGCATCAGCCAGCGGTAGGGTTCGTCGGCGCTGCTGCGCTCGCCGGTGGCGAAAAACCACGAGCCTTCGCGCTCCAAGGGCAGCATGTAGTTGACGTATTCGTGCGCCTGGCCGCTGTTGTCGCGCAGTTTGAAGCGGATGGTGGGGCCGACGTTGGCAAAGCGCCGGTCTTGGCGCACGCTGCGCACTTCGCTCAGGCGCTTGGAAAGGGCGGCGCGGCCGCTTTCGTTTTCAGGCTGCGCCTGTGCTTGCTCGGCGTCTTCGACGTTGTAAACCTGCAGATCGTTAAATTCGATGGAAAACTTGCCGGCGCCGCCCAAATCGAGCGGATAGCGGCTTTGCGAAACGGCTTCGATTTTGCGCATCGCGCCGCTGCCGCTCAGGTTCCAGCTTTTGAAGCTGAGTTTGGAGCCGCCGTCGCCGTAGCCGGCCTGGTAGATGGTTACGCCTTCAACGGTCAGCGGATGGTTGACGCGCACGGTGGCGGCTTGGCGCGAGCCGTCTTGGCGGGTGATGATGACGTCGCTGGCAAAATCCTTGGGCATGCCGGTGTCGTAAAAATCAATGTGGAATTTTTTCAGCTCGACGGTGAAGGGCAGCTTTTGCAGCAGCAGGCCTTTGTCGGCATTGATAAATACCGAGTCGGCATGCTGGCCTTCGACGATTTGGGCGTTGCCGCGAAAAGACGGGTTGCCGCTGCCGAGCGTGCTGGCAGCCTGAAATTCGCCGGCGTAGTTGCTGGTGGTGTCGGGCACGATGCGGCCGCTGAGCATACCGATTTTCAGCAGCAGGTTGCTGTCCACCAGCCCGCCTAGGCAGATAACGATAATCGCGGCATGGGCGAAGATGTAGCCCCATTTGTTCATGCTGCCTTTTTTGGCGGCCAGCAGCACGCTGCCGTCGTCACGGCGCACGGTTTGGGTGCGGTAGCCGCGCACGCTGAGATAGCGTGCGGCGATATCGGCTTTCAGGCTGCCCTGCAGCAGGGCGCTGTGCTTCATGTGGGCGAGCGATTTGGCGGTTACTTTCAGGCGGAAGGAGCGCATCTCGCGCAGAAAGGGCGGCACGTTGCGCCACAGGCACAGCGCGGTGCTGCACACCAGAAACAGCATGATGGCGACGAACCACGACGAAGCGTAAACGTCGTACAAACCGAGAAAGGAGAAAATCTGCGCCCAGAAAGGGCCGAATTTGACCACATAGTCCTGCGGCGACTGGTTTTGCTGCAGCACGGTGCCGATCACCGAAGCGACGGACAGCACCGCCAGCAGCGCCACAGCAAAGCGCATGGAGCTGAGAAAGGCGAACCACGGACGGCGGATCAGGGGGATTTTGGTTTTGGGCTTGGCGGACATGGTCGGGGCAGCCTGAAAAACGGACGGGATATGCGGCCGGCTGTGCGGCGGCGGTGTGTGCCGACGGGCGGCAAAGCAGCCTGAAACGTTTTCAGGCTGCCTGCGCGCCATTGTTTGGGAAGCGGCGGGGCGGTTGTGTGGGCTGTTTGGGCTGGTCGGGGAAGCCGTTTGATCGGCTTTAGCGCTGGCGCGGTGCCGGCAAAACCGGCGGCGGCAAACGCGTCGCCCGACTGATAGCGCAGCTTATAAGCATTAGCTTTTGTGGTGCCCAAACAGCCGTTCAGGCAGCCTGAAAGGATGTCCTTTCAGGCTGCCTGAACGAAGCGGCGGCTGTGGCGCGGTTTATTTCAGACCTTGGATGTAGTTGCCCACCGCTTTGACTTCTTCTTCGTTCAGGCGTTTGGCAATGGTTTCCATCATGCCGTTGGCGCTGGTGCGCTGGCCGGCGGCATAGGCTTTGAGCTGTTCGCCGATATAGGCCGAATGCTGGCCGCCCAGGCGCGGGTAGGCGGTGATGTCGGTGCCGCCGCCGGGAATGCCGGCGCCGCTGGGGCCGTGGCAGGACATACAGGCCGGCACTTTTTTCTCCGGCAGGCCGGCGCGGTAGATATTGCGGCCCAGTTCGATGTTTTCCTTGGGATTGGCTTCGCCCGGTTTGGCCTGCTGCTTGGCATAGTAGGCGGCAACGTTGCGGATGTCGCTCTCGCTCAGGTTCTGCACCATCGGCGCCATCATGCCCGAAGAGCCGGACGTGCGTTTTTTGTTTTTGATGTCGAGCGTCTGCGTCAAAACGTAGGACGCGTGCTGGCCGGCGACTTTCGGATACATGGCGATGCTGCTGTTGCCGTCTTCCGCGTGGCAGGAGGCGCAAACCGATTTGGCCACTTCTTTGCCTTTGGCCAGATCCGCCTTGGGAGCGGCTTTGGGAGCCGCCGCCGCTGCGCCGGCCAGCAGCAGTACCGCCAGCATATTCAAACGTTTCATGGGAAATGCTCCTGATTCCAAAACCAAGGGTTTTGGGGGTTTTATATTTATATGTCGGACACCGGATGGCAGCCACCCGGCCGAACCAGAAATTTGCAAACGTGGTATTCTATACTAAATTCACATAACTTTACCAGTATGAACATTTTTCACAACGCCAAATTTTCCATCACCGCCAACGACCTGAACGGCCTGCCCGACACGCCGGCGGAAATCGCCTTTGTCGGCCGCAGCAACGCCGGCAAATCCAGCGCCATCAACGCGCTGTGCAACCATGTGCGGCTGGCCTTCGTGTCGAAAACGCCCGGCCGCACCCAGCACATCAATTTTTTCGAGCTGGCCAACGGCTGCTTTCTCGCCGACTTGCCGGGCTACGGCTACGCGCAGGTGCCCGAGCCGGTGCGCGCCCACTGGGTGAAACTGTTGGGCAGCTATTTGCAGACCCGCCGCCAGATTGCCGGCCTGCTGCTGATTATGGACGCCCGCCACCCGCTCAAACCGCAAGACTGGCAGATGCTCGACTTTTTCGCCGCCACTGGCAAGCCGGTACACATCTTATTATCGAAAGCTGACAAATTATCGAAAAACGAGCAGATTAAAACCTTGTCGGCGGTCAAAAAATCCTTACAGCCGCTGGGCGAGCGCCAAGAAGTGAGCGTGCAGCTTTTTTCCAGCCTGAAAAAACAGGGCTTGGACGAAGTGGGCGCCGTCGCCGCCGAATGGTTTGCCCGCGCCGCCGCCCAAGCCGCCGCAAACCTGACCGAGAGCGGCGAAATCGGTTAAAATCCGCCCGATTTTTTGGCGGGCAATACCGGCACGCACCCGCCCGATTAACGAACGATTCAGCAAACCCGCAAGCAGCCTGAAAACCTTTTCAGGCTGCCTTTCGATTGGAGAGAACACTAAATGAACGCCTTATTGCAAGATTTGCAGGCACGCGGCCTGATTAACCAAACCACCGACATCAACGAGCTGTCCGCATTGTTGGACAGCGAAAAAATCTCACTCTACTGCGGTTTCGACCCCACCGCCGACAGCCTGCACATCGGCCATCTGCTGCCGGTGCTGGCGCTGCGCCGCTTCCAGCTTGCCGGCCACACTCCTATTGCGCTCGTCGGCGGTGCCACCGGCATGATCGGCGACCCCAGCTTCAAAGCGCAGGAGCGCAGCCTGAACAGCAGCGAAACCGTGGCCGGCTGGGTAGAAAAAATCCGCGGCCAGCTTCAGCCCTTTTTGAGCTTTGAAGACGAAAACGCCGCGATTATGGCCAATAACGCCGACTGGTTCGCCGGCATGAACTGCCTGGATTTCCTGCGCGACATCGGCAAGCATTTTTCCGTAAACGCCATGCTCGCCAAAGAATCGGTCAAACAGCGCATCGAGCGCGACGACGTCGGCATTTCCTTCACCGAGTTTTCCTACGCCCTGCTGCAGGGTTACGACTTTGCAGAACTCAACCGCCGCCATGGCGTCAAACTGCAGATCGGCGGCAGCGACCAATGGGGCAACATCACCTGGGGCACCGAACTTACCCGCCGTCTGCACCGCCAGAGCGTCTACGCCCTGACCCTGCCGCTGGTAACCAAAGCCGACGGCACCAAATTCGGCAAAACCGAAGGCGGCGCCGTGTGGCTTGATGCCGCCAAAACTTCGCCCTACCAGTTTTACCAGTTCTGGCTCAAAACCGCCGATGCCGACGTGTACAAGTTTCTCAAATACTTCACCTTCCTGCCGCTGGACGAAATCGCCGCAATCGAAGCAGCCGACCGTGCCCGCGACGGCAAGCCCGAAGCCCAGCGCATCCTTGCCGAAGAAATGACCCGCCTGATCCACGGCGAAGACGCGCTCGCCGCCGCCCGCCGTATTACCGACAGCCTGTTTTCCGGCAACGAAGACGCGCTCACCGAACAGGACTACGCCCAACTCGCCCAAGACGGCCTGCCCGCCTTTGCAGTATCCGGCAGCCTGAACGTCGTCGAAGCGCTGGTTAAAACCGGCCTGGCGCAGTCCAACAAAGAAGCGCGCGGCTTTATTAGCAGCAAAGCCGTGCTGCTCAACGGCCGCCCCGCCGAAACCACCAACCCCAACCCACCCGCCGACAAACCCGACGACGCCTACCTGCTCACCGACGCGCACAAACGCTTCGGCCGCTACACCATCGTCCGCCGCGGCAAGCGCAACCACGCGCTGTTGGTTTGGCAGTAAGCAGCCCGATGGCTAAACAAAAAGGCAGCCTGAAAGCCAGATTTTCGGTTTTCAGGGGCGTAAGTAACAAAATGGAGGCTATTTCGGAGAACATTCTCCCTAAGTAACAAAATGGAGGCTGAGCCTAAGATTTAATTGAGACCTTTGCAAAATCCCCCCAAAATCCCCTAAATTCCCACCAAGACATTTAGGGGATTTTCCATGAGCACCTTCTTCTAGCAAACCGCACAAGCCATGATTGCCAAACACATCGACCGCTTCCCACTATTGAAGTTGGATCAAGTGATTGATTGGCAG
>NZ_JAKOOW010000028.1:0-300 GCF_022288825.1 Kingella pumchi | reverse complement strand
TTACCTTCGAGACCACCGCGGCCGTCCCGCCTATCCCCTGCTATCCATGTTCAAAGCCGTCCTACTCGGCCAATGGCACAGCCTCTCCGATCCCGAACTCGAACACAGCCTCATCACCCGCATCGATTTCAACCTGTTTTGCCGTTTTGACGAACTGAGCATCCCCGATTACAGCACCTTATGCCGCTACCGTAACTGGCTGGCGCAAGACGACACCCTGTCCAAATTGCTGGAACTGATTAACCGCCAACTGACCGAAAAAAACCTAAAAATAGAGAAAGCATCCGCCGCCGTCATTGA
>NZ_JAKOOW010000027.1:380-636 GCF_022288825.1 Kingella pumchi | reverse complement strand
TGACGGGCGCGGTGCCGACTACACCCGCATTCTCAGCCGTGCCGCCAAGATTGACGGCGGCATTTGGGGACAGGACGTCCAAGTGATTGCCGCCGGCGGCCAAACCGACGCCGCCGGCAGCCTGAAAGACGCCGCCGCACCCCGCGCCCCGTCTTCATCCGCCCCCGTCTTTGCCATCGACACCGGCGCCCTTGGCGGCATGTATGCCGGCAAAATCACCCTGATTGCCGCCGATGCCGGCAGCGGCATCCGTAAT
>NZ_JAKOOW010000027.1:0-282 GCF_022288825.1 Kingella pumchi | reverse complement strand
CGGCAAGATTTACGCCGGTGCCGGCGGCGTGACCCTCAGCGCCGACGGACAGCTGGCCAACAGCGGCACCGTCGCTGCCCAAGACGGCGGCACCCTCAGCCTGAATGCCGGCCAAACCGACAACAGCGGCACCCTGTATGCCCACGGCACCAGCAGCATCGACAGCACAAGCAGCCTGAACAACAGCGGCCGCATTCTCAGCACCTCAGAAAACCGCATCCGCAGCGCCCATATCGGCAACAGCGGTCAAATCGACGGCGGCCGTCTGGACATCGCCGCCCC
>NZ_JAKOOW010000026.1:115836-157458 GCF_022288825.1 Kingella pumchi | reverse complement strand
ATACCCCCCAGCCGCAACACGGGTCTTCCCGCAAGTGTCTGATGATTTTACATATTCCGGTTCAATTATACGAACTTATATTATCATTATTACAACAACCCCCAACACCGCTTTACCATGAACCGATTTGCCAGTCTGACTTTACGTCTGAAATTTTTTACCGCGCTGTGGATTGCCGTATCGGTTGCTTCAATCGTGTTTACGCTGTATTTGTCGCTGTGGCTGGAAGGAAATGCGGCGGCGATCAATGATTTGGGCAGCCTGCGTTTTCAAAGCTACCGGCTGGCGCTTTTGGTTGAAGAAAACGCGCCGCAATCTGAAATCGATGCCCACATCAGCCGCTTCGACCAGGTTTTGGCAACGGTGCGCCGCGGCGATCCGCGGCGGCCGCTCTCGCTGCCGGATGATCCGAAAGTCATGGCGAAAATGGCGGATTTGGAGCGGCAATGGCAGCAAACGGTCAAACCGTTTTTTCAGGCTGCCTCGGAAAATGAAAAAAACAGCACCGCTAAATTGGACGGTTTTTTAAACACAATCAATGAAGTAGTCGGCGAAGTGGAACGCACCAGCGCCACTTACATTACTTGGCTGCGCTTTTTCCAAAGCGGCCTGCTGGCGCTGGTGCTGGTCAGCTCGGCGGTGATGATTTGGCTGACGCGGCTGTGGATTATCGACCCGCTGCAGGAATTGTTGCGCGGCGTGCAGGCCATTGGCGACGGCCGCTTCGGGCTGCAGATGCAGACGGCAGGGCCGTCCGAATTTGCCGAAGTAAGCGGCGGTTTCAACCAGATGAGCAGCCGTTTGAGCCAGCTTTACAGCGGCTTGGAGCAGGAAGTGGCCGAAAAAACCCGCGATTTGGAGCGCAAAAACTTTATTCTTGGCGTGCTCTATTCTTTTTCCGCGGTGCTGAACCGGCCGCAAACCGCCGCCGAAGCGGCCGGGGTATTTTTGGAACGGGTGTTGCAGGTTGCCGAAGCGGATGCCGGCAGCGTGCGCCTGATCGACCCGCGCCGCCAGCGCATGGATTTGGCCGCCCATATCGGGCTGCCTGAAGAATTGAAGCATTCCGAAGCCTGCTCGAAAATCGGCGACTGCCTGTGCGGCATTGCCGTGCAGAACAACGAAGCGCACACCGTCCGTTTTTACGACAGCCGCCCGGCGGCAGACAACGAACACAGCTACGAATGCCGCCGCTTGGGCTTTGGCGATTTGCGCGTGCTGCCCATCCGCTACAAAGAGCAGGATATCGGCATCGTTACCCTGTATTTCAGGCAGCCTCAGGAGATTAGCGACACCATTACCGAGCTGCTGGAACTTTTGTGCAGCCAGTTTGGCGTTGTTGTCAGCAATACCCGCTTGGGCGAAGAGAGCCGTCAGCTGGCCGTTTTGCAGGAGCGCAACCTGATTGCCCAGGGCCTGCACGACAGCATCGCGCAAACGCTGGCCTTTCTTAATTTGCAGGTACAGATGCTCGAAAGTGCCCTGCAGTCCGGCAGCAGCGATCTGGCCGGCGAAAACCTGCAATTTATCAAAAGCGGCGTGCAGGAATGCTATGAAGACGTGCGCGAGCTGCTCTTAAACTTCCGCACCAAAATCGCCCGCCGCGACTTTGCCGAAGCCGCCGACGAGCTGGTCGAGCGCTTCCACCGCCAAACCGGCATCGCCGCCCATATCGACTGGATTGGCGACCAGGGCCCGCCGCTTTCCAGCGACCAGCAGCTGCAGTGCATCTTTATCCTGCAGGAGAGCTTGTCCAATATCCGCAAGCACGCCCAGGCCGACCAGGTAAACATCGAAATCGACAATGGCCGCGATTTCGTGATGACGATTACCGACAACGGCCGCGGCTTCGATACCGAGCATCTTGAGCGCCTGCCTGGCAACCATGTCGGCCTGAACATCATGCACGAACGCGCCGGCCGCATCCGTGCCGAACTCAAACTCACTTCCCAACCCGGTCAGACCCGCATCCGCCTGTTCCTGCCCGAGCAAGAAAGACATCCCGCATGAACGAGTCCCGCCCCATCCGCATCGTCCTGATCGACGACCACACCCTGTTTCGCAGCGGCATCAAAGCCCTGCTCGCCCGCCAGAGCGGCTTTGAAGTGGTCGGTGAAGCATCCGACGGCCTCTCCGGCATCAAAACCGTCCGCCAGACCGACCCCGATATTGTCCTTTTGGACTTGGATATGCCGGTGATGAACGGCCGAGAAACCCTCGCCCAAATCCTCAGCGTGCGCCCGCACCAGTGCGTGGTGATGCTCACCGTATCCGAAGACGGCGAAGACCTGCTCGAATGCATGCGCTTAGGCGCACACGGTTTTTTGCTAAAAAACATCAATGCCGACTTTCTCACCGAATCCATCCGCAACGCCGCCGAAGGCAACAACGTCTTTTCGCCCGAGATGATGGCCAATATGGTGCAGTCGCTGATCCGCCCGGCCAAGCCGGCCGAAGACCAGCGCCTGGAAGAGCTGACTTCGCGCGAATTGGAAGTGCTCGGCTATCTGGCCGCCGGCCACAGCAACAAAATTATCGCCCGCAGCCTGGATTTGGCGGAATCGACGGTAAAAGTTTATGTGCAGAACATCCTGCGCAAGCTCGAACTCACCAGCCGCGTGCAGGCCGCCGTTTATGCCGTCCAGCACAAAGTGCCCGTACCGGCACCGCCCGAAGCGGAATAACACCGGCGCCCTGCCCTGCACCGCCTTTTCGGGTTTCAGGCTGCCTGCCGCCCAAGCAGCCTGAAAACAGACAATCAAACGCTTTTCAGGCTGCTTTTACCCACAATCCGTGAATAAAAGCAGCCTGAAAACCACTTCCCAGCCTTTCAGGCTGCCTTAATGCGAAACCGCCATGAACGACCAAGAACTTCTGCGCTACAGCCGCCACATCCTGCTCGACGAAATCGACATCGGCGGCCAGCAGCGCCTGCTTAATTCCGCCGCGCTGGTAGTCGGCTGCGGCGGTTTGGGTGCCGCCGCCCTGCCCTATCTGGCCGCCGCCGGCGTCGGCCGTCTGCTGATTGCCGATGACGACACCGTGGAATGGAGCAATCTGCAGCGCCAGGTCAGCTATGGCGAAAGCGACGTCGGCAGCCTGAAAACCGCAGCAATGGCCGCCCGCCTGCACGCAATCAATTCAAGCTGTCGCATCGAAACCTTCGGCCGTCTCGACGAAGCCGCCCTGCGCGCTCTGCTGCCGCAATGCGGCGTGGTGCTCGACTGCTGCGACAATTTTGCCACCCGCCGCGCCGTCAATGCCGCTGCCCACGCGACCGGCACGCCGCTGGTTTCCGGTGCCGCGGTGCGCTTTTCCGGCCAGCTGGCGGTGTTCCGCCACGACCTACCCGAGCAGCCCTGCTACGCCTGCCTGTTTGGCGAACCCGAAGGCGGCGACGGTAGCTGCGCGCTCACCGGCGTATTCTCGCCGCTGGTCGGCGTGATCGGCGCGATACAGGCGGTCGAAGCGCTGAAAATCCTGCTCGGCCTGCCCGCCCAGCCGGCGGGACTGCACTGCTACGACGCCCTTGCCGGCAGCTGGCAGCATTTTGCCGCTACCAAAAATCCGGCTTGTCCGGTTTGCTCGCCAAACAAGGGCAAAGCAGCCTGAAAAGGTTTTCAGGCTGCTTGTGAAACGGCTTGGCGCATTGTTATTGCAAAAGTATTTTTCGTTTTCGCTATCAGTTCGAAAGACAAATCCAAACAGGCAGCCTGAAACTTTCAGGCTGCTTTTTTTGCTGCCGGATGGCTGCTGGAGCGGCTTTTCAGGCTGCCCACCCTAGCCCGCCGCCATGCCTTACTAATACTAAAGGAGTAGTTCGGGCTATTTCCAAAGCAAGTCCCCCTCCCCTGCTTACGCCCTAGCGCACCGCCCCTTTCGGCGCATTTTTTTCGGCCTGTGTTTCCCTTACCATTCCGTGCCATAACGGATAAGGTGTTTTCAGGCTGCCTGAAGCCGCCTGCAACACAGCCAAACAAATCCGCAGCAAACTAAGGAATACACAATGAGCCTCTTTTTAGACCGTCTGACCTTTTTCAAGCGCAAACGCGAACCTTTTGCCGACGGCCACGGCGTGCTGATAGACGAAGACCGCAAATGGGAAAACGCCTACCGCAGCCGCTGGGCGCACGACCGCATCGCCCGCTCCACTCATGGCGTGAACTGTACCGGTTCGTGCTCGTGGAAGATTTACGTGAAAAACGGCATCATCACTTGGGAAACCCAGCAAACCGACTATCCGCGCACGCGCCCGGATCTGCCCAACCACGAGCCGCGTGGCTGTCCGCGCGGGGCTTCTTACAGCTGGTATGTGTATTCCGCCCAGCGCATCAAATATCCGATGATGCGCGGCGCGCTGGCCGAATTGTGGCGCGAAGCGCGCAAAACCAAAGACCCGATTGAAGCGTGGAAATGGATCGTCGAAGACCCCGAGCGCTCGAAATCCTACAAATCGCAGCGCGGCTTGGGCGGCTTTGTGCGCTCCAACTGGGACGAAGCCTATGAAATGGTGGCCGCCGCCAACTGCTACACCATCAAAAAATACGGCCCCGACCGCATCGTCGGCTTCTCGCCGATTCCTGCGATGTCGATGATCAGCTACGCTTCCGGTGCCCGCTATCTGGGCTTGATTGGCGGCGTACCGCTGTCGTTTTACGACTGGTATTGCGACCTGCCGCCCGCCAGCCCGCAGACTTGGGGCGAGCAGACCGACGTGGCCGAGTCGGCCGACTGGTACAACTCTAACTATCTCTTGGTATGGGGCTCGAACCTGCCGATGACGCGCACGCCCGACGCGCACTTTTATACCGAAGTGCGCTACAAAGGCACGAAAACCGTGGCGGTGTCGTCCGACTTCGGCGAAATGGCGAAGTTCAGCGACATCTGGCTGGCACCGCGCCAGGGCACGGATGCCGCGCTTTCGATGGCGATGGGGCATGTGATTTTGCAGGAATTCCACATCAACAAGCCTTCGGACTATTTCCAAGACTACTGCCGCCGCCTCACCGACATGCCGGTGCTGGTGCGCCTGCAACGCGACGGCGAACACTACAAACCCGAATACACCCTGCGCGCTTCGCAGCTTGACAACAATTTCGGCGAAGAGAAAAACCCCGATTGGAAAGTGCTGGTGTGGGACGAAACGTCCGACACGCTGGCCGTGCCCAACGGCTGCATCGGCTTCCGCTGGGACGGCAGCAAAAAATGGAATCTCGAAACCAAAGCGCAGGGGCGCGACAACGTGCACGCCGCACTGAGCCTGAAAGAGCGTTCAGACGACGTGGTGCGCGTGGGTTTCGACTACTTCGGCGGCGAATACGACGAAGACAAGGTGTACCGCAAAGTGCCGGTCAAACACGTGAGATTGGCCGACGGCAGCATTGCACCGGTGGCCACCGTGTTCGACCTCTTGGTGGCGCAATACGGCGTGAACAACGGCCTGGACGACGAAGCCGCCGCCAAAGATTATTTCGACGACAAGCCCTACACCCCGAAATGGCAGGAAAAACACACCGGCGTGCCTGCCGAGCGTGTGATTCAGGTGGCTCGCGAGTTCGGCCAGAACGCGCACGACACCAAAGGCCGCAGCATGGTCATCGTCGGCGCGGGTATCAACCACTGGTACTACCTCGACATGAACTACCGGGGCATCATCAACATGCTGATGATGTGCGGCACTATCGGCAAATCCGGCGGCGGCTGGTGCCACTACGTCGGCCAGGAAAAACTGCGCCCGCAGTCCGGCTGGGCGCCGCTCACCTTCGGCCTAGACTGGCACCGCCCCGCCCGCCAGATGGCCGGTACTTCCTTCTTCTACGCCCACACCAGCCAATACCGCCACGAAACGCTGGCGGCCGACGAGCTGCTCTCGCCCGATGCGCACGACGATATGCGCCGCCTCACCATGATCGACTACAACGCCAAAGCCGAGCGCATGGGCTGGACGCCGTCTGCACCGCAGCTGGAAACCAACCCGCTGGATGTAACCGACGCGGCCGAAGCGGCGGGCATGAATCCGGTGGATTATGTGGTCAAAGGCTTAAAAGAAGGCAGCCTGAATATGTCTTGCGACGACCCCGAGAACCCGAAAAACTGGCCGCGCAATATGTTTATCTGGCGCTCCAATATTTTGGGTTCTTCGGGCAAAGGCCACGAATACTTCCTCAAATACCTGCTCGGCACGCAAAACGGCCTGATGAGCGACGAAGAAGACTGCCTCAAGCCCAGCGAAGTCACCCAGCGTCCGCCCGTGGAAGGCAAACTGGATTTGTTCACGCTGTTGGATTTCCGCATGAACACCACCTGCCTGTATGCCGACGTGATTTTCCCCACCGCCACTTGGTACGAGAAAAACGATCTCAATACCTCCGACATGCACCCCTTTATCCACCCGTTTACCGAAGCCGTGCAACCCTTGTGGCAGAGCCGCTCCGACTGGGAAATCTACAAAGGCTTGGCAAAAAAATTCAGCGAGTTGGCCAAAGACTATTTGGGCGTGCGCAAAGACATCGTGCTCACCCCGCTGATGCACGACAGCCCGCAGGAGCTCGGCCAGCCTTTCGACCCGAAAGACTGGAAACTGGGCGAATGCGAGCCGATTCCCGGCAAAACCATGCCCGCGATGACGGTAGTCGAGCGCGACTACGGCGCCATCTATGAAAAATACACCTCCATCGGCCCGCTGCTGGAAAAGGTCAACAACAACGGCAAAGGCATGGCTTGGGACACCAAGCACGAAGTCGAATACCTGCGCAAACTCAACGGCGTGCGTGCCGAAGGCGCGGGCAAAGGCCAGCCGAAAATCGAAACCGCCATCGACGCCGCCGAGATGATTCTGACCCTTGCGCCAGAAACCAACGGCCACGTGGCCAAAAAAGCCTGGCAGGCGCTGGGCAACATCACCGGCCGCGACCATACCCATCTGATCAACGCCAGCGAGCACACCCACATCGCCTTCCGCGACATCGTTGCCCAGCCGCGCAAAATCGTTACCTCGCCGATTTGGTCGGGCGTGGAAAGCGAAACCGTGTGCTACACCGCAGGCTACACCAACGTACACGAGCTGATTCCGTGGCGCACCCTGACCGGCCGCCAGCAGTTTTACCAGGACCACAAATGGATGCGCGATTTCGGCGTGAGCTTCTGCGCCTACCGCCCCGCCGTGGACACCAAAACCACCAAAAAACTGTTGGGCAAAATGCCCAACGGCAACCCGGAAATCACGCTTAATTTCCTGACCCCGCACCAAAAATGGGGCATCCACAGCACCTATTCGGAAAACCTGCGTATGCTCACGCTCTCGCGAGGCGGCCCGCACGTGTGGATTTCCGAGATTGACGCGAAAAAAGCAGGCTTGGTCGATAACGACTGGGTGGAAGTGTTCAACACCAACGGCGCGATTGCCTGCCGCGTAATTGTGAGCCAGCGCATTCCCGAAACCATGATTCTGATGTACCACGCACAGGAAAAACTGGTGCACACCCCGGGTGCGGAAACCACCAAAAAACGCGGCGGCATCCACAATTCCGTAACCAAAGCGGTGTTGAACCCCACGCACATGATCGGTGGCTACGCCCAGCTTGCCTACAGCTTCAACTACTACGGCACCGTCGGCTCCAACCGCGACGAATGGGTGATTGTGCGCAAGATGAAAGACATCGACTGGATGGACGAACCGGCCGAAGAAAGTGAGAAAACCGAGCCGCACGCCCTGTAGTTCAGCTTCTGCCTTTCAGGCTGCCTTAACAAAGCAGTCTGAAAGGCAGCCTGAAAACGCCGAATAAAGGAGTAAACATCATGCACATCCCGCAAATCATCCGTTTTGCCGACTACCTCAAAGACGGCGGCACCGAATCCGTGCGCACCGTGCTGCACCACGACCACCACGACAACATGGTGCTGTGGCAGATACCGCCCGGCACCAGCCTGCCCGCCCACCGCCATCCGCACGGCACCGATATTTGGATTGTGCTGCAAGGCGAAGCCGAGCTGCTCGACGACGAAAACAGCGGCCGCACCATCCGTGCGGGCGAAAGCGTCATCGTCGGCCTGCACCAGATACACGGCGCGCGCAACAGGGCGGATGCCAAAGAGGACTGCATCCTTGTTTCCGTTATCAGCCCCCGCGCAGGCTTTGAAGCCGCACCGAAGTAGCACACCAAACCTTTTCAGACGGCCTTAAAGGCAGCCTGAAAACACAGAACACAAAACCACAAGGAACACCCATATGAAAATCAGAGCGCAAGTCGGCATGGTACTCAACCTCGACAAATGTATCGGCTGCCACACCTGCTCCGTAACCTGCAAAAACGTTTGGACAAGCCGCGACGGCGTGGAATACGCCTGGTTCAACAACGTCGAAACCAAGCCCGGCATCGGTTTTCCGAAAAACTGGGAAGACCAGGAAAAATGGAAGGGCGGCTGGGTGCGCAAACCCAACGGCAAACTCGTACCCAAGCAGGGCGGCCGTCTGAAAATCCTGTCCAACATTTTCTCCAACCCCAACCTGCCGCAAATCGACGACTACTACGAGCCGTTCACTTACGACTACGAGCACCTGCAAAACGCACCGCGCATGAAAACCCCGCCCACCGCGCGGCCGATTTCCGTGCTTACCGGCAAGAAAATGGACAAAGTCGAATGGGGCCCCAACTGGGAAGACGATTTGGCGGGCGAATTTGAAAAACGCGCCAAAGACACCCTGTTTGAAGGCATCCAAAAAGAAATGATGGGCGCGTTTGAGCAGACCTTTATGATGTACCTGCCGCGCCTGTGCGAACACTGCCTCAACCCCACCTGCGTCGCCTCCTGCCCCTCCGGCAGCATCTACAAACGCGAAGACGACGGCATCGTGTTGATCGACCAAGACAAATGCCGTGGCTGGCGTATGTGCATTTCAGGCTGCCCCTACAAAAAAATCTACTACAACTGGGTGAGCGGCAAGGCCGAAAAATGTATTTTCTGCTATCCGCGCATCGAAGCGGGCGAACCGACCATCTGCTCGGAAACCTGCGTCGGCCGCATCCGCTATCTGGGCGTGCTGCTGTATGACGCCGACAAAATCCAGGAAGCCGCCAGCGTGGAAGACCCGCAGGACTTGTACGAAGCCCAGCTCGGCGTGTTCCTTAACCCGCACGACCCCGAAATCGAGCGCGAAGCCTTGAAACAGGGCATCAGCCAAAACTGGCTCGATGCGGCGAAAAAATCGCCGGTGTACAAAATGGCCGTGGATTGGAAAATCGCCTTCCCGCTGCATCCCGAATACCGCACCCTGCCGATGGTTTGGTACATCCCGCCCTTGTCGCCGATCCAGTCGGCCATTGAAAACGGCTTTGTCGGCGAAAACGGCATCATCCCCAGCGTCGATGAAATGCGCATCCCGCTGCGTTATCTCGCCAACCTCTTAACCGCCGGCAAAATCGAGCCGGTACGCGACGCCCTTGAGCGCATGATCGCCATGCGCCGCTTCAAGCGCGGCCAGATCGTCGAAGGCGAAACGCTGGAACAGACATTGGACGGCACGGGCCTCACCCCGGCCATGGTGGAAGACATGTACCAGATTCTCGCCATCGCCAACTACGAAGACCGCTTTGTCATCCCCGCCTCACACAAAGAAATGGTGGAAAACAGCTTTGAAGACAAAGCCAGCTGCGGCTTCAGCTTCGGTAACGGCTGCTCGGGCGACGATGCCGACGGTCTGACCCAAGAGAGCCTGTTTGGCAAGCGTAAAGCCTCGCCGATTATTTTTGTCGAACGGCGCAAAGACATCGAGAAAAACAAAGAAGAAGGAGTGCGCTGATGGCCGCCAATCCTTTGGTGTACAAATGGCTCTCCGCGCTGATGTGCTACCCCGATCAGGATTTGCTCGATGCGCTGCCCGAGTTTCAGGCTGCCTTAAACGAGTGGCCTGAGCTGGCCGCAAACCAAGCGGATTTGCAGGCGCTGCTCGATCACTTGGGCAGCCGCAGCCTGCGCGAATTGCAGGAAGACTACGTTTTGGTGTTCGACCGCACCCGCCAGCACGCGCTGTATATTTTCGAGCACGTTTACGGCGAAGACCGCGACCGCGGCAGCGCAATGGTCGATCTGCTCGAAGAATACCGCCGCTACGGCTTCGAGCTGGGCGACGACGAGCTGCCCGACTACCTGCCGGCGCTGCTGGAATTTTTCGCCCACATCCCGCCCGAAGACGCGGCCAAACTGTTGGGCGACGCCGTGCACGTGATCAACCACATCGGCAAAAACCTGACTACCTACGGCTCGCCCTACGCCGCATTGCTTCAGGCTGCCGTCGCCTTAAGCCCGGTCGAACCCAAACCGCTGACCGAACCGCCGGTGCGCGATATGGACGAAGCAATGGAAACATTCGGCCCCGACATCCAAGGCATCGAACCGCTGCTCAAACCCGCCAGCGACATCCAAACCATACAGTTCTACCCCAACGGCCGCCCCGCATAAGGCAGCCTGAAAAGGAATTACCATGAACGAACTCAATACCTTCCACCAGTTTTTCTTCGGCATTTATCCCTATATCTGCCTGGCCGTATTTTTCTTCGGCAGCCTGATGCGTTTCGACCGCGAGCAGTACACCTGGAAAAGCGATTCCAGCGAACTGCTCTACCGCGGCCAGCTGCGGCTGGGCAGCGTGCTGTTTCACGTCGGCGTGCTGGCGGTATTCGGCGGCCATTTGTTCGGTCTGCTTACACCTTTGTGGTTTTGGGACGCCATCGGCGTAACTCACAGCGCCAAGCAGGTATTTGCCATGACCATGGGCGGCATCTTCGGCACCACCGCCCTGATCGGTCTGATTATCCTGATCAACCGCCGCTTTAAAATCGACCGCATCAGCATCAACAGCACCTGGCGCGACAAGCTGGTTCTGATCTGGATTCTGATTACCCTGCTCTTGGGTCTGTCCACCATCGTCGTCAGCATGGGGCATCTGGACGGTCACGAAATGGTCAAACTGATGCAGTGGGCGCAGCACATCGTTACCTTCCGCGGCGGTGCGGCAGGCTATATCGAAGATGCCAACTTCCTGTTCAAACTGCACATCTTTATGGGTATGACCTTTTTCTTTATCTTCCCCTTTACCCGTATGGTGCATGTATGGAGCGGCTTTGCCAGCGCGTTCTACCTGATCCGCCCCTGGCAACTGGTGCGCCGCCGCAACGGCACCCGCTGATTAACAAGCCGGCTGCGCCAGATAAGCCATGCAGAAGCAGCCTGAAAGCGCAATCCCACTTTCGGACTAGTCCGTCGGTATGCTTTTCAGGCTGCCTTAATTTCCTATAATCGCGCCCGCGAAGGCAGTCCGAACGGCCGTCCTGCAACACGCAAGACGGCCGCTTTATTTTGTCCGCCACACCGGCGGGCATCGCCAACCCCAAAGGCAGCCTGAAAGCCGACGCCCTTTTTTTCAGGCTGCTTTCTCCCTGCAGACCAAAGGAAAACTACCATGAAAATCCAAACCGGCGCCCTTATCGCCACCCTTTTTCTCGCCGCCCCCGCCTTTGCCGACGACCTTACCGTCTCCGCTGCCGCCAGCCTGAAAGAAGCCTTTCAGGAAATTAACGCCGCCTACCAGAAAAAACACCCCGGCACCAATATCAAACTGAACACCGCCGCATCCGGCGTACTGCTGCAGCAGCTTGCCCAAGGCGCACCGGTTGACGTATTGGCCACCGCCGACCAAACCACCATGGACAAAGCCCAAGACCAGCAGCTGATCGACAAAGCCAGCCGCCGCACTTTCGTGCTGAATGATTTGGTCGTCGTCCAGCCCAAAGACAGCCGTCTCAAAATCAAAACCCTTAACGATCTGAAAGCCGCTACCGTCAGCCGCATTGCCGTGGGCAATCCCGAAAGCGTGCCCGCCGGCCGCTACACCAAAGGTGCGCTGGAAAAAGCCGGTCTCTACGGCACCCTGCAGCCTAAAATCGTCTCCACCCAGAACGTACGCCAAGCGCTTGACTACGTAGCCCGCGGCGAAACCGAAGCCGGCTTCGTTTACCGCACCGACGCCGTACTGGCCAAAGAGAAAGTGAAAATCTCCTTTGCCGTAGCGCTCGAGACTCCGGTTTCCTACGCCATCGCCCCCACCGCTTCTGCCAAAAGCAAAGAAGCCAAAAGCTATGTTGATTTCGTTCTGTCGCCCGCCGGCCAGTCCATCCTGAAAAAATACGGCTTCAGCTCTGCCAAAGGCTCCAAAGCCAAATAAGGGGAAAAACGCCTAAGCATAAAAAGCAGCCTGAAAACGGGTAAACGGTTTTCAGGCTGCTTTTCAGACGGCCTCAAAGACGGCAGCTAGCTTGGGTTGTCAAACCCTAACAAATCCTATTGAACCCAAACGCCGTCTACCCCCCCAAACCGTCGTCATTCCCGCGTAGGCGGGAATCTTGCTTGATGCTTAATCATTTTTGAATAAACAAGCCATTACTTAAATTCCAAAAAGATTCCCGCATGCGCGGGAATGACGGTATTTTTTCAGCCGCCCCCCCAAAAACCATCCCACCCGTCCCCAAAAAATGTCCTCATTCCAAGACACTTTCCCCGCGCTGTTTCTCTCGCTCAAAGTCGCCGGCTTTGCCACGCTGCTGAACCTGGTGTTCGGCATCGCCGTGAGCTGGGTACTCGCGCGCAAACGCTTTATCGGCCGCAATTTTCTCGACACCGTGCTCACGCTGCCGATGGTGCTGCCGCCCACCGTGATGGGCTACTACCTGCTGGTGCTGTTCGGCCGCAACGGCACGCTCGGCCAATGGCTGCAACAACATTTCGGCTTCAGCCTGATATTCACCTGGCAGGGCGCGGTGGTCGCCGCGATGGCCGTTACCTTTCCGCTGGTGCTCAAGCCCGCCCGCGCCGCCTTTGAAGAAGTCAGCCCGCAGCTCGAACAGGCCGCCCGCGTGCTCGGATTGTCGGAGTGCGCCGTGTTTATGCGCGTTACCCTGCCGCTGGCTTGGCGCGGCATCCTCTCCGGCCTCTTACTCACCTTTGCCCGCGCGCTGGGCGAATTTGGCGCCACACTGATGATTGCCGGCAGCATCCCCGGCCAAACCCAAACCCTGTCCATCGCCGTCTATGAAGCTGTGCAGGCGGGCAACGACGACTTGGCCAACCGCCTTGTTTTGCTGATTTCCGCCGTCTGCATTGCCGTATTGTGGAGCGTAACCCGTTTGAACGGAGACAAAAACCGTGGCTGACCCAACCTTCGATTTCGCCTTTCAGGCGACCATAGGGGCTGTTAATAATCAGCCTTGCGGCGGTGTTTTTGGCAAAAAATACCCGCTTGCCACGTCAAAAATGCTCGCAAGGTATCCAACCTTGCTGCGCTTTTTTCCTTGCAATCGGGCACTTTTTGCTCAAAAAACCGCTTCGCAAGCTGAATGTCAACAGCCCCGCCACGGCAGCCACACCTTCACCCTCGACGTATCCTGCAAAACCACCGCCCGCCGTCTCGCCATTCTCGGCCCATCAGGCTCGGGCAAAAGCCTCACCCTCCAGCTTCTGGCCGGCCTGTTGCGCCCGGGCAGCGGCCATGTACGCATCGGCGGGCGCAGTTACGGCGACACCGCGCAAAACCTGTGGCTGCCGCCGCAACAGCGCAGCGCAGGCTTATTGTTCCAAGACTACGCTCTGTTTCCGCACCTGACCGTCGCGCAAAACATCGCTTTCGGCCTGCACCGCGGCCTGCGCACCCCAAGCCGCCGCCGCGCCCGCATCGAAGCGGAAGAATGGCTGGAGAAAATGCAGCTTGCCGCCATCGCCGACCACTACCCGCGCCAAATCTCCGGCGGCCAGCGCCAGCGCACCGCCCTCGCCCGCACCTGCGCCGTGCGCCCCGACTGGCTCCTGCTCGACGAACCCTTCTCCGCCCTCGACACCCGCCTGCGCGCCCAAATGCGCGACAACATGGCTGCCCTCCAGCGCGAACTAGACATCCCCCTGCTGCTCATCACCCACGACCCCGAAGACGCCGAAGCCCTCGCCGACGATACTGCCCTTATTGACAACGGATATTTGCGCTGCGGGATATAGGCGAACCGGCATAAGTAATACAAGAAAACTTAAAATCTCTGCAAGCCTTATCCCTCAGCACAGCCGCAAAAGTTTTCAGGCTGCCTTTTACTTGTGAAGGCAGCCTGAAAGTTTATCCGCGTTCAGCCTACGTTTTTCACTTCACGGTTTTCATTTCAACGCGGCCGTTTTCCGCGGCGGAGAGCAGTTCTTTGGCTTGTTTGTCCTGCGGGAAGTTGCGCACGTGTTCGCGCAGTAGCGGTAGCGATTTGGCTTTCTGGCCGCTCATCAGATAGGCCATGCCCAGCGGCATGGCGGCTTCTTTGCGTCCGGCTTTGCGAGCGGCTTCGAGCTGGCTGATGGCGCGGGGAAGCTGGCCGGTGGAGCTGAGAAAACGGCCGTGCAGCTCTTGGTAAAAGGCTTTTTCCTGCGGGGCGGCGGCCAGCTCGATGCGGCGGCGGTAGTCGGCATCGGCTTTGGCGGCATGGCCGGGCTGGTCGAGATTGTGGCCGATCCAATGGAAACGGGCGCGCATCGCCAGCGAAGCCAGATAAGCGGCGGATGCTTTGGCGCCGCCTTTAGGCGCGGTGTTTTCCACCATGCTGTCGAGTACCACGCCCAAGGGGCCCAAATCGGCGATGGCGCGGCGGCGGTCGTTTTCGTTGTCAAAACGCGGCGGGTAGTCGCCGGCAACCGCCGACAGGTTGCGGATGGCGGTTTCAACGCCGCCCAGATTCACGCTGATCGGCGGTTTTTTCGGATTGCCGCTGATCAGGCTGTCCGGATTCAACGCGCGGTAGGGCGCGGCGGCAAGCGGCAGGGCGAGTGCGCCGATCATCAGCGCGGCGAGTGTTTTTTTCATATTCGGCTCCGTTTTGTCAGGTAGATAACAGTTCGGTCAAAACCCCGCAGCGGCGCGGCCGGCGGGTGCGGCGATTGTAGCATGCGCCCTGCCCTGTTTCGGCAGCCTGAAAGCCGTCCGGGCTATATTTTCACAACGGCGCGGGCAGCTGTACCAGCTCGGCCTGCAGGCCGGCGGCGCATTCGATTAGGGCGGGATTGGCGGGGTGTTCGTGGCAGATAAAGATGCGGCGGTAGGAGTGCGGCTCGGGCAGGTTGTAAAGATAGTAGGGCACGCCTTCGTCGTAGGGGTCGGAAAACGGGCGTTTGTGGGCGAGCGCGCCCCAAACCTGCGCCGGCGAGCGGGTGGACGACTGCAGATAAACTTCGGCACCGCTGAGCTCTGCCAGAGCACGGGCAAACACGGCGGCGGGATGGATAAATTCGCCGGTACCGAGCACCAGCACGCGCTCACCGGCTTTCAGGCTGCCTGAAAAACGGCGGACAAAATCATCGGGCAGGCACAGGATGCGGTTGCTGCCGAGCCGCCCCCAGCCGCTGTCGGCAATCTCGGGATCGCGCCCTTCGACGGCTTGGGCGGGCGCGGCCGGATCGGCGGCAATTTCACCGCGTGCTTCGAAGCGCCAGCTGCCGGCCAGCAGGCTGTGGCGGTAAACGGCGGGATCAGCGGCTTGATCGTCGCCAAAATCGGTCAGACTCAGCCAATGCACCTCGCGCAGCCGCGGCATATGCGGGCGCAGCGCAGCGGCGAGATTGACAAACGTGCGGCCGGTAGAAATTTCGTCGTCAATCAGCACCAGCGCCTGTGCTTGCACCAGCAGATCGCGGTATGCGGGGCGCTGCGGCAGATGCAGAAACTGGCGGGCGGCGTGGCTGTGCTGCTCTTCAAAGCGGCAGATGTCGGCACCGGCAACGCGCAGCCGGCTGCTGTGCAGATACAGTGCCTGCGCCTGCGGATGCTGCGCGAGCCATTGCTCGAACACGCCCTGCGCCAGCGCGGTGGCGGTTTCGGCCATGCCGACAAACAGCACGGGGCAGCCTGAAAAAGCCGGCAGCTTGGTGGCCAAGCGCGCATAGGCCTGCGCCATCTGCTGCGGCGTGCAGGGATGGTGTTTGCCCAAAAGCTTGCTGACAAACAAAAAGGCGCGCTTGGGATTGAGCCGCGCGCCGACGGCAAACAAATCCCCAACCGGCAGCTCGCTGCGGCGGATGTCCAGATGCAGGGTGCCGGTGGGCAGGTGGTGGGTCTGGTTCATGGGTGAAAAAACGAAAAAACAGGGAAAGTGAAGATGCAGGCAGCCTGAAAGGTTTTCAGGCTGCTTTTTGGCAGTTAAACAGACGGCAGGCAGCCCTTAAACGAATAAACGAAACGGGACAGTTTGTCGAAACCGTCCCGCCATTTTTTGGCTGCCTGCCTGTTGTAGCTGCCTTTGCCTTTTTTGTTGCGTTCCACCTTGTGGCGGAACAGATTGGAGCGCACCAGCGCTTTGAGCGCGTTGTCGCTGATTTTGCCTTTATTGTGTTGGTGTTTCATGTTTTTTCCTCTGTTTTATTGCCCCAATGGGCAAACGGGGGCGAATTGTAGCGGCGGCGGCGGGGCATGGCAAGAGCGTATCGGGGCAAACGGTTTTCAGGCTGCCTTGTCCGGGAAAACGGCAAAGGCAGCCTGAAAAGCGGTTTGAAAACTCAAATGCCGCCTTGGGCGCGGATGCGCTGCTGCTTGCGCTCGAGCTTGGAGAGTGCCGACAGATAGGCTTTGGTGGTGGCCACCAGTACGTCGGTATCGGCGCCCTGGCCGTTGGCGATGCGGCCGTCGCGCATCAGGCGCACGCCGGTTTCACCCTGGCTTTCGGTACCCTGGGTGATGGCGTTGACCGAATAAATCTGCAACACCGCGCCGCTTTGCGCCACGCTTTCGATGGCCTTAAAGATGGCATCGACGGGGCCCGAGCCGGTGGCTTCGGCGCGGCGCTCTTCGCCGTTGATGCTGAAAACGATTTCGGCACGCGGCATTTCGCCGGTTTCGGTGCTGATGCGCTGCGAGATGAATTTGTAGCTGTCGGGCGACAGATTGGACATTTCGTCCGAAACCAACGCGTGCAGGTCTTCGTCGAAAATTTCGCGTTTTTTGTCGGCCAGCTCTTTAAAGCGGGCAAAGGCGGCATTGAGCGCTTCTTCGCTGTCCAATTCGATGCCCAGTTCCTGCAATTTGGTTTTGAAGGCGTTGCGTCCGGAAAGTTTGCCCAAAGTCAGGCGGTTAGTGGTCCAGCCGACTGATTCGGCAGTCATGATTTCATAAGTTTCGGGGTGTTTCAGCACGCCGTCTTGGTGGATGCCGCTTTCGTGCGCGAAGGCATTCGCGCCCACAATCGCCTTGTTCGGCTGCACGGGATAGCCCGTAATCGTGGACACCAGTTTGGAGGTCGGTACGATTTGTGCAGTGTCGATGCCGGTTTCCAAGCCGAACAAATCGTGCCGCACTTTCAACGCCATCACGATTTCTTCCAAGCTGGCATTGCCAGCGCGTTCGCCCAAACCGTTGATGGTGCATTCAATTTGACGCGCACCTGCCTGAATCGCCGCCAGCGAGTTCGCCACCGCCATGCCCAAATCGTTGTGGCAGTGGCTCGACCAGACGACTTTGTCGCCGTTGGGCACGCTGTTGATGATAGTGCGGATACGTTCATACCACGCCGAGGGAATCGAATAGCCCACGGTATCGGGAATGTTGATGGTGGTGGCGCCCGCTTCGATAACGGCCGTGAAAATCTCCACCAGAAAATCGTGTTCAGAACGCACGGCGTCTTCGGCGGAAAATTCCACGTCATCGGTATATTCTTTGGCGATTTTCACCGCTTTCACCGCGGCCTCCACCACCTGCTTCGGCTTCATTTTCAGCTTGTATTCCATGTGGATGGGGCTGGTGGCGATAAAGACGTGGATGCGCTTTTTCGGTGCGGGGGAAACGGCTTCGCCCGCTTTGCGGACATCGTTTTCAACGGCACGCGCCAACGAGCATACGGTGGCGTTGGTGATGATTTTGGCAATTGCGTTCACCGATTCAAAATCGCCTGGGCTGGCAGCGGCAAAACCGGCTTCAATCACGTCCACACCCAGTTTTTCCAACTGGCGCGCCAAACGCAGCTTTTCTTCTTTGGTCATGGATGCGCCAGGCGATTGTTCGCCGTCGCGCATGGTGGTGTCGAATATGATGACGCGGTTGTTTGTGTTCATGGTGTTTTTTTCCAATTCTGCTTGTTGGTGGATAAAGGCGTTTAAATCCAAAGGCCGCCCCTGTGCCTGTGCCAGAGCGGTCAATTTCTGCAACTGTGCCAAAGGCAAAGAGCCGCGTGTGCGCCATTTGTAAATGGCGGCCGTGCTGGCGGCGTGTTCGGGGTCTTGTTGTTTCAGTGCTTCGGCAAGGGCATTTACGCCGCCGAAATAGGCGATTAAGCGGTCGATGTCCAACTGCATGGTATTCCTTGTCCAATCGTTGTTGTGAATGGCGCGGATTGTAAATTTAATTGGACAATATGGCAAATATTTTTATCGTTTTTTATGATTGGCTTAAGATTTGTTGATGAATTGGACAGAATCTTGACAACGACCTGTCTATCGGTTTTTCAGGCTGCCTGAAGGCGAAAACAAAAGGCTGCTTCGGGCAGATATACCCAAAGCAGCCTGAAAAATTGGACAAAACGGCTATTGCTGCTCCGCCGGCTGGGGCTGTTCCGCTTCCTTAATCAGAATAATCGTGGCGGCGGCATTTTCGCGGGCGGTGCCGCTGATATAGACATTGCCGCCGAATTTCAGCGTGTCGCCGTCACGCACCAGATGTTTTTCACCGTCGTCCAAAACCACGTCGAAGCTGCCTTTGGTCGCCACAAACAGCACTTCGTAGCCCGGATGGTTGTGGCGGCCGATTTCCTTGCCTTTGGCGAGCGTTTTGTTCACCACCAGATAATTGCCGCCGGAAAAAATCTTGCCGCTGGCATCGGCGCGGCTCAAGGTGCCGGAATCGGCGGCGGCCGCAGAAAATGCCGCGGCCAGAGCCAGCGCGGCAAAAGATTTGTTTGCAATCATAAGTCTCTCCTGATGTTGGTCGGTACCCGCCGCCTGCGCGGCAGACGGCGGCGATTGTCGGCAAAAGCGCTTTTGCAGTCAAGAATCGCTTTTATTATTATCAGGCGTTTTCAGGCTGCCTGACCGCCCGCCGCGCTTACTTTTACTTGCCGCAGCCGTTCGGCTACAATCGCCGCCCGCCCGCTATCCGCCATCCCTCAGGAAAATCCGATGCAGCCTGAAAACAGCTTATCCGCCCCCGTCCGCGCCCGCAGAATGTCCGTTGCGCCGATGCTCGACTGGACAGACCGCCATTTCCGCTATCTTGCCCGCCAGATCAGCCGCCATGCCTGGCTGTACAGCGAGATGGTGCACGCCGGCGCGATTGTGCATGGCGACGAGGCGCGTTTTTTGCGTAAGAACGACTGTGAAAATCCGGTGGCGCTGCAGCTGGGCGGCTGCGAACCGGCGCTGTTGGCGGCGGCATCCAAGCGGGTGGCGGCTTGGGGTTACGACGAAATCAACCTCAACTGCGGCTGCCCCAGTCCGCGCGTGCAAAAAGGCGCGTTCGGCGCCTGCCTGATGAACGAAGTAGATTTGGTGGCCGATTGCCTGAACGCAATGCAGGATGCCGCGCCCGAATGCGAAGTTACCGTCAAGCACCGCATCGGCGTGGATAGGCAGACCGAATATCAGACCGTAGCCGATTTTGTCGGCACGCTGGCGGAAAAAACCGCCTGCAAAACCTTTATCGTCCACGCACGCAATGCCTGGCTCGACGGCCTTTCGCCCAAGGAAAACCGCGAAGTGCCGCCTTTGAAATACGAATACGTTTACCGCTTAAAGCGCGAGTTTCCCGCACTGGAAATCATCATCAACGGCGGCATCAAAACCAACGGCGAAGCCGCCGCGCATTTGGAATACGTGGACGGCGTGATGGTCGGCCGCGAGGCCTATCACAATCCGATGATAATGGCGGCGTGGGATCGGCTGTTTTACGGCTCCAAGCAGCCTGAAACCGAATTGGGCGCGCTGGTTGAAAAACTCTACCGCTATATGGCCGAGCAGATTGCCGCCGGCCGCGGCACCGCCGTGCGCCACATGGCCAAGCACTATTTAGGACTGATGCACGGTCTGCCCAATGCCCGCCGCTGGCGGCGGATGCTGTCCGACAGCAGCCTGCTCTCGGCCAACCGCCCCGAGTTGATACTGGAAGCCTACTCGCCCGAGGCAGCCTGAAAGAGCAGCGCTCTGATACAATCGCCGCCAAACGCCACTTTATTACCGCGAGAACCACCATGAGCATTGCCAACAACCGCAAAGCCTTTCACGACTACTTTATCGAAGAGCAAATCGAAGCCGGGCTGGTGCTGGAAGGCTGGGAAGTCAAAGCCATCCGCGCCGGCCGCGTGCAGCTTAAGGAAAGCTACATCCATTGGAAGCGCGACGCCTTTTACCTGGTCGGCTGCCACATTACCGCGCTGCCCGAGGCATCCACCCATGTGAAGCCCGATCCGGTGCGCCAGCGCAAGCTGCTGCTGAACCGGCGCGAAATGAACAAACTCATCGGCAAAACCGAGCGCGCCGGTTACACCATCGTCCCCCTAAACCTGCACTACCAGCGCGGTTTCATCAAAGCCGAAATCGGCCTGGCCAAAGGTAAGAAACAGCACGACAAACGCGAATCGGCCAAAGAAGCCGATTGGAAGCGCGAAAAACAGCGGCTGATGAAAAACGCGCGCTAGGGGATGGGATAAAAAGCAGCCTGAAAACTGGCGGTCGGTTTTCAGGCTGCCCGAAGCAAAACCAAAGCAGCCTGAAAGCGGTTTTTCCGTTTTCAGGCTGCTTTTTATGTATGGCTGCTGCGCCTATTCTTCCATCTGCGCCGGAATTTTGTGTTTTTCCATAAACGCATTGAGCGCATTGTTCCATTCGTCGGTCAGCGCCAGATGTTGGTCGTTAAACGCTTTAAACGCTGCGTCCAATTCCGGCGTATTGCTGTTTTCATCGGGCTGGTTGCGGCACATTTCCAAGATTTTTCCCAAATCGGGCAAGAGCTTTCCAAACGCCTGGGCATGCGCCGTTGCCGCCTGTACCAGCGCCATATCGTCTTTTACCGAATCGTTGGGCTCTTCCTCGCGCATCTCCGCCACAAAGTCCCGCACGTCTTCTTCCAGCCCTTCCAGCCGCATCTTGGCTTCGTCGAAGCTGCGGCGTTTGAGCGCGTCGGTAAAGTCTTCGGTATTCAAATCACTAACCTGCCGCGCAATGCCGTAAACATAGCCCTGTGCGAACATCGTATCCATCGCATCGCCATTGGCAGAAGACTGCGCCATGCCCGCCGCCATTTGCGCCGCACCGCCAATCGCCGTTGTCGTGGCCTCGTCCACGCCGGCCAAGCCCAACAATTTTTTAATCACATCGATAACAGACATATTGAACGTTCCTTTGAGTGAGTCCGGGTAAAAAACGATGCCGTTTCAGGCTGCCTGAAAAAGACGGCACGCGGGCATCATACCCAATTTTGCCGCCGCTCCCAATGAAATTGCGACTCATACCGCAAAATCGGCGCAATCCGTTGCGGCACGCGTAATATTTTGTCCTTTGCAGGCAGCCTGAAAACCGAATAGGCGGTTTTCAGGCTGCTTTCGGGCAAAAAGGCGCCGCCGTTTTTATCCGGGCGGCGGCATACCGATCGGAAAATCTCACGGCATCTGGCGCGCTTGGGGCTGGCAAAAAAGCGCGGATTCAAGCATAATCGCGCGTCGCTGAAACGCGCCACCGGCCGCTTCAACCCGTTCACACACGTTGTTCAGGCAGCCTGAAACGCCGCCGGCGAACATCAGAAAAATATTGTTTGTTTAGGAGACCCGTAAATGACCCATATCAAAATCCCCGCTGCAGGTGCCAAAATCGTTGCCGGCCAGGCCGTGCCGAACAATCCGATTATTCCCTTTATCGAGGGCGATGGCATCGGTGCGGACATCACGCCGGTAATGAAAGACGTGATCGACGCGGCGGTGGCCAAAGCCTACGGCGGCGAGAAAAAAATCCACTGGATGGAAGTCTACGCCGGCGAAAAAGCCACCAAAATCTACGGCGACAACGTCTGGCTGCCCGAAGAAACCCTCGAAGCCCTGAAAGAATACGCCGTATCCATCAAAGGCCCGATGACCACCCCCGTCGGCGGCGGCATCCGCTCGCTCAACGTCGCCCTGCGCCAAGAGCTCGACCTCTACCAATGCGTGCGCCCCGTGCGCTATTTCAACGGCGTGCCCTCGCCGCTGAAAGACCCGAGCAAAACCGACATGGTCATCTTCCGTGAAAACACCGAAGACATCTACGCCGGCATCGAATGGGAAGCCGAAAGCGACAAATGCAAAAAAGTCGTTTCCTTCCTGCAAAACGAAATGGGCGTGAACAAAATCCGTTTCCCCGAAACCTCCGGCATCGGCATCAAACCCGTTTCCAAACAAGGCACGCAGCGCTTGGTGCGCGCCGCCATCCAATACGCCATCGACAATGACAAACCCAGCGTTACCCTCGTGCACAAAGGCAACATTATGAAATTCACCGAGGGCGGCTTCCGCGACTGGGGCTATGAGCTGGCACAAAAAGAATTCGGCGCGCAGCCCATCGACGGCGGCCCGTGGTGCTCGTTTAAAAACCCGAAAACCGGCAAAGAAATCATCATCAAAGACGCCATTGCCGACGCCTTCCTGCAGCAAATCCTGCTGCGCCCCGCCGAATACAGCGTCATCGCAACTTTGAACCTCAACGGCGACTACATCTCCGACGCACTGGCCGCGCAAGTCGGCGGCATCGGCATCGCTCCCGGCGCGAACATCTCCGATCAATACGCCATCTTCGAAGCCACCCACGGCACCGCGCCCAAATACGCCGGACAAGACAAAGTCAATCCCGGTTCGCTGATTCTGTCCGCCGAAATGATGCTACGCCACCTGGGCTGGAAAGAAGCCGCCGACCTCGTGATTAGTGCGATGGAAAAAGCCATCGGCGACAAACAGGTTACCTACGATTTCGCCCGCCTGATGGACGGTGCCAACGAAATCTCCTGCTCGGCCTTCGGCAAAGCGATGATCGAGCGCATGTAAACGCCACGGGTTTTTTCAGGCTGCCTGCGGGCAGCCTTTTTTGCGCGCGGCAAAACGCTTAAGCGCCTGCCGCCGCAGACAGGCTGCGCGGCAAACCAACACCGGCAACAACGCGATATTTGCCAAGTCCAACAACACAGCCGCATAGCCAACCGCCTTTTCAGGCTGCCTTTGCCGCTGCCCCGCCGCCGGCCGCTTCCTATATAATGCGCGTCTTTTCCCCCAGTCTGCCCGCCATGTCCGCTCCCGATTACGCCGCCCAGCTTGCCGAAAAAACCGCGCGCCTGACCGCGCTGCTCTCGTCTTTGGGTGCGCCACCGCTTGAAGTGTTCGCCTCGCCCGCCGCCCATTACCGGATGCGGGCGGAATTTCGCATCTGGCACGAAGGCGAAAAGCTGCATTATGCTATGTTCCGCCCCGGCGGCAAGGGCGGGCGCGAGTCGCTGCTGCTGATCGAGCAGTTTGAAGCCGCTTCGCTGGCGATCAACGCGCTGATGCCGCGGCTGCTGGCGGCGGTTTCTGCCGTACCGGTGCTGAAAAACCGCCTTTATCAGTGCGAATTTCTGTCCGCCTCCACCGGCGAAGTGCTGCTCACGCTGATTTACCACAAAAAGCTCGACGATGAATGGCGCCGCGCCGCCGAAGATTTGCAGCGCGAACTGGGCGTATTTCTCATCGGGCGCAGCCGCGGGCAGAAAATCGTGCTGTCGCAAGACTTTGTTACCGAAAAACTGGACGTGATGGGCAGCGAGTTCCGCTACCGCCAATACGAAGGCACGTTTACCCAGCCCAACGCCCGCGTGTGCGAAAAAATGCTCGCCTGGGCCTGCAGCCAAGCACAGGGCGCGGATGGCGATCTGCTCGAACTATACTGCGGCAACGGCAATTTCACCCTGCCGCTGGCGCGCTATTTCCGCCGCGCGCTGGCCACCGAACTGTCGAAAACCTCGGTGGCGGCGGCGCAATGGAATATCGAAGCCAACGGTGCCGACAACATCGCCGTTGCCCGCCTGTCGGCCGAAGAGTTTGCCGAAGCCTTTGCCGGCAGCCGCCGGTTCCGTCGGCTGGCGGAAAAAGGCATCGACTTGGCCGATTACCGCTTTTCCACCCTGTTTGTCGATCCGCCACGCGCCGGCTTGGACGAAGCCACGCTGGCGCTGGCGGCGCAGTTTGAGCGCGTGATTTATGTTTCCTGCAATCCCGAAACCCTGCGCGCCAATCTCGAGCGCCTGAGCGCCAGCCACAGCATCGCCGCCGCCGCCCTTTTCGACCAGTTTCCGTTTACCCCGCACATTGAAAGCGGCGTGCTGCTGGTGAAAAAAGCAGCCTGAAAACCTTTGCCGCAACCGGAGCAGCCATGAGTTTCCACGACAGCCTGAAAAACCTGCACCGGCAGGCGCAGCAGGAAGCGCAAGCGCGCCAGGAGCGCGAACGCGAAGCTGCGCGCCGCCGTGCCGAAGAAGTTGATTTTGCCAGCGAGATGGCCGGCGTAACCCCGCTTAAAAGCAGCGGCCGCCGCGTCCAAACCGCGCCGCCCAAAGCCATCAAACCGCGCCGCGAGCGGCCGGAGCTGGAAGAAAGCGACGTATTTTACGTCGGCAGCAGCCTGAATGAAGACGTGCCGCCGGTGTTCAGCAAAAACGGCCAGGGCAGCCGCGACATCGAGCGCCTGCAGTCCGGCCATTGGCCGGTGGTGGCCGACGTTGATCTGCACGGCTACACCCAGGACGAAGCGCAGCAGGTGCTCAGCGAATTTATCGCCTTTGTGCAGGCGCGCGGCGTGTGCGGCGAAGTCATCCACGGCAGCGGGCTCGGCTCGCGCGGCTATGTGCCGGTACTCAAAACGCTGGTACGCACCTGGCTGATGCGCCACCCCGAAGTGCTGGCCTACGCCGAACCGCGCCCGGGCAACGACGGCGCCGTGCGCATCCTGCTCAAACGCCGCCGCAAAGCCGATCCGTGGGCGGAAGAATAAGGCAGCATGAAAACCTGCCCGCGCCGTTCAAGCCGTTTTTTCGTCCCCAAGCCTTTTCAGGCTGCCTGAAAACACAACTGCCCAAGCAGCCTGAAAACCCCAGCAAAGATAGCCATGACCCATCCCCACCAACGCCGCCGCATCCGCCGCGTGCTGCCTGAAGCCGGCATTTCCGAAAGCGGCAATATCCGCTCGCTGCATCTGGATTCGCCCACCGTGCAAAGCTCGATGAATCTCGACGACCCCAGTGAGCTAGTACTCTCCTACAGCCGGGCGATGATGGCCTGGCTGCTGTTTGTGCCGACGCCGCGCCACATCACCCAAATCGGCCTGGGCGGCGGCTCGTTTGCCCGCTGGATCGACGCCTTTTTGCTCGATACCGCGCAAACCGCCGTCGAAATCAACCCGCAGGTCATCCAAATTGCCCGCATGCTGTTTGAGCTGCCGTTTGAAGGCGAAAAATTCGAGATTCTCGAAGCCGACGGCGCCGAATACGTCAAAACCCTCAACGGCGGCACCGACGTGCTGCTGGTGGACGGCTTTGACGGCGAGCAGATTATCGACGACTTAGTCGGCGAAGACTTTTTCCAAGACTGCTTCCGCGCCCTGTCCGCCGACGGTGTGTTCGCCGCCAACTGGTGGAGCGGCGACAAGCGCTACGAACTGTTTAAAGAACGGCTCGCGCGCAGCTTCGGCGGCCGCCTGATTGCCGTGCCTGCCGAGAGCCACGGCAATGTGGCGGTGCTGGCCTTCAAGGGCGAAGCGGAAACCGCGCTCGACACCCTCAAGCGCCGCGCCGCCAAGCTGCAGGAGCAATACCGCCTTGATTTCCCCCGCATGCTCGCCGACATCAAAGCCGCCAACCCGCACAACGACAAAAAACTGCGTTTTCAGGCAGCCTGAAACGCTCCGCCACAAATAATGAAGGAATCCGCCCCATGATTACCGTCCCCACCCTGCAAAAAATGAAAGCCGCCGGCGAAAAAATCGCCATGCTCACCTGCTACGAAGCCAGTTTCGCCGCGCTGATGAACCGCGCCGGCGTCGATGCCCTGCTGGTGGGCGACTCGCTGGGCATGACCGTGCAGGGGCGCGATTCCACCCTGCCCGTTACCCTGGCCGAGATGTGCTACCACACCGCCGCCGTCGCCCGCGGCAACAGCAACGCGATGATCGTTGCCGACCTGCCCTTCGGCGCCTACCAGCAAAGCCGCGAGCAGGCCTTTGCCGCCGCCGCCGAATTGATGCAGGCAGGCGCCCACGTCGTCAAACTCGAAGGCGGCGCCTTTATGGCCGATACCACCGCCTTTTTGCAGCAGCGCGGCATCCCGGTCTGCGCCCACATCGGCCTGACCCCGCAGTCGGTACACGCACTGGGCGGCTACAAAGTGCAGGGCAAGGGCGACGGTGCCGCCGAACGCCTGCTGGCCGACGCCCGCGCCCACGATGCGGCCGGCGCCGCCATGATTCTGATGGAAGCCGTGCCCGCCGAACTGGGCAGCCGCGTAACCCAAGCCGTTTCCTGCCCCACCATCGGCATCGGCGCCGGCGCCGGCTGCGACGGCCAGGTGCTGGTAATGCACGACATGCTCGGCGTCTATCCCGGCAAAACCGCCCGCTTCGTCAAAAACTTTATGGACGGCCAAAGCAGCGTTCAGGCTGCTGTCGAAGCCTATGTGCGGGCGGTGAAAGAACAAACATTCCCCGCCGCCGAACATACTTTTTCCGCTTAAGCCGAAAGGCAGCCTGAAATAAAGCAGCCTGAAAACAGCAAACCACTTTTCAGGCTGCCTGCCGCATCAGAGAAGGACTTCCCATGAAAGCCGTTTTACCCTTGGCCGCCGCGCTTGCCATTTCAGGCTGCCTGTCGGTCAGCAACGGCATTTACCGTCTCGAAGCCTACGATCCCGCCGGCCGGCGCCTGCTGCCGGATATGCAGACCGCCGCCGACGGCCGCAACGTCTATACCGTGCGCAACGCCCTGTGCGCTTCGCTCAAAGGCCAGTCCGCCACCATCCGCATCTACCGCGCGAACAACAGCGAAGAAGTCCGCAGCGAAAGCCCCCACCGCTGCCGTTAAAAATATTTGACCAAACCCGACCAAATACGCCGCCAAGCAGCCTGAAAACATCTGCCCCCAATCTCCCCGCCATGATTCCGCCCACCCGCAATTTCGACCAAGCCCTGTCGCTGCCCGCGCTGGACGGCAGTTTCTTTGCCGCCGACTGGCCGGCGCCCGCCAATGTCCGCACCCTGATCACCACCCGCCGCGGCGGCCACAGCAAAGGCGCGTATGGCAGCCTGAATGTCGGCGCCCACGTTGGTGACGATCCCGCTGCCGTGGCCGCCAACCGCGCGCTGGTGCAGGCGCGGATTGCGCTGCCGGTGGCCTATCTCAACCAAGTTCACGGCAATACGGCAGTTGCCGCCGCAAGCAGCCTGAAAACGCCGGCCGATGCCGATGCTTCGTTCGACAACAGCAGCCAAGCCGCCTGCGCGGTAATGACCGCCGACTGCCTGCCGGTGCTGTTTTGCGACCACGCCGGCACCGTTGTGGCCGCCGCCCATGCCGGCTGGCGCGGGCTGGCCGGCGGCGTGCTGGAAAACACCATCGACGCCATGGGCGTGCCGCCGCTGGAAATCATGGCCTGGCTCGGCCCGGCCATCGGCCCCGAAGCCTTTGAAGTGGGCGAAGACGTGCGCGAAGCCTTCTGCCGCAATTTAAGCGCCGCCGAAGCGGCCTTTCACGCCATCGGCGGCGGCAAATATCTGGCCGACATCTATGCGCTGGCCAAACTGGTGCTGCGCCGCGCCGGCGTCAGCCGCATTTACGGCGGCGAACACTGCACGGTGCTGGAGCGCGAACACTTCTTTTCCTACCGCCGCGACGGCCAAACCGGGCGCATGCTCAGCGCTATCTGGCTGCAGCCTGAAAGCACCGGCTGAAAGGGTTTTTACCGCCCGCTCGCTTTTCAGGCTGCCTGAGAAGCCGCGGCAGCCTGAAAAAACAACGCGCCGTTAAATTCGGTTAAAATGCGCGCTTTTTTCCAACCGTCGTCCGCCAAAGTTTCCATCATGTCCCAACCCGACCAAATCACCGCCGCCGGCATCGCCGCCATCGAAGCGGCTGCCGACCAGCAGACGCTGGAACTTGTCAAAGCCCAATACCTCGGCAAAACCGGCGAACTCAACGCTCTGCTCAAGCAGCTCGGCCAAATGTCGCCCGAAGAGCGCAAAACCGTCGGCGCGCACATCAACGAATGCAAAAACCGCTTTCAGACGGCCTACAACGCCAAACGCGACGCGCTGAACGAAGCCAAGCTGCAACAGCGCCTCGCCGCCGAAGCACTCGACATCACCCTGCCCGGCCGCGCCCAAGAGCAAGGCGGCCTGCATCCCGTTACCCTTACCTTGCAGCGCGTGGTCGAACTCTTCCACGGTCTTGGTTTTGACGTTGCCGACGGCCCCGAAATCGAAGACGATTTCCACAATTTCCAAGCGCTCAACATCCCGCAAGACCATCCCGCACGCGCTATGCAGGACACCTTTTATGTGGAAAATGGCGATGTTTTGCGCACCCACACCTCGCCCATTCAAATCCGCTACATGCTCGACAAAAAAGAGCCGCCCATCCGCATCATCGCCCCCGGCCGTGTCTATCGCGTGGATAGCGACGCTACGCACTCGCCCATGTTCCACCAAGCTGAAGGTCTGTGGGTAGAAGAAGGTGTAACTTTTGCCGATTTGAAAGCCGTGTTCACCGATTTCATCCGCCGCTTTTTCGAACGCGATGATTTGCAAGTACGTTTCCGTCCGTCTTTCTTCCCGTTCACCGAACCGTCCGCCGAAATCGACATCATGGGTGAAAACGGCAAATGGCTGGAAGTCGGCGGCTGCGGCATGGTGCATCCCAACGTTTTGAAAAACGTGAATATCGACCCCGAAAAATACACCGGCTTCGCCTTCGGCATCGGCCTCGACCGTTTCGCTATGTTGCGTTACAACGTGAATGATTTGCGACTGTTTTTTGATAACGATTTGAACTTTTTGAAGCAGTTTGGCTAAGCGATTTTAACTTCATTGCATCTGCTATTTCAGGCGGTTTGAACCTAAAAAGTAGCCTTACTTGCCTTTCAAATAGCTTGAAAATGTCGGATTTGTTAATCTAGGCTACAAGCCTAAACCTGATTTTCCAGCAATTGTTTGTTTCCCCATTGTAAAGACAAGGATGCCGAAATTATGGATACTCTGATTATCAACGCACACCCTGACCCGTATTCCTCTGCTTCCGCCACCAATCGCATGGTTGCACACCTGTTATCCAAACTGCCCGTAGGTAGTGCACAAACTGTTAATTTGGCAGAGACTGACATACAGCCGCTGGACAAGGCGGTTCTGGAAATGTTTGTCGCAACTGTGTTCCAAGGGCAGCAGCCGAATGCGGAACAGACCGCTTTGCTGGCACAACTGATGTCGGTAGTAAATCAAGTCAAATCCGCCCGCCGACTCGTCATTGCCTATCCGATGTACAACTTCGGCATTCCCGCCCGTTTGAAAGACTGGTTAGATAATTTAGTTGTGCCTGGCGAAACGTTCCGCTACGGAGCGGATGGTACACCGCGAGGGCTGATGAGTGCGCACAAAGTACTACTGTTGCAGGCTAGTGGTAGTGTTTATACTGATGGACCGATGGCGCAAATGGATTTTGCCTCGAGCTATCTGAAAACGCTGCTTGGCGGCTTTTTAGGTTTTGCTTCAGTGGACACTATCTATGCCGAAGGCACGGCGGGCAACTGGGATGTAGCGGTTCAACGCGCCTGTGCAGAAATTGATGCTGTATTCGGTAGTTTTACGGCCTAGTTGCTCAAACTGGCTAGTTATATCTACGCGGATTACAAGTAGCCTAGCAATACTGGGCTTACTAAACCAATATAGAAAACGTTATGGAACAGCATATTAACTACATCACGCTCGGCGTAGGCGACCTTGCTATTTCCCGCCGTTTTTACCAAGACATATTCGGTTGGCAGGAAACGGTGGACAGTAATGAAAACATTGCGTTTTTTGAAACAGGAAGCGCGCTGCGGTTTGCTCTGTTTGGTAAGGAAGCCTTAGCGCAAGACGCGCAGGTATTAGCGCAGGGTAGCGGTTTTCCATGTTTTACGTTGGCGCATAATGTCGGCAGCGAAGCTGAAGTGGATGCATTGTTTTCTGAGCTCGCCTCAAAAAATGTGAATATCGTCAAAGCCCCGCAGAAAGTATTTTGGGGCGGATACAGCGGCTATATCGCCGACCCCGATGGCTTTTTATGGGAAATTGCCTTTAATCCGTTTTTGCAGAAATTACGCTGAAATAGCACGATAAAGGTTACTTGAAAACGGCAGCTTCAGCGAAGTAAAAATCAAATTTGCTTACCCGAAAGCCGAGGCATGAAACGCTATATCGCTCCATCCGCCTGCTATGCACTTGCTGTTGCACTGTGGTTGCTGTCCATCTATTGCGAAAACCGCTCTTTGTCGTTAGCCGATTTGAAAACTCTGACCGGCGACGATGTGGAAGGTGCAATAAGGTGGTCGAATTACGGATTTACTGCATTTGCCGTATCTTGTTTTGCCACCGCGATCGGTAGTTGGTTGATGCCGTGGTTTAAAAGCTGGGAGCGTGTGGCGTTTACAGTGAGTGTCACCTTAGGCTATACCTTGCTGGCGTGGTTCGTAACAATATTATTGATTTGATTGCTTAAGGTTTGAAAAGACTATCTGAAAGCAACAGCACCAACAAAGTTAAAAAGCAGATTGCACACCAACATAAACCAGGTCGTCTGAAAACAAAATCTGATAAAAAGTTAATTAGTTGATTGAGAACATAACATGCAATTCTCCTACTCATGGCTGAAAACCCAAGCCGATACCGAACTTTCTGCCGATAAGCTGGAACATCTGTTAACCATGTCCGGCTTGGAAGTGGAAGAAGCCGAGACTGCCGCGCCTGCGTTTGCAGGTGTGGTGATTGCCGAAGTGAAATCCGTTGAAAAACATCCTGATGCCGATCGTTTGAACGTTACTCAAGTTGATGCGGGTACGGGTGAGTTGGTGCAGATTGTGTGCGGTGCGCCGAATGTGAAAGCGGGCATCAAAGTGCCGTGTTCGCTGCCGGGCGCGGTGTTGCCGGGCAATTTCAAAATCAAGCCGGCCAAGATGCGCGGCGTGGTGTCGAACGGGATGTTGTGTTCTACCGACGAGCTCGGTCTGCCCGACGACGGCGTGAACGGCTTGCACGTTCTGCCGCAAGACGCTCCTGTCGGCGCAAACATCCGCGAATATTTGGATTTGGACGACACGGTATTCACGCTGAAAATCACACCGAACCGTGCCGACTGCCTGAGCATCAAAGGCATTGCGCGTGAAGTGTCCGCGCTGACAGGTTGCACGTTCAAGCAGCCTGCAATCCATGCCGCGCCCATCACGGGCAGCCGCAAACAGCCCGTGCAGATTGATGCGCCTGCCGATTGCGGTCGCTTTATCAGTCGCGTGATTGAAAACGTGAATGCGCGCGCCACTACGCCGGATTGGATGAAGCAGCGTTTGGAGCGCAGCGGTATCCGCAGTATTTCCGCGCTGGTGGATATTGGCAATTATGTGATGCTTGAAATTGGTCAGCCGATGCATGTTTTCGATGCCGACAAACTTTCAGGCAGCCTGCACATCCGCCGCGCGCGTGAAGGTGAAACGCTGGAATGCCTGAATGAGAAAACCGTCTCTTTGTCTGAAAACACATTGGTGGTAGCCGATGAAAAAAGCGCGTTGAGTTTGGCAGGCCTGATGGGCGGCGCGGCCAGCGCGGTTTCAGACGGCACGCGCAATATCGTGCTGGAAGCGGCATGGTTTGCGCCGGCCGTGATTGCGGGCAAATCGCGCCAATACGGCTTCGGCTCGGATTCTTCGTTCCGCTTCGAGCGCGGCGTGGACTACCGTTTGCAGGCCGATGCGATTGAACGCGCCACCGAATTGGTATTGCAAATCTGCGGCGGCCAGGTGGGTGAAATGGTGGAAGCCGTGGGCGATTTGCCGTCTGAAAAACGCGTAGGCGTGCGCTTGAGCCGCGTGGCCAAAGTGTTGGGCGTGGACATCGCCGCCGAACAGGTCGAAACCATTTTGCACAAACTCGGTTTGCAGCCTGAAAAAACCGCCGACGGCTTTCAGACGGCCTCACCGAGCTTCCGTTTCGACATCGAAATTGAAGCCGATTTAATCGAAGAAATCGGCCGCGTGTACGGCTACGAAAACATCCCCGACGACGCCACTTCAGGCAGCCTGAAAATGCTGCCGCTGCCCGAAACCCGCCGCCCACGCTTTGCCGTGTACAACGAAATGGCCGCCCGCGGCTACCGCGAAGTGGTCAGCTACGCCTTTGTCGATGAAGCGTGGGAAACCGATTTTGCCGCCAACGCCAACCCAATCCGCCTGCAAAACCCGCTGGCGGCGCAATACGCCGTGATGCGCTCGACGCTGGTGGGCGGCTTGGTCGAAATCCTGCAAAACAACTTAAACCGCAAGCAAAACCGCGTACGCATTTTTGAAATCGCCCGCGTGTTTGCCAAAAATGCCGACGGCAGTTTCGCGCAAAACGAACGCATCGGCGGCCTGTGGTACGGCGCCGCCATGCCCGAGCAATGGGGCGAAAAAACGCGCAACGCCGATTTTTACGACATCAAAGCCGATGTCGAAAACCTGTTGAAAAACAGCAAAATCGAGTTTGCCAAAACCGCTCATCCCGCGCTGCACCCCGGCCGCGCCGCCGAAATCGTTTCAGACGGCCGCGTGATTGGTTTTGTCGGCGAGCTGCACCCAAAATGGTTGCAAAAATACGACCTGCCGCAAGCGCCGCTGGTGTTTGAAATCGATATGGACGCGGTTTTGCTGCGCGAGAAAACCCGTTACCAGCCGGTATCCAAATTCCAGGCCGTGCGCCGCGATTTGGCCTTTGTGCTGCCGGAAAATGTGTCCTACGCCGAACTAGAAAGCAGCCTGAAAACCGTTTCCAGCCCGCTGGTGCAGGAAATCGCGCTGTTTGACGTCTACCGCGGCACCGGCCTGCCCGAAGGCATGAAGAGCATGGCGGTGAAAGTAGTGTTGCAGGACATGGAAAACACGCTCACCGACGAAGCCGTCGAGCCGGTAATGGCCAAGCTGGTGGACGCGGCGGCGGCCGTGGGCGGCCGTTTGCGCTGAATCCGCATCTTCCAAACAAACACGCGCCGGAAAATCCGGCGCGTGTTTTTTCAGGCTGCCTGAAACCCTCCATAGCGCTGCCTGCTATCCGGAAGCCGGCCTACTTTTGCCGTTTTTCCCTTACTCTATTTCAAATCCCTTGAACAGAATTTACACAAATGATAAGGTTGTAACCGCCTGTAATCGGCACATCAGAAAAACAAACTTGGAGAAACCCCTATGCCTTACCAATACATCGCCGCCGCCGGTCTGCAGATCGACAAGCATCTCTACCGCCTGATTGAAGACGACATCTTGCCCGCGCATCCGAAACTTGACTCTGCCGCCTTTTGGCCGGGTTTTGCCGCGCTTTTGGCAGAGTTTACGCCGCAAAACCGCGCCCTGTTGGCCGAGCGCGACCGTCTTCAGGCTGCCATCGACGGCTGGCACCGCAGCCATCCCAATTTCGATGCCGCCGCCTATCAGGCTTTTCTGCGCGAAATCGGCTATCTGGCCGATGAGCCTGCGCCCTTTAAAATCGAAACCGCCAATGTCGATCGCGAGCTGGCCGAGCAGGCCGGGCCGCAGCTGGTGGTGCCGATCAACAATGCCCGCTACGCCTTAAACGCCGCCAATGCGCGCTGGGGCAGTCTGTACGACGCGCTCTACGGCACCGACGCCATCAACCAGCCCGGCGTGCCGGCAGCCGGCGGCGCTTACAATCCCGACCGCGGCCGCGCGGTTATCACCTTTGCCCGCCGTTTTCTCGACGAAAGCCTGCCGCTTGCGGCCGGCAGCCACCGCGATGCCGTGCGCTACCATTTGGATTCAGGCAGCCTGAAAGTGAGTTTGGCCGACGGCAGCGAAACCACGCTCAAGCAGCCTGAAAATTTTGTCGGCTACAACGGCAGCGCCGATGCGCCCTCTTCGCTGCTGTTTCTGCACAACGGCCTGCACATCGATATTCTGATCGATCCCACTTCCCCCATCGGCGGCCAGGATGCGGCCGGCATCAAAGACATCGTGCTCGAAGCCGCGCTCTCAACGATTATGGACTGCGAAGACTCGGTGGCCGCGGTGGACGGCGAAGACAAAGCGCTGGTGTACCGCAACTGGCTCGGCCTGATGCGCGGCACGCTCAGCGAAGAAGTCGAGAAAAACGGCAAAACCTTTACCCGCCGCCTGAATCCCGACCGCGAATACACCGCGCCCGACGGCAGCCGTTTCAGCCTGCCCGGCCGCTCGCTGCTGTTTATCCGCAACGTCGGCCACCTGATGACCACGCCGGCGGTGCTCGATGCCGACGGCAAGGAAATCCCCGAAGGCATTCTCGACTGCGTGATGACCGCACTGATCGCCCCTTTCGATTTCGCCCGCAACAGCAACAAAAACAGCCGCAGCGGTTCGGTTTATATCGTCAAACCGAAAATGCACGGCGCCGAAGAAGTCGCCTTTGCCGACTGCCTGTTTGCCGCCGTCGAAAAACTCACCAGCCTGCCGGCCGACACTCTGAAAATGGGGATTATGGACGAAGAGCGCCGCACCTCGCTCAATCTGGCCGCCTGCATCGCCGCCGCCAAACGGCGCGTGGTGTTCATCAACACCGGTTTTCTCGACCGCACCGGCGACGAAATCCACACTTCGATGCATGCCGGCGCGATGATCCGCAAAAACGATATGAAAAACAGCGCTTGGATCAAAGCCTACGAAGCCAGCAACGTGCAAACCGGCCTAGCCTGCGGTTTGGCGCACAAAGCGCAAATCGGCAAAGGCATGTGGGCGATGCCCGATTTGATGGCGAAAATGCTGGCGGAAAAAAGCGGCCACCCCAAAGCCGGTGCCACCACCGCCTGGGTGCCCTCGCCCACCGCCGCCACCCTGCACGCCATCCACTACCACCAGACCAATGTGTTTGACGTACAGCAAAAGCTGCCCCGCCACGATGCAGGCAGCCTGAAAGCCGATCTGCTCACCATTCCGCTGGCCGCCGACACCGCTTGGAGCGCCGAAGACAAGCGCCAGGAGTTGGACAACAACTGCCAGGGCATCCTCGGCTATGTGGTGCGCTGGGTCGAACAGGGCATCGGCTGCTCGAAAGTGCCGGACATCCACAACATTGGCCTGATGGAAGACCGCGCCACCCTGCGCATTTCCAGCCAGCACATCGCCAACTGGCTGCTGCACGGCATCGTCAGCCGCGACGAAGTGCGCGCCAGCCTCGAGCGCATGGCCGCGGTGGTGGACAGCCAAAACCAACACGATCCCGCCTATGTGCCGATGGTCGGCCGTTTCGAGCTTTCCCCCGCCTTTCAGGCTGCCTGCGACCTGATTTTCAAAGGCGGCGAGCAAACCAACGGCTACACCGAACCGCTGCTGCACCACTGGCGCCGCGTCGCCAAGTCCGAAGCCAAAGGCTGACGCCGGACGGTACGGCGGCGGGCAGGCATCCGCCGCCGTTACTCTATAGCGCAAACGCTTACACTATATCAAAACAAAATAATTTAAAATCAACAAATTACTTGCACTTTCGCTCTCGAACCGCTATGATTGCGACTCCCAGCAACCGACAAAAGGAAAACACCATGAGCCACCATACCCATGCCAACCATCCCCATGTTCACGGCGCAGGCTGCGGCCACACCGCCATCAAACACGGCGACCATATCGACTACCTGCACGACGGCCACCTGCACCACGCCCACGAAGGCCATTACGACGAGCACAGCCTGGAAGTAAACGCCACCAATCCCGACGGCTGCCATCCGGTCGATACCTGCGCCGGCCACGCCCATGGCGAAGGCTGCGGCCACGAAGCCGTGCCGCACGGCGACCATGTGGACTACATCGTCAACGGCCGCCTGCACCACCAGCACGGCGACCATTGCGACGACCACGGCCCGGTAGAAATCGTCGGCTGATAGCTTGTTTCTCCGACAAATGCCGCATCTGCACGCAAGCAGATGCGGCGTTTGTGCTGTCTGCCTGACCGACGGCAGCCGTTTTCAGGCTGCCTGCCATAGCGTTTGCCGAACTGTCCGGCCGGCGGATGCCCAGTTATATTTCCCAAGCAAAAAGCAGCCTGAAAACCCCTACTATGGTTTTCAGGCTGCTTTTTCGCATTCACAGCAGATTGCCATCCCTACCCTTTCAGGCTGCCTATTCTCTGCAGGCAGCCTGAAAAATATTGGCGTCAGTTGTCCTGAATTAGGCTGCGGCGGTACACCGCCTGCGCCAGCGTGCCGGCATCAACGTATTCAAGCTCGCTGCCCAGCGGCATGCCGCGGGCAAGACGGCTGACTTTGTAGGGCTGGTCTTTAAACAACTCGGCCAGCACATAGGCGGTGGCGTCGCCCTCGGCAGTAAAGGACGTGGCGATGATGATTTCCTCCACCGGCGAATCGGCGACGCGGGCGATTAGTTTGTCCAGCGCAATCGCTTTCAAATCCATATCCTGCGCGGGGCTGACCTGCCCCATCAGCACGAAATACAGGCCGTCGTGACAGCGCGCGGCTTCCATGCCGGCCACGTCGGCGGGCATGTGGACGATCATCAGGCGGCGCGGGTCGCGTTTTTCATCGGCGCAGATATGGCACAAACCGCCCTCGCAAAAGGTATTGCAGCTTGTGCAGTTATTGACCTGCTTGAGCGCGCAATCGAGCGCCTGCGCCAGCTCTTGGGCGCCGGCGCGGTTTTGCTGCAGCAGGGTGTAGGCCATGCGCTGGGCGGTTTTGGGGCCGACATTGGGCAGGATGCACAGCGCTTTAATCAGGCGGGAAAAGGCGTCGGGGGCGGGTTTCATGGGTGCTTATGCTTATCGGCGGCGGTTTTAGCTTCGCAGAAGCTCGTAAACTCGCTTTCAGGCTGCCTGAAACGGCAGAAACCTGCCGCAGTCGTAACGACGGGCAGGCAGGCGGGCAAAAACGGCATTAGGTTTTGGGCAGGGTAACGCCGGTTTGCCCCATGTATTTGCCGTTGCGGTCTTTATAGGACGTTTCGCAGACTTCGTCGCTCTCGAAAAACAGCACCTGCGCCACACCTTCGCCGGCGTAGATTTTGGCGGGCAGCGGCGTGGTGTTGGAAAACTCCAGGGTAACGTAGCCTTCCCATTCGGGCTCAAACGGCGTGACGTTCACAATAATCCCGCAGCGGGCGTAGGTGGATTTGCCCAGGCACACGGTGAGCACGTTGCGCGGGATGCGGAAATATTCCACCGTGCGCGCCAGGGCAAACGAGTTGGGCGGGATGATGCAGCAGTCGTCTTCCACGGTTACGAAGTTTTTCGGATCGAAATTTTTCGGATCGACGATGGTGCTGTTGATATTGGTGAAGATTTTGAATTCGTTGGCGCAGCGGATGTCGTAGCCGTAGCTGGATGTGCCGTAGGAAATGATTTTTTTGCCGTCGGCTTCTTTCACTTGGTTCGGCTCGAAGGGTTCAATCATACCGAACTCTTCGCTCATGCGGCGTATCCATTTGTCGGATTTGATGGACATGGTTTTCCTTGTTTTGACTGGGGCAGCCTGAAAACGGCAAAACGGCTTTTTCAGGCTGCCTGAAAGGGAAAGACGGCCGGATTTACGGGTGCAGGCCGTCCAGGCATTGTTGGTCGCGGCGGTTCCACTCTTTTTCGCCGCCGAGCAGATCGAGCTGCTGCTGCGGGTTGAGTTTGGGGAAAGACTGGATCTGCTCGCTGCTGAGCTTGTCCAGCGGCTCGCGCCACATGCACACACAGTATTGCTGCGCCAGCGCGCCGGAATCGTCTTTCAGGCTGCGTGCCTGCAGATCGGCCTGCCATTTCGGGTGGCTGGGAACGTGCTGGATGCAGCTTTCCAAGATGGCGTTTTGCGCGCGGGCTTTGCTCATGCCGCATTGGCTGAGCAGGAAAAAACCGGCAAACAGCAGGGCGGTGATCCGCAGCCAGATAATCACGGTGCGGCGCTTTTTCGCCCGCAATAGCGCGGCTTCGTCTAGCTGCGGCGCGGCGGTTTCGCTTTTCAGGCTGCTTTGTCCGCCGTCTTCTGCCGCTTCGGCTACCGGATTTTTCAGGCTGCCTTCGTCTGTGGCGGTTTGTTTGTCCAGATCAGTCATTCAGGCTTTCCATGCGGATCATCACCACGGGGGCGGAGACGCTGGCTTCGGCTTCGATGCGTGGGATGGCTCGGCGGATGTTTTGCTCAACGGTGCTGTGGGTGAGAATCACGATTTCGGCCTGGTTATTATCGAGCACGCCTTTTTGAATCAGGGCTTCGATGGAAATGCCTTCGCCGGCCAGAATATTGGCGATGCTGCCGAGCACGCCGGCTTTGTCGGCAGCCTGAACGCGCAGATAGTAGCTGCTGGTGATTTCGTCCATCGACAGGAAATGCACTTCCTGCAAGCGGCCGGGCTGGAAAGCGAGATACGGCACGCGGTGGCCGCTGTCGGCCGAGAGCAGGCGGCTGATGTCGATAATATCGGCCACCACGGCGCTGGCGGTGGGCAGCGCGCCGGCACCGGCGCCGTAATACAGGGTTTCGCCAACCATATCGGCATTCACGCGCACGGCGTTCATCACGCCGTTTACATTGGCCAGCAGGCGGCATTCGGGCAACAGGGTCGGATGCACGCGTAATTCCACGCCTTTTTCGCTCAGGCGGGTGATGCCTAAAAGTTTGACGCGGTAGCCCAGCTCTTCGGCATAGCGGATGTCGCGGGCATCGAGTTTGCTGATGCCTTCCAGATAGCAGGCACCGAAATTCACCGGCGTGCCGAAAGCCAGCGCCGACATAATGGTGATTTTGTGGCCGGCATCGTGGCCTTCGATATCGAAAGTGGGATCGGCTTCGGCATAGCCCAATTCCTGCGCCTGTTTGAGCACTTGGGCAAACGGGCTGCCTTTCTCGCGCATCTCGCTGAGAATGAAATTGCTGGTGCCGTTGATGATGCCCATAATCGACTTGATGCGGTTGGCCGACATCCCTTCGCGCAGCGCTTTGATAATCGGGATGCCGCCGGCCACCGCCGCTTCAAACTGCACCATCACGTTTTTGCGGCCGGCCAGCGCAAAGATTTCGTTGCCGTATTCGGCGAGCAGTTTTTTGTTGGCGGTAACCACATGCTTGCCGTTTTCCACCGCTTCGAGCACTAAATCCTTGGCAATCTGGGTGCCGCCGAACAGTTCGACCACAATATCCACATCCGGATGGCGCACCAGTTCAAACGGATCGGCCATATACTGCGCATCGGGGCACACGCTGCGGGCTTTGGCTGCATCGCGCGAAGACACCATCGCCAGCCGCACTTCGCGGCCGAGACGGCGGCTGATCTCCGCCGCGTTTTTCTGCAGCACTTCGGCGGTACCGCTGCCCACCGTGCCCAAACCCAACAAACCGATCCTGATTGCTTGCATAACTGCTCCTGAATTGAAGTATCTTTGTGTGCTAGACTTCCCGCCGGCAAACGCCTGGAAAAGATCGCGCATTGATTTGTGAAAGCCGCGCGATACTACCCGATTTTACCTATCTTTGCATCTTCAATTTCCCCCCATAGCACGCTTATGAACATCGAAGAAAGCTTGGGCGGCATCACCGCCGCCGGCGAACACAGCATCGAAATCGACGGCATCTCCCACCCCCTGCCCGCCGTAATTGCCGGCCGGCCGCAGGGCAGCGTCGAAACCGTATCCTTTATCTGCAGGCAGCCTGAAAAACAGGCGCAGGATTTGAACGAACAGTCTTTTCAGGCTGCTTTGGACGACGGCGCCGAAGTCATTATCGTTGGCACCGGTGCCAAGCAGCAGTTTCTGCCGCCGCGCACCGCCGCTGCCCTTGCCGCCCGCGGCGTCGGACTGGAGTGCATGAGCACCGCCGCCGCCTGCCGTACCTTTATGCTGCTTACCGCCGAAGGCCGCCGCGTATGGGCGTGGTTGTGGTAGCGCCGTTTGCTGCTGTTAAAACAGCCAAAGTGTCGCCTTTCCCCTTTCAGGCAGCCTGAAAACTTTTGTAAAGAATACGGATGCTTTTTTTAAAAACGGCCGCCCTGCCCCACATCCCGCAGGCGGTGGCGCGGCACAAACGTGCTGCCTGCACACTTTCAACACACCATCAGGAGTTTTTCCCATGACCGAATTATCCAAACAACCCGTCGCCGACCGCGCCGAGCACAACGCCTTTTTCCCATCCAACTACCATCTCTAAGCCAATACACCGCGCCCAAAACCAACTTTGCCGGCACCCAATTCGCCCAGCCCTACACCGGCGGCAAATTCAAAGTGCTGATGGTCGCCACCGACGAGCGCTATCTGCAAATGCAAAACGGCAAATTCTTCTCCACCGGCAACCACCCCGTAGAAACCCTGCTGCCGATGCTGCACATCCACAAAGCAGGCTTTGCAATCGACGTCGCCACCCTGTCGGGCAACCACGCCAAATTTGAAATGTGGGCGATGCCGAACGAAGATGCAGCCATCGCCGAAATCTACGCCGAATACCTGCCCAAGCTCGACAAACCCGCGCGCCTTGCCGACATTTTGGACGAAGTAACCGCGCCCGATTCGCCCTATATCGCCGTGCTGATTCCCGGCGGCCACGGCGCGTTCAACAAGCTGCCTGAAAGCCGCGACCGACAAATTCATCATCACCCTGTGCCACGACCCCGCCGTGCTGGCTGCCGCATCCGTAGGTCGTCCAGATAACGAATTCCCGTTTAAAAGCTACGAGCTGTGCGTGTTCCCCGACGCTTTGGACGAAGGCACGAATCTGGACATCGGCTATATGCCGGGCAAACTGCCGTGGCTGCTCGCCAAACGCTTGGAAGAGCTGGGCATAGTGGTGAAAAACAGTAAAACCAGCATCGACGGCAGCGTCCACAAAGACCGCCGCCTGCTCACCGGCGACAGCCCCTTGGCGGGCAACGCGCTGGGTATTTTGACCGCCGAAGAGCTGCTGAAAGCTGCTGGCGTATAAGCGCGATATTTTTCAAGCTGCCTGTAATAAGGCAGCCTGAAAAATATCTGTATCATTAGGACGTGCCGGCAATCGGTATTGCGGCGGTATTTTGGCAAAAACCGCTTTGCAAACTGCATACCGGCGCGTCCTAGCCATTTTCCGAGAGCAGCGAAAAACATGAAAAACCGATGGAGAGAAAAGTTTACTAAAGAAAACATCATGGCTTATCTGCTTGCCTTCGGTGTAATGTTTTTATTGGGCGGTATCCGTAAGGCTTGGATAAATATCTTTTATAAAGAAGAAATAAAAATATCGAAAGCCAAACTTCATGACGCAAACTCCGTGGTGGCATTTGTTGCCAAGGAATTGGGCAGCACAGAGTGGGATATTGGTTCTTATGGCAGAAAAACAGCCACAGAATGGCGATATGGATATGGGGAAATAATTACCCCTTT
>NZ_JAKOOW010000026.1:87877-115735 GCF_022288825.1 Kingella pumchi | reverse complement strand
AAAATTAATAGCGCCATGATTAAAAATGGTAGTTTTCATGTCAAACCACTGCTTAGCGAATATGAATATGAAAAAATGTTTTGCGTAAATAAAGATATATTGGTTATATTTTCCGATTACACAAGTTTGCACAAGCATTGCAAAATTGATGTTCAGCTGGAATGGAAAAGCCATTTAAGCTGCACCAAGTCCAAAGAAGGTTATTCCATTTATTAAGCCGGCCATCCCCAACGCATCCCGACAAAAAAGCAGCCTGTGAAAACCGCTTCCCATGGTTTTCAGGCTGCTTTTTGGGGTTTTGACTGCTTTCAGGCTGCCTCGCCCTCTTGCAGGTATTCGGCAAACACTTCGTCCGGCACCATGCTGCCGCCGGTGGCCCAGGCCAGGTGGGTGGCGTTGGCGACGTCGTCGAAATACGGTGTGCCGGCGAGCGCGGCGCAGGCGGACGGTTCGAGCTGCAGGCCTTCGCTGTGGCGGACGGTGCGCAGCAGGCGGAACAGTTCGGCGTCGGGTACGGTGTAAAAGGCGTCGATGGAACGCTGCATGGCGCGGCCGACAAAGCCCGATGCGCGGCCGACGGCCAGTCCGTCGGCGGCGGTGCGGTTGCTCAGGCCGATGTCGCTGACGGCGATTTCGTCGTGCAGGCCGGTATAGACGCCCAAGAGCATGCAGGGCGACTGTACCGGCTCGGCAAACACGCAGCGCACGGCGTCGCCAAAGGCGAGTTTCAGCCCGAAGGCAACGCCGCCGGGGCCGCCGCCGACGCCGCAGGGCAGATAGACATACAGCGGATGTTCGGCATCGACGCGCAATCCCTGTTCGGCGCATTGCGCTTTGAGCCGTTCGCCGGCAACGGCGTAGCCGAGAAACAGGTGGCGCGAGTTTTCGTCATCGACAAAATAGGCATAGGGGTCTTGCTCGGCTTGGGCGCGGCCGGCGGCAACCGCTTCGCCGTAGTCGCCGGCGTATTCGTAAACGCTGACGCCGTTGGCGCGCAGTTTGTCTTTTTTCCATTGGCGGGCGTCGGCGGACATGTGCACGGCAGCCTGAAAGCCGAGTTTGGCGGCCATAATGCCGATGGAAAGCCCCAGATTGCCGGTGGAACCGACGGCGACGGTATAGCGGCGGAAAAACTGCCGCGCTTCTTCGCTGTCGAGCTTGGCGTAGTTATCGCCCTCGCGCAGCAGGCCGTGCTGCAGTGCCAGCGCTTCGGCGTGCTGCAACACTTCGTAAATGCCGCCGCGCGCTTTGATCGAGCCGGAAACCGGCAGTTCGCTGTCTGCCTTAATCCACAAATCGCTCTTGAGATGCAGCGCTTCCTGCAATTTGGGCGTGCGGTAGAGCGGGCTTTCGATCAGGCCATCGGCTGCGGCGGTGGCGGGAAACACGGCGCGGATATAGGGGGCAAAACGCTGCAGCCGCGCGGCGGCATCGGCCACGTCGGCGGCGCTCAGGCCGACATCAGCGAGCGCCTGGGCGGCGGGGGCGATGTTCGGATTGCGCCACAGCACGGGTTCGGCGGCGGCCAGTTGGCGGATTAAGGGGTCTTCACGGTTAATCATGGGCGGCTCCTAAGGGCGGTGGATGGGCAGGGCGGATGTTTTCAGGCTGCTTTGTGTTTTAAGCGCTCATGGTCGAAACGGCCGCTGCGCAAAAAGGCGGCGGTTTGGGCGGCGGCTTCTTTGTCGGCAATCATCGCGGTGTGCGAAACCGGCAGCACAATGTGGTCGGCCATGCCTACGCAATGGGTTTCGGCGCACAGCACGGTGCCGTCGTTTTCGCCTTCCAGTCCGACCAGATGGCCGATGCCCAGCGGCCGGTTGCCGGCAATGCTGCCCAGCTCGATGCCTGCCGGCAGCGATGGCAGATTGCCGTCAAGCAAGTCGTGATAAGCACGCCCGAGCAGCGGCACGCCGACATGACGGGCTCGGATGGCGGCGGCGGTGGCGCTGCCCTGGTGCGGCGTGCCGAGCGTAACGATGCGGCCGCGCACCAAATCCGGCCGCGCGGCGGCAAAATGGCGCAGCACCAGCCCGCCCAGGCTGTGGCCGACAAAGTGCAGCGGCTCGTCGGGATGCAGCCTGAAAAAAGCTTCCGTGCGCTCGGCCAGCGCATCGCAGTGGTGGCGGTAGTCCTGCCAGACGCTGTAATAGCCGAAAGTGGCGGTGCTGTAGGCGTAGCGGCGCAGCAGCAGGGCAAAAGGCAGCATGGTCCAAGCGTGCATATGGATGCCGTGCAGCAGCAGAATGTGGCCGTTCATGGTGCGCTCCTTGTTTTTGGGATTTTCAGGCTGCTTTGGTTTTTCAGGCAGCCTGAAAAACGGAAAAGTTATCCGGTCATGCCGGTTATACCGCCGCCAGCTCGCGGCGCATGGCGGCGATTTCAGCGGCGTAGTCTGCGGCGCCGAAAATGGCGGAACCGGCGACAAAGGTATCGGCGCCGGCGGCGGCGGCGGCGGCGATGTTGGCGGTTTTGATGCCGCCGTCCACTTCCAGCGCGATGCGGCGGCCGCTGTGCGCCCGATAAGCATCGAGCATGGTGCGCACTTGGCGCAGTTTGTCGAGCGTATGCGGGATAAAGGCCTGGCCGCCGAAGCCGGGGTTCACCGACATCAGCAGCACCATGTCGAGCTTGTCGAAAACATGCTCCAGCACCTGCGGCGGCGTGGCGGGATTAAGCACCAGCCCGGCTTGGCGGCCGGCGTTTTTAATCAGCGCCAGACTGCGGTCGATGTGGTGGCTGGCTTCGGGGTGGAAGGTAATGATGTCGGCACCGGCGCCGATAAAGGCTTCGATCAGTGCGTCCACCGGCTCGACCATCAGATGCACGTCCACCGGCACGCTGGCGTAGGGCTTGATGGCGGCGCAGACCATCGGCCCGAAGGTGAGATTGGGAACGTAGTGGTTGTCCATTACATCAAAATGGATAAGGTCGGCGCCGGCGGCAATCACGTCGCTCACTTCTTCGCCCAGGCGGGCGAAATCGGCGGCAAGAATGCTGGGGGCGATGCGGTAGCGGGTCATGCGGTGTGTCCTGTGTGGTTTTCGGATACGGTAAAGTTATGTAAGCTCTGGGGCGCGTCAGCAATCAACATTTTGGCGGCTTTTACGTCCTAAAACGGCATCTGCCGCGTTAAAAATACTTGCCTATGGGAGCATAGGCTCGCATTTTTGCCTTCCATCTGCCGTTTTATGCCGCAAAATCCGCTTCAAAAGTCGGATGCCAACGCGCCCTAGCATACCCAGTTCGCCCCGCGGCGGCAACCGCGGCACGCCGGCGGCGGCTGGCGAGCATCTGCGGAACAATGCGGCGCCCCAAGCGCCTGCGGGCGGCATTTTATTTGCCCGTGTGCGGATTTGGGCATAGAATATGCCGCGCTTGCGGCTGAACCAACTATCACACGCACATGCCGCTTTGCCGTTTGCAAAGGTTTAATAAAATACAGGCTGATCCATGCTTTTTCGATTCGCTCCTTTCTGCCGCCTGCTGGCGGTCGGTGTTTTTCTGCTGCTGCCGCATGCTGCCTTTGCCGCGGACATCCGCCCCAACTGCAACCTGCGCATTCTCAAGCTCAGCAGCCAGCAGATGTCCGAGATGCAGGGTCTGCGTAAGCGCTACAAATCGGCGCTCGGACGCATCAGCCGCGACAGCCGCCACAACCACCAAGTGCCTTTGGTGCCGCTGTTTGAAAAAAACACTTTCGATGTCCATCACGCCCAGCGCATCGCCCAGGCGCGCTATGAAACCGATATCCAAAACACCGTGGCCGAACTGCAGTTTTACCACGAGTTTTTCCAGCTTTTGAATCCCGAGCAGCAGGCCATCTGGCTTAAGCTGTGCCTGCAGCCCTAAAACACCGTTTTGCGCTTTTCAGGCTGCCTGATTCCGTTTCAGGCAGCCTGAAAACTTTTGCCCGCGCCGCCGCTATCGCCGGCATAGCCTTTGCCGGCGGCGGCGCACTTGCCAGCGGCAGGCAAAGCCTGCATCATGCGCACTTTTTGCTCTCCGCCCGATTGTCTGCATGGCTGCCAAAACCCGCTTCTTTACCCGTTTTATCCGCATTTTCCGCCTGATCGGCTGGTTTTTCGCCACCGCCGCCCGCCTGCGCCGGCTGGATGGTTTTACCCTGGCCGAGCGCAACCGCATTCTGCGCGATGCCAGCGCGCGATGCCTGCAGCTGCTCAATGTGCGCGTCGATGCGCCCAATCCGCCGCCCGAATATTCAGGCAGCCTGCTGGTTACGCCCAACCATATCTCGTGGCTGGATATTTTCGTGGTCAGCCTGTTTTATCCGTCGAGCTTTATCGCTATGAAAGAGCTGGCCGGCTGGCCGCTGATCGGCGCGGCGGTGCGCAACGCCGGCACGGTGTTTATCGACCGCAGCAACCGCAAAGACATCGACCCCATCACCGCCGCCATGAGCGAGACGCTCAAAGCCGGCGGCAATGTCTGCTTTTTCCCCGAAGCGCGCACGTCTTTGGGCAACGGCGTGCTGCCGCTCAAAGCCGCGCTGTTTCAGGCTGCCATCAACAGCGGCTGCGCGGTGCAGCCGGTGGCGATGCGCTATTACGCCGGCGGTCGCCGCACCGAAGCGGTTTCCTTTGCCCACGTCGGCCTGATCCGCTCGCTGTGGCAGGTGGTGTCGCTGCCGGAAATCCGCGTCAGCGTCGATATTCCGCCGCCACTGCTGCCGCAAGAAGTGCAGCATAAAGACCGTTTTGAAATCAAAGAAAGCGTTCAGGCCTATCTGAGCGCGCAGGTGCTGGCCGACAGCCCCGCGCCCGAGCGCCTGCTGTAAGCATTCCCACCGTTTTAGAAAGGAAAGCCATGTCGCTTACCCATTTGGACGAACAAGGCAAAAGCCGTATGGTCGATGTCGGCGACAAAGCCGTAACCCGCCGCGTGGCCCAAGCCGGCGCGCGGGTACTGTTCCCGCCGCAGACCTATGCCCAGATTCAGGCTGCCAACGGCCAAACCGCCAAAGGCGCGATTACCGAAGTTGCCCGCATCGCCGGCATTATGGCCGCCAAGAATACCGCCGCGCTGATTCCGATGTGCCACCCGATGATGCTCGAGCGCTGCAAGCTGGAGCTCGAATACGACGACGCCACCTACAGCCTGAATATCACCGCCGAAGTGGCCGTTACCCACAAAACCGGCGTCGAAATGGAAGCGCTCACCGCCGTAACCGTAGCCGCGCTTACCGTGTACGACATGACCAAAGCACTCAGCCACGACATCGAAATCCAAGACGTGCGCCTGCTGCACAAATCCGGAGGCAAACATGACTTCAGCCGCTGAAATCCAAGTGCTCTACTTCGCCGCCCTGCGCGAAGCGGCCGGTCGCGAAAGCGAAACCGTTGTTCTGAATAACGGCGAAACCGCCGCCGTCGTATATCAGCGCCTGGCCGCGCAACACGGCTTTGCCCTGCCGCAAGAGCGCCTGCGCTGCGCCGTCAACCACCAATTTGCCGCTTGGGACACCGCGCTGAAAGCCGGCGACATCCTGGCCTTTATCCCGCCGGTGGCAGGAGGCTGAAATGTTTGATCTGACCGAATCCGCCATCGACGCCGCCGCCCTGCGCGCGCGGCTGCTGGGCAACGAAAACTGCGGCGCCTTCAACTGCTTCGAGGGCTGGGTGCGCCGCCAAAACGAAGGCAGCCGCGTCGAATATCTGGTGTACAGCGCCTACCGCGAGCTGGCACTCAACGCCGGCAACGAAGTGATTGCCGAAGCCAAACGCCGCTTTGCCATTGCCGATGCCGTTTGCGTGCACCGCTACGGCCGCTTGGAAGTAGGCGAGATGGCGGTATGGGTGGGCGTCGCCGCCGGCCACCGCGACGCCGGTTTTGCCGCCTGCCGCTTTATTATCGACACCGTCAAAGCCCAGGTGCCGATTTGGAAGGAAGAGTTTTACAGCGGCAAAAGCGAAAGCGCCTGGCTGGCCAATCCCGAATCGCACGGAGCGCCGTAATGGCAGGCGTTCCCGAAATCCGCGTGGCCGCCGGCATAGTCGAAAACGATGCCGGCGAGTTTCTGCTGTCGTCCCGCCCCGAGGGCAAGCCCTACGCCGGCTACTGGGAATTTGCCGGCGGCAAAATCGAAGCCGGCGAAACGCCGTTGCAGGCGCTCAAGCGCGAGTTTGCCGAAGAGCTGGGCATCGAAATTCTGAGCGCCCGTCCGTGGCTGGTCAAAATCCACCGCTACGAACACGCGCTGGTGAACCTGTATTTTTTCCGCATTGCGCCCGAGGGCTGGCGCGGGCAGCCTGAAGCCCGCGAAGGCCAGCGCTGGGCATGGCAGCAGGCCGGCCGCTACACCGTCGAACCGATGCTGCCCGCCAATCAGGCGCTGTTGGCTGCGCTGGCCATTCCGCCGCAGCTTTTCGGCAGCCTGAAAACCGGTTTTTCAGGCTGCCGCGGCGGGCAGGAATACCGCGTCGTTCCCTATCGTTTATCATCGGACGCCCATGCCAATATCGTGCTCGATTATGCCGAACTGCAAACGCTCGGCCGGCTGCCCGCGGGTAAAACTGTGTGGGTAGCCGTTTCCAGCCTCGCCGAGTTTCAGGCTGCCCAAGATGCCGATGTGCTGCTGTGGCGCGTCGATAACGATAAGGATGCCGCCGCCCTAAACACCTGCCTGCAAAACGGCACTTCCCTGCCGCTTCTGGCCTATGCCGATAACAGCCTGTGGCAGCGCCACGGCGCAACATGGCTGGAACAGGGGCTGCACGGCTGGGTTCGGCAAGAGGAAAACGAAGTAGTTTGACAGCCCATCCCAGGCAGCCTGAAAGCCCGTTTTGGCTTTTCAGGCTGCTTGAAAAAACCCTTTTCCCGCGCAAGAGCAATGGCGGGAAAAGGGTTTGCTGTTTTCAGGCTGCTTGGGGAATGGCCGGCAAGGCTGTTACCAAGCAGCCTGAACATTCAGGCCGGCACGAAACCGGCACTTTCAGGCCGCCTCAAAGTTTTCAGGCTGCCCGAGCAGCCGTTGAAGCGGCGCGGGCAGCCTGAAAAAGGCGGCGGCATTCAAGCTGCCTGAAGGCGGGTTTAGTTTTCGTTGAGCGCGTTGATGCTGTAACCGCCGTCCACATAGGTGATTTCGCCGGTGATGCCGGAGGCCAGATCGGAGAGCAGGAAGGCGGCGGCGGTGCCAACTTCGTCGGCGGTTACGTTGCGGCGTAGCGGGTTTTGTTCGGCAACGTGTCCGAGCAGGCGGCCGAAGTCGGCGATGCCGGCGGCGGCGAGGGTTTTGATTGGGCCGGCGGAAATGCCGTTGCAGCGGATGCCTTCTTTACCGAGGCAGGACGCGGTGAAGCGGATGCCGGCTTCCAGGCTGGCTTTGGCCATGCCCATTACGTTGTAGTTGGGAATCGCGCGCACGGCGCCCAGGTAGGAGAGTGCGACGATGGAGGCTTTGCGCCCCTGCATCATCGGGCGGGCGGCTTTGGCCAGCGCCGGCAGGCTGTAGGCGGAGATTTCGTGGGCGGTGTTGAAGGCTTCGCGGCTGATGCTGTCGAGAAAATCGCCGGACAGCGCTTCTTTGGGGGCGAAGGCGATGGCGTGAACCAGGCCGTCGAGGCCGTCCCACGACTGGCCCAAATCGGCGAACACGCGGGCGATTTCTTCGTCGTTTTGCACGTCGCAGCGGAACACCAGCTTGGAGCCGAAGCCTTCGGCCAGCTTGCGCACGCGGTCTTCGAGTTTGTCCACCACATAGGTAAACGCCAGCTCGGCGCCCTGCTCGTGGCAGGCTTTGGCGATGCCGTAGGCGATGGAGCGGTCGGAAATCATGCCGGTGATGAGGATTTTCTTGCCTTGTAAAAAGCCCATGTTTGCTGTCCTTTAAGTGTGGAGGTTGAACCGCGCGCGCGGCGGCGGCGGTAAAAAGCGGTGCATTATAACGGGATTTCGCCTTTCAGGCAGCCTGAAAGGCGCTATGAGAAGAGCTGCTTGATGCGCCCCCAAAAGCCGGCCTGCGGCATGGCGGCAACCACAACCAGCGGCCGTTCGGCCAGCACGCGGCTACCGGATTTGAGCCGCAACGTGCCCAGCGGCTGCCCTTTGTCCAGCGGGGCGGCGAGCGGTCGGCGGCTTTCGATTTCGATTTTGACGCCGTCGCGGCTGCGCGGGATGCTCAGGTACAGATCCTGCTCGAAACCGGCGGCCACGGCGGGTGCGGCACCGCCGGACACCGGAATCTCGGCCGCTTTTTCGCCGGCGCGGTACAGCAGCACGGTATCGAATTCCTGCAGCGCGTAGTTTAAGAGCTTGCTGCTTTCGGTGGCGCGCGCTTCGGGGCTGGCGGCGCCGGCCACCAACGCCACCACGCGGCGGCCGTTGCGTTTGCTCGAAGCGATCAGATGGTAGCCGGCGCTGCCGCCGTAACCGCCGGCAATGCCGTCCACCGCCGGATCTCGAAACAGCAGCAGGTTGCGGTTGGGCTGGGTGATGCCGTTGTAGGTAAAGGATTTGATCGAGTAAATCTGGTAATACTGCGGCGGGAAGTCGCGCATCAGCGCCGCGGCGAGTATCAGCAGGTCTTTGGCGCTGCTCAAGTGCTGCTCGCCGTGCAGGCCGGTGCTGTTTTCAAAACGGGTTTGCGCCATGCCCAGCCGCTTGGCTTCGGCATTCATCATTTCGACAAACTGCTCTTCGCTGCCGGCCACCGCTTCGGCCAGCGCCACCGCCGCATCGTTGCTCTGCTGCACCACCAGCCCCTTGACCAGGTCGGCAATGCTCACCTGCGAATCTTTCAGCAGCAGCATCCGCGGGCCGTCGGTGCCCCAGCTGCGTGCGGACACGGTAACCGTCTGCTCCGGTTTCAGGCTGCCTTCCTGCAGCGCTTTGAAAACCAGATAGGCGGTCATCAGCTTGGTGAGCGAAGCCGGCTCGATCGGCGTTTCCCAGTTTTTTTCCGCCAGCACCTGCCCGCTTTGCAAATCCTGCACCGCATAGGCGGTGGCGGCGATTTCCGGCAAGGGCTGCGGCCGGTGGACGGCGGGGGCGGCAACACTCGGGACAGCAGCGGACGCGGCAGGCGGTGCCGTTTCAGACGCAGCCGGCGTGGATGCAGCAGGGGCAGGGGCAGACGCCGTTGGCGCGGCTTGGGGGCGGATTTTCTGCTTTACCCGCGGCGCGGCGGCGGCAGGCAGCGCCAGCGCGCCGGCAAGCGCGGCAAGCAGCAGGATATTCAGGGTTCGGGACATGCTTGGCACGGGCAGGGACTTACGGATTCTGTCGGTTTTAATCATGGCTTCGGAAACGGTTTAAACGGGTATAGGCAGCCTGAAAACGGAAAACGGGCTTTCAGGCTGCCTTGGCCGTGCGGCTTTATTCGGCGCAGGCTTGGGTTGTTGCTTCATAGCGTTTCTGTTCGCGGGGAAAGTGTTCGCCTGCGTAGAAAGAGGGGTGGACTCCGAGCGCGAAGCGGTACGCAATCTCGGCAAGGGTGCGGCGGCAGGCGGCTTTGTCGCCGGTGTGCAGGTAACTGTCGGCCAGATCGTTGTAGATTTTGATTCGGGATGCGTCGGTGGCGAAACGATCGCATTGTTCGACGTATCGTTTTTTGATTTCCAGGGCCTCGGTGTAGCGTTGGGCGCGGTAGGCAGCCTGAAAACGCTGCTCGGCAGCCCGGCTGCCTTGCGGGGTGCACAGGGCGGGGATGGCGTTATATGTGGCTTTGAAGCTGCCGTCCTCGCCGCAGTAGCGGCTGCATTCGCCTTCGGGGGTGACGGTGAGCTTTTCTTGGTTTTTGCCGCCGAATGCGAAGCGGACGACGCAGCCTCGGCCGTCGCGCCAGCTGCCGTTTTTGATGCGGCCTTCGAGTTTGCATTGGCCGCGGTAGATGCTGCGGATGGATTCGATCTTGAAGCGGCTGCCTTGGATGTCGGCCGTGCCGGTGATGCCGTCGTCGATATCGACGGCGTACTGTCGGGCGGCGGCGCTGGCGGCAAGGGTGCAGAGAAGAGCGGCGAAGAAGTGTTTTTCCATGTCGGGAGTTTCTTGGTTTACGGGAGCGGATTGCGGGCGGTTGGCGGAAGTTTCGGCTTGGGGCGCATCAGGATTTCGTTTTCGATTTTGAACCTTTGGCCGGCAGCAGGGCGGGCGCCCGTTACGCTTTCAGGCTGCCCGAAAACCTTTGCTCTCGGGCAGCCTGAAAAAACAAACGGCTTTAGCGCTTGTAGCTGCGCAGTTTGCGCTCTTTGGCAGAGGGCGGTTCAACAGCATCTTCTTCGCCGGCGCCGCCCCACAGCTCGTCAATCACATCGGTTTTCTTATCGAGCAGCATAAACGGGCGGTTCCACATTTCATGCAGGTCGATTTTGGGGAAAGGCTGGTCGTCAAGCCACAGCATAATAATCCACGGCAAAAAGAAAGCGGCAAACACCCACACACCGATAAACAGGCCGAAAAACGGCTGCTTGAACCACCAGCCGGCGGCAATGCAAAACAGCAGCGCGCTGGCGATCATGGCCTGGAGCCATTGTTTGGAATCCAGCAGTTTCAGGCAGGCGAAACCGATGGCAACCGGCAAAACGATAAGCAGAAACAACATGGCTGATTTCCTTTCGTCTCAAGTTTCAAATAGGCAGCCTGAAAGCCCGATTCAAACTTTGGCTCAAACACTTTCGCAGCAGCCGCCGGGAAAACGAGCCGCGATTATAGCCCAAGAAGCGCTTTGGCGTCTGCGCCGGCGCCGCTGCAGCTCCGTCTTTCAGGCTGCTTGGCGGCGCAGGCAGCCTGAAAGTGTAGCGCGGCGGTCAAACGGCGGCGGCAAGACTTGCGCCGAAGCGGCGGCGGCGTTAAGGTTGCGCCTTTTTTGCCAAGCGCCGAAACAGCCGATATGAACATCAACCACTACCCCCAATATGCCGACTATCTGATCCGCATCCTGACCGCCGCGGTATACGACGCCGCAGTCGAAACCCCGCTTGAAACCGCCGCCAACCTGTCGCGGCGCACCGGCAACACCATCCTGCTCAAGCGCGAAGATTTGCAGCCGGTGTTTTCCTTCAAAATCCGCGGCGCCTACAACAAAATGGCCAAGCTGCCGCCCGAAGCGCTGCAAAAAGGCGTGATCGCCGCCAGCGCCGGCAACCACGCGCAGGGGGTGGCGATGTCGGCGCAGCTGCTCGGCTGCCAGGCCACCATCGTGATGCCGGAAACCTCGCCGCAGATCAAAATCGACGCCGTGCGCGCCCGCGGCGGCGAAGTGGTGCTGGCCGGCGTCTCCTACAGCGATGCCTACGAGCACGCCATGAAGCTGGTGGCCGAAAGCGGCAAAACCTATATCCCGCCTTTTGACGATCCCGATGTGATCGCCGGCCAGGGCACGGTGGGCATGGAAATCGTCCGCCAGCATCCCAAGTATCTGGACGCGGTATTCGTGCCCATCGGCGGCGGCGGGCTGGCGGCGGGTGTGGCGGCGTTTATCAAACAGGTGCGCCCCGAAATCAAAGTGATCGGCGTGCAGACCAACGATTCCTGCGCGATGAAAGTTTCCGTGGCCGCCGGCGAGCGCGTGGCGCTCAAAGACGTCGGCCTGTTTGCCGACGGCACCGCCGTCAAGCTGGTGGGCGAAGAGACTTTCCGCATGTGCCGCGATTTGTTGGACGACATCATCACCGTCGATACCGATGCCGTGTGCAGCGCGCTCAAAGATATTTTTGACGATACCCGCAGCATTTGCGAGCCCTCCGGCGCGCTGGCGCTGGCGGGGCTCAAAGCCTATATCGCCCGCAACGGCGTGCACGGCCAGACCCTTGCCGCCATTACCAGCGGCGCCAATATCAATTTCCACCGCCTGCGCCACGTTTCCGAGCGCAGCGAATTGAGCGAAGGCAACGAAGCGATTTTCGCCGTTTCCATTCCCGAGCGCCCCGGCAGCTTCCGCGAATTCATCAAAGTGCTCGGCTCGCGCAACATCACCGAATTCAACTACCGCTACGGCGATCCCGAAGTCGCGCATATTTTCGTCGGCATTCAGGCTGCCGGCGCTTCCGACATCGCCCGCATCAGCAGCGAGCTGTCCGCCGCCCGCCTGCCCAATATCGATTTGAGTGACGACGAAATGGCCAAAGTCCACCTGCGCTATATGGTCGGCGGCCGCACCCGCAACGTTGCCAACGAGCGGCTGATCAGCTTCGAGTTTCCCGAGCGCCCCGGCGCGCTTGCCCGCTTTCTCGACCAGCTGCAAACCGGCTGGAACATCAGCCTGTTCCACTACCGCAACCACGGCGCCGACTACGGGCGGATACTGGTCGCCATCGACGTCCCGCCCGCCGATGCCCAGGCTTTCGATGCCTTTCTCGAGCAGCTCGGTTATGTTTACGAAGAGCAAACCGACAACGCCGCCTACCGGCTGTTTCTAGCCAGCGGCAAATAACACCCGCCACGGTAGCGGCAGCTTTCAGGCTGCCCGCCGTTAAGCAGCCTGAAAGCGCAAAAAAGCAGCCTGAAAAGTTTTCAGGCTGCTTTTTTGTGCCGGGTTTCTGAAGCCCGCCGCGAAAAATCCACCGCATTCCTGCGAAAAATCCCAATTTTATTTATTGCACTCTGTGCAACATCATTTCAATTCCCGCCAAACAAAGGCGGGAATTTTTGTATCGGGCAAAAATCAGCAGTAGTGTATAAAGCCGCGTCGCCTTTGCTACCCTTTCGCTTTGCCTTCTGAGATAGTAATAAACTATTATTTCTTATTCTATCTAAATCTGATTGACTGAAGCCTATATTTTTTAAATCATTCAAGGCATTTTCTTGCTTTTCTGTTAAGCTAATCATAACAAACTCCAAACATATAAAATATATCAAATAAAACTATTTATAATAATGCAACAACTATCTGGTACTAAACTTTATCTTAATAATGGACCCATATAAGTTAACTGCCTCCATTTCACGGTTTCCTCTTTTCCATATATAACGGAAACCAGCCTGAATAAATCCCGGTTGGGTAAACTTATTGGATTTATAATCATAATCTATTACCCCGTCTGTTAGAGGTTCTGAGTTTAACATTTCTTCGGTTTTATCTATAACAATAGGCCTAGGCAAGAATGATGGGAAATTATTATCTATAAACATAGATTTCGGTTTTACATTTTGCTCATATTCCGTATAAGAATTAGTTAATATTGGATAGATTGTAAAGTTATCTGTTTTATTTACCCATATTCCCAATCTAGAACTAGAAGGATAAGCATCTCCTCCCTTAAGGACTGGAATATCCCAAATTTTCTGCAGCTCTTCTAAATCCATCGAATAGAGGCAATCATCTCTTAAGGCGGTATAATACATCTGTTGGATTAAATCATCTTGATCGGTTGCTCGGTGCAATTGCTTACGGCAGCGTTCTATTGCTATAGAATCCGCTCTTGCTGCTTCACGATCAGAACCTTGAGAGCTGAATTGATTATTATCATAACTTGCTCCTGATTATCTTTTACACTATCCTGCATATTACATCCTATCAACAATAGTATTACCATATTTGTTATTGATTTATATACATTATCTTGTAAGTTTAGTTTTTTCATATTTTACCATTTATTCATAAATCTATATCAAATATTCTTTATTTGTATAATCCGAACTATAACTGGTAACATTTAATTTCCTATCGATCACCCCTCTTTCCTGCAATAGCCGCACCCAGCGCACCATATCGCTGATCTGTCCGAACGCCCAGCCGCGATCGGCGATTTCAAAGGTGTTGGTGGCTTGTGAATCCCGGGTGGCATCATCCACAAACTCAGTACTGCGGAAGGAAATGGTTAGATCTCCTTTTTTAATATCCGTACCTGGAATATCCTTCTTGGCTCTGAACAGGCTACCTGAAAATCCGGTAGTGGTATTGGCAATATGCGCCACCATCTCCCAGTTTTCATCAAATTCTTCTGCATCAGCCTCGGTAAACTTACTGTTATGATCATTACCAGACTGTAAGCGCTTCTTGGTTATTAGATTATCAAAGGATAAGTTCCCTATATTTGGGTTATCAACCGTAATTTCCCAGTTAGGTATAGCATTTTTAAGATCATATAAAACTTCTGCTGCCAACTGTAATCTAGCAAACTCTAAAATAGTTGCAGGATTGGTATTAGTATTTTGTTGTTGATTAGTCATTTTTAGTCTCCGGTTTGAATGATGGTGAAAGTAAAACTCTTTTTACAAATGTACTGGTTCTCTGTTCATAGGAATTTTCATTAGGACGGCATCTTTCCCCTCTACCCCAAGGATTCGGATTTTGCTCAAATTTGGAATAGCCTAATTCCGGCACAAAAACATACATTGTTTTTTCAGCCATCAGTGTGTTAGTTTGGGTATCGATAATCTTGATGGTTGTTCCCGCTATCCAATGTTTCCGGTTTTCCCAAGAAACATCATTCTCATAGGTAACTGCGTAGCGGGCAGGATGTGCTGGATTAGTCTCTTGATTAAACGGTTTGTCTGACATATGCCAATCACCACTATAGCGGATGATAGAACCGTCTTTTTGCAATACATCAACATAATCATAATGGGCACGGGAAAAATATGGCAAAAAGCTGGCAACATACTCCTCTCGCTCGAATTCACTTGCCACCGCCGCATCCTCCCACATCTGGTCTTTCAGCGGATTGTAGCGGTTACTCTGATATTTCTCGTCATCCCCGCGCACTTTCAGCAGCAGAATGCCTTCCACATTGTCCGCCGTGCGGTAGATCTTCTCGCCGGCGTTTTGGCACAGTTGGTCGAAGCGGGCTTTGGCGGGCTCGTAGCGTTTGCGCCATTCTGCTTCTTTCTCAGCAGCTTTCTGCTGATCCCGCTTAAGCTCGTGCACCAGCGGCGAAATGCACGAATAAGGCACTGCTACCGCAATCAACAGGCCTACCCAAAGCCGGTTTTTTCGGGCTGTGAATTTGAACCCGATAGCCATGGCAATGATGGTGACCAAAGCAATACCCAGCAGCCCGCCCCAAACTATCAGCTTGCCTAGGTCGCTTGGTGTGAACATGGGTTTGTTTCCTTGAAGTATTGGGTGGTATTCAGTGGTTGAAATTTATAGGCTGGGTTTTGGCTTTGCCGTGGTGTTTTCAGGTAGCCTTTCGGTAGGCGCCTTCCCTTCTTGAGGCTACCTGAAAACCTTTCCTTTGCTCTTTAACTAATCTTCACCGCTTGTTTTCAGGTAGCCTCTTGCCCATCCGCATCCGTCAAACAACAACACCGCTGTGCGCAGCATGAAGGCCATGCTGGCGGCAGCGGTGTTGCTGTATGGTTCGGCGGTACGGCGTGTTCGCGGGGGAATTCATCTGCGCTCCGGATCGGGTCGTATCGGTATCGTTGATGTGCGGCATGGTAGCCTGCGGGTGCGGCAGCTGGCAAGCAATTAATAATACTTTGCATATATCCGGCAGGAATATGCTGTTTATTCAATCCAGCCAGATAGTTGGCTTGTTTCCCCAATCTTGCCTCCGGTGTATGGAAAGGTGCAGGCAGTCGGTTCAATTTGGCTCTTAACTCCGACTTCTCCTTTGCATCGGGCAGGAGGCTACCTGAAACTTGTGGCTACCTGAAAAACACGGCCTGTTTGGGCGGCTGCCGGATTGGTTCGGCAGCCGGCTCAATGCCGCCGCATCCTTGTTCCAAACCCGCAAGAGCAAGCTGCCCGTCAAAGCCGGCCAACATGCCAGCGGCAAAGAGTATTACCGCGCGGCCGACCACGCCCGCACCAACGGCTGGGAACTCTCGCTCAACGGCCGCATCAACGAGCGCCGGCTGCTCAACGCCTCCTACACCCGCGCCAAAACCAAAGACAGCGACGGCAAACAACTAGCGGTCTATTACCCCGAGCATCTGGTCAAATTCTTCACCAGCTACGACATCAACGATCGCCTAACCGTGGGCGGCAACCTCAACTGGCAGAGCTTTATCACCGACGACCGGCCGGAAGTAACCGAACCCGCAGCCCGCGCCGCATTGGCGCAGCGCGCCTACGCCACCGTCGATCTGATGGCCAGCTACCAAATCGGCAAAAACCTGCGCCTGCGCCTGAATGCCGACAACATCTTCAACAAAAAATACAAAACCATGCCCGACATCCATGTGTACGGCACCCCGCGCAGCTTCACCGCGTCGGTGCGCTACACATTCTAAACGCGGCTTTCAGGCTGCCTTGCCCAAGCAGCGGCAGCCTGAAGATACGAAAGCAGCCTGAAAACCTTTCAGGCTGCTTTTTTCGAGTTTTTTTAAACGGTTTGGCTGCACCAAGCAAACAGGCAGCCTGAAAAACGTTTGCGTCTTTCAGGCTGCCTGTTTTGCGCCGGATTTAGCGTCCCACCGATACCGGCTGGCCGTTGCGGTAGTTCTGCTGCTGCATCACCGCGCCGTTGATGGCGTAAACCGTCAGCACGCCGTTTTCGGGGTGGGCGCGGAAAACAAACAGGTTTTCGCGGGCAATCACCATCGGATCGCTGCGTTTTTGGCCGTCGAAATAAAAGTCCTGCACCAGATAATCGCGCTTGGACTGCTTTTTCAAGAGCTGGCGGTAATAGCCGCCCTTCACGCCGTGTTCAGTCGCGCGGCCTTCGGCATCGAAATAGGTAACGATCTGCTCTTCAATCACGCGCAAACCGCCCTTTTCGTCGGTATCGGCCTGCCGGCCGCCCAAGGGAATATTGACGCTGGTGCCGATGCCGACATGACGGCTGAAACCGCCCAAGCCGATGCCCAGCGACACGCCGTTGCCGTTGGTGCCGCAGGCGCTGAGTGCGGTGGCTGCCGCAATGGCGGCGATCAGTTTTTTGTTCATTATGAAACTCCTTGCCCAAATGGTTTTAACGCTGGCGATTATAACGGCTTTCACGCGAAAAAAGGCAGCCTGAAAACGGTTTTACGGTTTTCAGGCTGCCTTTTCGTTTCAAGTTACATCCCCAGCCACGCGGCAAGCTGCGGCCAGTAAGACAGGCAGGCGACGGCGGCAAGGGCGAGAACGATGCCGGCGACATTGACGGCGCTGATTTTTTCGCGTAACAGCAGCGTGCCGACCAGCGTGCCGGTAACAATCACGCCCATATTCATGGCGGTAAACACCAGCGTCGGGTCGTCTTTAAAGGCTTTGTGGGCTTTAAGGTAAAACAGGATATTGGTGAAATTCAGGCAGCCCAAAAGAATGCCGCCGCCGATGTCGCGCCGGCTCCATTTTTGGCGGCGCACAACGAGATAGCCGGCCATCAGCAGCGCGGCGAGCGCAAACATTACGCTTAAATAATCGGCGGTGGCGGCGGTTTTGGAGAGCTGTTTGAGCAGGATGTCGATAACGCCGTAGCCCGCCCATACGCCCAGCAGCAGGGGGGCGCTGCCTTTGGCGGCGGCGCTGCCGCGCCCTTTGTAAAGCAGGCAGCACAGCGCGGCAAAGGCCAGGGCGATGCCGATGATTTTGTTGCTGCTGAGTGTTTCGCCAAACAGCACAAAGGCGGCGAGCACCGGCAGAAACAGCGACAGGCGCTGGGCGGCGTCGGCTTTGACAATACCCGCCTGCTCGGCGGCGCGCCCCATAATCACAAACACGCTCGGCAGCAGCACGCCCAACAGCGCCAAGAGCCAGCTTTGCGGCAGCAGCGCGCTTTGCCAGTTGTGCCAATCGGGCTTGAGAAAAACCAGCGACAGCAGCGCGGCAACGGGATAGTTCACCGCCACCGCCTGCGTCAGGCCGATGCCGTTTTTGCGGGCGAGTTTGAGCAGCACCGATACGGCGACGCTGCAGGCAATGCTGATCAGCAGAAAATTCATGGCGCAATCCTTTCAGGCTGCCTGAAAAACATCAGCGGCAGGCGGCCAGACATTCTTTGACCAGCGCCGGCCCGCGGTAAACCATGCCGCTGTACACCTGCACCGCCGTCGCGCCCAAATCGAGTTTGTGTTTGGCGTCGCCGCCGCTGAGTATGCCGCCGACACCGATCAGCGGCAGGCTGCCGGCAAAAGCATCGGCCAGTTTTTTCAGCACGCGGTTGCTGGGGGCGAACACGGGGGCGCCGCTTAGGCCGCCGGCTTCTTGCGCCAGCGGCGATGCGCCCAGCGCGCTTTTGTCGATGGTGGTGTTGGTGGCGATAACGGCGTCGATGCCGCAGGCGGGAACGATACGGGCGATGTCGTCAATCTGCGCGTCGTCCAGATCGGGGGCGATTTTCACCGCCAGCGGCACATAGCGGCCGTGCTGCCCCTGCAGCTGCTGCTGGCGCTCTTTCAGGCTGCCCAGCAGGCGCGAGAGTTCGTCGCCGGACTGCAGGTCGCGCAGGTTTTTGGTATTGGGCGAAGAAATATTGACGGTGATGTAAGACGCATGGGGATAGGCTTTTTCCAAGCACAGCAGATAGTCGTCGGCAGCATTTTCCAAGGGGGTAACGGCGTTTTTGCCGATATTGATGCCGAGCACCCCCTTAAAGCGGCTGCGCTCGATATTGGCGATCATGCGGTCGATGCCGTCGTTGTTGAAACCCATGCGGTTGACTACCGCCAGCTGCTCGGGCGCGCGAAACAGGCGCGGTTTGGGATTGCCTGCCTGCGGCTTGGGGGTAACGGTGCCGATTTCGATAAAGCCGAAACCGAGCGCCGCCAGCGCGTCGATATACTCGCCGTTTTTGTCCAGCCCCGCCGCCAGCCCCACCGGATTGGGCAGATCCAGCCCCATCAGCTTGGTCGGCGCGGTTTGGGGATTGACGGCGGGCAGCAGCCCCAGGCAGTAGGCGCGTTGCAGCTGGCGGAAGGTGAAGTGGTGGGCGTTTTCGGCGTCCATGGCAAACAAAAACGGGCGCAGCAGGCTGTACATAAAAGGACTTCCGTAAAGATTGGCAAAGGCGCGGATTCTACCCGAAAAGCAGCGCGGTTTGGGCTTTCAGGCTGCCTGAAAACGCCGTTTGCCCGCCGCAGGCAGGCGGATCAGGGCGATATGGAATATTCGCCGCATCCGCTATACAATCGCGGCTTTTCGCTTCAAGAGCCGCCACATCATGCCGCACACCTATCTGCCCGACCCCCGCCCCTATCCCGAACGCACCGTTAACAACAAACTGCTGCTGGCCACCCGCATCGCCCGCCCCGAATCGGTAGAAGACGCCGAACAAGCGCGCGCCGAGTTGAAAAAACAAATCGCCCAGATGCTCGGCCTGCGCCACTACATCGGCCTGTCGGTGGCGATGACCATGGCCGGCGCGCCCGACATCTACACCGCGCTGATGGATACCGTGGACGAAGCCCTGCAGCCTGAAAACGACGAACAATTACAGTGGTTCGCGCTGCCGGTTATCGTGGTGGCCGGCGCCGACAAAGCGGGCGAACTCAAAAGCAGCTGCCCCGAAGCCCTGATCAACGCCTGCCTGGCCAACTATCCCGCGCTGCGCCCGCTGACCCGCGCCGTGTGGCTGCCGCAGCTCATTCGTTCCGACGACTTTGCCAAAATCAAACCCGACGACTGGTATGCCGCCAAAGAAAACAGCGATGCCGCCGCCGAATTTGCCGCGTCGCTGCCCGCCGCCGCCGCCGCCATCCCGCAAGACCAGTCGGTGCACGCGCTCTACGCGCTGGGCTATGGCGGCCGCGAAATCCAAGCCGCACTCGGCCAAAGCCTGCGCGAAGCCGCCCTGCCGCTGATGCAGGTATGGCAGGAATATCTCGCCGAAGAAAACATGACCCTGTTTACCAACCCGCTCAGCCCCGCCAGCCCGCTTTCCGCGCTGGCCGATGCCAGCCGCACCCGTCTGCGCATGGCGCTCGATGTATTCTCTGCCAACGTTATCCGCTCGGTGCGCCTGCAAAGCCCGCGCGTCGGCGTGGTGATGGCGGCGCAGGAAGGCGGCAGGCTCTTGTTCGGCTTCAATGCCGCCGAGTCCGCCTATTCGTTGATGAGCCAGGTCTTCTCCTGGCCGCTGTCGCCGCGCGACGACATCCGCATCATCCAGCAAGACTTTCTCGATCTGATGGTGGACTGCCAAGTGGAAAACATCCGCCTGCTGCACGACATCCTGCCGGAAAACGCCGCCCTGCCCGATTATGCCGATGCGCTCGATCTGCCCGGCCACAATCCACTGTTTGACAACGGCAGCGAAAACGGCGTTGCCAATTAAACCCGTCCATTCGTTCAAACACAGGCAGCCTGAAAGCGCGAAAACCGTTTCAGGCTGCCTGAAAAACAAGAAAGGCCGCCCGATGAGCACCCTGCAAGAAACCCCGCTGGCCAGCGAAACCCTGTACCGCGGCAGCTTTATCGACATCTGCCGCGACCGCGTGCGCCTGCCCAACGGCCACGAAGCCGAGCGCGTAGTCGTGCGCCACCCCGGCGCCGCCTGCGTGCTGGCGGTAACGGCCGACAAGCGCGTGGTGCTGGTGCGCCAATGGCGCCATGCCACCGCCCAATCCCTGCTCGAAGTGCCCGCCGGCAAACTCGATGCCGGCGAAGACCCCGCCGTCTGCGCCCTGCGCGAGCTGGCCGAAGAAACGCCCTACCGCGCCGAGCGCGTGGAAAAACTCGCCGAGTTCTACACCGCCCCCGGTTTCTGCGACGAAAAAATGCACCTGTACCTCGCCGTCAATATCAGCGCCGACAGCACGCTGGAGGCCGACGAAGACGAGTTTGTCGAAACCGTGCTGCTCGACCGTGCCGCCGTCCGCCGCGCGCTGGACGACGGCAGCATCCGCGACGCCAAAACCCTGATTGCCCTGCAGTTCTGGCTGGCCGAAACCGCATGACTTACACCATCACCCCGCTGCCGGCACTCAGCGACAACTATATCTGGCTGATCGCCAGCCGCGGCCGCGCCGTCTGCATCGACCCCGGCGCCGCCGAACCCGTGCTGGCCTACCTGCAACAACACAGCCTGCAGCTCGAGCATATCTGGATCACCCACCACCACGGCGACCACACCGCCGGCATCGCCGAGTTGGCCGCCGCCTTTCCCCAATGCCGCGTCAGCGGCGGCAGCGATATTGCTGCCGCCGATGATACCGTCGGCGAAGGCAGCCTGATTGTCTGGCAGGGCTTCACCGCCGAAGTCTGGCACACCCCCGGCCATACCGCCGGCCATCTGTGCTATCTCTTCGATAAGCGCCGCCACGTTTTTACCGGCGACACCCTGTTTTCCGCCGGCTGCGGCCGCGTCTTCCCCGACAGCCGCCCCGAATGGCTGTACACCAGCCTGACACGTCTCGCCGCCCTGCCCGACTCTACCCTGCTCTACCCCGCCCACGAATACACCGCCGCCAACCTGCGTTTTGCCGAACATATCGAGCCGGACAACGTCGACATCCGCCGCGCCACCACCACACTCACCATACCCAGCCTGCCGGTTTCGCTGGCGCACGAAAAGCGCGTCAATCCCTTTTTACGCAGCCACCTGCCCGCCGTCCAAGCCCGCGCCGCCGAGCTTTCAGGCTGCCCTGCCGGCAATGCCGAAGCCGCATTCATACTGCTGCGCGAATTGAAAAACCATTTTTAAGGCGGTTCAAACGCTTTTCAGGCTGCCTTTGGGGATGCTTCCCAAAGCAGCCTGAAAACCCGAATCCGCCCGCACAAAAATACAAAACACCTAATCCAACCCCTGCAACAAACAGCAAAAGGCAGCCTGAAAAGTTTTCAGGCTGCCTGTGTTGGTGTTGGGCAAACGCTTGTCGGATATGAGTATCCGACCTACGGGGCTTAACAGCAAAGCGCGTCGCCGTTACTCCCAAGCAAAGCCTTCGCCGCAAAAGGCGACGAAAACCAGTTTGGTGTCGCCGACTTGGATAATGTCGCGGTTTTTCAGCACGGGTTCGCCGCGGATGGTGCTGCCGTTGAGCAGGGGCAGGTTGCGGCTGCTGCCGCGTTCGACGAAAAATTCGTTGGCGTGCGGGTCGTAGATGACGGCGGCGTGGGTTTCGCGGCTGACGGCGGGGTCGCTGCGGCTGCCGAAGTCGAGCGACACTTCCATTTCTGCGCTGCGGCCGATGCGGTTGGCGCCGCGCACGAGGCGGAAGTCGGTGCCGCGTCCTGCGCCTTCGGTGATGACCAGCCAGCCGGCGGCGGGCAGTTCGCGCATGCCTTTGGCGCGGGCTTCGGGGTCGGCGTCGCGGTTGGCGCCGAAGATGTGGGTTTTGCGCGCGTTGTCTTCGGCGGCGTTGGCGACGATTTGCGTTTTCGCCGTCTGATCGGCGGCATGCGGGTCGGCAACCATCTGCGTGCGCACGTCCTGCGCGGGTGCGCTGAGAACGGCGGTGTGTTCGGCGGCGGTGAGGCCGTCTGAAAGCGGTGCGGCGGCTTTCAGACGGCCTGCGTCGCCGCAGTAGGGGCAGTCGGCACAGAGGGCGGGGTCGTAGTAGTGTTTGGCGGCGGCGCACAGTTTCATGGCCATGGCTGTTTCCTTTTTAAGACTGGGTGAGGCGGTAGGCGATGTCGCGGTTGGCGAGATAAACGGTCTGCCCGGAGCGCAGGGCGGCGCGGTCGATGCGCTTGGCTAGATCGTCAACAAAGGTGCCGTTGGTGGACCGGCAGTCTTCGATGGTGATGTTGCCCGCTGCATCGGCGCTGATGCGGCAGTGGCGGCCGGAAATCTGCTGGCGGTTGATGACGACGTCGTTATCGGGGCTGCGTCCAACGGTTACGCTGCGCCCTGCGCTCAATACGATGTTCGGCAGTCCGGCAGACAGGGGTGCGAGCACCCAGTCGCCGCCGAGGCCGTCTGAAGCGGGCGAACCGACGCTGAAACGGGCGACGGCGGGGTCGGCGGTCAGCTGCAGCACGTCGCCCGCGTTGAGGACGGTGCGGCTGATTTTGCTGCCGTTGCTGTAGGTGCCGTTGGTACTGCCGAGGTCTTCGGCCTGCACGCTGCGGCCGTCAAACAGCAGGCGGACGTGGCGACCGGAAATCTGGGCTTTGTCGATGACGATGTCGGCCTGTGCGCTGCGTCCTAGGATTTGGGCGCGCCCCGCACGGAGCACGATGGGTGTGCCGCCGCCCAGCGGGGTCAGGGTGATGCTGCCCGCGCCGCCTGCCGCTGCCTGCGCCTGTTGCGCGCCGACGATTTTGCGGATGAGTTGGGAATTGATCGGCGGATGGCTGCCTGCTTTCACTTGTTTTTTCAGCCGCAGCAGATACACGCCGCCGCCTGCCGCCAACAGCACCAGCAAGCCCATGCCGGTGTAAAGCAGCGTCAGCTGGCGGCGCGTGCCGGCGGTGGCGCTGTCCACGCATTCGCCCGCCGCTTGGGTAAAGCTGACGTTGTGGCTTTTGAGCATAGGCACGAGTTCGGAATTGGATACGGCGATCACGGTGTTTATCTGCTGTTTGTGCGCGCCTTCGTTGGTACCGACCACCTGGCCGCAGCGGTTGACCAGCGGGCCGCCGCTGTTGCCGCCGCTGATGGGCGCATGGTGTTCCCAATAGCTGCGGTTGCCGTAGTTTTTAAATTCGCGTTTCAGGCTGCCTTCGGCAATGCCCGGCTGGATGTAGGCGTCCGGATCGCCGAAGCCGTAGCCGGCGGTGATTTCGTCGGACGCGCCGGGAAAGCCGATGGAAAATACCGGCAGGGTAGGCTGGACGAATTTGCCGTCGGCCAGCGGCAGCGGTTTGCCGGTCAGACCGTTCACTTGCAACAGGCTCAAGTCCTTTGCGCTGTCGCTTACAAGGGGCTGGGTGGACATCAGTTCCAGCTGCGGCGCGATTTTGCGCACCAGAAACACCTGCGGCTTGCCCAGCTGCGCCATTTCGCCGACATCGGCGTTCGCCACATGGTCGTTGGTAACGATATGCCCCTGATTGGAAACCAGATAGCCCGAGCCGTGTCCGGCAAACAGGTAGAGCTGGCCGTTTTGCTTGAAGAAGGTGAGCAGCTGCTGTTGCGGCGTCATAATCCGCACATAGCCTTTGTCGTTGATTTCAGAGAGCATCTGCTGGTTGACCATTTGTGCGGCCACCTGCGGCGGCAGCGGTACGCCTATCCACAGGCGGTAAACCGATTCGGCGGCTTTGAGCACATCGGGCTGGTTGGCCTGCGCCGTGGGGGCGGCGGCGAAAAACAGGGACAATAAAATCGTGCGCCAGAGTTTCATGGGGGAATCCTTTATTTGTATGACAAGCAGGAGGTTTTTAATTCAGAGGCAGCCTGAAACCGTTTTCAGGCTGCCTAGGGGCTGTTTACAATTGGTTTGCGCAGTGGATTTTAGGTCAGAAAACAGGCTATGCAAGGCGCAAACCGCAGCAAGGTTGGACACCTTGCGAGGATTGGCAACACGGCAGAGTCTGTTTTATGGCGTAAAAGCCACCGCAATACCAAATGTGAATAGTCCCTAGTAATATTATCTCAGCGGTTCGGAAATATGCGGCAGGGGCGGGGTTTTGCTTTTGCCGCCTTTTTCTTGTTTAGCGGCGGCGGGCGGTTCGGACGCGGATTGCGGGGCGGGTTCGGAGGCGGGGGTTTCGGAAGCGGCGGCAGGCGGCAGGACGGCCGGTTCGGAGGCGGCGGCTTCGGATGCGCTTTGTGCGGCGGGTTCGGAAGCGGCAGGTTCGGAAGCGGCGGACGGGCGGGTGAGGTGGTAGACCAGTCCGCCGATCAGCAGGGCACCGAGGAGGAAGCCGACGAATACGCCTTTCAGGCTGCTTTTGGCGGACGGGCGCGGTTCGTTTTCAGGCTGCCTGTCGGCGGGGGCGGCTTGGGTGGGAAGGGTTTGGGTGGCGGGGGCGGACGGGTCGGCGGGGTGGCGGACGAGGATGAGGGAGGTGTTGTCCTGATGGGGGTTTTGTTTGGCAAGGACGACGCTGATCAGGGCTTGCACCTGGGCTTCGGGGTCGGCGGCGGCGTTGAGGGTGTCTTCGATTTCGCGGTCAGACAGGGTTTGCACGCCGTCGCTGGCGAGCAGGAGGGTGTCGCCGGGGTTCAGGCTGCCGCTGCGGCAGTCGGTATGGGCGATGTCTTTGCCGGTAACGGCGCTGGTAACGGCATGGCGGGCGGGGTGGCGTTCGGCTTCTTCGGCGGTGATTTCGCCGGCGGCTATCATGCGTTTGAGGTCTTCGGCGAAGGCGTGGTTGGCGTTGATGCGGCGCAGTCGGCCGTTTTCCAGCAGGTAGAGCGGGCTGTCGCCGACGCTGATGTAGCTGTATGTGCCTGTGTTTTCATCGGCAATCAGGGCGATAAGGGTGCTGCCCATGCCGTCGAGTTCGGGGTGGCTTTGCAGGATGCGGGCGAGAGCTTGGTTGGCGGCGCTAAGGGCGGCGTGCAGTTGGTTTTCGGCCGCGCGGCTGTCGGCGGGCGGGTTTTGCCGGTGGAAGTGGTCGAGGATGGCGGCGACAACGGCGCGGGCGGCGGTTTGCCCGCCTTGCTGCCCGCCCATGCCGTCGGCAAGGACGTAGAGGGTGTGGCGCGGGGCGAGAACGAGGTTGCCGAGTGCGTCCTGCTGTTCTTCGCGGCGGCCGATGTGCTGGGCTTGGTGGAAATCGGGCTGCATGGGGATTCCTTCGGACTTGGTTTCAGGCTGCTTGGGGCGGAGGCCGTCTGAACGCTTGGGCGTGCGATGCGGAATCTGCCGTTTTGGTTTTTCAGACGGCCTTGCCGGTTTTCAGGCTGCTTTGGGTGTTTTTAGTGAAGCAACACAAAAATCTACGGCGTTGCTGCGCCTTAGCTCGAAGAGGGCGGTTTGCTAAGGCATTAAAAATGCCAAGTAAACCAGCCTCGTACTACTTGTACTGTCTGCGGCTTGCTGCCTTGTATCTTTCTGTGTCGCTTCACTATTGCTTGGCAGAGGCCGTCTGAAAAGCGGGTTTCAGACGGCCTTGCGGGTTTGGACTTGGCGAAAGCCCGCAAATCCGTTTTCAGGCTGCCTATTGGCGGCAGTCCGCGCCCGATATGCTTGCATCCACCAAGTGTTTGTTGTTGCGGTCGTAAAACGCTACCAGCAGTGTGCCGCCGCTGGTGAGCCATGGAGCGACATTAGGGTCTTGGCAGGAGGTTTTCGCCATTTCGGGGCCGAGCGCGGATTTGATTTGCTCTAATTGGGCGTTGCTGAGGTCGCGCTGGCGTAGTTTGGTGAGGGTGAGCTGCATAATCATGGTGTTGCTGGCTTCGACGTAGAGGACTTTTTCCCAGCGCACGCCGTCGCCGAGCGATTTGGGCAGTTCGCGGTTCATTTTTTCGACTTGGGCGGCGATTTGGGCGGTGTTGCTGTTGCCGCCGACGGGCATGGGCTGTTGCGGCTGCTCGGGCTGCTCCCCGGGCAGGCTGCCGCCGTTGTCGGCGGGCGGGAGAACGATGGGGTCGTTGGCGGGGGCGGCGGTTTGGACGGCGGAAGCGGTCTGCGCGGGTTCGTCGGAGTCTTGCTCTTTGCCGCCGAGAGCGAAGGCGGCGATGACGGCAAGCAGTACGGCAAGGCCGCCGCCGATGCCGCCCCACAGCAGCAGTTTGTTTTTCGCACGCGGGGCGGCGGCTGCGGCGGCTTGGGGCGCGCCGTAAACGGCTGTCGCACCGTTGTAGGCGGCCTGGGTGGCGGGGGCGGCGTTGTAGGCAGGGGCAGCCTGAATGGGCGGCGGCAGTTCTTTTTGTCCGAGCAGTGCCTGCTGCATGTCCATCGCGCTTTGGAAACGGTTTTCGGCGCGTACATTCAGGGCGTAATCGACGGCGGCAAGAAAGGCGTGGCTGTATTGTTTTTCGTATTCGCTGCCGGCGAGTTTGGGCTGGGTGTCTTCGCCGGCGATGCGGGCGGGGGCTTCTTCAATCAGGCGGTGGGCAACGGCTTGGTAGATGCAGGCGCCGAGGCTGTACAAATCAAGCGCGGGCATGAACACATCGCGCGAGTGGTATTGCTCGATGGGCGCGAACGGCGGGGTGAGAATTTGGGTGAGCGGGCGGCTTTTCTGGCCGACTGCCTGACGGGCGGCGCCGAAGTCAATCAGCACGGGGGTTTGGTTTTCGGTGATGAAGATGTTTTCGGGCTTGATGTCGCGGTGCAGAAGCTGGCGCTCGTGGATGTATTTGAGCCCTTCGAGCAGGGGGATGAAGATGCTTTGCAGCTCGGCTTCGCCCGCGTGCGGGTGGTCTTTGATCCATTGGTGCAGGGTGATGCCGCTCAGATAGGGCATGACGAAATAAGCCGTGCCGTTGGCTTCAAAAAGATCGGTTACTTTGACGATGTTGGGGTGGTTTAAGCCGTAGAGCAGTTTGGCTTCGTTGAAAAAGCCGTTCAGGCCCCAGTTGAAAATCTCCTGATCGCTGCTGCTTTTGGCTTGGACGGTCAGCCCTTCGACGCGCACGCCGCTGTCGGGCAGGTATTCTTTGATAACGTGCTGCGAGCCCAGATGGATGTGTTCGGCCAGATAGGTGATGCCGAACGCGCCCGAACCGAGCACTTTCAATACGATGTAAACGTGAAGCTGGCTGCCGGGGGCAAGCGCGTCTGCGCGTTGGATGCTCTGCTGCGCCATGGAGACCGTCCTTTTTGCTCAAAAATGAAAACGGCAGTCATTATATAGCGCCATTCCGGCAAAATAAATTTTTTCAGGCTGCCTTTCCAGGCAGCCTGAAAACAGATTAAGGCTTGCTTGCGATACGTCAATTCCCCGGCGGCGCCTGCTGCATCTGCTGCATATTGCGCAAAGCCTGTTCCATATCGATCCAGCCGGCGGCGGCGAAGATGCCGAATAAGAGCAGATAGGCGATGCCCATCACCAACAGGCTGGCCAGATAGCCCAGCAGTACGCGACAGCAGCGACAAGGGTGCGAGATCGGGAATGTACATCACCAGCAGCGTCGACAGCGCCAGCGCTTCGCTGGCGAGAATATAGCCGCGCAGCGGCAGCCTGGGCGCGCCGAAGTAATGCAGCACGGCGCTGATGCATTGCGACAGCGCCAGCCAGCGCACGCT